>NZ_JBWJAQ010000029.1:0-66641 GCF_056387915.1 Streptomyces sp. GLSS-08
GCAAGGGGCAGATCTTCGTCAAGGGCGAGGTCATCAAGACCGTTCCCGAGTCGAAGATCGTCGAGACCCTCATCGAAGAGGCGATGAAACTCGCCGAGCAGATGGAGGCCGACGGCATCGCCTCCGGAGAGCCCTCGGTGTCGGTCGCGGGCTGACCCTCCGCCCAACGCCCCCGCCCCGGGAGCCCCTCGCTCCCGGGCCGCCGCACGGGTTTCCGGGCCGCGGACACCGGCGGCGCCGCACACCCCTGACAGGTACAGTGCGGAGATCAGCAGACCGTATGGTGAGGCCCCCGCACGTGTTGACCCAGACCACCACCAGGGTCCTCGAACCGAGTGACCTGGACGCCGCGCTCGCCGTCCTCGACAGCGAGCCGGTGGCGAACGCCTTCGTGGCCTCCCGGGTGAAGGTCGCGGGCCTCGACCCCTGGCGCCTCGGCGGCGAGATGTGGGGCTGGTACGAGGACGGCATGCTGACGTCCCTGTGCTACGCGGGCGCGAACCTCGTCCCCATCTGCGCCACCCCCCGCGCCGTCCGCGCCTTCGCCGACCGCGCCCGCCGCGCGGGCCGCCGCTGCTCCTCCATCGTCGGCCCCGCCGGACCCACCGCCCAGCTGTGGCGGCTGCTCGAACCCAACTGGGGACCCGCCCGCGAGGTCCGCGGCAATCAGCCGCTGATGGTCACCGACCGGCTCCCCGACGACATCGCCCCGGATCCGTACGTCCGCCGTATGCGCAAGGACGAGATGGAGACGATCATGCCCGCCTGCGTGGCGATGTTCACCGAGGAGGTCGGCGTCTCCCCGACGGCCGGTGACGGCGGACTGCTCTACCAGGCCCGGGTCGCCGAACTCGTCGGCGCGGGACGCTCGTTCGCCCGCCTGGGCGAGGACGGCAAGGTCGTCTTCAAGGCCGAGATCGGCGCCGCCACCGACCACGCCTGCCAGATCCAGGGCGTCTGGGTCTCCCCCGAGCACCGGGGCCGGGGAGTCGCCGCGCCCGGCATGGCCGCCGTCCTGCGCTACGCGCTCGCCGACGTCGCGCCCCTCGTCAGTCTCTACGTCAACGACTTCAACACCGCCGCCCGCGCGACGTACCGGCGCGTGGGATTCCGCGAGGTCGGGGCCTTCATGAGCGTGCTGTTCTGACACCCCGGAGCTGCCTGTAGTCTCCCCGGCATGCTGCGCTTTCCCGGTCAGGGGCCCCACCACCCCGGCGACGTGGTCATCGGCACGCTGGATCTCGCCGCGCGGGTCGACGAGGCGCTCGCCGTACAGGCCCTCGCGTTCGGGCTCGGCGCCGAGGAGATCGCCGTACGCCGGCAGATCGTGCTGCGGCACCTGGTGTACCCGGGGGCCCGCGCGCTCGGCGCCACCACCGCCGACGGACGGCTCGCCGGCTTCGTCTACGGCATGCCCAACGACCGCACGCACTGGTGGTCCACCGTCGTGGAGCCGTATCTGCGCGGCCAGGGCCAGGACGGCTGGCTCGACAACTCCTTCGTGATCACCGAGCTGCACGTCCACCCCGACCACCAGAACCAGGGCATCGGCCGCGCCCTGATCACCACCCTGACGGACGGCGCCGCACAACCCCGCTCCATCCTCTCGGCGATCGACACCGAGAGCCCCGCCCGCGGCCTGTACCGCTCCCTCGGCTACACGGACCTGGCGCGCCAGGTCCTCTTCCCGAGCGCCCCGAAACCGTACGTGGTCATGGGTGCCCCGCTCCCGCTGCGGCGCCGCTAGCGACCCCCGGCCGGCGGCGGCGCCCGTAATCCGATTTCCACCGTCCCGTACCGCCCGGCTAACCTCCTTGCCATCACCCTTACGCAGCAGGAGTCGAGAATCATGGCCCAGGTCCAGCGCATGTCCCGTTTGATGGTCAAGACACTGCGTGACGACCCGGCGGACGCCGAGACGCTCAGCCACAAGCTGCTCGTCCGCGCCGGCTACGTGCGCCGCAACTCCGCGGGCATCTGGACCTGGCTGCCGCTGGGCAAGAAGGTCCTCGACAACATCTCCCGCGTCGTCCGCGAGGAGATGGACGCGATCGGCGCCCAGGAGGTCCTGCTGCCGGCCCTGCTCCCCAAGGAGCCCTACGAGGCGTCCGGCCGCTGGGAGGAGTACGGCGACCTGCTGTTCCGCCTGAAGGACCGCAAGGGCGGCGACTACCTCCTCGGCCCCACCCACGAGGAGATCTTCACCCTGGTCGTCAAGGACCAGTGCACGTCCTACAAGGACCTGCCGGTCATGCTCTACCAGATCCAGACGAAGTACCGCGACGAGGCCCGCCCCCGCTCCGGCGTGCTGCGCGGCCGCGAGTTCCAGATGAAGGACTCGTACTCCTTCGACACCACCGACGAGGGCCTGGCCGAGTCGTACGCGCTGCACCGCGCCGCGTACCAGAAGATCTTCGAGCGCCTCGGCCTGGACTACCGCATCGTCTCCGCCGTCTCCGGCGCGATGGGCGGCTCGGCCTCCGAGGAGTTCCTCGCCCCCGCCGCCGCGGGTGAGGACACCTTCGTGGACTGCCCCGCCTGCGACTACGCGGCGAACACGGAGGCGGTCACCTTCGCCCTCGCCCCCGTCCAGGGAGACCACGGCCCGGTCGAGGAGCTGGACACCCCCGACACCCCGACCATCGAGACGCTGGCCGGCCACCTCGGCGTCCCCGCCTCCGCCACCCTGAAGAACCTGCTGGTCAAGGTCGACGGCGAGATCGTGGCCGTCGGCGTCCCCGGCGACCGCGAGGTCGACCTCGGCAAGCTCGGCGAGCACCTCGCCCCGGCGGTCGTCGAGCTGGTCACGGCCGAGGACTTCGAGGGCCGCGACGACCTCGTACGCGGCTACGTCGGCCCGCAGGGCCTGGACAAGGTCCGCTACATCGCCGACCCGCGCGTCGCGCCCGGCACCGCCTGGATCACCGGTGCCAACAAGGCCGGCAAGCACGCGAAGAACGTCGTCGCCGGCCGCGACTTCGAGGTCGACGACCACCTCGACGTCGTCGTCGTCGAGGAGGGCGACCCCTGCCCCAAGTGCGGCACCGGCCTGAAGCTGGACCGCGCCATCGAGATCGGCCACATCTTCCAGCTGGGCCGCAAGTACGCGGACACCTTCCAGCTCGACGTCCTCGGCCAGCAGGGCAAGCCCGTCCGCGTGACCATGGGCTCGTACGGCATCGGCGTCTCGCGTGCCGTGGCCGCGCTGGCGGAGCAGTCGGCGGACGAGCAGGGCCTGTGCTGGCCCAAGGAAATCGCCCCGGCCGACGTCCACGTCGTCGCCGCGGGCAAGGCCCTGCAGACCGAACTGGCCCTGGACGTCTCCGAGAAGCTGGCCGAGGCCGGCGTACGGGTCCTGGTGGACGACCGGGCCGGCGTGTCGCCGGGCGTGAAGTTCACCGACGCCGAACTCATCGGCGTGCCGAAGATCCTCGTCGCCGGCCGTCGCTCCGCCGAGGGCGTCCTGGAACTCAAGGACCGCCGCACCGGTGAGCGCGAGGAGCTCACCGTCGACGAGGCCATCGCCCGCCTGTCGGCCTAGGGGCCGTCCGGCCATTCCCGTCGTCGCCCGGAGGGCGGCCCCGCGGCGTCAGGCGCGTGGCCGCCCTCCGGGCGTGGAGCCTCGTACCGGACGTACTTGAGTCTGCGCCCGGTGCGGCGAGTGGGGTACCTCCCACGGCCTTACGACAGGTGGGGTACCTCCCACGCCCCTTCAGCAGTGGGGGAGTGCGTGTCACCGCGTGCCCGCCGCCGGGGAGCGGCCGCGGGGGCCCCTCAGAGCCAGCCCGCGAACTCCAGCAGCAGCTCCGCGTCCTGTGCCCGCCCCACCCGCCGGGCCCTGACGCCGGACTCCACCGCCCGGAACAGGGTCCAGCCCCGCAGCCGTTCCTGGTCCAGGTCCAGCGACTCGGCCAGCCGCTTCACCCGGCGGCGGGTGATCGACGCGCCCGACGGCGAGGCGATCAGGTCCTCCACGCGGTCCCGGACCAGCCGGGCCAGGTCGAAGGCGCACTCGCCGACCACCGGATCGGGGCCCACCGCCAGCCACGGCAGCCGCTCCCCGGCCAGCACCTTGCTCTGCCGGAACGTGCCGTGCAGCAGCCGCTGTTCGGGGTCACCGGCGAGCAGCTCCTCACGCGCCGCGAGCGCCGCGTCCACCAGCGGTCCGCTCTCACTGTCGGCGCTCGCCCGCATCGCCTCGGCCTGCCGGCCGGTCCGCTCGGCCACCGTCTCGAAGACATGCCAGGACGGCGGCTCGACCCACAGCCGCCGCAGCGTCCCGGCGGCCTCCAGCAGCGCCTTCGCCTCGGGCAGCGACCGCACCGACACCTCGGGGTGCAGCCGCTCCAGCAGCAGCACCCCCTGCGCGTCGCCGCGATCGAGCAGCTGCACGGCGCCGAAGCCGTCCCAGTGCGCCAGTGCCGCCCGCTCGTGCGCGGGCCGGGCCCGCTCGGGCGCCAGCTTCAGCACGGCGGGTGTCCCGTCGGCCAGCCGGACCAGGACGACCAGACTGCTGCGGCCACCCGGAGCCTGCACCCGCTCGACCGTCAACTCGCGTAGACCGACGGCCCGCTGAACCTGCTCGGGCAGCTTCTCCAGCCACTCGGCGGCCGCGTCGGTCCCGTTCTGCCGCGTCTCGCCGAGCGCCCGCACGAGGCGATGCGGCGGTTCGAAAGCCATCCGCGAGTCGTTCCTTCCAGGTCGCGTCACGTCGGCGGGGCCACCGACGCCGAGGGGCCGGCCGCCCGCTCGGCGAGCCCAGGGAAGGCTACGCTCTCGCCGCGCCAGCGCACCGCACGCACCGCCGCCTCCCGGAGCGCGTCCGCGGCGCCGCGCCGCCGTGTCCCCCCGGCTGCCCGCACCAGGTCGCCGTAGACACCGGCCAGCCGGTCCTCCAGCTCGGCCGCGAGCCGCACGGCCGCTGCCGAGTCCGGCACGGCGAACGGCAGCGCGTACGCGGCCGCCGAGGCCACCGGCTTCCCGTCCAGGTCACGCACGAGACGCTCCAGCTCGTCGCGCCGCGCCCGGTGCGCGTCGTAGGCCGCCCGTGCCTCGTCCCGCCGCGCCGCGGCGATCCTGCCGCCGACGACGCCGTATCCGTACACGGCGGCGTGTTCGGCGCCCAGTGCGGCCTGCAGGGCCTTCAGCTCCGCGGCCTTCCTCCCGTTACCCGCCGTGCTCACTTGCCGTCCTCCGTCAGCAGAAAGGCGTGGGCCGCGCCGGCCGCCGCCACCGAGGCCAGCAGCCTGGCCAGTTCGCCCGGCACCTCCATCAGCTCCTTGGCGCGCCGGTCCGCCAGGGTGCGCTCCGCCGCGGCCAGTTCGGCGAGCGCGTCCTTCTCCCGCTCCGGTACGGCGGAGGCGCTCGCGGACGGAACCGCGGAGACCGATGCCGATGCCGAACGGGAGGGCGAGGGGGAGGCCGACGTCCGCGCGCCCGCTCCGAAGGCTCGTGCGTGGCGGACGACCTCGGCGCGCAGCGGGTCCAGCCGCCCGGCCAGGGGCGGATGGGCGGCGGTCACGGCGGCGTACCGCGCGGCGAGCGTCTCGCTGTCGCGGGCCGCACGCGCGCGTGCCCGGTCGCCCGCGGAAGGGCTCCCGTCGGCGGTGTCGGTGGCGGACTCGTGGGCGGTACAGCCCGCGAGCGCGAACGCGCCCGCGGCCGACGCGAGCAGGCTCCTTCGGCGCGGCCCCGACGGGGTGCGCGGCGGCAGGGTGAACGGCACGGCAGACGTCCTCGGCAGGCTCGAACGACAGGGAGGGCGGCAGGCCCGCGATCACGGTACCCGCGCACCGGCCCGGCGCCCGCCAGCGGCTCTCCCGGGAGCGGGGGAGTCCCGTCCCGCGTGCCGCCCCGCCGCGGTGGACGGCAACACCCCCCGCGACCGGATACCCTTTCACCTGACACGCGACCAACCCACAACAGCACACGCGGCCGAGGAGTCACCCGGATGAGCACCACCCAGAGCGAGAGGCTGCGAGAACTGCTGGAACCGCTCGTCGGCTCTCAGGGACTCGATCTCGAGCAGATCGAAGTGGACTCGGTCGGGCGCAAGCGGGTGCTGCGTGTCGTTGTCGACTCGGACGCCGGTGCCGACCTCGACCAGATCGCCGATGTGAGCCGCGCGCTCTCGGCGAAGCTCGACGAGACGGACGCGATGGGCGAGGGCGAGTACACCCTCGAGGTCGGAACCCCGGGTGCCGAGCGCGAGCTCACGGAGCACCGCCACTACGTACGCGCCGTCGACCGGCTCGTGAAGTTCCAGCTGGGCGAGGGCGACGAACTGGTCGCCCGGATCCTCGAGGTCGACGACGACGGCATCGACGTCGAAGTGCCCGGCGTGAAGGGGCGCAGACCCACCGCCAGGCGGCTCGCCTTCTCGGACGTCGCAAAGGCGCGCGTCCAGGTCGAGTTCAACCGCAGGACCAAGAACGACGAGAACGAAGAGAACGCAGAGGAGGCGTAGCCGTGGACATCGACATGAGTGCCCTGCGGGGCCTGGTACGGGAGAAGGAGATCTCCTTCGACCTGCTGGTCGGAGCGATCGAGTCGGCCCTCCTCATCGCCTACCACCGCACCGACGGAAGCCGCCGCCACGCGCGCGTGGAGCTCGACCGGGAGAGCGGTCACGTGACCGTGTGGGCGAAGGAGGACCCGGCGGAGCTGGAGGAGGGGCAGGAGGCGCGCGAGTTCGACGACACACCGTCGGGATTCGGCCGTATCGCCGCCACCACCGCCAAGCAGGTGATCCTGCAGCGTCTGCGGGACGCCGAGGACGACGCGACCCTCGGTGAGTACGCGGGCCGGGAGGGCGACATCGTCACGGGCGTCGTCCAGCAGGGCCGCGACCCGAAGAACGTGATGGTCGACATCGGCAAGATGGAGGCCATCCTGCCGGTGCAGGAGCAGGTGCCCGGCGAGCAGTACCAGCACGGCACCCGCCTGCGCTCGTACGTCGTGCGGGTGGCCAAGGGCGTACGCGGCCCCTCGGTGACCCTGTCCCGTACGCACCCGAACTTGGTCAAGAAGCTGTTCGCCCTCGAGGTGCCGGAGATCGCCGACGGCTCGGTCGAGATCGCGGCCATCGCCCGCGAGGCCGGCCACCGCACCAAGATCGCGGTGCGCTCCACACGCTCGGGCCTGAACGCCAAGGGCGCCTGCATCGGCCCCATGGGCGGCCGGGTGCGCAACGTGATGGCCGAGCTCAACGGTGAGAAGATCGACATCGTCGACTGGTCGGACGACCCGGCCGACATGGTCGGGAACGCGCTGTCCCCGGCCCGGGTCTCCAAGGTCGAGGTCGTCGACCTCGCGGCCCGCTCCGCGCGGGTGACGGTCCCGGACTACCAGCTGTCGCTGGCCATCGGCAAGGAGGGCCAGAACGCCCGCCTCGCCGCCCGGCTGACCGGCTGGCGCATCGACATCCGACCGGACACCGAGCAGCCGGACGAGAAGCGGGACTGACGCGGGCACACGCACGGCCGGGGGACGGATCCCGGCCGTGTGACGCTTCGATCACGACAGTTTTACGCACGGCAACTGTTCGATTCTTGCCCCAAAGGGGTGAGGTCCGTGCGGGGAGGTAGACTTAAGAGTGTCTGGCCGGACGCGAGACTGCGCATGCCCCGAACGCACCTGTGTGGGGTGCCGGGATCGAGCGGCCAAGACCGATCTGCTGCGCATCGTGGCGATCGAGGGCGCATGCGTCCCCGATCTTCGCGGTACGCTGCCCGGCCGGGGTGCATACGTGCACCCCACCGTGGCCTGTCTCGACCTGGCGGTCCGCCGCCGGGCGATCCCACGGGCGCTGCGTGCCCAGGGAGTGCTCGACATGTCGGCCTTGCGCCGAGCGGTCGAGGAGACGGTTGCCGAGCAGGCAACACCGTAAGACATGTGTCGCACGGAACCCCGTGCGGCCTTGGTACCCCGCGAGTTGGAAGTAGGTCGAGATTGCGATGAGCACTCGATGAGCACGCGATGAGTACGCCCATGAAGTAGCGACGGTCCGGACGCAACCCGGACCTAAAAGGAGCGATGTGGCTAAGGTCCGGGTATATGAACTCGCCAAGGAGTTCGGAGTTGAGAGCAAGGCCGTCATGGCCAAGCTCCAGGAACTCGGTGAATTCGTCCGTTCGGCGTCCTCGACGATCGAGGCGCCCGTTGTACGCAAGCTGACCGATGCTTTCCAGCAGGGCAGCAACGGCGGCGGCAAGTCCGCCCCGCGCAGGTCTTCGCCGGCTCGTCCGGCAGCCCCCTCTCCGGCGCAGGCGGCCCGTCCGGCCGCCCCGCGCCCGCCGGCCCCGAAGCCGGCCGCGGCCGAGAAGCCCGCGGCGCCTGCCGCCCCGGCTGCTCCGGTCACCCCGGCGGCAGCGGGCCCGCGCCCGGGTCCCAAGCCCGCGCCGAAGCCCGCTCCGGCGGCTCCGGCTCCGGCCGCGCCCGAGTTCACCGCGCCGCCCTCGGCTCCGGCGGCCCCGTCGGCTCCCTCCGCCCCCGCCGCGGGTGCCCGTCCGGGCGCTCCGCGTCCCGGCGGCCAGGCTCCGCGTCCCGGTGCCCGTCCCGCCGGTGGTCCCGGCCAGGGCGGCCAGGGCCGTGGTGACCGTCCCGAGCGCAGCGACCGCGGTGACCGTCAGGGCGCCGCGCGTCCCGGCGGCCAGGCCCCGCGTCCGGGCGCCCGTCCGGCCGGTCCCCGTCCGGGCAACAACCCCTTCACCTCTGGTGGCTCCACCGGTATGGCGCGCCCGCAGGCGCCCCGTCCGGGCGGCGCTCCGCGTCCCGGCGGCCCCGGTGCCCCGGGCGCCCCGCGCCCGCAGGGTGCCGGCCAGGGTGGTCCCCGTCCGCAGGGTGGTCCCGGTGGCGCTCCGCGTCCGCAGGGCCAGGGCGGTGCCCGTCCGGCTCCGGGCGGCATGCCCCGCCCGCAGGGCGGCGCTCCGCGTCCCGGCGGCGCCCCCGGCGGCAACCGTCCGAACCCCGGCATGATGCCGCAGCGTCCCGCTGCGGGCCCGCGTCCCGGTGGTGGCCCCGGCGGTGGCCGCGGTCCCGGTGGCGGCGGTCGTCCCGGCGGTGCCGGTGGCGGCGGTCGTCCGGGTGGCGGCGGCGGTTTCGCCGGTCGTCCCGCTGGTCCCGGTGGCGGTTTCGCCGGTCGTCCGGGTGGTCCCGGTGGCGGTGGCGGCGGTTTCGCCGGCCGTCCGGGTGGTCCCGGTGGCGGCGGTGGCCGTCCCGGCTTCGGCGGTCGTCCGGGTGGTCCCGGTGCCCGTGGAGGCACGCAGGGTGCGTTCGGCCGTCCCGGCGGGCCCGCCCGTCGTGGCCGCAAGTCGAAGCGGCAGAGGCGCCAGGAGTACGAGGCCATGCAGGCCCCGTCGGTCGGCGGCGTCATGCTGCCTCGCGGCAACGGACAGTCCGTCCGCCTGTCGCGCGGTGCGTCCCTCACCGACTTCGCGGAGAAGATCGGCGCGAACCCGGCGTCGCTCGTCGGCGTGATGATGAACCTCGGCGAGATGGTCACTGCCACGCAGTCCGTCTCCGACGAGACGCTGAAGCTCCTCGCGGACGAGATGAACTTCGTCCTCGAGATCGTCAGCCCCGAGGAGGAGGACCGCGAGCTGCTCGAGTCCTTCGACATCGAGTTCGGCGAGGACGAGGGTGGCGAGGAGTTCCTCGTCGCGCGTCCGCCGGTCGTGACCGTCATGGGTCACGTCGACCACGGTAAGACCCGCCTCCTCGACACCATCCGCAAGACGAACGTCGTCGCGGGCGAGGCCGGCGGTATCACGCAGCACATCGGTGCGTACCAGGTCACGACTCAGGTCAACGACGAAGAGCGCAAGATCACCTTCATCGACACCCCGGGTCACGAGGCGTTCACCGCCATGCGTGCCCGTGGTGCCAAGTCGACCGACATCGCGATCCTCGTGGTGGCGGCCAACGACGGTGTGATGCCCCAGACGATCGAGGCGCTGAACCACGCCAAGGCGGCCGACGTGCCGATCGTGGTCGCGGTCAACAAGATCGACGTCGAGGGCGCGGACCCGACCAAGGTGCGCGGCCAGCTCACCGAGTTCGGTCTGGTGGCCGAGGAGTACGGCGGCGACACGATGTTCGTCGACATCTCCGCCAAGCAGGGCCTCAACATCGAGAGCCTGCTGGAGGCCGTGGTCCTCACCGCGGACGCCTCGCTCGACCTTCGGGCCAACCCGGAGCAGGACGCGCAGGGTATTGCGATCGAGTCCCACCTCGACCGCGGCCGCGGTGCCGTCGCGACCGTCCTGGTCCAGCGAGGCACCCTGCGGGTCGGCGACACCATGGTGGTCGGCGACGCGTACGGCCGTGTCCGCGCGATGCTCGACGACAAGGGCGAGAACGTGGAAGAGGCGGGTCCCTCGACCCCGGTCCTCGTCCTCGGTCTCACCAACGTCCCCGGCGCCGGCGACAACTTCCTCGTCGTCGACGAGGACCGCACGGCCCGCCAGATCGCCGAGAAGCGCGCGGCGCGTGAGCGCAACGCCAACTTCGCCCGGCGCGGAGTCCGGTTCTCCCTGGAGAACCTGGACGAGGCCCTCAAGGCCGGTCTGGTGCAGGAACTCAACCTCATCATCAAGGGCGACGCGTCCGGTTCGGTGGAGGCTCTCGAGTCCTCGCTGCTCCAGCTCGACGTCGGCGAGGAGGTCGACATCCGCATCCTGCACCGCGGTGTTGGTGCGGTCACCGAGTCGGACATCAACCTGGCGACCGGCTCCGACGCGATCGTCATCGGCTTCAACGTCCGCGCTGCGGGCCGCGCGGCGCAGATGGCGGAGCGCGAGGGCGTCGACGTCCGGTACTACTCGGTGATCTACCAGGCCATCGAGGAGATCGAGGCGGCCCTGAAGGGCATGCTGAAGCCGGAGTACGAGGAGGTCGAGCTCGGCACGGCGGAGATCCGCGAGGTCTTCAAGTCGTCCAAGCTGGGCAACATCGCCGGTGTCCTGGTCCGCTCGGGCGAGGTCAAGCGCAACACCAAGGCGCGCCTCATCCGCGACGGCAAGGTCATCGCGGAGAGCCTCAACATCTCCGGGCTGCGTCGCTTCAAGGACGACGTCACCGAGATCCGCGAAGGCTTCGAGGGTGGTATCAACCTCGGAAACTTCAACGACATCAAGGTCGACGACGTCATCGCGACGTACGAGATGCGGGAGAAGCCGCGCTCGTAAAGCGGTTGTGTGAGCTGGCCGGCGGTGACAAGTCACCGCCGGCCAGCTTGCCGTTTGCGGGGGTCGCGCCCCGGAAACCCTGTCGAGGACCCCGGCCCTTCGTTGTACGGTTCTGGTGTCCCGCCAAACATTTGGCTGGGCCATCTACCCCGTACCGGCGGGACATCCGGACACACATGTACGTGGGGACACTGTCCTTCGATCTGCTTCTCGGCGACGTCCACTCGCTGAAGGAGAAGCGCTCCCTCGTCCGGCCGATCGTCGCCGAGCTTCAGCGGAAGTACCCGGTGAGCGTGGCGGAGACGGGCAACCAGGACCTCCACCGCAGGGCCGAGATCGGTCTGGCGGTGGTCTCCGGAGACACCGAGCACCTCACCGACGTCCTGGACCGGTGCGAACGGCTCGTCGCGGCGCGACCGGAGGTGGATCTGCTGTCGGTTCGGCGCAGACTCCACAAAGACGAAGACTGACGGAACAAGCAAGGCGAAGAAGGAGACGGACCAGTGGCCGACAACGCGCGGGCTAAGAAGCTGGCGGACCTCATCCGAGAGGTGGTGGCCCAGAAGCTGCAGCGCGGGATCAAGGACCCGCGGCTCGGTTCGCATGTGACCATCACGGACACCCGGGTCACCGGGGACCTCCGGGAGGCGACCGTCTTCTACACGGTGTACGGGGACGACGAGGAGCGGGCGGCGGCGGCCGCGGGCCTGGAGAGCGCCAAGGGCGTGCTCCGTTCCGCGGTGGGTGCGGCGGCCGGTGTGAAGTTCACGCCCTCCCTCACCTTCGTGGCGGACGCCCTGCCCGACACCGCCAAGACCATCGAGGACCTCCTCGACAAGGCGCGGGCCTCCGACGCGAAGGTCCGCGAGGTCTCGGCGGGCGCCGCCTTCGCGGGCGACGCCGACCCGTACAAGAAGCCGGGCGAGGACGACGACGAGGACGACGCCGCCGAATGACGGAGAAGCACAGGACGCCCGACGGGCTTGTCGTCGTAGACAAGCCGTCGGGCTTCACTTCGCACGACGTGGTCGCAAAGATGCGCGGGATCGCCAGAACGCGCCGCGTCGGCCACGCCGGCACTCTCGACCCCATGGCGACGGGCGTGCTCGTCCTCGGCGTCGAGAAGGCGACCAAGCTGCTCGGGCACCTCGCGCTCACCGAGAAGGAATACCTCGGCACGATCCGGCTCGGCCAGAACACGCTGACGGACGACGCCGAGGGCGACATCATCTCCTCAACCGACGCCTCCGGCATCAGGCGCGACGCCATCGACGCCGGGATCGCCGCGCTGAGCGGCGACATCATGCAGGTGCCGTCCAAGGTCAGCGCCATCAAGATCGACGGGGTGCGCTCGTACAAGCGGGCGCGTGAGGGCGAGGACTTCGAGATCCCGGCCCGGCCGGTGACCATCTCGTCGTTCGCGGTGTACGACGTCCGGGACGCGGTCGCGCAGGACGGCACGCCCGTGCTCGACCTGATCGTGTCCGTGGTGTGCTCCTCGGGCACCTACATCCGGGCGCTCGCCCGCGACCTCGGGGCGGACCTCGGGGTGGGGGGCCACCTGACCGCTCTGCGCCGTACCCGCGTCGGCCCGTACAAGCTGGACACGGCGAGGACTCTGGACCAGCTCCAGCAGGAGCTGACCGTGATGCCCATCGCCGATGCCGCCGCCGCCGCGTTCCCCCGCTGGGACGTGGACGACCGGCGGGCCCGGCTGCTCCTCAACGGCGTGCGCCTCGACATGCCCGAGGAGTACGCGGGAGCGGGCGCCGTGGCCGTCTACGACCCGACGGGGCGCTTCCTCGCGCTGGTGGAGGCACAGAAGGGCAAGGCGAAGAGCCTGGCGGTGTTCGGCTGAGCACGCGCCGGGCGGTCCCGTCCGGCCGGCTCATCCGGTGTCCGTGGAGCGACGGTCATGGGTGTCGTTCTTGATCGCCGCTCCACGGTCCCCCCTCGGTTCCCCCATCCAAGGGTGTATCCATCCGCGCCCGTCCGTTCACCCCTTCGGACGGGCGCTCGGAGTGAACCGAGGGTGTGCGAGGGGGCGCGTTCGCCACGCGATCTGTCCCGCTGATCAACCCCTGTCTACCGTCGGAGCCAGGCGCACGGCGGGGAGGTTCGACCATGGCGGGACGTGGCCCTCGGACCGGGGGCCGGCGGACACCGGACGTCGCCCCGGTGGCGGTGGCGGCCCCGGACGCGGCCCTGGTGCAGGTCAGCGATCTGGCGGGCCGCCCGCGCGGCACGGGCTTCGCCGCCGACCACCACGGCACCGTCGTCACCAGCCACGAGGCGGTGGACGGCCTGGCCCGGCTGGTCCTGCGCACGTCCGACGGCCGCGTCCGCGTGGTGGGCGCCGACTCCGTGACCGCCCTGCCCGAGGCGGACCTGGCTCTCGTACGCACCGACGACCTCGGCCTCTGCCCCCTGCCCGTCACCATGCGGGACGGGGTCGAGACCGGCGCGTACGTCCGGATCGCCGCGGGCGGCTGGCGGGAGGCGCGCGTGCTCGGCGCGACGGCCGCGACGTACCCGGCGACCGGCCGTCTCCACCGGCTCGACTCCGCCCTGGAGCTGGCGATCGGCACGGCGGGCACGGACGCGCTCCGGCCCGGCGGCGGAGCGGCCGGGGGACCCGTGCTCGACGCGGCGACCGGCGCGGTCGTCGCGGTCCTCGGCACCGCTCTGCACACCGGGCACCGGACGGCGGGCCTGGCGGTGCCCCTGCGCCGGTCCCCCGTGCCGCCCGTTCTCGCGGACCTGCTGGCGCGCAACGCGTCGACGGTGCCCGCGTACGGGGCCGATCTGAATCCGGCGGGGGTGCTGGAGCTGACGGCCACGTCGCTGGGGTCGGACGGGCCGGGGACCGTGTTCGGTGCCGGTGCCGGTGCCGGTGCCGGTGCCGGTGCCGGTGTGGGTGCGGGTGCCGGTGCCGCCTTCTCCAGGGGCGGGGCCGCTGGGCGTTCCGGTGCCGACGGGCGGGCTCGTACGGGCTCCTGGGCCGCCTGCCCGCCCGCGGACCCGGGGGTGGCGGCGGGCGCGGGCGAGGAACGGCGGACGGGCTTCGGCACCGGGAGTTTCGCCGGGGCGCCGGAGACCGCTGAACGGCCCGACGTCATCAGGGAGTTCGCGGCGTTCACGACCGGCGGGCCGGTGGTGCTCGCACTGGTCGGCCGGCCGGGCAGCGGCCGTACGACGGAACTGGCGGCGCTCGCCGCACGAAGGGCCCAGGGCCCGGAACCGGCGCCCACGCTGTGGCTGCGCGGCGCGGACCTGCGCGCCACGGACACCTCGGTGGCCGACGCGGCGGCGCGGGCGCTGGAGCGGGCGGGGCGGATCGTGGCGGCCTCGCGGTCCGGGGCGCCGGGGTCCCCCGGCGCCGGTACAGACGGCGACGCAGCAGGTGTGCTGCCGCCCGCCGGCCACGCGGGCGAGCTGGGCGACATCGGCCCCGGCCGCCTGGCCCGGCTCGCGCGGACCGCCGGCCGTCCGCTGCTGCTGCTTCTCGACAGCCCCGAGGAGATGCCGCCCGAACGGGCCCACCGGCTCGCCGAGTGGGCGGCGGGGACGGCCGCGTGGCTGCGGGACAGCGGTGCGCGGCTGGTCGTCGCGTGCCGGGAGGAGTACTGGGAACAGGCGGGGGAGCAGTTCCCGCGGGAGCTGCTGCACGGGGCGGGCGGGCGTGCCGGCGGCTGTGAACCGCCGCCGGGGCGGGACGGGAGGCTGCCGGTCGGCGGGGGTGCGGATCGGGCGTCCGGCGCGGAGGACGCGGGCGCCGCGGGCGCGGGCCCCGTGGGTGACGGGGTGGGTCCGGTCGGGGGTGGTGGTGCTGGGGTGCGCCTGGGTGAGGGGCGTGAGGGGTGTGAGTGCGATGGGCGGGAAGGGCGGGGGTGCGGGGAGCGCGAGGGCGGGAGGCGGGGGTGCGGGGCGCCCCAAATCGAGGGTCCGGGGTGCGGGGAGCACGAGGACGGGGGTCCGGGGTGCGGGAGGCGTGAAGGGCGGGAAGGGCGTGGGCCGGGGTTCGGGGGGTGTGAGGACGGGGGGCCCGTGCCGTTCGACGGTGATCGTCTGCCGCCCTGTGTGCGGCTCGGCGACCTGGGCGAGGAGGCGGCCCGGCGGGCCCGCGCACGCCACGGGATCCCCGACGGCGTCCTCCGGGACACCGACGCCCGCCACCCCCTGACCCTGCGGCTGCTGGCGGAGGTGCGTGCGGCCCTGCCCGCCGGGGCCGGCGAGACGCCGCAGGGTCCCGTCGGCCGGGACGAGGTCTTCGCCGCCCACCTGGACCTGATGTGCCTGCGCGTCGCGATCCGGCTCGCGGCGGCGAACGGGCTGCGGGGCACCGCCGTACGGCGGCTCGCGGCGCGGGTCTCCGGGCAGCTGCACGAGGCCGCACGGCGCTGTCTCGGCCCCGGACAGGGGGAGTTGGACCGCGCGGCCTTCGAGTCCGTCTTCCCATGGGGCGCGGCCCCCGCGAGCCGGCTAGGCGCCGCCACGGGATGGGCCTCAGCCGTCCTCGCCGAGAGCCTCGTCGTGCCGGCGGGCACCGGTTACCGCTTCGCCCACGAGGAACTCGCCGACTGGATCCAGGGCATGCATCTCGACCTGGACGCGGCCCTGCACGCGCTCGTCCACCGGGCCCGGGAGAACCCGTCCGCGGCGGGCGACGACCGGCTTCCGTCCCGTCCCGCGGAGCCCGTCCCGCCCGGCCGTTCCCGGGCCGGAGGGGAGGCCGCCGCGGACGTGTACCGCCGTACGCCTCCCGTGCCGCGGCACCGTATCGGCCCGGTCGTCGAGGCGTTCCTCCTGCTGGCCGGGCAGCACGGCGGCGCCGAACCCGCTGCAGCTCGCCTCGAGGACCTGGTCGACGCCGTGGACGCCCTGCTGCCGGCGGCGCCCGAGCCGCCCGGCGACGCCGTCTGGTGGGCCGCCCGTCTCCTCCGCGACGTCCTGGTGCGCGTACCCGACGCGACCCCGTACACCGGGGTGCTGCGGCAGCTCGCCGAGCGGATCGTCATGTGGCGGGCGCAGGGGCGGCGGGTGCCGGGGGAGTTCGGGCCGTGGTTCTGGGAGGCGGTGCGGCTGACGGCGTCGGAACGGTTCGAGCTGTTGCGGCGACTGGTCGTCGCGGACGACGCACCGCACCCGGCGGCCCCGGGCAGGCCAACCCCCGCCCGGCAGCCCTGGCGGAATCACGGTGAGGCCGCGGACCCTTCCGCCGACGCCTGCGCGATCGGTTCCGACGCGCGCCGGCGGGATCATGGAGGGAACACGGGCGCTCGCGCGGACGCTTCCGGCGCGTGCCCGAGCGATCACGACGAGGCCGCGGACGCTCCCGCGGGTGGCCCCGGCACGCGTGTGGAACGTCCTGTTCCGGAAGGCTCCCGCCCGTCGGCGCCCCGCTATCTGGACGCCGTCGCCCGGCTCCTCGCCGCCGACCCCGCCGCCGTAGCGCCGCACCTGACCCGCTGGTTCGACGACGAGCGTCCGCTGCCCGCGACGCCGGACGCCACCGTGGCGACCGCGGCCCAGGCCCTGCTGTACGCCCACCGCAGGCGGGCACTCGACGACCTCACGGAGGCCCTCGCCGGGTGTGCGCACCCGCGCGGGGACGAACTGCTCGCCGCCCTCGCGGAGGAGGAACCGTCGGCCATGTGCCGGGCGGTCGACCGCTGGGCCCACGACGAGCGGCCCGCCCGGCACGCCGCCGCGATGACGTACGGGCTGCGCACCGGGCCGCACGTCCGCACCGAGACCGACCGTGACCTGCTGCGCCACGCGGCGTTCGCCCTGCTGGCCCGCCCCGCCGACGGCGCCGCCCACGGTGCGGCGCTCGCCCTCCTCGTCCACGACCCACAGACCCGGGACCGGTATCTGCCCGCGACGCTGGAGCACTTCGCCGCCGGTGACCCGCGGCTTCCCGCGAGCGCCCTCGTCCCCGCTCTCACCACGGATCCGGAGCCGGTGCTCGACGCCTTCCGGACGCGGCTGCGGCAACCCGCCCCCGACACGGGTGACGTGCTGCGCACCCTCGCCGACGCCACCACGCCCGCGCTCGCCCACCGCGTCGCCGCTCTCGTACGGGAGGCCGTCGAGCTGTGCCCCGGGGCCGCCCGGCACGTGGCTGCCTGCGTGGAACGCCGTCTGGAACACGGCTGCGACGCACGTGCCGTGCTCCTGCCCCTCGTCACGGGGCTGCTGGACGGCGGCCCGCCCGCGGTACGGGCCCGGCTCGCGTCCGTCCTCGCAACCCCGGGCGACCCGCGCTCGCGGGCGCTCCGGCACGAACTGCTGGAACTGCTGCTCGCCGGTGAGCGGGACCTCGGCGTCCTCGACGCCCTGCTGCGTGCCGCGGCGGCCGGTGCGGCACGCGGCGACGGACGACACGCCCGTGAGCTGGTGCGCCGTACGGGTCTCCTGCTGGTCCGCACCCCGGACGGGGCCACCCTCTTAGACTGCGGCCTGGTCGACCTGGCCAGGGAAGTGCCGGGCTTCGCGGCCCTGGCCGCGGGCTGGCTCACCGACGCTCCGCAGGACTGGTCCGCGGTGGTGGGACCCAGCGCCCAGCGCCTGATCGAGAAACTCGCGGAGGTACGGGTCCCCGTCTGAGTCCGGCGCGGAGGTGCGCCCCGTCACAGCGCCCATGCCGATGCGAGCCGAACCACCTCGGCATGGCACCCTTAGTCCTGCGTATGAGGCAACCACGGACACAGGTTCGACAAGGAGCGGTCACAGTGCAGCGCTGGCGTGGCTTGGAGGACATCCCCGAGGACTGGGGGCGCAGCGTCGTCACCATCGGTTCCTACGACGGGGTGCACCGCGGGCACCAGCTGATCATCCGGCATGCCGTGGACCGCGCCCGCGAGCTGGGCGTTCCCTCCGTCGTCGTCACCTTCGACCCGCACCCCAGCGAGGTCGTGCGCCCCGGAAGCCATCCGCCGCTGCTCGCGCCGCACCACCGGCGGGCCGAGCTGATGGCCGAGCTGGGTGTGGACGCCCTGCTCATCCTTCCCTTCACCACCGAGTTCTCGAAGCTGTCGCCCGCCGACTTCGTCGCCAAGGTCCTCGTCGACAGGCTGCGCGCGAAGGCCGTCGTGGAGGGGCCCAACTTCCGCTTCGGTCACCGGGCCGCGGGCAACGTCGACTTCCTGCGTGAGCAGGGGCGGACGTACGACTTCGAGGTCGAGGTCGTCGACCTGTACGTGACCGGTGAGGCCGGTGCCGGGGAGCCCTTCTCCTCGACCCTCACCCGCAGGCTGGTCGCCGAGGGCGACATCCAGGGCGCGCGCGAGATCCTCGGCCGCCCGCACCGCGTCGAGGGCGTCGTCGTGCGCGGTGCCCAGCGGGGCCGTGAGCTGGGCTTCCCCACCGCCAACGTCGAGACGCTCCCGCACACCGCGATCCCCGCCGACGGCGTCTACGCAGGCTGGCTGCACGCCCAGGGCGAGGCGATGCCGGCCGCCATCTCCGTCGGCACGAACCCGCAGTTCGACGGCACCGAGCGGACCGTCGAGGCGTACGCCATCGACAGGGTCGGCCTGGACCTGTACGGCCTGCACGTCGCCGTCGACTTCCTCGCCTTCGTCCGCGGCCAGGCCAGGTTCGACTCCATCGACGAGCTGCTGGTGGCCATCGCGGACGACGTCAAGCGGTCGCTGGAGCTGATCGAGGCGTACGAGGGCGAGTAGTCGGCGTTCGTCGACGGAGAGGGGGCCGGTGCACTGCACCGGCCCCCTCTCCGTCGGCAGCGGACGTCCTACGCGGTGACGCGGGTCCTGGCCCAGTGGCAGGCGACCTGCGCCTCGCCGCCTCCGCCGAGCACTTCCAGGTCCTGGCCGCGGCACGCGTCCGCGACCCCGGCCCGTTCGGCCTCCCCGCTCGCCAGGATCTGGCAGCGGACGTGGAAGCGGCAGCCGGACGGGATGCGGGAGGGGTCCGGCGGCTCGCCGGTCAGCACGACCGGCTCGCCCGGCGCCTCCGGCAGCACCGACAACAGTGCCTGCGTGTACGGATGCTGAGGTGCCGTCAGTACCTGCTCGACCTCGCCCGTCTCCACGATGCGGCCGAGATACATCACGGCGACCCGGTCGGCGATGTTCCAGGCCAGGCCGAGGTCATGGGTCACCACCAGGGCGGAGAGGCCCAGTTCGGTGCGCAGCCTCAGGAGCAGGGACAGGATCTCGCCGCGTACCGAGGCGTCCAGGGAGGCCACCGGCTCGTCGGCGACGAGGAGTTCGGGTTCCAGGACCAGTGCGCCCGCGATCACCACGCGCTGGCGCTGGCCGCCGGAGAGCTCGTGCGGGTAGCGGAGGAAGAAGCGCTCGGGGGGCCGGAGCCCGGCCCGGGAGAGCGCCTCCGCCACGGCCGCACGTTCGTCGCCGCCGTAGCGGTGGATGCGCAGTCCCTCGGCCACCGCGTCGTACACGGTGTGCCGCGGGTTGAGCGAACCGCTCGGATCCTGGAGGACCAGCTGGACGCGCTTGCGGTACGCCTTCAGGGCGCGCGAGGTGTAGTCGAGCGGCTTGCCGTCGAAGGTGACCCGGCCGCCGGTCGGCGGGACGAGGCCGAGCAGGGACCGGGCCAGTGTGGTCTTGCCGCAGCCCGACTCGCCGACCAGGGCCACGACCTCGCCGGGCCGGATGTCCAGGTCGACGCCGTCGACGGCGCGGGCCCGCTCGGCCCCGTGCCGTCCGGGGAAGGAGACGCGCAGCCCCTCGGCACTCAACAGCGGTTGCGTGGCGGGGTGTTCAGGACCGGTGCCGGGGGAGGTGGTCACGCGGTACTCCTCGCGTCGTCGTCCGTGGTGCCTTGGCGGGCGGTTGTCGCGCCGGGGGCGGGAGGTGCGGTGCCCGGGTGGGCGCTGGGAGTGCCGGGGGCGGGGGGTGAGGTGTCCGGCACGGCCGTGGGGGTGCCGGGTCCTGGGTGTGCGGCGGCGGGCCGGTGGTCGGTCGTGCCGTCAGGGTCGGCCGGTACGGCGCCCGGGTGGGCGGCCGGGGTGCCGGGACCGGGGGTGGTGCGGGCGGGGGCCGGGGCGTCCTGTCCGGGTGTGGTGCCGACGTGCACGCAGGCCGCCCGGCGCCGCGGGCCCGCCGTACGCAGCGACTGGTCCTGCGTGGCGCAGCCGTCCAGTGCCACCGCGCACCGGGGATGGAACGTGCAGCCGGCCGGCAGGTCGGCCGGGTCCGGCGGGTCGCCCGGCAGGCCGCGCGGCGCGAACCGGGACGCGGCGTCACCGATCCGCGGGAACGCCGCCGACAGGGCCTTGCCGTACGGGTGCCGCGCGTCCTCGTACACCTGCCGGGCGGGGCCCTCCTCGACCACGCGGCCCGCGTACATGACCGCCAGCCGGTCGCACGTGTCGGCCAGCACCGCGAGGTCGTGGCTGATCATGACGAGGCCCAGGTCCTGGTCCGCGACCAGCTGTTCGATCAGGCGCAGGATCTGCGCCTGGATCATCACGTCGAGCGCGGTGGTCGGTTCGTCGGCGACGACCAGCCGCGGGTCGCAGGCCAGCGCCATGGCGATCATGACGCGCTGGCGCTGTCCGCCGGACAGCTCGTGGGGGTACGCCTCCGCGCGGGCGGCGGGGAGTCCGACCTGTTCCAGCAGCTCGCCGGTCTTCTTCCTCGCGCCCGCGGGGGTGGCCTTGCGGTGCAGCAGGACCGGCTCGGCGATCTGGTCGCCGATGCGGTGCACGGCGTTCAGCGAGTGCATCGCGCCCTGGAAGACGATCGAGGCGCCCGCCCAGCGGACCGCCCGCACCCGGCCCCACTTCATCGTCAGGACGTCCTCGCCGTCCAGCAGGATCCGTCCGCTCGTGCGCGTGCCCGCGGGCAGCAGCCGCAGCAGCGCGAGGGCCAGCGTGGACTTGCCGCAGCCGGACTCGCCGGCGATGCCGAGCTTCTGCCCCGCCTCCAGGGAGAGGCTCACCCCGCGCACGGCGGCTGCCCCGCCGGCGTAGGTCACTTCGAGGTCGCGGACGTCGAGCAGGCTCAACGGGACACCCCCAGCCTGGGGTTGAGGACGGACTCCACGGCGCGTCCGCACAGTGTGAAGGCGAGCGCCACGACGGCGATCGCCACGCCCGGCGGTACGAGGTACCACCAGTCGCCGGAGCTGACCGCGCCCGCCTCACGCGCGTCCTGGAGCAGCCCGCCCCAGGACACGACCGTCGGATCGCCGAGGCCGAGGAAGGCGAGCGTCGCCTCGGCGAGGATCGCCGAGGAGATGATGAGGGTCGTCTGCGCCAGCACCAGCGGCATCACGTTGGGCAGTACATGGCGGGACATCACGTGCCAGTGGCCGCCGCCGAGCGCCTTGGCGCGTTCGATGTACGGCCGCGACTCCACGGCAAGCGTCTGGGCGCGCACCAGCCGGGCCGTCGTAGGCCAGGTGGTGACGCCGATCGCCAGGATGATGGTGCCGAGGGAGCGGGACAGGACGGTCGCGAGGGCGATCGCGAGGACGAGCGTCGGCATCACCAGGAACCAGTCCGTGATCCGCATGATCACTGTCGCGTACCAGCCGCGGAAGTGCCCGGCGGTGATGCCGATGAGCGCGCCGATCGCGACGGACAGGACGGCGGCGAGCAGTCCCACGAGCAGCGAGACGCGGGACCCCCACACCACCAGGCCCAGCAGGTTACGGCCGAACTGGTCCGTGCCCAGCGGGAAACGGGCGCTCGGGCTCTCCATGGGGCCGCCCGGCGCGTCCGTCACGTTCTGCACGCCCGCGCCCACGGTCAGCGGCGCGGTCAGGGCGACCAGCGCGAACAGCGCGAGCGCGGCGAGACCGACGACACCGGCCCGGTGGCTGCGGTACTGCCGCCAGAAGCGCGCGGCGGAACGTCGGCGGCGCTGCCGGGCGAGGGCGCGCGGTCCTGCCGGTGACACGCGGGGAACTGCGTCGGGCGTCAGCGGCCCGTCCGACTCGGTCGTGGTCATCGGCCCACCCGGGGGTCCAGAAGCGGATAGATCAGGTCGGCCAGCGTGTTCATCACGATCACCGCCGCCGCGAAGATGAAGAACAGCCCCTGCACCAGCGGCAGATCGGGCACGCTCAGCGCCTGGTAGAACAGGCCGCCGAGCCCCGGCCAGGAGAACACGGTCTCCACGAGGATGACGCCCGCGACCGTACGGCCGAGATTGACGAAGATCAGCGTGACCGTCGGCAGCAGCGCGTTGGGCACCGCGTGACGGCGGCGGACCTGGTCGTCCCGCAGGCCCTTGGCGCGTGCGGTGGTGAGGTAGTCGCTGCCCATCTCGTCCAGCAGCGCGGAACGGGTGACGAGCAGGGTCTGCCCGTACTCGACGGCGACGAGCGTGACCACCGGCAGGACCAGGTGGTGGGCGACGTCGAGGACGTACGCGAAGCCCTGCTCGCCGCCCGACTCCATGCCGCCGGTCGGGAAGAGTCCGGGGACCGGCCCGATGCCCACCGAGAAGACGATGATGAGCAGCAGCCCGAGCCAGAACGAGGGGATCGAGTAGAGGGTCAGTGCCAGACCGGTGTTGAGCCGGTCGCCGAGCCCGCCGTTGCGCCACGCGGAGCGCGTGCCGAGGAAGATGCCGAGCACGGTGTACAGGACGAACGCCGTGCCGGTCAGCAGCAGTGTGTTCGGCAGCGCCTCGGTGACCTTGTCCATGACGGGCGCCCGGAACTGGTACGACGTTCCGAGGTCACCGGTCAGCGCCTTGCCGCAGTAGTCCGTGAACTGCTGCCACATCGGCAGATCGAGCCCGAACTCGCGCCGGTAGGAGGCAAGTTGCTCAGCCGATACCTGACGGCCGCCCGTCATGTACTTCACCGGGTCGCCCGGGATCAGCCGGAAGAGGAAGAAACTGGTGACGAGAACGGCGAGCAGCGAGACGGCCGCGCCGCCCAACTTGCCCGCCACATAACGCAGATACGCGGTGGTGGTGCGCGCCCTCGGGCCGCGGGCCGACGGCCCGGCCGTAGCCGGACCGCCGGTCCCCTCGACCAGCGCCGGTGTTGCCTCAGCGGTCATCAGTGGCTCTTACTACTCGCTGTTCGCGGTCTTCTCGTCGATCACGGCCCGCTCCCTACTCGCGGTCCTCGGCGGTGGAGCGGCGCCGCATCGCGAGGAACACCCCGGCACCCGCCAGGACGACGACCCCGGCGACGATGCCGATGATGGCGCCCGTCGAACTCGAATCGTCGGAGGACTCACCGGAAGAGGCGGCGGGAACCGCCGACCACCAGCTCCAGTAGCCGTCCTGCCCGAAGATGTTGCCCGCGGCCTCGGGCATGGTGGTGATCGACTTGATCTGGTCGGTACGATAGGCCTCGACCGCGTTCGGGTACGCCATCACGTTCATGTAGCCGGAGTCGTACAGCCGCGACTGCATCTGCTTGACCAGGTCCGCCCGCTTGGCCGTGTCGTACTCGGCGAGCTGCCGCGCGTACAGGCCGTCGTACTTCTTGTCGCAGATGAAGTTGTCGGTCGCGCCGGTGTCCTTGGGAGTGGCGGGCAGCGCCGCGCAGGTGTGGATGGAGAGGACGAAGTCCGGGTCCGGATTGACGGACCAGCCGTCGAACGCGAGGTCGTACTCGCCCGCCAGCCACGGATCGGTCACGTTGTCCAGGCAGTTGAGTGTGACACCGATGCCGAGTCTGCCGAACCACTCCTTGAGGTACTTGCCGACCGCCTTGTCGTTCGGATCGGTGGCGTGGCACAGAACGCGGTAGTTGATCGGCTTGCCGTTCTTCTCGACGCGCTTGCCGTCGCCGTTCTTCTTGTAGCCGGCCTCGTCGAGGAGCCGGGCCGCCTTGGCCGGGTCGTACGCGAGTTCCTGCCCGGCCGACGGCTTCCAGTAGTACGTCGAGAAGCGCGGCGGGATGTACCCCTGGCCCTCGACGGCGTGGCCCTGGAACACCTTGTCGATGAGGGCCTTGCGGTCGATCGCCCGGAACAGCGCCTGGCGGACTTTCTCATCGAGCAGCGACCTGGCCCCGTCGCCGAAGTGCTTGCCGTTCCTGGCCTGGGCGCCCGGGTTGGTGGCCAGGGCGTAGAAGCGGCGGCCGGGGGCGTCGTTGACCTTGATGTCGGACTGGCTCCTGAGTGCCGACGCCTGAGCCGGCGCAAGTCCGGAGACGAACGACACCTCCCCTTTCTGCAGGGCCGCGACCGCCGCGTCACCGTCCTTGTAGTACTTGAAGACCAACTCGTCGAACTTGGGCGCGCCGCGCCAGAAGCTCTTGTTGGGCTCGAGCCGGACGTAGCTGTCGGCCTTGTAGTCGGTGAGGACGAACGGTCCGTTGCCGACGATCGGGAAGTTCTTGTCGTTGTTGAACTCGGAGAAGTCGTCGACCTTCTCCCACACGTGCCGGGGCACGATCGGCACGTCGAGCGCCGCCATCGTGGCCTGCGGCTTCTTCAGCTCGACGACCAGCTCGGTGGGGCTCGGGGCGGTGACCTTCCTGAAGTTGGCGACGAAGCTGCCGTTGGCCGTCGCCGCGCCCTCGTCGGTCATCATCTTGTTGAACGTCCACGCCGCGTCCTCGGCGGTGGCCTGCTCGCCGTCCGACCACTTGGAGTTGGAGCGGATCGTGTAGGTCCAGGTGAGCTTGTCCGCGGAGGGCGACCACTTGGTGGCGAGGCCCGGGATCGCGTGGTTGTCCTTGGGGTCGTAGTTGGTCAGGTACTCGTACATGAGCCGGTGGATGCTCGTACTGACCAGGCGCGACGCCAGGAACGGGCTCAGCGAGTCGACACTCTGCGCGACCGCCACGGTGAGGACCCGCTTGCCCTCCTTGGCCTGGGCCGGCTGGGGCGCAGGGTTGAGCGGGGTCGCGAGACCTGCGGTGAGAGTGAGTGCTGCGGCGCCTGCGAGGGCGACGAGCCGGGGCAGGCGGATCCGTGGGCGCAACGGCACTCTGCCGTGCTGATCGTGTGTGTTCATGGGTCGGTGACCTCGCGTCATCGCTCGCACAGGGATGGCTTGTCGAACTGCTGGACCAGGGTTGATCGGGTGACGCCGGCGGGGTTGATGTGTGTGTCTATCAGCGGCGGTCTCCGCACGTCAACGGCGCGTGCACCCCATGTGGCCTGCGGAAATAACGAGTTGATGCGGATTTCGCGCTCATTGGTCCAGACCCCTGAAGCCGCCCAGGTGGGGGCCTGACGCCTCGTATCGTCCATGCGTACGCGAGGCAGGGGTGAGAGGGGATCCGGCTGACATGCGAAGGGCCCGCACCGTCCTCGACGGTGCGGGCCCGAGCGGCGACCGGCCCCCGGGAGGGACCGGTCCGGTTACTGCTGAGGGGGCGGGGGCGGGGTCTGCCCCGGGTGCGGCGGGTAACCGGGCTGCGGGGCGCCCTGGTGGGGCACGTCCGGCTGGGGGGCGCCCTGGTGCGGGATTCCGGGCTGCGGGGCGCCCTGGTGCGGGATTCCGGGCTGCGGGGCACCTTGCTGCGGCGCACCCTGCTGCGGGTGGGCCTGCTGGGGCGGGTAGGGCTGGCCGGGATGCGGCGGGTACACCGGCCCGGGCTGTGCCTGCGGATGCGGCTGCTGAGGCACCTGGCCCGGCATCGGCTGTCCGGGTGCGTACGGGCCCGGAACCGGCTGCCCCGGCACCTGGCCCGGAACCGGCTGTCCGGGCGCGTACTGGCCCGGGATCTGCCCGGGGAAGGGCCCGCCCGGCGCCTGTCCGGGCAGGGGCTGCCCCGGCATCGGCTGCGGCGGCACCGCCTGGCCCGGCAGCGGCGGCGCGGCGACCGGCGGCGGATTGCCGTCGGACGTCCACAGGCCGTGCGACTGCTGGTGGCGCGCGATGTCCTCGGCCACCATCGCGGACAGGTTGAAGTACGCCTCACGCACCTTCGGCCGCATCATGTCGAGATCGACCTCGGCACCGGCCGCGAGGTGCTCGTCGAACGGTACGACGACGACACCCCGGCAGCGGGTCTCGAAGTGCGCGACGATGTCGTCCACCTTGATCATCTTGCCGGTCTCACGCACCCCGGAGATGACCGTGACGGACCGCGAGACGAGATCCGCGTACCCGTGCGCCGACAGCCAGTCCAGCGTCGTACTCGCACTGCTCGCACCGTCGACGGACGGCGTCGAGACGATGATGAGCTGGTCGGCGAGGTCGAGCACGCCGCGCATGGCGCTGTAGAGCAGGCCGGTGCCCGAGTCGGTGAGGATGATCGGGTACTGCTTGCCGAGCACGTCGATCGCCCGGCGGTAGTCCTCGTCGTTGAAGGCCGTCGACACCGCGGGGTCGACGTCGTTGGCGATGATCTCCAACCCGGAGGACGCCTGCGAGGTGAACCGCCGGATGTCCATGTACGAGTTGAGGTGCGGGATCGCCTGCACGAGGTCGCGGATCGTCGCGCCGGTCTCCCGGCGGACCCGGCGGCCGAGCGTACCGGCGTCCGGGTTGGCGTCGATCGCGAGGATCTTGTCCTGCCGCTCGCTGGCGAGCGTGGAGCCGAGCGCGGTGGTCGTGGTCGTCTTGCCCACGCCGCCCTTCAGGCTGATGACCGCGATCCGGTAGCAGGACAGCACCGGGGTACGGATCAGCTCCAACTTCCGCTGGCGCTCCGCCTCTTCCTTCTTGCCGCCGAGCTTGAACCGCGAGGCGCCCGCGGCCGGACGGCCGCTCTTCGGCTTCTGCCTCTTGTTGTTGAGCAGCCGGTCGGAGGACAGCTCCACCGCGGCGGTGTAACCGAGGGGTGCGGCACCCGGGTTGGTCGGCTGCCGCTGATCGTGCTGGATGGGCTGCGGCCAGGCGGCACCGGCACGCGGATCCACGGGCGCGGCCGGGGGCTGAGCCTGCTGCGGGTGCCCTTGGTACGGAGGGTCCTGCTGCACGGGGCCCTGCTGGACGGGCGGCTGCGGGAAGCCGTAACCGGGCTGCTGCGCCGGGGCGTTGGGCGCGGCCGGGGGAGCGGTGTGCGGGAACCCGTACCCGGACCGGTCGGCCGGGGGCTGGGGCGCGGGTGCCTGCGGGCCCGGTGAATGCGGGGCCGGTGCACTGGGAGCGGGGGTGCCGGGCTGGGGGAAACCGTAACCACCCTGCGGCGGGACCGGTGCGCCGGTCTGCGGGAAGCCGTAACCGGACTGCGGTGCCGGGGCCCGCGGGGCGGGGGGCTGGGGAGCGGGCGCGTGCGGGGCGGGGACGCCCGGCTGCGGGAAGCCGTAACCGGCCTGGGGGGCCGGCGGGGCGTCGGCGGGCGCAGGCTGTGCCTGGGCGGCGTGGGGCGGCTGCGGCGCGGGAGCCGTGGTCCAGGCGGCCGGAGCCGGCTGCGGGGCCTGCGGCGGGAAGGGCTGCGGCGCCTCGGGCCGGGACGGCTGCTGGGGCTGGAAGGACGGCGGCTGCGGCGTGGGTGCCTGGGGCGGCACGGGTGCCTGTGCGGGGGCCTCGGCCTGCTGTACGGGCGTGACCTGCGGCTGGGGCTGCGGGGGCACCGGAGCCTGGGGCGCCGTCGGCTCGGCCGGCTGCGTCGACGCGGGCCACTGAACCGCCGGGTCGGGCGCCGCGGGCTGGAACGCGGGCGGCAACGGCGGAAGCCCGCTCTGCGGCACCGGCGGCGGTGTCCAGGCCGGGGAAGCCGCCGGTACGTCACCGGAGGTGCCGGCGGAGACATCCGCCCCTGCGCCGGGCCGGGCGTCGGGCTGCGCCGGTGCCTCCGAGGCCTGGGGGGCCGTGCCCTCCGGGGCGCCGGTGTCCTGCACGGCGGCGTTCCGGACGGAGCCGGATTCGGCGGCGGCGTCGTCGGGTACCGCGTCCGGCGTCGCAGAAGGGGCCTCACCCTCGGTGCCGGTGCCGGTGCCGGTGCCGGTGTCCGGGGCGGCGTTCGGGGCGGCGTCGGCCGACTCCACGGCGCCTGCGCCCGCACCGGCACCGCCGACCGCGGGCGGCTGCTCGGACTCCTGGGCCGGCTCCGGAGAGCCGCCGTCCGTGCCACCGTGCGGATGGGCCGCGCCGGCGGCGTCGGCGACACCGGGGACGGCCGGAGCCGCGGCTTCGGGAGCGGACGCGGCGGGTGCCACGTCGACGGACGAGGTGCCGTCGGACACAGGGGCGCCGGAGGGTGCGTGCGCGGGCGCGCCGGAGGAAGTGACGTCGGCCCCGGTGCTGTTCCCGGCCTGCTGCCCGGACGCAGAACGGTCGGATCCGGCTCCCGAACCGTCGGAGCGGGAGCCTCCTGAACCGGACCCGGAGGAACCGGCCCCGGAGGAACCGGACCCGGAGGAACCGGACCCGGAGGAACCGGACCCGGAGGAACCGGCCGCGTCGGAACCGGCCCCGGACTCGGAGGACCGGGATCCGTCGGAACCGGCGTTCACCCCACCCGTTCCGGCCGTCCCGTCGGCAACCGCCGACTCGGCGGCCCGCGACGCGATCTCACGCCTCAGCGCCGCGGAGGAGAAACGCATGGTCGCGCCGCTCTCCAGGTCCCCGTTCCCGGCATCCGCCTCGGCGGTCGGCGCGGCCGGCGCGGCCGGAGGAGCCGGAGGAGCCGCTGGCGTCCAACTCTGCTGCTGGAAGCCGTCCGGAGGCGGGGGAGGAAGGTCGACGGGCACGCCGACCGGCGGAGCGGGCGTCGGCACCGCGCCGACGGGATGGGCCGGATCAACCGGGCCGACAGGAGGGGCAGGGGGCGCCGGAGGAGCCGCCGGTGACGGGGCCTGCGGCTCCGGAACCGGTGCCGCCTCCGCCGAACCGCCCGAGGCGTTCTGCGTGTACCAGGCAGGCGGCGCGTAGTCGATGGTGAACTCGCCCGTCGTCTCGATGGCGGACTCGGCGTCGGACTGGTCATCGCCGGGCGTGGCCCAGCCCCCGCGGATCCCGTCCCGATCGCTGTTCACAATTCCTCCTGGTGTGGTCGAGCACCCTCATGCCGTGCTGGGGCGACCGCTCTCGTTGTCCGAAGTCGTCCGAATCCGCCCGGCTGTCCCCCTGGGGTGCCGAGGGCCCCTCTCACGGGTCTCGATGTCGCGCCCGGTCCCAGCCTAATCACCACAAGCGCCCCCGGGGCAGGCCCGTCCGCCCCTCTGCGCCCGCCCGCTCCGTCACCCCTCGCCCGGAGCCCGCACACTAATGTTCCCCGCGCACGAACAAAACGGGTGATTGCGGTGATGGAGCCGAATGAAAGCGGGACCGAATCAGTCGCAAACGCCCCAGACCGGGCGGCCGTTGGGCCGGGTCAGTCCATCCTGCGTGGCGTACCCAACAATCCGGTCTCGGCGTCCGTCGGCTGGGTCATCACGTACTGCCGGTCGCGGTCGGCGCACCAGAGTGTGACGCCGTCGGCCAGCGTCGGCAGGGAGTCCATGTCCCCCCGGGGCAGCGCCAGCGTGCGGCCTATCTCCGCGGCCTCGTCCGGGGAGACGCGCTGCACTCCGACGAGCCGCGCCTGCCGCATCAACCGCGGGGCCACCGGGCTGAGATACGGCAGCAGCGTCAGCACCGCCTGCCAGGGACCCGAGACGACCCGCCCGCGCGGCGGCCGCATCCCGCAGTCCCGCACCACGAGCACCGGGTTCCCGGCCGACGCACCCTGCGGCGGCACCCGCCCCACGTCGTACACGGTCATCCCGGTCTGCCCGCCACCGACGGCCTGCACCATCTGCGCCCAGGCCTGCGCCCGCCCCGTCTCCACGGCGACACGCGTCCCCGTGGCCGCCGCCCGCAGGGCGAGCACCTGCGCGGTCCACAGTCCGCCGATCAGGACGACGTCGTACGGAGTCGGCCTGTTGAGGCCCAGCACCGCGGGCTGTCCCTCCGCGTCCACGCCGATGACGACCCCGTCGTCCCCGATGGGCAGCGCGAGGGAGTCGAGCTGGTCCGCGGGCAGGGTGTGGCGGCCGTGCCGCGGGCCGAGCAGCCCGAACCCGCTGCGCACCCGGCCGCGGAGCCGGTCCGCGGCCGACGGTTCCGGAGCGCCACCGGACCCAGGGCCCCCACCGGGCGCGAACCCTCCTGCGCCCGCCCCCGGCACGTACTGTCCGGGGGGATACGCGCCCGAACCGCCCGCCGGCTGTGACGTCGTGGCCGTCATCGAGCACCTCCGAGAGGCAGAGTGGCGAGCACGCCGGGCAGTTGCTGACGGTCGAGCCGGGCAAGACCCACCCCGGCCTGCCGTGCGGCGCCCTCCAACGCGCGCCGGGCGGCGACCAGTTCGTCGTCGGAGCGCCCCGTCACCCGCAGATGCCCCGTGAGCGACACCTCCTGCCGCTCACCGCGCGCCATCGTGAGACTGAACGTCGTGGCCAGCGCGGGAACGGCGGTCAGCAGCGCCACGAGCTGCGGCAGCGCGGGCCCCCGCCCGCCCAACCGGGGCCAGCGGCGCACCCAGTACGTCGTATGCCTGCGGTTGTCGCAGCGCCAGCTCCGGCCGGACTCCTCGGTCCGCCGCTCCGGCACGTCGGTCCGCCCGGCCTCCGCGGTCACCAGCGGGTTCGCGCACGCCGACGTGGCGACGGCCGCGGTCAGCTCCTCCTCGTCGAGGACCGTCGTACGGAAACCGGCCCCCGTCAGCCTGCTGGCGAGATGGTCAGCGGCCCGCACGACACACTTCTGCGCCCCGACGAGCCCACCCCCGCGCGCGGCCACGGCCTCCGGGCACAGCTCCGGGTCCAGCTTCAGCGCGATCCAGGTGATGCGCACCGCGGGGGCCCCGGTCTGTGCCTGCAACGGCGCGTAGTTGCTCACCGCGACGGACTGCTGGGGGAGGTGCAGCGCGGGCGCGGGCTGCGTGTGCAGCACGATCTGCGCCGACTCCAGCCGGATCCCGTCCACCTGCAGAGCGTCCGCCACCAGGCCCAGCGGCAGCGGCTGCCGGCTCCGCTCGGCCCTCAGCGCCGTCGCGTCGGCCTCCACCTGGAGAACCGCGGTCACGAACGTGCCGTCCCCGATCATCCCCACGGACCGACGGTCCCGGCCGCCGTACGCGTACGTGCGCAGGCTCGGGTCGCACTCCACGGCGGGGGCGAGCCCGGGCTCCGTGCCCGGCTGTATCGGCGTACCCGCCGCCTGGCGGAGACGGGTGCGCAGGGCCCTGGCCGTACCGAGCCATTCGGGCAGGGAGCGGCCGCGGCGGCGTACGAAGGCGAGGAGCACGAGGACCAGCGCGACCACGCCGGCCACGGTCAGCGCCAGCGGGCCGATGACCCACCCGGTCAGCAGCACGGCGGCGGCGAGCTCCAGCAGAACGACCCGTTGCAACCGGAACGACCCGAACTGCCCGGGCCGCGTCCGCAGTTGCAGCGCGTCCGGCTCCCGCGGCTGCGTGCGCGACGCCGACGGCTGCCCCGCGTGCGGCGGCCGGGGCTCCGCGGCACCGCGCGCACGCGACCGCTCGCGCATCCGGGCACGCGTTCCGGAAGCCATCACTCCATCCCCCCGCTTTGCTCACAACTCACTGGAATTCCGCCGCCACAAAGGGCCCTTGAAGGTCCAGGTACCCTACCCGCTCCACGAGACCGTCCACTTACCAGGCATAGTAGGGGGCCGGTCCGACAACGGAGGGCGGGGGGACGGTGACCCCCGAGCGCCGACCAGGCGAAACACGGGGAGAAGCAGGCACACATGGCATCTCGGCGGGACCAGCTCAACGCCTACACCTTCGCGAAGCGCCGCATGCTGGCATCCTTCGTCCAGTCGTCCCCCGACGGCTCCGAGGAAGGGGCGCCGCGCCCGCTGCGCGCCGTGGTCCCGGGCATCGTCGTCGGAGTGATCGTGATGGCCGCCTTCGGGGCGTGGGGCATGTTCAAGCCGACCGCCCCGAAGGGCTGGGACGCCCCCGGCGAGAAGGTGATCGTCGCCAGCGAGTCCACCACCCGCTACGTGGTCCTGAAGACCAGGGGCAAGACCCGGCTGCACCCCGTCCTCAACATGGCGTCCGCGAAGCTCCTCCTCAAAACGGGTGAGGGTGAGGTCGTCACCGTGGACGAGTCGGTCCTGGACAAGGGCGACATCCCCCGCGGCGTCACGATCGGCATTCCGTACGCCCCCGACCGCCTGCCGTCCGAGAAGGAAGCCGGCTCCGCGAAGCGCTGGGCCGTCTGCGAGCGCCCCAGCGCCGGCGGCCGGTCCATCCAGAAGGCCGCGTTCGTCCTCGCCTCCCGCGACATGAACAGGACCGAGGGCACGAACAAACTGCGCGGCGGTGAGCTCATGTACGTCGTAGGACCGGACAGCACCCGCTACATCGTCGACGCGCACGGCACCGCCTACGAGGTCGGAAAGGACGAGCTGCTGCTGCGGACCCTCGTCGGCTCCGGGCGCGAACCGGAGCGGGTGTCCGACCCCTGGCTGAAGACCCTGCACCGGGGCGACGCCGTCACCTTCCCCGACGTGCGGGGACGGATCGGCGCCGCGGCGGACATCGAGGGCAGCCTGCCGGCCGAGGCGAACAAGGTCGGCATGGTCCTCAAGGCACCCGACGGCGACACCGACCAGTACTACGTCGTCCAGCCGGGCAAGGTCGCCCCCGTCTCGGACTTCACCGCCACGCTGCTCCTCAACAGCCGGGACCTGGTGGACCTCGGCCAGGCCGGCCGGGCGCTCGACGTCAGCGCGGGTGCCTTCGTCCCCACCACGGACGAGTTCGCCGCGGACCGCGACTGGCCGACCCACGAACCCAAGGCCGTCAACGACGCGGGCACCGCCGAAGGCAGCCGCAACACCGTCTGCAACGTCCTGCGCGACGTCGACGACGAGAACAAGGGCGCCACCACGCTGAGCACTTGGGCCGGCACCGCGTTCCCCGCCGTCCTGCCTACCGGCTCCGACAGCGCGTACGTCACGCCCGGATCCGGCCAGCTGTACCGCCAGTTCAAGGGCGAGGAGATCAAGGCGGGCGGCGTCTTCCTCGTCACCGACACCGGCCTGCGGTACGCCATCCAGTCCAACGACGACGGTGACAGCGGCGATTCGGGCATCGGCATCACGGCCAAGGAGCGCCAGCAGCTCCAGCAGGAGGCCAAGCAGGCCCAGATCCGCCTGGGTTACGCGGACGTGGACCCGGCACCCGTCCCCGCCGAATGGTCCCGGTTCCTGTCCACGGGCCCCCGCCTGTCGACGTCGGCGGCACGCCAGCCGCAGGGCTCGTAGGACGGGGGAGACCATGCCGTACGCATCCTCCGGCGCCCCGGGCTCCGTCCGTACGGTCGCCGCCGCGGCCGCGACGCTGATCCTCGCCCTCGCGCCCCCGGCGACCGCCGACTCCTCCACCGACCAGTGCACCTTCCCCAACAAGAAGTACGCGGGCCGCCCTTGGTCCCTGCAACGCGTCCTGCTGGACGAACTGTGGAGCCAGTCCCGGGGCAAGGGCGTACGGGTGGCGGTGATCGACACGGGTGTCGACGTCAAGAATCCCCAGCTCACGCACGCGGTGGACACGTCGACCGGCGCCAACTTCCTGCCGCCGAAGGACGACAAGGGCGAGAAGATCGACCGCGGCAACGCCCAGGGCACCACGGACACGGTGGGCCACGGCACGCGCGTGGCGGGCATCATCGCGGCCCGCCCCACCGCGGGAACGGGCTTCGTGGGCCTCGCCCCGGCGGCGACCGTCATCCCCGTCAAGCAGAACGACGCGGAGGGACACGGCACGGCGGACTCGCTCGCCCGCGCCATCCGCCACGCGATCAGGGTCAAAGCCGACGTCATCAACATCTCCCAGGACACCGCGAACGCCGTCGAGCCCGCCCCCGCCCTGAAGCAGGCGGTGGACGCGGCCCTGGCGCAGCAGATCGTGGTGGTCGCCTCCGCGGGCAACGACGGCCTCGGCGGCAACGTCAAGCGGACCTACCCCGCGTCGTACCCCGGCGTGCTGGCCGTGGCGTCCTCCGACCGCAACAACGAACGCGCCCCGTTCTCCCAGTCGGGCGGCTTCGTCGGCGTGGCCGCCCCCGGCGTCGACATGATCTCCACCGTCCCCAGGGGCGGCCACTGCACCGACAACGGCACCAGTTTCTCCGCCCCCTACGTGGCCGGAGTCGCCGCGCTCATCAAGGCGAAGCACCGCGACTGGACCCAACGCCAGATCGTCGCCCAGATCGAACAGACCGCGGAGCGCTCCGTCGCCGGTCACGACAGCTACGTCGGCTGGGGCGTGGTGGACCCGGTCCGCGCCCTGACGGAGGACGACCGGCCCGTCGAGACCCCCACCCCCCACGAGGGCGTCACGAAGGCCGAGGCTCCCACCCCCGCCGAGCTCCGCCTCGGCGAATCCCCGGACGAGCGCAACGCCCGCCTCGGCACGTACGTGGCGGTGGGCGCGGCGGTCCTGGTCGCCGCGCTGGGCGGAACGGCCGTGGCCCTCCGCGACGCCCGTCGACGGGCCCGCCGCGTGACGGGTGGCGGGCCCGGCCCTACCCCTTGAGGCAGCCGAGCGTCTTCACGGTCGCCGGCATGTACGCCCGCATGAACCTCTCGATGGCGACCCTGCGGTCCTCGTCGAACTTCCCCCGCGTCACCTTGAGCGCGAGGGTGAAGTGATCGGCCCCGCTCCCGTCCCGGCAACGGGTGGTTGCGATGGCCCCGTCATCACCGGCAACGGCACTGTCGGCGAGACGGAGGGGACGGGGGTTTTGTAGCCCGGTGACGGAGTTACCGGGGGAGGCGGCTTCCGTTACGTCGGCTGGGCCGCCGTGGGAGGCGAACTTGAGGTGCATCGCGTCGTCACCTCCGACGAGGACGACGCACCACGACGTCTCGCCCGCTTCGCGGAAACCTGCGCTGGTCCACTCCGTGACTTTGCCCATGGGTTGCAGGAGCGGCTTGACCATAGGTCGACTGACGGGAGTCCCGCACATAGACCGAGGAACCGTCTGATCTGAGCGTGAGCCGCCGCACGACGTCAGAAGCAGAGCCGTGAGGCTGATTGCTACCGGAATGCTCTTGCCATATCTCGTGGTGCCGTTCACGTGCCACCTATCCTGAGATTCCTCGGGCGCGGTTGATGCCGGCATCCGCAGCTCGCTCGGTGGCATCCTGACGGCTGTACGGTGTGCGGCCGCCGTCGCCGTGCACCCCCCACCATTCATTGGTCAGTGCCGTCAACTGATGGTTTCTGTTCTCGTAGTGGGCGACCTTTTCCGCAACCGCCTTATCGTCATAACGCCTCTGTTCGTCGGCGAGCCACCGCTCCGTCACGTAGTCCACCCCCGCCTGGACCTCTCCGCTGCCCACCGGGAGGTGACCGATGGCCTGGTCCACCACCCACTTGCCCGGCAGCTCGGCCGTCTTGGGCTCCGAGGCGGTCTGCGCGCGGGCCTCCTCCAGGAAGCCCACCGTGCGCCCCGCGCGGAGAAGCGACTCCTCGGGCTCCCGCTGACCGGGCTCGTGGATGTCGGAGACCAGCGCGTGGTTGATCCCGCGATTCAGGGTCCCGTACGCGCCCTGGTCCCTGGAGACCTGCTTCATGACCTCGAGAAGCTGCTCCTGCTTCAGCGGAGACGCGGACATGTCGACACTGCTGGCCGACGCGTGCACGGCGTCACCGTGATTGGCAAGGATCCCGGCGACGGGCGCCCGCAGCGAGGGCGGAAAGTCGTCCCCGCTGTCAGCCAGGTAGCGCAGCGACGACCGGAGGACGGCGTCGTTGTCCTTGGTGTGCCGTACGAACTCCGCGTCCTTGTCGGAGGGATCGATCCCGGTCGTCGCGGCCTGGAGCGCGGCACCGAACCCGGCACGATCGTCCCCGTCCAGGACGGCGCCGTAGGCCGGAGCCTTGGCGCCCTCCTGAGCCTGCTGGACCACCTTCCAGTCACGTTCCTCCATCAGGTACTTCATCCGGTTATCCGACTTCAGATAGGACGCGGCGGTGTCCGGGTCGTGGCTCATGACACCGAGCAACCCGTCCAGTGGATCGTTGGCGAACCAGCCGCCCCGCTTGCCGGCGTACTCGCCCTTCAGATCCCAGATGCCAGGGTCGTTCTTCTCCGCCCGGATGATGTCGTCGCCCATGTCCGTGAGGAACTGGGGCGCGTAACCGTCCCCCTTCTCCATGAGCGTGACCAGCGACTGGTACCCGCGGGCCTTGTCGAGACGGGCACCCTGGTAGTCCGTCTCGTAGCGCTCCACGCCCGCTTTCCGCATGTCGGCCCGCCAGCCCTCGTACCACTGGGACCTCGTGTTCCTGGTGGCGGTGGCGAGCGTGCGCGCCAGCCCGGACTCGATGGCGGAGAAGTCGCCGGCGCCCCTGCCGCCCCGGACATGGATGAGGTCGTTCAGCCGGTTCGTCATCCTGATCGTCCCGCCGGCGCCGAGCCCGTCGAGGAACATGCGGCTGAACGCCTGGTCGCGGCCGTTGTCGCGGAAGGTGCGCCGCAGCTCCGCGATGTCGCGGTCGGAGAGTTCCGCACCGCTGTTGAGCCGCAGGGCGATGGCGTCCGCGGCCTCGGCCTCGTACTTCTCGATGTCGCCGCTGGCACGGGAGTTGAAGCCGTTGAAGGTGCCGTCGGAGACGTCCGAGTCGACCGCGACGGCCTTCAGGGCGATCTCGACTCCCCGGTCCGCGTCTTCGACGGCCCGGACCGCACGGTCGAGACCGTCCTGCCAGGAGGACGTCGACGTACAGGCCTTCTGCGCACCACCTGCCTTGTCGTGTCCCTCGTACGAGACGACTCCCCGCTCGGAGACCCGCATTCCCGCCGCGACGGCGTCCTTCCGCACGGCCCGGACCTTGGCGCGCAGTTCGACGAACCGCGTGTGGGCGTCCCGCAGCAGCGACGCGACCGCTCTGGCCTCGGTCTGGGCGGCCCGGAACTCCTTGAGGGTGATGTCGAACCGGGCGTGGGCGGCATGCGCGCTCTGTCCCTTCCAGGAGTGCCCCAGGGAAACGCCGTGCACGTCCCGCTTGTACTGGGCCTCCCGTTTCTCGAATTCCTCGGCCATGGCGTCCCAGCGTTCGGCGGCGGTGGTGAGGGTCGAGAGGTCGGTGGTCATGATTTCGTGGTACGTCGGCATGGCTTCCCGGGATGAGGGTCTTGGTGGGTGCGAACAGCGCACCGGATCTGCCGGCCGCGGGCGTTGGCAGGGTGGACCCGGTCAGAGCAGGTCGAGGCCCGAGGGCCGTCGCACCTGCGCACCGACCCCTGCGTCCGTCTTCTGGAAGAGCACGGAGGTGCTCCGCAACGCGTCCTTCTCCGAACCGAGCCGGTCCATGAGGGCCTTGACCTGGTCGCTCCAGGCTTTGTGCGCCCGCTTGAGGGCTCCGGACGTAACCCATCCGTGCCCGTCCCGGCCCGCGAACTCCGCGACCACGGTGCCTGTTTCCTCGTCGGCCCAGGCTCCGGACTTCCGCGTGTCGGGCTCGAGGTGCTCCTCGATCGCCCGCGCGGCAGCCTTCTTCTCAGCCGGACGCGATGCCAGATCGGGCCCGCCGCCACCGGTGGCACTCCGCTGAGCCGGCAACTGATCCAGCCGCATCCCGGCGCCCTGCCCCGCGACCCGACCCCGCGCCTGCTCCCACTCGTCCCACGTCACAGCAAGCTTCCTCCCTTGCGTGCACCCTGAGTGCTTGTCAGTGACGCAGAGTAGCCTTGATGGAGGCTCGTGACCGAGCCGTGAAGAGGGGTGGAGGGTCCTGTGGTGCGGGTGAGGGCCGCGGGCGGTTTACCGCGACTCGTTGGAGGGACAGGGGTGGTGCCACTTGACCCCCGGCCGGACGGAGCGAACCACGTCAACGCCGCGCGGGGCGGTGCACCCGCAGGTTTTGTAGTTGCAAAGATCCGCTCGGATCGGCGGCGACGGCCGGGGATGGTGAGAGTCACCACTCGACCACGGAGGAGATGTGCGATTTGGCGCTCTATTTGGACATTTGAGATCGCCTGCCGGTCAACACCCGGCGACGTCTCGACGGTTTCGTAACTGACACAGCACAAAGTTCAGTTGGCCGGGATTTACACAGTGACTACAGTGGTCAACGAGTGTGTCGCACGCGGCTGGGCCGCCGCGCCACTCAGTGGCTGTACAAACGGGGAACGGGGAAGGGGACTGATCGTGCTTCCTGCGGACATGGGCGGCGGGGGCGTTGGCCTCAAGCGGGGCCTGGAGGCGCTCACGGACTTCAAAAAGCGCGTGGACACACTGCTGACGGAGTTCGAGGGCTCGGCGGCCAGCTCGTCCAAGGTCGCCGCGCACACGATTCCTCAGCACGCCTTCAGCGGGACGGGCAACTTCCCCGAGGCCGCCGGTCTGTACACCCAGTACCACCGTGTGCACGAGCGCCTCACCTCCCTCTCCAAGACGCTGGGCCTGCAGATCGAGGCCATGGGTATCGCCGTGCACGGTGCGGACGTCACGTTCGACAACCTCGAAGAGGATCTGCGGCACCGCTTCTGGGCCATCAAGGCCAAGGTGGACCACGAACACGAGGCAGCGCAGCGGGCCAAGGACGGCAAGGCCCAGCCTGAGCGCAACAACGACAAGAAGGTCGACGGCGGGTGGGCGTATGACCGATAAAGAGCAGCCCAAGAACGTACACGAGGCCGCCGCCGTTCAGGTGGGCGTCACCGACATGCCCAACCGGGTGTCGGAGATCATGCACGACGCCTTCGGGTTCGGGCGCATGAATGTCTTCGGCAGCACGAACTTCGAGGGACACGCCCTCAACGCCATGATCGACCTGGTCGAGAACACACAGCCCGAGGAACTCGAACGCGCCGGCGAGGCACTGTGGAAGGCGCGCGACGCCATCAGCGCCGCGGCGAAGGAGCTCAGCGAGCACATCGACCGTGTCGAATGGGAGGGCGAAGCGGCCGACGCCTTCCGTACCTGGGGGAAGAACCTCGCCAAGGACTCGACGCTCCTCGCGGACTACGCGGAGGTCGCGGGCGTGCAGATCACCGCCGCGGGGACGGGCCTGGCCTCCGTGCGCAAGGCGATGCCGCCTCGGGACAACAGGGCCGACAAGAAGACCGTCGACGACATCCCCACCCCGGGCAGGGTCGAGGGGAACAAGGACTACGCCGCGGCCCTGAAGGTCGAGAAGGACCGCCAAGAGGCGATCAACCAGATGAACCGCCTCGCGTCCTTCTACTCGGTCTCGGAACAAACCCTGGCGGCGAGCGAGCCGCCTACGTTCTCGACGATGCCGGATCTGGGGGTTCCGAAGCCTGTCGCGCGTGCGAAGAACCCTGATCACATCTCAGGCCCTATCCCTTCGGAACAGGGCACCGGGCGATACACGAGCGACTCGGGGACGCCAGTCGGGCACGCAAGCCCCGTCCTTGAGAAACACTCAGGGGTAGCAGACTTGCAGGAGCCCAACCCCCCTGCCACCTCACACATCGGCACGCAGATCGACAGCGTCGCCACGCCGCCGACGGTCAACACGCCCGCAACCACCAGCACACCCGTGTCCACCACAGGTACAACGCCGCCCTCCACCAATGCTCCTGTGCCGTTCGCTCAAGGGTTCGTGAAAGCAGGCACGACCGGTCCGTCGAAGCCGATCCGCGCCTCGGGTGTTCCCAGGGCTTCTGCCCAGGCGCAGGGGGTCGCGCGGCAAGGTGCGGCAAGAGCCGGAAGTCCGGCCGCCACGGGACGCACCGGGAACCCGACTGCCTCCGGGCGGGCCGGGACTCCTGCTTCCGCCGGGCGCGCAGCCGCGAACACCTCAAGCCGCACTGGCAATGCGATGGGACGTGCCGGAGCGATCGGTCAGGGTGGGGCCGGGGGACGGTCACCGATGGGCCGGGCGGTAACCGGAGGCACGCCGAAGGTCACCGGGACGAACGGCGCACCACGAAGCGGTGCCACGGGCGCAGGACGCGCCAACGGAGTTGTGGGTGGGCGTCCGACAGGGACTGCCCAAAGTGGGTCGGGTTCGCGAGTGCCCCGGGGCACGGTCGTCGGCGGCGAGACCCAGGCTGCTGCCCGGAACACCGGCACCGGATCAAGGGTCGGACAGCGTGGCGTGATCGGAAACCCGCCTGCAAAGAGCGGTGAGGGGCGTGCCGCGGGTCGATCGGCAACCAATCCCGATGGGGTGGTTGGTGCCCCCCAAAGGCGCTCTGCACGGAGCGCGCGCGGAGGCACCGTCGGCGGTTCGGGGCTGGTGCGTAACCCTTCAGGCAACAACCAGCCCGCTGACGAGGCTGAGCGAAGCGCCTCGCGGAGGACGGACCGGCGTGTGACAAGGGAAGAGGCCAGCCCGCCCGACAGGCAGGGTTCTGTTTCATCAGTGACCGACAGCCGCGAGCAGGGACATCCAGAGGCATGAAGTCAGAAATCAGCCGACCCGGCACTGAAATTGGCACGCGCCGGGGCAGGGTTTGGAAGCGGGTTGCCTCGACAGCGGCGGCATTTGGAGTCTGCGTCGCCGTCTCTATCGCTGTCGCTCCGCACGCCTACGCTGACGGCACCTCCCCGAAGCAGTGGTATCTGGATGCCATGTCCGCCCAAAAGATGTGGAAGGTCAGCACCGGTAAAGGCATCAAGGTCGCTGTCCTGGATACCGGCGTCAACGCGTCGACACCCGCCCTGAAGGGGCAACTGCTGACCGAGGACATCCCGCAGGAAGTGGCATACGGGGCAACCAAGGACTACGACGGTCACGGTACGAGCATGGCCGAGTTGATCGCAGGCACGGGTCGTGGAAGTGGCATCAAAGGCCTCGCTCCCAGCGCGAAAATTATTCCGATCCGGGTCTCGTTGTCCTCACTGAAAGACAAAGCGGAATTCAGGCGTACAGCTTCGCCCGCTGAAGCGATTCGGGCAGCTGCGGACTCCGACGCGCAAATCATCAACATGTCGTTCGGTGGCTTCCTTCCGGAGGACGACGAGAAAGAAGCTGTAAAATATGCGGCGTCGAAGGGAAAGTTGCTTTTCGCTGCTGCTGGCAATAGTGAGAGCACCAACAGAGACGAATTCATCGGATACCCGGCAGGATTCTTCGAGGTCGTCGGAGTAGGAGCGGCCGACAAGAGCGGTGCCGTAGGGAAGTTCTCGCAGTCAGGTGACTACGTAGATTTGGCGGCCCCCGGCCTCGACGTACCCGTCTGGTGCGACAACACCTTCCAGCGGTACTGCATGGGCAAGGGAACGAGTCAGGGTTCCGCGATCGCCTCCGCCTCCGCCGCCCTCATCTGGTCAGCTCACCCCACCTGGACCGCGAACCAGGTGCTCCGCGTCCTGATCGACACGGCAGCGCGTGACTGGCCCAAGAACACGCCGAGCAAGTACCTGGGCTACGGCCTGATCCGCCCCGGATCCAATCTGATCAAGGGCAAGGGCGACCCCGGTCCCGCAGACGTCAATCCGATCACCAACGAGAAGACGCCGGCCGGTGAGGCGGGCGCCACTCCCTCCACATCCGTCCCAGCCTCGTCACAGCCCCCAAAAAGCTCTTCAGGCGGCCGGACTTCAACGGCAGGATCAAGCTCGGAGCCGTCCGACGGCAACACGCTGTGGGTGGTCCTGGGTGCCGTCGCCGCGGCGGCGGTGATCGGGGGAGGCGGCTTCGCCGTGCTGCGCGCGCGCCGCAACGGCTGAGCACGTCCTCCCCTCCGGCCCAACTTTCCAGGCCGGGACGCGCATTCGCCGACCGGTGACCCGCGCACCCGGCACGTTCGTACGGCAATCCAGGAAGGAAGCCCATTCATGGCAGACGGCCAGCGGCTATCAGATGCCCAAGTAATCAAGCTCGAGCAGGACATCGCGACGAAGTTCGAGTCGATCAAGGGGCAGGTCCACCGCCTTCAGGGGACCATCGACAGCCTCGAGAGCGGTCAGTGGAAGGGCATCGGTGCCGGTGCCTTCAACACCAAGCAGTACGAGATCAACACGTCCCTGGTGCGGATCGGCAACATCCTCACCAAGTTCCTCGAAGCCATGACCGCCACCAGGAAGATCAAGGACGGCACCGAGGACGACGTCCGCCAGGCCGTCAACAGCATCAACGTGCACGACGGAGCCCCGAAGTCGAGTCTCGCCGGGTTCTGAGCGAGTGCCGCCTCGGACACCCGAGGCCGGATCCGTCGATGCACAACATGAAGGAGTGGAGTGAGTATGGCCGGCAACAGCCACGATGAACTCGTAGTCAAGTACGGGGCGCTTGACGCAGCCGCGACCGAGATCGGCAACCAGGCCAAGCAGCTCGAGCAGGACCTGGAAGAGATCAAGAAGATGGTCGCCAGTGTCGCCTCGGGCTGGGAGGGCGACGCGCACGACATGTACAAGCAGCAACAGGCCCTGTGGGACAAGGAAGCCCGGGACATCCACCAGGCCCTGGTCTCCATCGCGCAGGTCGTCGGCCGCGCCGGCGGTGACTACATGGGCGGCGACAAGAAGGCCGCCAGCTACTACGCGTAGCGCTGATGCGCACAGGTCACCGGGGTGGGCGCGCGCGGGAGGCGCCCACCCCGAACTGTGCCCGAGCGCTCTGCCCGGTCTGGTCCTCGCGGGAGGGGGCGGGCGCCCTCCCGCCATCACGCCAGGCGTCAAGCACCGCTCATACGTGCCGACGCCGTCTCGCCGTCCTGAACCTGGCGCGCGCGTTTCGCGAACGTGGTGACGGCCTCGGTCATCAGCTCATTGTTCAGGTCGACGCCGGCGGCTGCTTCCCGCATGGTCAACAACAGTGCGCTACCGACGCGCACTTGAATCATCACACTTTTCGACCCCTTGTCGAGGTGGAGGCGACACGAGCTGAATCTCGGCGATGCCGGTGAGCGCAGTGACTCCTACTGGGAACCTGCTGTGCACTCGGCTGACTCTTCGACATTCTTGGTGTAGGAGACGATGAGGCGCTTCATGGCCTCAACGTCCCTGCGCTTCGACCCCTCTGCCTGTACGGCGGTGTACAACTCCTGTCCGTGCTCCTTGTCGATGCAGCCGCGAGTCTTCCCGAAGGCCTCGTTGTCCGAGTATCGGAACCTACCGTCGGCTGAAGATCCCTCGGGCGCGTCAAGAGTCTGGCCGGCCGCGAAATAGGCTGTCGTTTTGCCTCTTTCGAGCCAGGCCTGCGTAGTGGAAACGACGAGCTTTTTGTCAACGAGGACCTCGCATCCCTCGACTGCCGTGTGGGAATCATCCCTCACGGTGATCTCTTCTCCGGGAGGGAGGAAACGGGCGAGCTCGTCGGAGGAGATGGTCGTTCCGCACAGCTCGTGAGGCACGGCATATTCGCGATTCTCCGTGTCTCCGCTGCACCCAGTGGCCGTAAGGGACAGAGCGGCGAACGCGGCAGAGGTAACCAAAAGAGGAAGTCCCGCAGCGTCTCGACGATGGCTCATCGCGTTTCTCTTCCAATGCTCGACTTGGTCAGGAGTAAGCGATACTTCCCGGAGCCTGGCCTTCCAGAATGGCCCGTGCATTGACATAACCTTGGCGTCCTGCCTCCCGCGCCCAGGTAGAAGCGTCGCCGGCATCGACCGAGCGGTGTTCCTCCGCTGCGAGACGAGCAGCCTGCCCGGAGACCTCTGCGTTCCTCATCAGGCCGTCCTGCCAACGCTCACCCATCGTCTTCTGGACGTCATCCAGAGCATGCCCTTCCGCATCTTTGAAGACAGACTCCAGAATTACGCTGGTCACGGTGCCGGCGCCGCCACCAACTGCCGCTCCGACCCAAGGGGTCGCGACGAACGACGTGCCCACTCCGACGACTGTGCCAACACCACCGGAGATGAGGTTCTTGTACTGGGACACGGATTGCTCGTAATCCTTGTCCTTGTCGGAGGCTTCCTCTCCGATGGCTTCCTGACGGCCGAGCCCGAGGGTGCCGGAGACTTCGCCGGACCTCCCCGCGATCTGCCGGACTACGAGTTCCTCGTCCTCGGATACGCGTTGGCCTGTCGGCAGGTCCGGATCCAAGTGGTAGTCCATCAGCTTGGCCATGTACGCCTTCTGGCCGACCTCGACCGCGGCATATCCCTCTTCATTCTGTCCGACAGCGAAGAGGAGCTTGGTGATGTCCGTATGCTGGAGTTCGGCCTCCGAGCCGGCGACTGGGTAGAGCTTCTCGATGTCTCGCCAGTCGTCCGAGTGCGGGTCTCGTTGCACGTCACTCATGCCTCTGTTGATGTCAGGCAGATATTCTGACGTGATCTGACCGACACTGTCGGTCATGTACCCATACTTAGTCAGGCGCTCGGGATCGTCTGCAATCGATGCCACCAGGCTCTCCATGAGCTTGGCCTGTTCCAGGTCGTGTGGAGGCGTGTCCGCCGTAGGCAGCTCACCGGCAGGATGCCCCGTGGTCGCCGCCTCCAGAGCCAGCGCCAGATTGTTGCGCCCCTCGATGCTGTCGTCACCCTTGTCGTTGTGGTCCGGCGGCCAGTCCCGCTCCTCGAAGAGGTAGTCGAAGTTGGACAGGGACTTCTTGACGTCCTTGCCGTCCTTCTTCTCGGTGAAGTCGTGGTCCTCGTCCTTGGTGACGAAGTCGTCGTTGAAGAACTCGGTCGCCGCGTCGGGGCTGTTCGACAGTGCTTTCAGATAGCCGGTCATCGGGTCCCAGCCGGAGTCCGTGCCGGTGCGGTTGATGAGCGAGCTCACGCCCATGTCCATGCGCACCCAGGCCCCGTGACGGCCGTTGCCCGGGAACTTCTTCTCCGTCGCGACCAGCTTGTCGCCGTAGTCGACCAGGAACCTGTCGTCGTAGTCGCCCCACCGCATCAGGTTGGACATGACCTGCGCACCGAGGGGGAAACCGCCGCCCCGGCCGACAGGCTTGTCGGCGAGGTCGAGCATGCCGCTCTTCCACTCGGTCATGGCACCCGTGTCGCTCTGTGTGGCGTTGGCCAGAGTGAGGCTCAGACTTTTCTGCAGATCGTCGTACTGGTCCACCCGCTTGCTGCCCACCGCATAGGCGCTGTGCACGTCGTTGAGCCCGGTCCAGAAGTCGAGCGTCCCCCTCGGCCCGAGCTTCGTGGTGAACTCCTCGGCGAACAGGTCGTCGTTCGCGTACTTCTTCAGGCCGGCGTTGAGCCGGTCGAAATCGGCGACGCTGAGGTCCTCCGGTTTCTTCTTCGCCAGTTCGGCCAGCTCATCGGCTTTCTTTATGGCGTCGGCGGCGGCGTTCCGGTTGGCGTAGCTCGCGTCGGAGAAGCCGAGTCGGCTCTGGTCGGCCAGCGCTTGCAGGACCTTGTTGGCGGAGGTGTCGCTCTCCGTCGCGTCGTCGAGGATCTTCTGGATCTCATCGCGCAGCCCGGTGACATCGCTGGCGTCGTGTTCGGGCGTATTGCCACGGTCAGGATGGACGTGGGTGGCCACCGTGAACCCGCCACCCGCGGTGGCCGTGACCGTCAGGTTCTTCTTCAGGCCGCGTGCGATGGCGTCTTCGAGCTTGCCCTTGTGGTTCTTCAGTTCGCCGAGGGTGTCCCGGAGGATGTTTCTGATGGAGGTCGCCTGGGTGTGGGCGTCCTCGAACTCGCCGGCTGTCTTGCCGACGAACTCCTTGGAGACGGTGGCGTTCTCGCCGGTCCAGTCGGCCTTGTTGGCGGCGCCTCTGAGGCCCTTGTCGGCGGACGCCTTGAGTTCGTCGAGGTCACCGATCATCGTGGTCCAGTCGGTGACCGCATCTTCGAGCAGCTTGAAGTCGGCGAAGCGGAGCGCGTCGAGGTCCATCACTCGCCCTTCTTGTCCTTCATCTCGGCTACTTCATCCGGCAACCGGGCCTCATTTTCGCACTTCAACTGCGCGGCTATGTGACGAGCAACAGAGTTGAGGATGTTCATGCGGTCACTGCTGACGAAGTTTCCTTTCAGCTTGCTCTCCGTACTGAACATGCCAGCATTTACATATTCGGTTGGCCTCCCGCCTCTGCTCGATTTGCAGCGGAAGTAGAGAGAAGTCGAGTTTTTTCCTTTTGTGTTTGCGTAGACTCCGATGTCATACCAAGTCGTATCGCGCGCTTGACTCTGATCCGCCTTTTCGGGTCGAGGGTATTGCTGTGCTGCCTTGAAATCCAGTTGAATCAGCGGAATTCCGCTGTCGTCACTGGCTTTGTATATCGTGCATCTGCTGCGTTTGTTCGTTTCGTCGTGAAGATGTGTGGCGGCCCGCTTGAGGCTGAACTTGTTGGGCTCGCCCGCGTCGGTTTTTCCTGTAAGTTCAGTGAACTTGTCGGCTCCTGCGAGCCTGCGCAGAGAGTCGGCGGCTGATTTGCTGAGCGTGCCGTCGCAGATCTGGCCGGCTGGATGTCCGCGAATATTTTTTCCGGTTCCCTCTGAGCATCCGGAAAGAGTCAACGCGCAGGTTATTCCCACTGCAAGCCATCGACGTTGCACCGCGAGTGCTTTTCTGGGCTCGCCTACAGAGCCGTAGAATTGCTTCATCGATCAGTCCTTGTATGGGGGAAGGCCACGCGCGTCATCCTCATCTGAACCCGTCGAAAGGTACGTGGTTCTCAACTGTCGGGCAACATCATCAGAATCGGCTCTTCCGCGGTACTTTGCGAAGTCTTCAAAGTACGCTTCATAGCTCTTGCCCAGCGTGTCCGCGCCCTTGTTGTAGAACTCCTGACTCGTCAATTGAGATTGCTCGATATGGTCCTGTTCGGCGTCATCAACCGCCTTGTCGGTCTCCTGACCAATAAAGGTGCTCACCGCTTCCCCTGTCAGGTCGGCTGCGATGGGGGCGATCGCGACGCCGGCGTATTGAGCTCCGGGCAGGGGGAGGAAGGCGATTCCTGTTCCGACGGCGGCACCCGCCAAGTACTTTCCCCACTCAGCTGATCTGCCGAGCGACTTGTTCGCGTCCTCCGAGCCTTGTTTGAAGTCGGACTCGGCTTGTTGCACTCGCGAGTGATCCAAGATTCCGCGCGCTTCCGCCTCCATGAACAGGGCATCCTTGCCGTGCTCATAGTTCGACTGGTCGGTGGGCGGATTGGAGTCGAGCAGACTTAGTGTGTACAGATGCTGGCCTGCTGTCACAATGCCATGAGAGGTCTCGTTCTGCCCCAGCACGCTGAGAAAGTTGATGGCGCCCTGGTTTCCGAAGTCAGCCCGACCGGGATACATGGCGGGGAAGTCGTCGGCACTTCTGCCGTGATCGCCGATTCCCGACAGGCTATAGTTGATGTCGTCGATGTAGGCGGACCCCATTTTGCCAAGACTGTCAGCCAGTTCAGGCTGCTCGTGCAGTGTCTGCGAGCCGTCCTTGTCGCTGAACAGATAGGCAACTTGTTCCATGACGCGTGCAGTCGCAGCGGTACGGCGGTCTCCGTCGCCGGAAACCATCGGATCCTCGCCAGTCGACGCGTCGTAGGCGTAGCCAGTCGTTGCGGATTCGAGGGCATGACCCAGAGCGTCTCGTCCCGCTACGGCCCTGCTGTTTCCGCCGTCCTGCGCGGGGTCAGGGGACCAATGGCGGTCGAGCAAGTATTCAAGATTGTCGTTCACTTTGGAGTGGCTGCCAATTTTGCCGCTCGCCCTATCAGGCGCGGCGAAGAACTCCGTTGAGGCGCCAGGGTTATGTCCAAGTGCCTCCAAAAAACCAGTCATGGGGTCCCAGCCGCCATCAGACTTCGTGCGGTTGAGGAAGGGGGCAGCGCCCGGATGCTGCCATGCGCCATGTTTCCCGTCCCCGGTGAACTTTTTGTCCGTTTCGACGAGCTTGCGGCCATAGTCATTCAGGAACTGGTCGTCATAGTCGCCCCACCGCATGAGGTTGCTCATGACCTGAACGCCCAAGGGAAATCCGCCATTCCGGGAGAGTGGCTTGTCCCCGAGGTCCACCACTTGGCTCTTCCATTCCGTCATGGCCGCGGTGTCGCTGTGGCTTGCCGTGGCGAGAGTGAGGGATAGGTGCCTTTGTAGACTGTCGAGCTGTTCGCGGCGTGCACGATACACCTCGGGATTAATTCCTGGTTCACTGAGGTTCGTCCAGAACTGGAGCGTTCCCTCGGCGCCGAGCTTCGTGGTGAACTCCTCGGCGAACAGGTCGTCGTTCGCGTACTTCTTCAGGCCGGCGTTGAGCCGGTCGAAATCCGCGACGCTGAGATCTTCCGGTTTCTTCTTCGCCAGTTCGGCCAGCTCATCGGCTTTCTTTATGGCGTCGGCGGCGGCGTTCCGGTTGGCGTAGCTCGCGTCGGAGAAGCCGAGTCGGCTCTGGTCGGCCAGCGCTTGCAGGACCTTGTTGGCGGAGGTGTCGCTCTCCGTCGCGTCGTCGAGGATCTTCTGGATCTCATCGCGCAGCCCGGTGACATCGCTGGCGTCGTGTTCGGGCGTATTGCCACGGTCAGGATGGACGTGGGTGGCCACCGTGAACCCGCCACCCGCGGTGGCCGTGACCGTCAGGTTCTTCTTCAGGCCGCGTGCGATGGCGTCTTCGAGCTTGCCCTTGTGGTTCTTCAGTTCGCCGAGGGTGTCCCGGAGGATGTTTCTGATGGAGGTCGCCTGGGTGTGGGCGTCCTCGAACTCGCCGGCTGTCTTGCCGACGAACTCCTTGGAGACGGTGGCGTTCTCGCCGGTCCAGTCGGCCTTGTTGGCGGCGCCTCTGAGGCCCTTGTCGGCGGACGCCTTGAGTTCGTCGAGGTCACCGATCATCGTGGTCCAGTCGGTGACCGCATCTTCGAGCAGCTTGAAGTCGGCGAAGCGGAGCGCGTCGAGGTCCATCACTCGCCCTTCTTGTCCTTCTTCTCGTCCTTGTCGGCGTAGGCGGGGTTCCTGTCGCCCGGAGCACCGACGCGTTCGTCGAAGCCCTGGTCCAGAACGTCGATGCTGCTCATCTGGCGCCGGATGTAGTGGTCGTCGCCGGTGTGGAGTTTCTTGGTGACCTGCATGTGGTTCGAGATGTGGGCGCACGCGTCCCGCAGGGACGACAGCTGCTCGTCCCAGCGGGTGGAGACGTGCTGGAGCCCACCACCGAGGGCGAAACCCTGCTTGGTCAGGTCACCGGCGGCCTTGTCACTGCTCGGGACGGCCCGGCGGCCCTTGTTCCACAGGTCGTTGTACAGCGTGAACGCATGCTCGCCGATCTTCGCCAGGTCGCCCTGATGCACGGTGAGGTCGCCGTACTGGCCGGGATCCGTGACATGGCCGCCACCGCCGCCCGGCTCCAGCTGATTGAGCTGCATGTGGGCCGACTGACGCTCGGCCGCCTGCGACTTCAGCTGTTCCCACTCGTCCCACGCCATGCGCGAACCCTTCCCCGTGTCCCCGTCGAGCCCGTGTCAAGGACGGGCCCGTTCCGCCAACGACCAACCGGTCGGATCCGCACGCCCGACGCAAGAGCCTCCACGGACCCGACCACCCTCTCCACGGACCCGACCACCCTCTCTCCGCAACCCGAAGTACCCGACACCCGAGCCCACCGAGCCCCGTCAGTACTCGCCCGCGACCAACCCCGTCTGCACCAGGGGCTTTCCGCGTCGGCGGGAGACGAAGACCCCCCGGCCCACCGGCATCGGCCGGGGACGCACCCCGCCGAGGATGTCCCCCTCGCCCGGGTCACCGGCCATCACGACACCCTGCGCGCCCAGTTCCTTCATGCGCTGCATGAACGGCTCGTACGCCGCGCGCCCCGCGCCCGCCGTCGACCGCGCGACGATGAAGCGCACGCCGACGTCCCGGGCGAAGGGGAGGAGTTCCGTCAGGCCGCCCAGCGGGTTCCCGCTCGACGTGGACACCAGGTCGTAGTCGTCCACGATCACGTACACCGTCGGCCCCTGCCACCAGCTCCGGTCCCGCAGCTGCTGCGCGGTCACGTCGGCCGTGGGCGTCCGGCGCTGCATCAGGTCGGCGAGCGCGGTCATGTGGTGGTCCATGGCGTTGGACATCGGGATGTACTCCGCCAGATGCGAGGACGGGGTGACGCCGAGCAGGGACCGCCGGTTGTCGACGACGAACAGCTTGCACTCGTCGCCGGAGTAGCGCGCGGTCAGCTGCCTGATGAGCAGCCGCAGCAGGTTCGACTTGCCCGTCTCGCTCTCACCGAAGACCAGGAAGAACGGGTCCTGCTCGAAGTCGACGAAGACGGGTTCGAGATTGTCCTCGTCGAGGGCGAAGGCCACCCCGCGCCGGGGGAACCGGTCGCCCGGAGGCAGCTGCTCCGCCGGGAACTCGCGCGGCAGCAGACGCACTTCCGGCGCACCCGGCCCCTGCCAGTGACGGGCGACCTCCGTCGTCAGCGCCGCCGTGGCGTCGGCGAGGTCCGTGTCCGAGGTGAGCCCGTCGATCCGCGGAACGGCTGCCATGAAGTGCAGCTTCTGCGGCGACTGGCCGCGCCCCGGCACCCCCGTCGGGACGTTCGCCGCCACCTTGCGGTCCAGCTCCGAGTCCATCGTGTCGCCGAGCCGCAGCTCCAGGCGGTTCATCAGGTGGTCCTTCAGGTTGGACCTGACCTCCATCGACCGGGACGCGGACAGCACCACGTGGATGCCGTAGCCGAGGCCCCGCGCGGCCATGTCCAGGACGACCTGCTCCAGACCCTCGTAGTCGGTGCGGAAGTTCCCCCAGCCGTCGATGACGAGGAAGACGTCGCCCCACGGCTGCTCGGTCAGCGAGATCCCGCCGCGGCCGCGCTTGGTCCGGAACTCCGCGATGGAGGAGATGCCGGACGAGCGGAAGTACTCCTCGCGGCGCGTCATGACGCCGTACACCTCGGCGACCGTGCGGCGCACCCGCTCGGGGTCCAGCCGGGACGCGACACCGCCGACGTGCGGCAGCCCGGCGATCGCCGACAGCCCGCCACCGCCGAAGTCGAGTCCGTAGAACTGCACTTCGGCCGGGGTGTGGGTCAGGGCGAACGACGCGATCAGCGTGCGCAGCAGCGTCGACTTGCCGGACTGCGGGCCGCCGACGATCTGCATGTGGCCGGCCGCGCCGGAGAAGTCGACCCACAGCGGGTCGCGGCGCTGCTCGTACGGCTTGTCGACGAGGCCGACGGGGACGACGAGGCGTCCCGCTCCCTCGTACCCGGGCTGGGTGAGCCCCCGGCCCTCGACCGCGGTCAGACCGGGCAGCAGCCCGTCGAGCGACGGCGGGCTGTCCAGCGGCGGCAGCCACACCTGGTGCGCCGCCGGCCCCTGCGCCTCCAGCCGGCGCACGATCACGTCGAGGACGGTGTCCGCCAGCGCGTCGTCCGTGTCGGACGCCTCCGGACGCTGCTGGGGCACGGTCACGTACTGCACGGGCACCTCGGCCGCGGTGAACACCACCGGCCGCCGGTCCAGCGGCAGCGCCCCGCCGAGCGCGGCGGCCCGCGCCGAACCGGAGCGGTACACCCCGGAGACGTACGCCGCCTTGAACCGGACCATCTCGTCCGTGCCGTACTTCAGGAAACCCGATCCGGGCACGTTCGGCAGTTCGTAGGCGTCCGGCACGCCGAGAGCCGCACGCGACTCGGCGGCGGAGAACGTGCGCAGACCGACGCGGTACGACAGATACGTCTCCAGGCCGCGCAGCCGCCCCTCCTCCAGGCGCTGGGACGCCAGCAGCAGGTGCACGCCCAGCGAACGGCCGATACGGCCGATCTGCACGAACATCTCGATGAAGTCCGGCTTCGCGGTGAGCAGTTCGCTGAACTCGTCGATCACCAGGACGAGAGAGGGGATCGGCTGGAGGGGGGCGCCGGCCGCGCGCGCCTTCTCGTAGTCGTGGATGTTGGCGTAGTTGCCCGCGTCGCGCAGCATCTCCTGGCGGCGGTTGAGCTCGCCCCGGATGGAGTCGCCCATGCGGTCGACCAGCGTCAGGTCGTCCGCGAGGTTGGTGATGACGGCCGCCACGTGCGGCATCTGCGCCATGCCGGCGAAGGTGGCACCGCCCTTGAAGTCCGCGAGGACGAAGTTCAGGGTCTCCGAGGAGTGGGTGACCGCGAGGCCGAGCACCAGGGTGCGCAGCAGCTCCGACTTGCCGGAACCGGTCGCACCCACGCACAGGCCGTGCGGGCCCATGCCCTCCTGGGCGGCCTCCTTGAGGTCCAGCATCACCGGACGGCCGTCCTCGCCGACGCCGATCGGCACCCGCAGCCGCTCGGCCAGCGAACGCGGCCGCCAGGTGCGCTTGGTGTCCACCGACGCGGCGTCGCCGAGATTCAGCAGGTCGGTGAACTCCAGGTTGGCGAGCAGCGGTTCGTCGTCGTCGCCGCCCGACGCCAAGCGCAGCGGGGCGAGTTGCCGTGCCAGCGCCTCGGCCGACTCGTAGGAGAGGATGTCGGGGATCCCCTCGTAGACGACGCCGTGCCCGGACTCCAGGTGCAGCTCCTGCGGCTGTACGACGATGGACAAGTCGCCCTGGGCGCCCGCCGGGTCACCGGGCGCGACCTCGAGAACCGTGACACCTTGGAGGCCTTCGGCGGAGGCGAGGACGGAGTCGGGCAGCAGGGACAGGCCGTCGAGTACGACAACGATGTGCGGTTCATCGGTGAGCGGGGCGGCGTTCGGGTGGAAGCGGGGGCGGCCGGTCAGGCGGGTGGCGAGCAGGTCCTCGAGCTCGCGGGTGTCGCTGCCGATCAGACGGCGGCTGCCCGCGCCGTCCACCGCGCCGGGCGCCTGCACATGGGGCAGCCACTTGGCCCACTCCCAGTGCGGCAGGGCATCCCGCCCGGCCGCGACCACGATGATCAGATCCTCGGGGGAGTGCAGGGCGGCCAGCGAACCGGTCAGGGCGCGTGCCGAGGCACGTACGGACTGCGGCTCACCGCTGATGCTCACGTGGTAGAAGGCGCGCAGCGAGACCGCCATCGGCAGGTCGTCCAATGTGCTGTGGGTGGCGACGAACCGCTGCATCGCGCCCGCGGTCAACGGCTCCAGCTGATCCACGGGGCCGGTCTCGGGGGTGAGCAGGGGGGTGGCGAGGGACTGCGGGCCGAGACCGACGCGGACCTGCGCGAAGTCCTCGTCGCCCGGGCGCCGCTCCCACAGCCGGCTGCCCTCGGCGACCAGCGCCCACAGCTGCTCGGGCGAGGGGTGCAGGTAGTACTGGGCGTCGCGCTGCGTCTTCGCGGTGCCTACGGCGGCGCGCCGGGTCTGCGACAGGTAGCTCAGATAGTCGCGGCGCATGTCGGCGAGCTGGCCCTGGGAACCGCGCCGGAAGCGCACCACCATCGCGATGGACATGGCCACCGTCGAGGCGATCATCACCATGCCCATGATCTTCATGAACGGCTGCCCGCTCGTGAAGAAGAACACCACCGAGCCGCCCATGCCGAGCGTCGGCAGCAACTGCATGAGGACGCTCTCCTGATGTCCTCGCGGCAGCTCGGGCGGAGGCTGCAGGACGACCTCGTCCGTGGGCACTTCGGACGGCAGCGCCCGCGGCGGGCGCTTCACGACGATGTGGCTCACTGCTCACCAATTCCCTTGCCGGCCCCAGGGTCTTCCGCCCGCCGCCCCGTGTCAGGCGGACGCAGGCCGCCGCGTGATCCTACTGACTTCACGCGGGACCGGTGGGCGGTAGGGTGCCGGATGTTCGCGTGAGCACACACGAACCAGGCTGGAGAATCAGGGCATTTCGCGCCATGTGGAGGTGCGTTGGCCCCGCTGGTCGGCCGGACGGGCCCAGGATCGGCGCCCCGTCGGGCGATCGGCGGAGCACCCCGCGGAAACGGGCGCAGGACCTTCACAGCCCAGTTCCACAACCATCACTGAGGGGGAGCAGCAGGTGAGCATGACGGCCTCCGCGACGACCACCGGAGCCGGCGGTCCCGGTCCCGCAGCCCCTTCCGGGGCGGGCGCGGGTCTCGGTTTCTGCCGGGTCACCATCGTCGCGCCGGACAGCCGGATCGACGTGGCGCTGCCAGACGACATCCCGGTCGCGGACATCTATCCGGAGATCCTGCGGCTCTCCCGGCAGAGCCCCGCGGAGGGCGCCCCGGTCGGCTACCACCTGGTACGCCGCGACGGCACGGTCCTCGACAGCTCCCGCTCCTTCGCCGCCCAGCGCATTCTCGACGGCGAACTCCTCACGCTGCGCCCCTTCTCCGAGTCGCTGCCGCCCGCCGTCTTCGACGACGTGTCCGAGGCCGTGGCCTCCGCGGTCACCCGCGAGCGCACCCTGTGGAACGGCGACCTGACGCGCGCCGCGGGCCTCGTCGGCGGCGGTGTCCTGCCGGCGCTGCTCGCCTTCGTCGCCTGGACCGCCGACCCGCTGCACGACATGCACAGCCTGCCCGGCATCCTCGCGGCCGTCGCCGGCGTCCTCCTGGTGGTCTTTGCCGCGGTGCGCGCTCGGGTCTACGACGACCGGGCGTCCGCGATCGCGCTCGGGCTCGGCGCCCTGCCGAACACGGCGGTGGCGGGCTCCGGACTGCTGGCCCTCGCCGCCGGCCAGGGCATCGGCAAGCTCCAGTTCCTCCTCGGCTGCGCCGCGGTCCTGGTGGCCTCGGTGGTCCTCACCTTGTGCTCCCCGCGTGGCGACGGCCCGTTCGTGGCGTTCGTGTGCGCCTCCGCCATCGGTCTGATCACCGTGTTCGTGGCGCTCCTCGCGCACTGGACGCCCACGGAGACGGCCGCGCTGTGCGCGCCCGTCTCCGTGGGCGCGCTGGCCTTCCTGCCCGGCCTGTCCATGCGCTTCGCCCGCCTGCCGATCGGCTTCGACCCGCCGAACAACTCGCAGCGCAGCGCGTACGGCACCGATCCCGTGCCGCCCGAGCCGGTCGACGCCGAACGCATCCAGGCGCAGGCCCGCCGCGGCCACGAACTGCTCGTCGGCCTGGTGGGCGGCTGCGCGCTGGTGGCCGTCGCGGCCTGCGCGGTGCTCGGCTTCTCCGACGACGTGTGGGGCCGGCTGCTCGCCCTCGCGACCGGCGTCGCGCTGCTGATGCGCGCCCACCTCTTCCGCTACACCGCCCAGGTGGCGCCCATCCTCGCCGCGGGCCTCGCCGCCCTCGTCCTGCTCGGCCTCGGCCTGGCGCTGAACCCGCCGTCCGCCCTGATGCGCGACGCCCTCGCCGGGGACCGCGCGGCCCTGGACCTCCGTACGATCTGGCTCGTCGCCGTGATCGCGGCGGCGGCGGCCCTGGTCACCGCGCTCGGTCTGATCCTCCCGCGCGGGGGTCTCACCCCGTTCTGGGGCCGCTTCCTGGAGATCGCCGAGGGCTTCGTCCTGCTGACGCTGGTACCGCTGGCGCTCGCCGTCTTCGACGTGTACGCGACCGCCCGCGCCATGACCAGCTGAGGGGTCGACCGTGTGAGCGGACAACGAGAAGGGGCGGGCCGCGGGTGGGAGACCCGCGTGCCGCCCCTTCCCCCGTTCCGTCACGTCCGTGACGGAACGGGCGTCCGTACGGAACGGGCGTCCGTAGGGAACGAGTGTCCGTACGGAAGGGTCAGGACGCCGGCTCCGCGTCCACTGTGCCGCCCGGGGCCGGATCCAGGTCGAACTCCCCGTCCCGCGCCCCCAGCACGAACGCGGTCCACTCCGCCTCCGTGTACCGCAGGACCGTGTCCGGGTCCAGCGAGGACCGCATGGCCACGGCACCCGCCGGCAGATACGCGATCTCGACCCGCTCCTCGTGCTCCTCCGTACCCGGCGCGCCGTGCCACTCGACGCCCGAGATGTCGAGGGCGTAGAGCTCGTCCCTCTCGCGCTCCTTGCGGGCCCTGACGTCCTTGTCCTGTGCCTCGGCCATGGCGAAGCGACCCCTTCCCGTACGAAACGATCCGAGCGTTCACCCTAGTGGCCGCCCCCTCCGCGCCAGGGGTCCTTCCAGGACCCTGGCGAGCGCGTCCTCCCAGGCTGGTACGCTGTGTAACGGCCGTTTGTGTACGCACCCCCGGAGCCATGTGTTCTGGAGGTCGCGCCCAGCGGATCCCCGCCTCCCGAGTTACGGAAGCTCCCCTGAGATGTGGACCAGGGGCACTCGGTGGCCACCACAAAGACTACGAGGAGTACGCGTGCCGCTCGACGCCGCTACGAAGAAGCAGCTCATCAGCGAATTCGGTCAGAAGGAGGGCGACACCGGCTCCCCCGAGGTCCAGGTCGCCATGCTGTCCCGCCGGATCTCGGACCTGACCGAGCACCTGAAGACGCACAAGCACGACCACCACTCCCGTCGTGGTCTGCTGATCCTGGTCGGTCAGCGCCGCCGTCTGCTGCAGTACCTGGCCAAGAAGGACATCCAGCGCTTCCGTGCGCTGGTCGACCGCCTGGGCATCCGCCGCGGTGCGGCGGGCGCCAAGTAACACGCCGTGAAGGGAGCGGTTCCCACCTCAGGAGGGAACCGCTCCCTTTGCCGTACGTGCGGAACAACGCCGCCTCTTTGTAATGTGGTAGCACGACGCAGGACGTACGACACCACGTGACAGCGCCCGCCCGCACCGGGCAGGCCGAGGTCACACACTGAACGAGGAGAAGCGCGCCTCGCCGCCGCCGGTCCTCGGTAGTGGCCCCCGGGGAAGCAAGCCCGGGTGCTTCGATCGAAGACCGGCCCGCACCAGACGGAGCGCTTCTCCGCCACCGTCCCCCTGTCACACGGACAGGAGGGACGAAAGACGAAAAGTATCGGAGAAATTGCTAGTGGAGAACGAGACCCACTACGCCGAGGCCGTTATCGACAACGGTTCCTTCGGCACCCGCACCATCCGTTTCGAGACGGGCCGCCTGGCCAGGCAGGCCGCCGGCTCCGCCGTGGCGTACCTGGACGACGACACCATGGTGCTGTCGGCCACCACCGCCTCGAAGAACCCCAAGGACCAGCTCGACTTCTTCCCCCTCACGGTGGACGTCGAGGAGCGGATGTACGCCGCCGGCAAGATCCCCGGCAGCTTCTTCCGCCGTGAGGGCCGGCCCTCCGAGGACGCCATCCTCACCTGCCGCCTCATCGACCGTCCGCTGCGCCCGTCCTTCAAGAAGGGCCTGCGCAACGAGATCCAGGTCGTCGCGACGATCATGGCACTCAACCCCGACCACCTGTACGACGTCGTGGCGATCAACGCCGCGTCCGCGTCCACGCAGCTGGCCGGTCTGCCCTTCTCCGGCCCGATCGGCGGCGTCCGCGTCGCGCTGATCAACGGCCAGTGGGTCGCGTTCCCGACGCACACCGAACTCGAGAACGCCGTCTTCGACATGGTCGTCGCCGGTCGCACCCTCGAGGACGGCGACGTCGCGATCATGATGGTCGAGGCCGAGGCCACCGAGAAGACGATCCAGCTCGTGCAGGGTGGCGCCGAGGCGCCGACCGAGGAGGTCGTCGCCGCCGGTCTGGACGCCGCGAAGCCCTTCATCCGGGTTCTCTGCAAGGCCCAGGCCGACCTCGCCGCCAAGGCCGCGAAGCCGACCGGCGAGTTCCCCGTCTTCCTCGACTACCAGGACGACGTCCTGGAGGCGCTCACCGCCGCCGTCAAGGGCGAGCTCTCGCAGGCCCTCACCATCGCGGGCAAGCAGGAGCGCGAGGCCGAGCTGGACCGCGTCAAGGGTCTCGCCGCCGAGAAGCTGCTCCCGCAGTTCGAGGGCCGCGAGAAGGAGATCTCCGCCGCGTACCGCTCGCTGACCAAGTCCCTCGTGCGTGAGCGCGTCATCAAGGACAAGAAGCGCATCGACGGCCGCGGTGTCACCGACATCCGTACGCTGGCCGCCGAGGTCGAGGCCATCCCGCGGGTGCACGGCTCCGCGCTGTTCGAGCGTGGCGAGACCCAGATCCTGGGCGTCACCACCCTCAACATGCTCCGTATGGAGCAGCAGCTGGACACCCTCTCCCCGGTGACCCGCAAGCGCTACATGCACAACTACAACTTCCCGCCGTACTCCGTCGGCGAGACGGGCCGCGTCGGTTCGCCGAAGCGCCGCGAGATCGGCCACGGCGCCCTCGCCGAGCGCGCGATCGTGCCGGTCCTGCCGACGCGCGAGGAGTTCCCCTACGCGATCCGTCAGGTGTCCGAGGCCCTCGGCTCCAACGGTTCGACGTCCATGGGCTCCGTCTGCGCCTCCACCATGTCGCTGCTGAACGCCGGTGTGCCGCTGAAGGCCCCCGTCGCCGGTATCGCCATGGGTCTGATCTCTCAGGAGATCAACGGCGAGACGCACTACGTCGCCCTCACCGACATCCTCGGTGCGGAGGACGCCTTCGGCGACATGGACTTCAAGGTCGCCGGCACCAAGGAGTTCGTGACCGCCCTCCAGCTCGACACGAAGCTGGACGGCATCCCCGCCTCCGTCCTGGCCGCGGCCCTCAAGCAGGCCCGTGACGCCCGCCTCCACATCCTCGACGTGATGATGGAAGCGATCGACACGCCGGACGAGATGTCCCCGAACGCCCCGCGGATCATCACCGTCAAGATCCCGGTGGACAAGATCGGTGAGGTCATCGGCCCGAAGGGCAAGATGATCAACCAGATCCAGGAGGACACCGGCGCCGACATCACGATCGAGGACGACGGCACCATCTACATCGGTGCCGCCCAGGGCTCGCAGGCCGAGGCCGCCCGCGCCACGATCAACGGCATCGCCAACCCGACCATGCCGGAGGTCGGCGAGCGCTACCTGGGCACGGTCGTCAAGACGACCACCTTCGGTGCGTTCGTGTCGCTGCTCCCGGGCAAGGACGGTCTGCTGCACATCTCGCAGATCCGCAAGCTCGCCGGTGGCAAGCGCGTGGAGAACGTCGAGGACGTCGTCGGCGTGGGCCAGAAGGTCCAGGTCGAGATCGCCGAGATCGACTCCCGCGGAAAGCTCTCCCTCATCCCCGTGGTCGAGGGCGAAGAGGGCGACGACCAGAAGGACGACACCGACAAGTGACGTCGAGCAGCTCCACGGCGACGGCCCGCACCTCCTCGGAGGCGCGGGCCGTCGCCCGTACCCAAACCCCCGTCAAGGGCCGCAACGGCATCGGCACGGTCCGTAAGACGACGCTCCCCGGCGGCCTGCGCATCGTCACCGAGACCCTGCCCTCCGTACGCTCCGCCACCTTCGGCATCTGGGCGCACGTCGGCTCCCGCGACGAGACGCCCGCGCTGAACGGTGCCACGCACTACCTGGAGCACCTCCTCTTCAAGGGCACGCGGCGCCGGTCCGCCCTGGACATCTCCTCCGCCATCGACGCGGTCGGCGGCGAGATGAACGCGTTCACGGCGAAGGAGTACACGTGCTACTACGCACGCGTGCTCGACACGGACCTGCCGCTCGCCATCGACGTCGTGTGCGACATGCTCACCGGCTCGCTGATCGAGCAGGCCGACGTCGACGCCGAGCGCGGCGTGATCCTCGAAGAGATCGCCATGACCGAGGACGACCCGGGCGACTGCGTGCACGACCTGTTCGCGCACACGATGCTCGGCGACACCCCTCTCGGCCGCCCGGTCCTCGGCACGGTCGACACGGTCAACGCCCTCAGCGCCGACCGCATCCGCCGCTTCTACCGCAAGCACTACGACCCGACGCACCTCGTCGTGGCCTGCGCGGGCAACGTCGACCACAACAAGGTGGTACGCCAGGTCCGTGCCGCCTTCGAGAAGGCCGGCGCCCTCAAGGGCCCCGAGGCCACCCCGGTCGCCCCGCGCGACGGCCGGCGCACCATCCGCACCGCGGGCCGCGTCGGCCTGCTCGGCCGCAAGACCGAGCAGGCCCATGTCGTCCTCGGCATGCCGGGCCTTGCCCGTACCGACGACCGCCGCTGGGCGCTGGGCGTCCTGAACACCGCCCTGGGCGGAGGCATGTCCTCCCGACTCTTCCAGGAGATCCGCGAGAAGCGCGGCCTGGCCTACAGCGTGTACTCGTACACCACGGGCTTCGCCGACTGCGGCCTCTTCGGCGTGTACGCGGGCTGCCGCCCGAGCCAGGTGCACGACGTCCTCAAGATCTGCCGCGACGAGCTCGACCACGTCGCCGAGCACGGTCTCTCGGACGACGAGATCGGCCGGGCCGTCGGCCAGCTCCAGGGGTCCACGGTCCTCGGTCTTGAGGACACCGGCGCGCTGATGAACCGCATCGGCAAGAGCGAGCTGTGCTGGGGCGACCAGATGTCCGTCGACGACATGCTGGCCCGGATAGCGGCGGTCACCCCGGACGAGGTCCGTTCGGTCGCCCACGAGATCCTCGGACAGCGGCCCTCGTTGTCGGTCATCGGCCCGCTCAGGGACAAGCAGGCGTCCCGGCTGCACGACGCGGTCGCGTAACCCCCGTCTCAGGTAAGGAACCAAGCATGAGCAAGCTGCGCGTGGCGGTCCTCGGTGCCAAGGGCCGCATCGGGGCCGAGGCGGTGCGAGCCGTCGAGGCCGCCGAGGACATGGAGCTGGTGGCCGCGCTGGGCCGGGGCGACACGCTGGAGACGCTGACCGCGTCGGGCGCGCAGGTCGCGGTGGAGCTGACCACACCGGACTCGGTGATGGACAACCTCGACTTCTGCGTGCGCAACGGCATCCACGCCGTGGTCGGCACGACGGGCTGGACCGGGGAACGGCTCGCGCGGCTTCGGACCTGGCTGGACGGCTCGCCGGAGACGGGCGTGCTCATCGCACCCAACTTCTCCATCGGTGCCGTACTTACCATGAAGTTCGCCGAGGCCGCCGCACCGTACTTCGAGTCCGTCGAGGTCGTCGAGCTGCACCACCCGAACAAGGTGGACGCCCCCAGCGGCACCGCCACGCGCACGGCGCAGCTCATCGCCGCGGCCCGTGAGCGGGCCGGCAGCGCCGCGCAGCCGGACGCCACGACGACCGCCCTGGACGGCGCCCGCGGCGCGAACGTCGACGGGGTTCCGGTGCACGCGGTCCGCCTGCGCGGTCTGCTGGCCCACCAGGAGGTCCTGCTGGGCGCGGAGGGCGAGACCCTGACCATCCGCCACGACTCGCTGCATCACAGCAGCTTCATGCCTGGCATCCTGCTCGGCGTGCGCCGTGTCGTGAGCAGCCCGGGCCTCACCTTCGGCCTGGAGCACTTCCTGGACCTCGGCTGAGCGGCCGCCGAAGACCTTCGACAGATAGCTGAGACATGCGCGCGAAGATCACCTACGCCATCACGGCGGCCGTCCTGGTCGCCTACTTCGTGCTGGTCGGCTGGCGCGGGGTCCTCCTGATCCAGACCGGTACGGTCCTCACGGTCACCTTCGGCGTCTCCGTGCTGATCCTGCCGGTCATCGGCGTCTGGTTCCTGTGGAAGAACACCCAGTTCGTCCGCAGGGCGAACCGGCTCGCCGCCGAGCTGGACGCCGAGGGCGGCCTGCCCGTGGACGAGCTGAAGCGCACGCCGGGCGGCCGCATCGACCGCGACTCGGCCGACGAGGTCTTCGCCCGGCGCAAGGCCGAGACCGAGGACACCCCGGACGACTGGCGCAGCTGGTTCCGCCTAGCCGTCGCCTACCACGACGCCCGTGACACCCCGCGTGCCCGCAAGGCGATGCAGCGCGCGATCGCCCTGCACGAGGGCCGCCCGGTCCGCGTCCGACCGACCGTGTAGGGGGCCGGGCCGTCAGCCCGGGAGCACGACGAAGGGGCCGGCCCGCGGTGCGGGCCGGCCCCTTCGTCGTGCGGTCGCTCAGCTCGTGCGGTACTCGTCGGCCCACACCTCGACGGCGTCCGCCGCCCGGTCGAAGGCCTCCATGCGCGCCAGGAAGTCCGCGCCGTGCGTGGTGAGCAGCGGCACCAGGGCGTCCGGCGCACGGTCCCTGCGGACGAGGACCAGGGCCTGCCCCTGCACCGTGCGCGGCAGCCCGAGCCAGCGCACCGGCTGCTGCACCGTCCGCACCGCGGCGACCTGCTCCCAGGGGGCGGTGCTCGTGCGGAGGAAGCTCACCCGGCGCAGGCCGCTCGCGCTGACCCAGACACCCACCCGCAGCAGCCGCAGCGCGCACAGTATGACCAGCAGCGCCCCGCCCAGACACACGGCGGCGGCCGCCATCGTCCCGGTGAGCGCGATGATCACGGCGGCGAAGAGCACGTACGAGGCGAGCAGCAGGACGAGCGCGGCCGCACCCACCCGCCAGGGCCCGGGCCGGTACGGACGCCGCCACTGGTCGCGGTCGTCGAACGGCAGTGCGCGATCGTCCGCCGCCTCGTCAAAAGCGCGGTCCGCCGTCAGGAAGGGCAGGGGCACGACTGGTCCTCACTCGATCCACTCAGGGGCTATGCCCGGTGAGGCTATCGAGCCGGATCCCCGCTCACCACCCTTGGGGGGCCAAGGGGGTTCCCCGGATGCCGTGCGGTGCCGTGCGGAACCGGGCGGGTCAGCGCCCGTCGGAGGCCTCGGAGTGCTGCGTCGTCGGGGCCGACTGGTCCGCCGAGAGCGCGGGCATCCCGATGAGCAGGGATCCGACGAGACCCGCGACCACGGTGAGGCCGATGAGCCAGCGGCCGGCCAGCTGCCCGGCGGAGGCGCGCTCACGGGGCGGGGGAGTGACATTGCTGCGGAACTCGTCGGCTTCGGCGACGAAGGCGAACGGGACGGGCTCGCGCCGACGGAACATGGGCGGTGCTTCTCCTCTGCGGACTCGAAGGGACCTGTGTCACCCCTACAGACGTACGAACCTCCCGAAAGGTGCCCGCTTTCACCGATTTCCTCCTTGGCGGGGCACGGAAATCCCCGGGCCGGCCGGGCCGTAGAGTGGCGGCGTTCAGAGCTGTGATGGAAGGACCCTTCGAATCGTGACCGACACCCCCGCCGACGATTTCAAGATCGACATCAGGAACGACGTCGCCGTCGAGCTGGTGAAGTCCAGTGCCGCCGACTCGGACGTGTTGTTCGCCGCCCGTGTCTCGACCGTCGGGGAGCAGTCCCTCGACGAGCTGACCAAGGACCCGGAGCGCTCGAAGGGACTGATCAACTACCTCATGCGGGACCGGCACGGCAGTCCCTTCGAGCACAACTCGATGACGTTCTTCATCAGCGCCCCGATCTTCGTGTTCCGCGAGTTCATGCGGCACCGCGTGGGCTGGTCGTACAACGAGGAATCGGGCCGCTACCGGGAGCTCCAGCCGGTCTTCTACGTCCCGGACGCGTCCCGCAAGCTGGTCCAGGAGGGCCGCCCCGGGAAGTACGTCTTCGTGGACGGCACGCAGGAGCAGCGCGAGATCGCGGCGGACGCCATGCGGGAGTCGTACGCCGAGTCCTACCGGGCGTACCGGAAGATGCTCGCCGCCGGTGTGGCCCGTGAGGTGGCCCGCGCCGTCCTCCCGGTGGGCCTCTACTCGTCGATGTACGCCACGTGCAACGCACGCTCGCTGATGCACTTCCTCGGCCTGCGCACCCAGCACGAACTCGCCAAGGTCCCGTCCTTCCCGCAGCGGGAGATCGAGATGGTCGGCGAGCGGATGGAGGCGGAGTGGGCGAAGCTCATGCCGCTCACGTACGCGGCCTTCAACGCCAACGGACGCGTCGCGCCGTAACGCGCTCCCGCACGCATCCGGCACAGATGTACGCATCAGCCGGACGAAGTGTCCCGATTGCGGCATTTCTGGAAGTTCATCTAGCCTGATCAAACGGACCCGGCACTGCTTGAACCCCCGAGCAGGCAGTGCCGGGCTCCGCATTTGTCCGGACTTGTCGCCTGCCCCGAGGGCAGACCCCGCGTTGAGCAGCGAGTAGCGTGTCACCCATGGCTCCGACCTCCACTCCGCAGACCCCCTTCGGGAGGGTCCTCACCGCCATGGTCACGCCCTTCACGGCGGACGGCGCACTCGACCTCGACGGCGCGCAGCGGCTCGCCGCCCACCTGGTGGACGCAGGCAACGACGGCCTGGTCATCAACGGCACCACCGGCGAGTCCCCGACCACGAGCAACGCGGAGAAAGCCCGGCTCGTACGCGCCGTGGCCGAAGCGGTCGGCGACCGGGCGCACGTGGTCGCGGGCGTCGGCACCAACGACACCAGCCACAGCATCGAGCTCGCCCGCGACGCCGAGAAGGCCGGTGCGAGTGGCCTCCTGACCGTCACGCCGTACTACAACAAGCCCCCGCAGGAGGGTTTGTACCGGAACTTCACGGCGATCGCCGACGCGACCGAGCTGCCCGTGATGCTCTACGACATCCCCGGCCGCAGCGGCGTCCCGATCAACACCGAGACGATCGTCCGCCTCGCCGAGCACCCCCGGATCGTCGCCAACAAGGACGCCAAGGGCGACCTCGGCCGCGCCAGCTGGGCCATCGCGCGCTCCGGCCTCGCCTGGTACTCGGGCGACGACATGCTGAACCTGCCGCTGCTCTCCGTGGGCGCCGTCGGCTTCGTCTCCGTCGTCGGCCACGTCGTCACGCCGGAGCTGCGCGAACTGCTCGACGCGTACCTCTCGGGCGACGTCCAGAAGGCGACCGAGATCCACCAGAAGCTGCTCCCCGTCTTCACCGGCATGTTCCGCACCCAGGGCGTCATGACGACCAAGGCCGCGCTCGCCCTCCAGGACCTGCCCTCCGGACCGCTGCGCGCCCCCATGGTCGAGCTGTCCCCCGAGGAGACGAACCAGCTCAAGATCGATCTTGCCGCCGGCGGGGTACAGCTCTGACCACAGACTTCACAACTGAATACGTACGACCGCAGGTCACCGGCCTGCGTTCCACCCAGACAACTGCTACTGCACGAACGTCACGCGCGCCACGTGCCTTGCCGGGTACGTGGCGCGCGTGGTGAGGAGAGTCTTTTGAGTCATCCGCATCCTGAACTCGCGCCGCCGCCGAAGCTTGCCCAGGGCGGCCTGCGGGTCACCCCGCTCGGTGGTCTCGGCGAAATCGGCCGGAACATGACCGTGTTCGAGTACGACGGCCGCCTGCTGATCGTCGACTGCGGAGTGCTCTTCCCCGAGGAGGAGCAGCCCGGAATCGATCTGATCCTGCCGGACTTCACGTCCATCAGGGACCGCCTCGACGACATCGAGGGCATCGTCCTCACGCACGGCCACGAGGACCACATCGGCGGTGTCCCCTTCCTCCTGCGCGAGAAGCCGGACATCCCGCTGATCGGCTCCAAGCTGACCCTCGCCCTCATCGAGGCGAAGCTCCAGGAGCACCGCATCCGTCCGTACACGCTCGAGGTCGCCGAGGGGCACCGTGAGCGCATCGGCCCCTTCGACTGCGAGTTCGTGGCGGTCAACCACTCCATCCCGGACGCCCTCGCGGTGGCCATCCGCACCCCGGCGGGCATGGTCGTCCACACCGGCGACTTCAAGATGGACCAGCTCCCGCTGGACGGTCGCCTCACCGACCTGCACGCGTTCGCGCGGCTGAGCGAGGAAGGCATCGACCTTCTCCTCTCGGACTCGACGAACGCCGAGGTCCCGGGCTTCGTCCCGCCCGAGCGCGACATCTCGAACGTCCTGCGGCAGGTCTTCGCCGGCGCCGGCAAGCGGATCATCGTGGCGAGCTTCGCCAGTCACGTCCACCGCATCCAGCAGATCCTGGACGCGGCCCACGAGTACGGCCGCCGGGTCGCCTTCGTCGGCCGGTCGATGGTCCGCAACATGGGCATCGCCCGCGACCTGGGCTATCTGAAGGTCCCGCCGGGCCTGGTGGTGGACGTCAAGACGCTCGACGACCTCCCGGACCACGAGATCGTGCTCGTCTGCACGGGCTCGCAGGGCGAACCGATGGCCGCGCTGTCCCGCATGGCCAACCGCGACCACCAGATCCGCATCGTCCAGGGCGACACGGTGATCCTGGCGTCGTCGCTGATCCCGGGCAACGAGAACGCGGTCTACCGCGTCATCAACGGCCTGACCCGCTGGGGCGCCAACGTGGTCCACAAGGGCAACGCCAAGGTGCACGTCTCGGGCCACGCCTCCGCGGGCGAGCTGCTGTACTTCTACAACATCTGCAAGCCGCGGAACCTGATGCCGGTCCACGGCGAATGGCGCCACCTGCGCGCCAACGCCGAGCTCGGCGCCCTGACCGGAGTCCCGCACGACCGCATCGTCATCGCCGAGGACGGCGTCGTCGTCGACCTCGTCGGCGGCAAGGCCAGGATCGCCGGCAAGGTCCAGGCGGGATACGTGTACGTCGACGGCCTCTCGGTCGGCGACGTGGGCGAGACCGCGCTCAAGGACCGGCGCATCCTCGGCGACGAGGGCATCATCTCGGTCTTCATGGTGATCGACTCCAGCACGGGCAAGATCACCGCAGGTCCGCACATCCAGGCCCGCGGCTCGGGCATCGACGACAGCGCCTTCTCGGCCGTCGTCCCGAAGATCACGGAAGTCCTGGAGCGTTCGGCCCAGGACGGCGTCGTCGAGCCCCACCAGCTGCAGCAGCTCATCCGCCGCACGCTGGGCAAGTGGGTGTCGGACAACTACCGCCGGCGCCCGATGATCCTCCCGGTCGTCGTCGAGGTCTGACCTCGGCCACGTCCAACCCGGAGCGGGCGGCCCCGATTTGCATCGGGGCCGCCCGCTCCAGTACGTTTACGGCTCCGCCCGAGGGGGAACCCGACGCCACTGAGCGTTGGACCACCCCGCAGGGGCCGGAAATTCCGACTCAGAATCTCTGATAAAGTCGGAACCGCCGGAAAGGGAAACGCGAAAGCGGAAACCTGGAAAGCACCGAGGAAATCGGTACCGGAAACGGTCTGATAGAGTCGGAAACGCAAGACCGAAGGGAAGCGCCCGGAGGAAAGCCCGAGAGGGTGAGTACAAAGGAAGCGTCCGTTCCTTGAGAACTCAACAGCGTGCCAAAAATCAACGC
>NZ_JBWJAQ010000003.1:0-577093 GCF_056387915.1 Streptomyces sp. GLSS-08
GTCCAGGCCATCGCCGGCCTGCTCTCTCACCAGCAGACCGCAGACCTGCACTCGACAAGGCAGACGTGAGCACGGGTCCCACCGAGGTTCTCGACGTCTCACCGCTTGTCGTGCACGAGCTCGTTAGTCCGCCTCTTGTTGGCTCTGTTTGTCAAGGAGGAGGTGGATTGGCCAGGTGAGGTCGGGTGAGCACTCACCCGCTGGCGTCACGACGAACCCGAACTGCTCCGGGCCCCGGCTGGAGTAGTCGCTGTCAGATGTGTGCGGGGTGAGGGGGCGGCCCAGGGCTGACAGCCCCATGACAGTGGGTGCGGGCCACGTAGCACTGAGAAACGTCCAGAACATCGGCAGACGTACCTGGAGGGCCTCGGACGGAGTGCCTTCGAATCCGAGTTCATCCCAGCAAGTGAGGAGTACGGCCAGCTGTGGGCTTCCCGGTCGAACTCCTGGGGACGACATGCCCCTGACGTAAACGAGCATTTGCAGAAGCTCAATGAGGCGCGCTTGGTCCGAGATCTGGTGAGCCGGATTCTCGGGGGCTGCTTTACGCAAGTCGGAAAGGGGTCGTGAGAGCACGTCGTCGCCCAACTGCGTCTGTTGGAGGCGGATCATCAGCATCCAGCGGTCCGCCTGCTGGACACGCGTGCACCAGGCATCCGACGCGCGGCGAGTTCGATCATGGATTTGATCTGCTCGCCGCCGTACTCGGGCCAGATGAGTTGTCCGGATGTGCCGTCTTCCTGCGATACGGGCCACACGCTGTCCACGTAGATGGAGGTGGCCGTGTGATCGGTTGCTTTTCCTTCACTGAGGCTTTCTAGTGCCGCTTCGAACGGCTCAAGGTTTGTAGCCTGGCCGTTCATACGCAGTCGGCAGTCCTTCTTCATGAGCCGCCTGAGCAGTTGCGTTGCGCCCCATAATGCGTTTTACCTACACCACTCTCGCCGAGCAGAAGGATGGAATCGCGGAACCACTCATGCCGGGTTCACCCCTTACATGAAGAGCGGGTCGCCGCTGCCTGACGGGACTGACGGTAGGGCGGCGTGCCGCCGTCGTGAGGTGAGTGCCCAGTCGAGGAATGGAGTCAGAACGTCATCTGCCTGTCGTTCGCCGGCAACGCCCGGGGTGACACTGACCGAGAATTCCTCAGCCTCGGGCATCGGGCCGAATACCGATTGGCGGACGGACTCCTCCATTGCGGGAGCGATAGAGACATCTGATTTGGTCCACACCAACGCAACGGGACGTGATTGTCGCTCGTCGGCCACACGGGCGGCGAGTAGCTGCAGGGCGCTACGGGCGGATCCCATGCTTGCGCCCGACAGAGCTTCGCGGTCGCCGACGAGAAGAAAAACGTCCGCGTGTTCGCCGATCCAGCGGGCTCCTACAGCGCCGTCGTGCACAGCCCGTACCCGGTGCCGACCCTGGCGAGCGTCCCGGCGGTCCTGCTCGTGATCAGTCTCCTGGCCCGAAATCCGGAACTGCCCGACGTCCCGACCGAGTACGTGCAGTTCCTCATCCTGGTTCCCTTGGCCGCGGTGGCGTCCGGGATGCGCATCTGGCGGCTGTTCGCGGGCGATCCGGGCCCGCTCCTGCTCGGCGGCGCGGCGCAGTTCCTCCGCCCTCCGTCCCTCCAACTCGGCCATCCGTGCATGGCGTTCGTCGGCGCGGCGTCACCCACAACGTCAGCATGATGGTCATCCATGCCGGCGCCGCCCGCGGGGTCCTGGATGCGGCGTTGTGCAGCCCGCGAGGCACTGCTCGCGGCTCACTATTGGAGCTGGAGGCCGCGACGGTGACCGGCCCGAGGGGCGGTCTGCATGAACGCCTTGAACGGCCCGTACGGCAACGTGTAGTGACGGCACTGAGGCACGCCTTTCACCGGCTCACCCTCACGGCCGCCGCGCTGGACGCCCTCACCGGCGATGCCTGGGACACGGTGGACGAACGGCTGCATTGCTCGTTGAGAGGGTCGCGGCTAGGCCGGACATGATCGTCAGCTGACCCGCACCCTCTGCACTGAAGGGCCCGCACGGATGTGCGGGCCCTTCAGTGTCATCCCCTACGTTGCGGACGCACACGTCCTAGTGGGGTGTATCCCGCCTCCCCGGTGGGAGATGAGTGGGAGACAAGTGGGAGATGATCATGGCGTAGTGCTGCAATCAGGCGCTAGGAAATGCTAGACAGCGCTACCTGTGCGGCCCTGGTTCAGCCGCCGGATTCAGCCGCATGAGGACTCAGCGCACCCATACTGACCAGCACAATAATCACGATGCCCAGCACGATCCGGTACCAGACGAACGGCATGAAGCTCTTGGTGGTGATGAACTTCATGAACCAGGCGATCACGGCGTAGCCCACCACGAAGGCGATGACCGTGGCGAAGATCGTCGGGCCCCAGGAGACGTGACCGCCCTCGCTGGCGTCCTTCAGCTCGAACGCGCCGGAGGCGAGCACGGCCGGGACGGCGAGCAGGAAGGAGTAACGGGCCGCTGCCTCGCGTGTGTAGCCCATGAGCAGGCCGCCGCTGATGGTGGCGCCGGACCGGCTGACGCCCGGGACCAGGGCCATCGCCTGGCAGACACCGTAGACGAGCCCGTCCTTGACGCTCAGCTCCTGGAGCGACTTGCGCTGCTTCGCGGCGCGGTGCTTGCCGCCCGTCTCGTCACGCGCCGCCAGCCGGTCGGCGACGCCGAGGACGATGCCCATGACGATCAGCATCGTCGCGGTCAGCCGGAGGTCGCGGAACGGCCCCTCGATCTGGTCCTTGAACGTCACGCCCAGCACGCCGATCGGGATCGAACCGACGATCACCAGCCAGCCCATCTTGGCGTCCTGGTCGTGCCGCATCGCCTTGTCCGTGAGCGAGCGGAACCACGCCGAGATGATCCGCGCGATGTCCTTGCGGAAGTAGATCAGCACCGCCGCTTCCGTGCCGATCTGGGTGATCGCCGTGAAGGCCGCTCCCGGGTCGTGCCAGCCCGCGAACGCCGCGGTGAGCCGCAGGTGCGCGCTGGACGAGATGGGGAGGAATTCGGTCAGCCCCTGGACGAGTCCGAGGACGAGGGATTCAAACCAAGACATGGAATTTCGTGGTCCAAGTGCTGATCGTGGAAGGGGTGATGGGACGGCTGCCGTGCGCACCGGCCGTCGGGGCGCGGTGATCACGGGTGTCGAGGGCAGCGTAGCGCCCCGCACCGACGGTCCGACCACAGGGGCGTCGCAGAGACGTTCGAAATGCCGACGTCCGCGGTGGCGGCTCACCGGTGGCGGAGGTGTTGACCCCGCCGCCGCGCCGCGGCTACGTTGCGGCAAGGGGGAAAGCGCTTGCTCTCCTGGTCGCCCCGGGTCGCGCGACCATGAACGATCACCTTGGGGAGAGGGGCGGCCATCCCGCCCACCGGTTCGTGCGCAACGACCCGTTCGCCGCCGTCGCCCCGTCCCTGGCCTTCCACCACGAGCTGGAGCCGGCCCCGGGGGACACCCTCACCCGCCGCTACCGGCTCGTCGTCGCCGACGGTGCCTGGGTGCGGGCGGAGGTCGTCGTGTACCTCGGGAGGTCGTCGCGTACCTCGTGGAGCACCCGTGGTGAGTGCCTCCCGGCGCTCCCGGCGCTCCCGGCGCTCCCGGGGCTCCCGGGGCTCCCGGGCGGGGAGCGTCGTCTCGCAGCTGTCCGTCCACGACTGGTCCGGTGCCGCCGGCGACGGTGCGTGCGGCGCGGTCCCGCCCTTGAGGTCTACGCCGCCACGGGCCCCGTCACCGTCCAGCCCGGGTCCTGCGGGTGGGCCGTCAGGTCGTCGTGCCGGACCTCGTCACCGCATGCGTGGCAGACGACGCGTGGGACCAGTGCGTGACCGCAGGAGTGCTCCAGCACCATGGGGCGGAAGCCGTCCTGCTGGAGGTGGCGATCGCCCCACGCCATCAGCGTGAGCAGCACCGGCTCCAGTTCCCGGCCCGCGGCGGTGGGCCGGTACTCGTAGCGCCTGGGGCGCTCGCTGTACTCGACCTTCTCCAGCACGCCCGCCTCGACGAGTCGCTTCAGGCGGGTGGTCAGGACGTCGCGCGGGGCGCCGGTGTTGCGGACCAGCTGGTCGAAGCGGGTGGCGCCCAGGGACACCTCGCGCAGCACCAGCAGGGAGTACTTCTCGCCGACGAGGGCGAGCGTGGCGGCGATCGAGCATGGGCGGGAGTCCTTCATGCGGCCAGTCTACGGGGTGGGTTGGATGTTCCAACCCACTGAGCTACTCTTGGGTCACTTAGCGGGTTTGGAATTCCAACTCACCCGTTCCGGGTGTGTGGTCCCGCCCGTCCGCCCGCCGGTTCCTCAGTGGAGAGGCACACCATGCGCGACGCCGTGATCGTCGAAGCCGTACGTACCCCCGTGGGCAAGGGCAAGCCGAACGGCTCCCTCGCCCATGTCCACCCCGTGGAACTCCTCGCGCACACGCTGCGCACCCTGGTCGAGCGCTCCGGAGTCGACCCCGCGCTGATCGACGACGTCATCGGCGGCACCGTCGACCAGGTCGGCGAGCAGGCCATGAACACCACTCGGTACGCCGTGCTGTCGGCCGGCTTCCCCGAGACGGTGCCCGCGACCACCGTGGACCGTCAGTGCGGCTCCTCGCAGCAGGCCGTGCACTTCGCGGCGCAGGGCGTGCAGTCCGGCGCCTACGACCTGGTCGTCGCCTGCGGCGTCGAGTCCATGAGCCGCGTACCGATGTGGTCGAACGTGCCGGCGGGCAAGGACCCCTTCGGGCCCGGCGTCGCCGAACGCTATCCGGAGGGTCTCGTGCCGCAGGGCATCAGTGCCGAGCTGATCGCCGCGAAGTGGGGGATCTCCCGCGAGCAGATGGACGCGTTCGCGGTCAGCTCGCACCGGAAGGCGGCAGCGGCCTGGGAGGAGGGCCTGTTCGACGCGGAGGTCGCACCACTGGACGGGGTGGGGCGCGACGAGTGCGTACGGCCCGCCAGCACCCCCGAGACGCTCGCCGGCCTCAAGCCCGCGTACTACGACCCCGGCTTCGGCGAGCGCTTCCCGCAGATCGAGTGGAACGTCACCGCGGGCAACGCGAGCCCGGTCAACGACGGCGCGTCGGCCGTGCTGATCACGTCGAGCGAGACGGCGGCCCGGCTCGGCCTGCGCCCGATCGCGCGGCTGCACAGCTTCGCGGTGACCGGCTCCGACCCGCTGCTGATGCTGACCGGTGTCGTCCCGGCCACCGAGAAGGTGCTCCGCAGGGCCGGGCTCGCCCTCCACGACATCGACCTCTTCGAGGTCAACGAGGCGTTCTCGAGCGTCGTCCTCGCCTGGCAGCAGGAGACGGGCGCCGACCTGAACAGGGTCAACGTGCACGGGGGTGCCATCGCCATCGGTCATCCGCTGGGCGCGAGCGGCACCCGGCTGACGACCACTCTCGTCCACGCGATGCGGGCGCGGGGCGCCCGTTACGCGCTGCAGACGATGTGCGAGGCGGGCGGGCTCGCCAACGCGATGGTGCTGGAGGCCGTGTGACCCCTGCCGGGCCGGTGAGCCGCCTCTGCGCGACTCACCGGCCCGGCAGGCGGGCCGTGGGACCGGCTCACCGGTGAATCACCGGCTGGGCGGGCTCAGTTCCGCCAGGTGGCGGGGCCGCGTCGCCTCTCGCCAGGTGGTCCCCACCTCTCGACAGGTGGTTGGGCGGGCTCAGTGATCCGCCAGGGAGTGGACTGGCTCTGCGGGCCCGCCAAGGATTGGACTGGCTCTGCAGCGGGCGCGCCAAGGATTGGACCGGCTCTGCGGGCCGGCCGGGGTGGGTCGGTGGCGTCGCTCAACGGTCAGTGGGCGGCGCGCAGGTGTTGGTGCTCGCAGGTCAGTGGGCGGCGCGCAAGTGGTGGCGCTTGCGCCAGGCCACCACGGTGCCGACCAGCGCCGGCAACGCGATGAAGCCCATGGCGATCAGAAAGGCGGGCGACGTCGGTGACGAGGCGCGGGCCCCGGCGACGACGTAGGCCGCCGTGTTGGGGACGGAACCCAGCGCCGTCGCCAGCAGGAACGGCAGCCAGCCCATCCGGGACACCGCCGCACAGTAGTTGGCGGCCCAGAACGGCACCCCGGGAAACAGCCGGGCCACCATCATCGAGCGGAAGCCGTGCCGGCTGAGCTGGCCGTCCGCCGCCTTCAGCCAGCGGCCCCGCAGCAACGGGCGCAGGGCGTCCTGCCCCAGGAACCGGCCGAGGCCGAAGGCGAGGCCCGCGCCGAGCACGGTGCCGCCCAGGGCGGCCCCCACCCCCAGCTGGGAGCCGAACAGGGCCCCCGCCGCGAGGTTGAGCAGCGGCCGCGGCACGAACGCGACCGTGCACAGGCCGTACGCCACCGCGAACACCAGCGCCGCCGCGGCACCGCCGAGTTGTGGCGGCCAGCCGTCCGCGAGCAGCCGCTGCGGCTGGAAGAGCAGCACGCCCGCCGCGGCTGCCGCGAGCAGCGTCAGCAGCAGCGACAGCCGCGACCACGGGGAGCGCAGGACTCTCGTGCAGCGGGCGGCGACTCCTCCTGGCGCGGTGGGGCCGAACGGGTCGGCGGGCCCGAGGTGCGCGGCGACGGCGAGCTGTCCGGCGCCGACGACATCCGTGGCGGAGACGAGCTCCTTGGCGGTGGCCGGGGGAGTGGCCGTGGCGGTGCCCCCAGAACGGGTGGTGGCATCGAGCATCCGGTGACACTAACCGACCCGTGTGTGTGATCGCCGTATGGTTCGTCTCACGGGCGTCACGGATTCCCCGGCATCGGGTGCGCCGGGCGGTACGCCGGACAGGGGCCGTACGCACCCGCCACGCCGGACCGGCGCACCGTCAGATGCGGTGCCGGTGACGGCGGTCCGGGCGGGCCGGCCCGCCCGGACGGGGCGGTGTGCGACCGGCCCGGGTCAGGAACTCGTGAGGACGACGAGTTGCCGGGTCGCCCGGGTCATCGCGACATAGCGGTCGACGGCACCCTCGATGCCCGTGCCGAAGTCCTGCGGGTCGATGAGGACGACGAGGTCGAACTCGAGCCCCTTCGACAGCTCAGGAGTCAGGGACCGGACGCGGGGCCTCGCAGGGAACGCGGGATCACCGATGACGCACGCGGTTCCCTCGGCGTGCGCGGCGAGCCAGGTCTCCAGGACCGGGTCCAGGTCGGAGACGCACCCGTGGACCACGGGGACGCCGCTGCTGCGGATGGAGGCCGGCACGTTGGCGTCCGGAAGCGCGGCCCGGATCACCGGTTCGGCCTGCGCCATCACCTCCTCCGGCGTCCGGTAGTTGATGCTCAGGGAGGCCAGGCGGATCCGGTCGAGCCCGATCCGCTCCAGCCGTTCCTGCCACGACTCCATGAACCCGTGCCGGGCCTGGGCGCGGTCCCCGACGATCGTGAAGCTCCGGGACGGACACCTGAGCAGCAGCATCTGCCATTCCGCGTCGGTCAGTTCCTGCGCCTCGTCCACCACGATGTGCGCGAACGGGCCGGCGAGCAGGTCCGGGTCGGCGGTGGGCAGCTCGGACTCGTCGACCAGGCTGACCCGGGCGTCCTCGCCGCGCAGCATCTTCACCAGGCCCTCGCCGTCGTCTCCGTCGGCGCCGGAGTCGGCGGCGGCGTCGATCAGGTTGTCGACGACCTGTGCCATGCGCTCGCGCTGGGCGGCCAGGACGGTCTCGTGCCGGCGCTTTCGTCGGGCCGCCTCCGGGTCGCCGAGGCGCTGCCGTGCCGCGTCCAGGAGCGGCAGGTCGGACACCGTCCAGGCCTGGGCGTCCGCACGCCGTAGCTTCCGGACGTCGTCACGGCTGAGCCAGGGAGCGCACATCCGCAGGTAGGCGGGCACCGTCCACAGGTCTCCCACGAGGTCGGCCGCGTCGAGCAGCGGCCACGCCCGGTCGAAGGCGGTGCGCAACTCCCGGTCCTGTCGCAGCGACGAGCGGATCACACCCGCCGGCACGCCGGCGTCGTCGTGCTTGTCCACCAGGACCGTGAGCAGTTCCTCCCAGACCTGGTCGCGTGCCTCGTTGTGCGCCGAACCGGGTTCCGCCGCCTCGAACGCCACGGCCCAGTCGTCCGGGCCGAGCCGGACGTCGGACCAGTGGGTCGTGACCGTCATCCCCTTCGCGGGCGGCTCCTCGTAGAACCTGACGGCCGTCTCGATCGCCCGCACCATGTCCGCGGACGACTTCAGGAGCGCCACCTCCGGGTCGGCCTCGGCCTTCGCCGCGTCGCCCTCGGCGACGAGGTCCCGCAGGACGCACGTCTGCACGCCCTCCTCTCCGAGGCTCGGCAGGACGTCGGAGACGTAGGCGAGGTAGGGGCGGTGCGGGCCGACGAACAGCACACCGCCCCGACGGTGACCGAGACGCGGGTCCGAGTACAGGAGATAGGCCGAGCGGTGCAGGGCGACGACGGTCTTGCCCGTGCCCGGACCGCCGTCGACGACGAGGGCGCCGCGGGATCCCGCGCGGATGACGGCGTCCTGGTCCGCCTGGATGGTGCCGAGCACGTCACGCATCCGGGCGGACCTGTTGCCGCCCAGGCTGGCGATGAACGCGGACTGGTCGTCGAGCGCGGCGTGCCCGTCGAAGCCGTCCGACGTGAACACCTCGTCCCAGTAGTCGCCGATCCGGCCATGGGTCCAGCGGTACCTGCGACGGCTCGCCAGTCCCATCGGGCCGGCGTGGGTGGCGCCGAAGAACGGCTCGGCCGCGGGGGAGCGCCAGTCGAGCAGCAACCGGCGGCCCGAGCTGTCCGTGAGGCCGAGCCGTCCGATGTACACGGGCTCGCGGTCGTCCGCGCCGACCATGTGTCCGAGGCAGAGATCGAGGCCGGAGCGGCGCAGGGTCCGCAGGCGGGCGGTCAGGCGGTGGATCTCCGCGTCCCGGTCCATCGCCTGCCGGCCGGTGCCGCCGGGGGCCCTGCGTTCGGCGTCGAGACGCTCGGACAGTTCGGTGATGGTCTGTTCGAGGCTCTCCGCGAGGGCCGCGAAGTGCCGCTCGTCTCCGGCGATCAGGTGCGGGTCGGCCTTGTGGGAAAGGTGGTCGGGAAGGTCGAACACGGCGGTGGTCAGCGGATTCACGTCATCGGCTCCGATCTGGAGTGGCTCGCGACCGTCGTGCGTGGCACGGGGGTCGGGCGGCGGGACGAACGGGGCGGCCACGTCGGGCCACGCTCCGCGGTGGGCGAGGCCCGACGTCGCGGGTCGAGGTCGCGACCGTCGCGGGTCGAGGTCGCGAAGGGTGCGGGTCGTGGCGCACCGGGTCCCGCGTCGACGGTCCCCGGTGACCTCGTCCGCGTGCGCCTGGGGCTCGTGCCACGAGGTCCCCGGAGGTGTCCCGACCGGGGACGGCCGGCTCACCCCGGCGGCCCGCGCCGCTCACGCGGACGCGCCCGGTCCGTCCCGGCCCCCGGCCGTGTCGAGACGTCCGCGCGCGATCCGTACGTCGGCGACGACACACGCATTCAGTGACTCTCGTTTCCGCAGATCCCGACCTCGGCCGGTCATTTTGCGGCATCCCGGGGGCCTTGCCGCAAGGCCCCCGGTGCGCTATACGTTGAGAGTGGAAAGGAGCGGCTACCCCTCCTTTCCTTTTTCGTTTCGGGTCCGCTTTTCTTCCGGGTCCGCCGCGGTGCCTCCGGTTCACCGCGGCCGGCCGGACGGTTACCCCGCGCAGCGCCCCGTCCGGCGCGAGGCCTCCGCTCTGACGCCCCGTCGGCACCACGCGTCCGCGGCACCGAAAACCATTCGACGCGGGCGGACATGTCGGCGAGGATCGCCTCATGTTCCGGTACGCCTTCCTCCTCGCAGCATCCGCGGCAGCGGATGCCCCGAAGGCTGCCGTCCCGATCATCGTGGCCGCTGTCGACGGCGCCCGAAGCTGACCCTTCCCGGATCGTCCGGCGGACCCCGCAGGGGGAGGGTCGGCAAGTCCTCGGGGTCCCCGTCCCGGCCCGTACGCGCCGGGGCCATCGCTCAGTTCCGCTGACACGAAGAGGCTTCGAGGTACAGCCATGCCCAAGACGGCTTACGTGCGCACCAAACCGCACCTGAACATCGGCACCATGGGGCACGTCGACCACGGCAAGACCACCCTGACCGCCGCCATCACCAAGGTCCTCGCCGAGCGCGGCTCCGGCACGTTCGTCCCGTTCGAGCGGATCGACCGGGCGCCGGAGGAGGCCGCGCGCGGCATCACCATCAACATCGCGCACGTCGAGTACGAGACCGACACCCGGCACTACGCGCACGTGGACATGCCGGGCCACGCCGACTACGTCAAGAACATGGTCACCGGCGCGGCCCAGCTCGACGGGGCGATCCTCGTCGTGTCCGCGCTCGACGGGATCATGCCGCAGACCGCCGAACACGTGCTGCTCGCCAGGCAGGTGGGCGTCGACCACATCGTCGTCGCTCTGAACAAGGCCGACGCCGGGGACGAGGAGCTCACCGACCTCGTCGAGCTGGAGGTCCGCGAACTGCTCTCCGCGCACGGCTACGGGGGCGACGCCGTACCCGTCGTGCGGGTCTCCGGGCTCAAGGCCCTGGAGGGCGACCCGCGTTGGACCGCGGCGATCGACGCGCTGCTCGACGCCGTGGACACGTACGTGCCCATGCCGGAGCGGTATCTGGACGCGCCGTTCCTGCTGCCCGTCGAGAACGTGCTCACCATCACCGGACGCGGCACGGTCGTGACGGGTGCGGTGGAGCGCGGCACGATCCGGGTCGGCGACCGGGTCGAGGTGCTCGGCGCGGCCGTGGACACGGTGGTCACCGGGTTGGAGACCTTCGGCAGGCCGATGGACGAGGCGCAGGCCGGGGACAACGTGGCGCTGCTGCTGCGCGGGGTGCCTCGCGACGCCGTGCGCCGCGGACACGTCGTCGCCGCGCCCGGCAGTGTCGTACCCCGGCGCAGTTTCGTGGCGCAGGTGTACGTCCTGTCGGCGCGCGAGGGCGGCCGTACGACCCCGGTCTCCACCGGTTACCGGCCGCAGTTCTACATCCGCACGGCGGACGTCGTCGGCGACGTCGACCTCGGCGAGGCGGCGGTGGCGCGGCCCGGTGACACCGTCACGATGACGGTGGAGCTCGGCCGGGAGGTCCCGCTGGAGCCCGGTCTCGGCTTCGCGATCCGCGAGGGCGGCCGGACGGTCGGCGCGGGGACCGTGACGTCGGTCGGCTGAGCACCGGGCCCGCGCGGCGGGTGCCCGCCCCGGAAGGGGGCGGGCACCCGCTCGGGCACGCACCGGCGTGCGGCGGCGCCCTGCGGGACACTGATGCCGTCGGGTGTCGGCAGCGAGAGGGTGGAAAGCCGTGGCAGGCAAGGCACTTGTGCTCGGTGGCGGAGGCCACGCCGGGGTCGGCTGGCTGACGGGAATCCTGTACGGGCTCGGCGAGGCCGGTGTCGACCTCGGCGACGCCGATGTGGTGATCGGCACGTCCGCCGGTTCGTCCGTCGGTGCCCAGCTCACTTCCGGCAGGCTGACGCTGAAAGAGCTCTACGAGCGTCAACTCGTCCCGCCCACCGGTGAGAGGGCCGGGCGATTGGGCGCGGTGCTGATCCTCCGGTTCGTCTGGGCCGCGCTGACCTCACGTACGCCGGAGGCGTACGGCCGGAAGATCGGCAGGACGGCACTCACCGCGAAGACCCCCTCCGAGGCGGCGCGCCGCGCGGCCTTCGAGAGCCGGCTCGTCTCACCCGACTGGCCCGAGCGCGCCCTGCTGATGCCCGCCGTCGACACGGCCACCGGCGAACTCCGGGTCTTCGGCAAGGACAGCGGTGTCCCGCTCGTCGACGCGATGGCAGCGAGCTGCGCCGTCCCGGGCGTCTGGGCGCCGGTCACCCTCGACGGCCGCCGGTGGACGGACGGCGGTATCCACTCCGCCGCCAACGCCCACCTGGCCGCCGGGTACGAGCGCGTGGTCGTCCTCGCTCCCGTCGCCCTCGGCGGTGGTCCTCTGGTGCCGGCCGCCGAGCAGGGACGCAGGCTGGCCGCGGCCGGTGCCCGGGTGGCGGTGGTCACGCCCGACCGGGCGGCGAAGCGGTCCTTCGGCCGCAACCCCCTGGACCCCACCGCGCGGGCGGGTGCGGCGCGCGCCGGGCGGGACCAGGCGCGCACCCACGCGGCGGAGGTCGCCGAGGTGTGGCTCGCCTGAGACGGACCGGCCCGGTACGGGACCCGCCCCGGTTCGTACCGACGGCACAATGGAGCCGTGGACGAGCCGATACCCGTGACGCGGGACGTGGATCACGGGACCGCCAAGCTGATGCCGGACGTCGACCGGGAGCGGGCCTGGCTGCTGACCGTCGACGGGGCGCCGCAGTCGTACGTCGACCTTGACGCCCCGACGCATCTGGAGTTCGAGTACGCACGGCGGCTCGGGCACGTGCTGGACACGGTGGCGGAACCGGGCCGGGCGCTGGACGTGCTGCACCTGGGCGGGGGCGCGCTCACCCTGCCCCGTTATGTCGCCGCGACCCGTCCCGGATCACGTCAGGACGTCGTGGAGGCCGACCGCGCGCTGCTTGCCCTCGTCGTCGAGCACCTGCCGCTGTCCGAGGCCGCCGGGATCGACCTGCACGGCGCGGACGCCCGTGCCTGGCTCGAGGCCGCGGCGCCGGCGTCGGCGGACGTCGTCATCGCGGACGTCTTCGGCGGCTCGCGGGTGCCGGCGCATCTGACCTCCGTGGCGTACGCACGCGCCGCCGGCCGGGTACTGCGTCCCGACGGCGTCTACCTGGCCAACCTCGCCGACGCTGCGCCCTTCGCCTTCCTCCGGTCGCAACTGGCCACCTTCGCGACGGTGTTCGCGGAGCTGGCGCTCATCGCCGAACCGGGCGTCCTGCGCGGACGCCGGTTCGGCAACGCGGTGCTGGTGGCGTCCCACCGTCCCCTCGACACCGGCGCCCTCGCCCGCCGTACCGCCGCGGACGCCTTCCCCGCGCGCGTGGAACACGGCGCCGCGCTCCGGGAGTTCACCAAGGACGCCGAACCCGTGCACGACGAGAACGCGGTCCCCTCGCCGGAACCGCCGGGCGGCTCCTTCGGCATCGGCTGAACACGCGGGCCGCCAGGACCGGGGGCGCCCCGGCCGTCACCGCCCGCGTCGAGGAACCCGGGCTCAGGACTCGGGATCGCCGTGCAGCCGCACTGTGCCGGCGATCTTCTGCACCAGCTCGTCCGGCACCTCGTCACGGACGCCCTTGACCCCGTAGAAGGTGAAGGACGCGAAGTCGCCCGCCGAGTTCTTGAAGGCGAACGTGGTCGCCTTGCCCTCGGTGTCGCACTTGTCGTCCTTCTTGACCCCGCGCGTGTAGCTCGTCGCGATGCTGCCCTTGAGGCCCGACTTCGAGGTGAAGTCCTTGGCCTTGCCGATCACGATCTTCTTCTCGTCGGCCTTGGTCTGGTCCGTGTACCCGGCCCAGGCCCAGGTCGCCGAGTCACTGCGGGCGGCGCCGGCCGTGCTCTTCGCGCCGCTCTGGCCCTTGGTGCCGGCCGCGGCGAGCTCGGTCTCGTCCTTGGTGCCGTCCTTGTCCTCGTCGAACGTGCACCAGTTCTCCTTGAGGAAGGCGGGTGCCGACATGCCGACGACCGCGGAACCGTCGTCCTTCTGCGCGTCCTCGAAGCCGATGAAGGTGCCCGGCGTGCGGACCGCCCACTCCGCCGGTACGTCGAAGGCCGTGCCCCACTTGGGGTTGATGACGACCTTCCAGCCGGGGACCGTCGGCTTCTCGTCGTCGGTGCCCCGCGGGTTGTCGGCGGACGCGGACTCGCTCGGCTTCTTGGAGGCGGTGGCGGACGGCTCGGCGGTCTTGCCGTCGGCCTCGTCGTCCTTGTCACCGCCGAGGACCAAAATGCCGGTGACGGCGGCGGTGACGACCACGGCGGTGGCCGCCACGATCGCGACGATCTTCGTGCTCTTCCCGCCGCCGCCCGGCGGTTGGGGAGCGCCCGCCGGAGTGGCCGCGCCCCACTGTCCCGACCCCGGCTGCTGCTGGTACGGGTTGGGCTGCGGGTACCCCGGCTGCTGAGGTCCGGGCTGCTGATACGGATTCGGCTGCTGGTACCCCGACTGCTGGTACGGGTTCGGGTTCTGGTCCTGCGGGTTCTGCTCGCCCCCGGGCGGCTGCTGTCCTGGCCACATGGGCAGTAACCCTAGTGCCGTCCATGACACGTTTGGGTCACCGGCCCTCGTCAGACCTGTACCGGATCGGGCGCCGGCCGGCGGGGATCATCCCGGGGTCCTGGTCAAAATTAGCTACCCGTGGGTAACATCCTGGTATGAGCGCAGACCAGATGTCGATCGGCGAGATGCTCGCCGCCACCGTGCCGATGGCCAGGACCCTGAACCTCGAGTTCCTGGAGACCACGCCGGAGAAGGCAGTGGTCGCCCTGCCCGATCAGAGCGAATTCCACAACCACGTCGGCGGCCCGCACGCCGGAGCGATGTTCACGCTCGGCGAGTCCGCAAGCGGGGCCATCGTCCTGGCCGCGTTCGGGGAACAGCTCTCGCGTGCCGTGCCGCTCGCCGTCAGCGCCGACATCGCGTACAAGAAGCTCGCGATGGGCCCCGTGAAGGCCACCGCGACGCTGGGCCGCCCCGCCGCGGACGTCGTCGCGGAACTCGACGCCGGGCAGCGTCCGGAGTTTCCCGTGGCCATCGCCATCCAGCGGGCGGACGGTGCCGTCACCGGCGAGATGACCGTCGTATGGACGCTCCGCCCGAACGGCTGACGTCCATCGGGCCGGTCCGGGCGGATGCTGTCGGCCGCCCGGACCGGCCCGTCGGCGACCGGCCACCCGAACCGGCGCGTCGCCCGCGCACGGCCCGTCACGTGTTCGGCTCGGCCACGCTGATGTCCCCGAGCGCGGACGACGGGTCGCGCTCCATCGCCAGGTCCGCAAGGGCGACGATCCCCACCGCGGCTCGACGGGATGCCGGCCCGAAGCGGGCCGGTCCACCCTCCGTCCGCGGGAGCGCAGACCCTCCGTCCACGGGAGCACCGTCGCGACCCGTGGGACTCCGCCTCCGGAGGCTGAGCGGGTAGGCTGCCCGGCGTGCGTCCAGGGGGAGAGCGCACGCCGGGTGATCACACACACAGGTGCGCACCCGCGCCTTGCACAGCGATACGGGAGGAACCGGCGTTGCACGTCCAGGAATGGCTCGAGACGGTGCCCGCGGTCAGCATCTACGCGCTGGTGGGCCTGGTCATCGGACTGGAGAGCCTGGGCATCCCGCTGCCCGGCGAGATCATCCTGGTCTCCGCGGCGCTGCTCTCCTCCCAGCACGCCGGCATCAACCCGGTGATCCTCGGGGTCTGCGCGAGCGTGGGCGCCGTCGTCGGCGACTCGATCGGCTACGCCATCGGCCGCAAGGGCGGACGCCCACTGCTTGCCTGGCTCGGCGCGAAGTTCCCCAGGCACTTCGACGAACGGCACATCGCCACCGCCGAGCGGTCCTTCGAGAAGTGGGGCATGTGGGCGGTCTTCTTCGGCCGCTTCGTCGCCCTGCTCCGCATCTTCGCGGGTCCGCTCGCCGGAGTGCTGCGGATGCCCTACTGGAAGTTCCTCATCGCCAACGTCTTCGGCGGGATCCTCTGGGCGGGCGGCACGACCGCGGTCATCTACTACGTCGGTGTGGTCGCCGAGTCCTGGCTCAAGCGCTTCTCCTGGCTCGGTCTCGTGGTGGCGCTGCTCATCGGGGCCGTCTCGCTGCTGATCGTCCGGCGCAAGACGAAGCAGTCGGCGGCCCACGCCGAGGCGGCGGGGACCCCGGGGGCCGGGACCGGCGCGGTCGAGCCGGAGCCCGTCCCGGCCCCCGCCACCGACTGACCGCGCCGCTCGTCACCGCCCCTCGTGCGCGGCGCGGTGCGCCTTGGCCAGCTCGACGTACAGCGTGCCGTTCAGCGAGATGCCCTCACGTTCCTCGGCGGTCAGCTCCCGCCTGACCTTGGCGGGCACGCCCGCGACGAGGGAGCCCGGCGGCACGCGCATGCCCTGCGGCACCAGTGCCTGCGCCGCCACCAGCGATCCCGCGCCGATGACCGCCCCGTTGAGCACCGTCGCGCCCATCCCGATCAGGCAGTCGTCCTCGACGGTGGCACCGTGGATGACGGCGTTGTGCCCTACCGAGACCCGTTCGCCGACGGTGATCGGGAAGCCCGGGTCGACGTGCAGGGTGCAGTTGTCCTGGATGTTGCTGTCGGCGCCGATGACGACGGGCCCGCAGTCGGCGCGCAGTACCGCGCCGTACCAGACGCTCGCGCCCGGGTGCAGGGTCACCTCGCCGAGCACCACGGAGGTCGGGGCCGTGAACGCCTCCTGATCCACCCGAGGCTCCTTGCCGCCCACTGCCGCGATCAGCGCCCGGTGCGTCATGGCACTCTCCTTGTCCGTCGATGGCTCTCGTCACCGGCACCGTAGGCGACGGGCGCCGGGCAGGAGCGGGCGGGTGGGGCGAAGATCACAGGTGCCCGGCCGGGTGGCCGCTCGGCACGCTGAGTACGGTGAGCGGGTGCCCAGGAGCAGGAACACGTTCTCATCATGGCGGCGCGGCCTCGCGCAGCGCGCCGTCCACGCGGGCTGGGCCTGGGTGCAGCGCACCGGCGCGGTCACGGCCGCGCACCCGGGGCGGTTCCGGTTCGGCGCGATGGGCACCGGCACCCGGCTGGCCTTCCCGCTCGGCACCGTCTTCGGTGAGCCCTGGATCCGGCTCGGCTCGCACTGCATCATTGCCGAGCAGGTCACGCTGACCGCCGGTCTGATGCCCGACCTCGACCTCGGCCCGGACCCGATCCTGCGCATCGGGGACGGTGTCGTCCTCGGCCGCGGCAGCCACGTCATCGCCGACACGACGGTCACGATCGGCAGCGACTGCTACTTCGGGCCGTACGTGTACGTGACGTCCACGAACCACTCGTACGACGATCCCCACGAGCCCATCGGCAAGCAGTGGCCGCGGATGGACCCGGTGTCGATCGGGCCCGGCTGCTGGATCGGGACGGGTGCCGTGATCCTGCCGGGGGCGCGGATCGGGCGCAATGTCGTGGTCGCCGCGGGAGCGGTGGTGCGCGGGACCGTTCCCGACCACGCTGTCGTGGCCGGGGCCCCGGCGAAGGTCGTACGCCGCTGGGACGCGCGGAGCGGCTGGCAGCCGCCGCTGCGCACTCCGGCGCCCGTGCCGATCCCCGACGGCGTGACCCCGCAGCAGCTGCGCGCGCTGTCGGATCTCGACGCGGAGGAGATCGCCCGCCTCACGGAACCGGACTGCCTGGACGCCGGGGGCGCGGTGGCGGAGGACGCGCGCGCGGAGTCCTGACCGGGACCCCGAGCGGTGCTGAACGCGGGTGACGTGTGTCGGGGTCGTCCCGGAGGCCCGGAGGCCTGAAGGCCCGGAGGCCTGAAGGCCCGAAGGTTCAAAGGCCCGGTGCGCGGCCGTCGGTCCGTCCGTGACCCGGGGTGTTCAGCCGGTGGCCAGCAGCAGCGTGCCGACCAGGGCCAGACCCGCACCGGCGGCCTGGATGCCGCGGAGCCGCTCGCTGAGGATGCCGCGGGCGGCCAGGGCCGTGATCACCGGGTAGAGCGAGGCGAGCACCGCGGCCACGGTGACCGGACCGTGCTGGGCCGCGATCGAGTACGTCCCGTTGGCCGCGACGTCGGCGAGGCCGACGAAGGCGAGGGCCGGCAGCGAGTGCCGGACGACGGTCCGTCCGCCGCCCTCCGGCAGGGCCCCGGCGCCCCGCCGCACGGAGACCAGGAGTGCGGCGCCGCCCGCCACGACATTGGTGACGCGCTGCACGAACAGGGCGAGGAAGAGGCCGGTGAGCGTCGAGGAGGCCTCGGCGATCAGCGACATCACCGCACCGAACCCGAACGCGGCGAGCAGCGTGAGCAGCACCGCCTGACGCTGCACGGGGGCGCCCCTGAGCTGCGGGCCGCCGGCGAGCACGACCCCGGCGACGGCCACCGCGATGCCCGCGAACTGCAGGACACCGGGGCGCTCGCCCAGCACCAGGCCGACGGCGACCGGGACGGCCACGCCGAGGGAGCCGAGCGGGGAGACGACGCCCATCGGGCCGAGCGCCAGCGCCTTGTAGAAGGCGAGCATCGCGACCGGTCCGACCAGGCCCGCGGCCACGGCGAACCACAGCTGCGGCCCCGCCTCGTGCCGGCCGCCCGTCGCGACCACGAGCGCCCCGAGGACGACCGCCGCGATCACCTGAGAGGCGACGACCACAGTCAGTGCCGGCATGCGCCGGGTCAGCAGCCCGCCGCCGAAGTCGGCCAGGCCCCACAGGACGCTGGTGGCCAGCGCGAAGAGTGCTGTCATGGGGCGCCTCGCAGTACAGTGCAGTGAACGATTCGGTGCACCACACCGTAGTTCAACTCAATGGACCCTGTCATCCAGAATATTGGACGGAATGTGTCGGACCTCGACCTGCTGAACCAGTCCCTGGCCCGCAACGTCAAGCGCTGGCGCACCGAGCGGGGCTTCACCCTGGAGACGCTCGCGGCGCGGGCGGGAGTCAGTCGCGGCATGCTCATCCAGATCGAGCAGGCCAGGACCAACCCCAGCATCGGCACGGTCGTCAAGATCGGTGACGCGCTCGGGGTCAGCATCACGACGCTCCTCGACTACGAGCAGGGTCCCAAGGTCCGCATCGTCCCGGCCGAGCAGGCGGTCCGGCTGTGGCACACCGACACCGGCAGCTACAACCGGCTGCTCGCGGGCACGGAGGCGCCCGGCCCGCTGGAGATGTGGGACTGGCGGCTGATGCCGGGCGAGGGCAGCGACTCCGACCCGCACCCCGGCGGCACGGTCGAACTCATCCACGTCACGGCCGGGGAACTGACGCTCACGCTCGACGGGGTCCCGCATCGCGTCCCCACCGGGGCGAGCGTGTCCTTCGAGGCCAACGTCCCCCACACGTACGGCAATTCCGGTGCCGAGCCACTGGAGATGATCATGGCGGTGTCGGTGCCGCCCGTGCACTGAGACGCCGGGCGGGGCGCGCCCTGGGTGCCGCCGGGGCCTGATGTCCCCCGCATGTCCCGCGCGGGTGAGGGCCGACCGGGCGCGCGGTGCGTGAATGGCCGGCCCGGTGAGGCGGCCGGACGCGCGGTGCGTCGGTGGCCGGCCCGGGGGGCGGCCGGTGCGGCCCCCGCTGGACGTGACGCCCGTGAGGGGTACGGCTCGGTTGCCGTACCCCTCACGGGTTGAAGTGCTCTGCGTCCGGCGGGGTTCGGGTGGCGTACCCCTCACGGGGCGCGTCCTGTCCCTGGCGGTGTCCGCGTGCCGGGTGCCCTGAAAAAATCCGGGGCCGGCTGCCGCCGTGGCGCCGGTGTCAGGCGGCGGTGGGGGCGGCCTGCGAGGTCAGCTGGCGGAGGACCTCGGTCAGGCCGGTGACGACCTCGGCGTCGTCCGCCGGGTGCGTCTCGGCGAAGCGGGTCACGGAGCCGGGGATGGACAGCTTGGCGTCCTCCAGGACTGCGCCGCCGGCAATGCCCGCGGCCTTGCGGGCCTCGTCCTGTGCCCACACGCCGCCGAACTGGCCGTACGCGGTGCCGACCACGGCGACCGGCTTGCCGCCCAGCGCACCCGCACCGTAGGGGCGGGACAGCCAGTCGATCGCGTTCTTCAGCACGGCCGGCATGGTGCCGTTGTACTCCGGCGAGAACAGCAGGAAGCCGTCGGCCTGCCCGGCGGCGGCGCGCAGCCGGGCGGCGGAGTCCGGCACGCCGCCCTCGGTGTCGATGTCCTCGTTGTAGAAGGGCACCTCCGCGAGCCCTTCGAACAGCTCGATCTCGACGCCCTCGGGGGCGTGCTTGACGGCTGCCTCGGCGAGCTGGCGGTTGTGCGAACCGGCGCGAAGGCTGCCGACGAGCGCGAGGATGCGTACGGACATGACGGAACTCCTCAGAGAGCGGTTCAAGGCGGGGTGCGGCAGTGGAGGGCACGGATGCTCCATCGCCCGCCGCTAAGCGGACCGAGGTCCGTTCAACTTTCTATCACCTATCCGGACCGGGGTCCACTTCTTTCCGTGAGCGCTACGCTGGGACGCATGACCTCGCCCCCGCCGCCCTCAGCCGCGCACGAAGCCAAGGCCGGACGGTCGGAGCTCACTCTCACCCCGGTCGACGAGCCGCCCCAGCTGCGCGCCGACGCCGCCCGCAACCGCTCGCGGCTGCTGGAGGTCGCCGCCCGGCTGGCGGCCGAACGCGGAGCGGCCAATCTGACGATGGAGGCGGTCGCCCTGGCCGCCGGGGTCGGCAAGGGAACCGTCTTCCGGAGGTTCGGAGACCGCACCGGCCTGCTCATGGCGCTCCTGGACCACTGCGAGCAGCAGCTCCAGGCCGCCTTCCTCACCGGCCCACCGCCGCTGGGTCCCGACGCGCCCGCCGTGGAGCGGCTGCGGTCCTTCGGGGGCGCGGTCATCCACCACGAACACCGCCACCGCGACCTCTACCTGGCCGCGCACGCGGAGGCCGGGCGCCGCCACACCTCTCCCGCGTACCGCCTCCGCCTTACCCACGTCACCCTGCTGCTGCGTCAGACCCTGACGGGCGGCGACACCGAACTGACCGCCCACACCCTGCTTGCCTACCTCGATCCGACCCTCGTCCACCACCTGGTCACCCAGCGGGGTATGTCCCTGGACCGCCTGGAAGCGGGCTGGTACGACCTCGTGGACCGCTGCACGGCCCAGGGATGACGCAGAGCCACGGGGAACCCGCCCGCCCGGGGCACGGCGGCGGGCGTCGATGATGGGCGCATGACGATTCCCACCAGAAGAGGCGACATGTTCGTCGACGCCGCCCGGGACCCCCGCCACGCCGGTCCCGCTACCGGTGACGAGCGGCGCCTGCTCGTCGACTTCCTCGCCGCGCAGCGCGCGACGCTGGCGCTCAAGTGCACCGGACTGGACGACGAGTTGTGCCGGCGGTCCGTGCCGCCCTCCACGCTCTCGCTGCTCGGACTCGTGCGGCATCTCGCCGACGTCGAGCGGCGCTGGTTCCGGTCGGTCCTGGCCGGACAGGACGCGCCGCCCCGCTTCTCCTCGGAGGCCGACCCCGACGGCGACTTCGGCGGTGCGGTGCCGGGCTCCGCCGTGGCCGCGGCCGCCTGGGAGGCCTGGCACGCCGAAGTGGCCTTCGCCGAGGCCTTCGTGACGGACGCGCCCCACCTCGACGTCGAGGGTCACGACTCCTGGCGCGGCACGGTGTCCCTGCGGTGGGTCCTCATCCACATGATCGAGGAGTACGCCCGCCACAACGGCCACGCCGACCTGCTCCGCGAGCGGATCGACGGCGCCATCGGGCTGTGAGGGCGGCGGCCCCGCCGCCTCGCCGCCCGCCACGGACCGCACCGTCAGCCCAGGTTGCCGATCTCGATCGCCGGGCAGCGGTCCATGACCATGTCCCGCCCCGCGGCACGGGTGCGCCCGTACGCCGCTTCGTCGACGACGCCGAGCTGGAACCACACGGCGTCGGCGCCGATCGCCACCGCCTCGTCGGCGACGGGCCCGGCCAGGTCGCTGTTGACGAAGACGTCCACCACGTCGACCTCGAACGGGATCGCGGACAGGGACGGATAGCCCTTCTCGCCGTGGACCGTCTCGGCCCTGGGGTGGACGGGGACGACGCGCTTGCCGTACCGCTGGAGCACGGACGCGACGCCGTACGCCGCGCGCTGCCGGTTCGACGACAGGCCCACGATCGCCCAGGTGTCGCCGAGCTCCGTGAGTATCTTGCGGATCGTTGCCGGATCGCCGTGCACGGTCGGTCTCCTCGGGGTCCCGTTGTCCAACGCTCAGCCGGGCAACGGCCGACGGCACGCGAACATTCCCGCCCTCCCCGTACGCCGTCGTCGCCGGGACCCGCGCCCGGTGGCCTCCGGCGCGCGCGGCCTGTCCGGAAAGGCGCCCGCCTCCCTGCGCCCGCGCCGCCGCCCGCCTACGCTCACCCCGTGCTGCGAATCACCGATGCCCGAACCGGCGAGTCCACGGACGCCGTCGCCGCCCCCCGGGGCCTGACCCGCGTCCAGGCGCATGCGACGCGGGCCGACACCTCGTCCCTGCGCGTCCTGCTCGTGGCCGATGTGCTGGCCAGGGCCCTGGAGATCGGGGGGACCCCCGTCGTCACCGTCGCGGATCCGCCCGCCGAACTGCGCGCCCGCGCCCTCGAACTCGGCATCCGGCCGGCCGAGGCACCCACCGCACCGGGCGGCCAGACCGTCCACGTCCTCCAGACGCACGCCACCCCCGCGGACGGCCGGCGCGGCACGACGGACGGCATCCACGTCGAGGTCGCCCCGGCCCGCGGCACCGCCGGGCCGGGGGTGCTGCGCCTGGCCCTCCTCGCCCGCCCGCGCCGGGAGCAGGTCGACCTCGACGACGACACGGCGGCCCGCGCGGGGGAACTGCTGACCAGGTGGCGCGGAGCGGTCGCCAGGTGGGCCACCCGCCCGTCCAGACCCGTCCCCGAGGACGTGAAGCGGCAGCTGCGGACGGCCTGGGAGGACGACCTCGACGTGCCCGCCGTGCTGGAGGTACTGCACCGCGTGGAGCGCGCGGAGGACCTGCCGGACGGCGCCCGCTTCGAGACGTACGCCTACGCGGACCGGCTCCTCGGCCTCGAACTCACCCGGGACATCGGAACCTTGGGATGAACGCGCGCACCGGCACGAGGCCGCTGCGCCGGCTCGTCGTGCTGCGGCACGCCAAGTCCGCCTGGCCCGAGGGCGTGCCCGACCACGAGCGGCCGCTCGGCCCGCGGGGGCGCCGCGACGCCCCGGCCGCCGGACGAGCGCTCGCCGCGGCCAACTGCCTCCCCGATCTCGTGCTGTGCTCCACGACCGTACGCGCCCGGCAGACCTGGGACCTGGTCGCCGCGCAGTGCGGCACCCCGCCCTCCGTACGGCACGACCCACGGCTGTACGGGGCCGGCTGGGCGGACCTGCTGGCGGCCGTGCGTGAAGTCCCCGACCCGGTCAGGACGCTGCTGCTGATCGGGCACAACCCGGCGCTCGCGGAACTGGTGCTCACCCTCGCCGGGGACGGGCTCGACGACACGGTGGACGAGGTACGGGAGAAGTTCCCGACCTCGGCCGTCGCGGTCCTCGCGTGGCACGGAGGCGGCTGGCGGGACCTCGCCCCGGGCACGGCACTGCTCACGGACCTGACCGTGCCGCGAGGCGGGCCCGGGGACGAGAAGGGACACTGACCCGGGCGGCTCCCGGGCCCTGCCGTGATCCGGGACCCGGCGGTGATCCGGAGGTACGGGCAGCGCATACGCTGGCCGGATGCAGGACGAGTACCGCACAGTGGCCCGCGCGGGCGTGCACGAGACCGAGGTCAACCGCTCGCGCTTCCTCTGTGCGCTCGCCCCCGCCGCCACCGAGCAGGAGGCCCAGGACTTCGTCGCCCGCATCCGCAAGGATCATGCCGACGCCACCCACAACTGCTACGCGTACGTCGTCGGAGCCGACGCGGCCGTGCAGAAGGCGAGCGACGACGGCGAACCGGGCGGCACCGCGGGCGTCCCCATGCTCCAGATGCTGCTCCGCCGGGACATGCGGTACGTCGTCGCGGTCGTCACCCGCTACTACGGCGGGGTCAAGCTGGGCGCGGGCGGACTCATCAGGGCGTACGGCGGTGCCGTGGGCGAGGCGCTGGACGCGGTCGGCACGCTCACCCGCAGGCGGTTCCGGCTGGCGAGCGTGACGGTCGACCACCAGCGCGCGGGCAAGGTGCAGAACGACCTGCGGTCCACCGGCCGCTCGGTGCGCGAGGTGACCTACGGCGAGGCGGTCACCATCGAGATCGGGCTGCCGGACGCCGACGTGGACGCCTTCCGGTCCTGGCTGGCCGACGTCACGGCAGGGACAGCTCGGTTCGAACTGGGCGGAGAGGCATATGGGGACGCATAACGGGCCGATACGGGAGTAGCCGTCCGTGCTGTCCGACCCGCCCGTTAGTCTCGGGAATCATGAGGCTCCTGCACACTTCCGACTGGCATCTCGGCCGGGCGTTCCACCGGGTGAACATGCTCGGTGCCCAGGCCGAGTTCGTCGGTCACCTCGTCACGACCGTGCGCGAGCGCGGCGTCGACGCGGTGGTCGTGTCGGGTGACGTGTACGACCGTGCGGTGCCGCCGCTGGCCGCCGTCGAGCTCTTCGACGACGTCCTGCACCGGCTCGCCGGCCTCGGCGTGCCGACGGTGATGATCTCCGGGAACCACGACTCGGCGCGCCGTCTCGGGGTCGGCGCGGGACTCATCGGCCGCGCGGGCATCCATCTGCGGACCGACGCCGCGGCGTGCGGGACGCCCATCGTCCTCACCGACGCGCACGGCGACGTGGCCTTCTACGGCCTGCCCTACCTCGAGCCCGCCCTGGTGAAGGACCACTTCGGCGTCGACAGGGCGGGACACGAGGCGGTGCTCGCCGCCGCCATGGACCGGGTCCGCGCCGACCTGGCCGCCCGCGCGCCTGGCACCCGTTCCGTCGTCCTCGCGCACGCCTTCGTCACCGGCGGCCGGGCCAGCGACAGCGAGCGGGACATCACCGTCGGCGGGGTCGCCGCCGTGCCCGCCGGCGTCTTCGACGGCGTGGACTACGTGGCGCTCGGCCACCTGCACGGCAGCCAGACGATCACCGAGCGCGTGCGCTACTCGGGCTCCCCGCTGCCGTACTCCTTCTCCGAGGCCGGCCACCGCAAGAGCATGTGGCTGGTCGACCTGGGCCCCGGGGGCGCGCTCGCCACGGAGCGCGTCGACTGCCCGGTGCCGCGCGCGCTCGCCCGGCTCCGGGGGCACCTGGAGGACCTGCTGGCCGACCCCGCGCTGGCCCGCCACGAGGACGCGTGGGTCGAGGCGACGCTCACCGACCCGGTGCGACCCGCCGACCCCATGGCCCGGCTGACCGAACGCTTCCCGCACACGCTCAGCCTGGCCTTCGACCCGGAGCGGGCCCCCGAGGACCCCGAGGTGTCGTACGCCCGGCGGCTCGCGGGCCGCAGCGAGCAGGAGATCGCCGAGGACTTCGTGGCGCACGTGCGCGGCGCGGGACCCGACCCGGGCGAGCGGTCCGTGCTGCGCGACGCCTTCGACGCGGTCCGCGCCGACGAGAGCGTCCGCGAGGTCGCCCGGTGACCCGGCACCGGCCGACGAGGCAAGGGTCCCCGGTGGCACAGGACCGGACGGACGGCAGGGCGAGGCGGGCGACGCCGGGCGAACAGAACGGCGGCGAAAGCCCGCCCGTGCCTGCCCGGGCGCACGTGGAGGGGACCACCGGATGAGACTGCACCGGCTCGACATCACCGCCTTCGGCCCCTTCGGCGGCGAACAGCACGTCGACTTCGACGAGCTGTCGGCGGCGGGACTCTTCCTGCTGCACGGGCCGACCGGCGCCGGCAAGACGTCCGTCCTCGACGCCGTGTGCTACGCGCTCTACGGCGCCGTGCCGGGCGCCCGCCAGAGCGGCCAGGGTCTGACCCTGCGCAGCGACCACGCGGCCCCCGGCACCCGCACCGCGATCCGCCTCGAACTCACCGTCGCCGGACGCCGGCTGGAGATCACCCGGCAGCCGCCCTGGGCACGCCCGAAGAAGCGCGGCTCGGGCACGACCACCGACAAGGCCCAGAGCTGGCTGCGCGAGTACGACGCCGCGGCGGCCGCCTGGAAGGACCTCAGCCGCTCGCACCAGGAGATCGGTGAGGAGATCACCCAGCTGCTCGGCATGAGCCGCGAGCAGTTCTGCCAGGTCGTCCTGCTGCCCCAGGGCGACTTCGCGCGCTTCCTGCGGGCCGACGCCGAAGCCCGCGGGAAGCTCCTCGGCCGCCTCTTCGACACCCAGCGCTTCGCCGAGGTGGAGAAGCGCCTCGCCGAGCGGCGCCGGGCCGCCGAGGCGCAGGTGCGCGCCGCGGACACCGAGTTGCTCGCCGACGCGCACCGCATGCACCAGGCGGCGGGTGACGCGCAGGCACTGCCCGACCTCGCGCCGGGGGACCCCGGACTCGCCGAGGCCGTCCTGACGTGGGCCGCCGTCGCCCGCAGCACGGCCCGTGAGCGGCTCACCATCGCCCACTCGGCCCGGACGGCCGCGGCGGCCGCGCACGACTCGGCCGAGCGGGAGCTGGACGACGTACGCGAAGTCGCCCGGCTCCAGCGCCGGTTCGCCGACGCCCGCGAGCGGGCCGCGCGCCTGGAGGAGCACGCCGAGGCGTACCGCCAGGCGCGGGCGCGCATGGAGCGGGGCCGCAAGGCGGAGGCGGTGGCGCCCGCGCTCGACCTGCGCGAGAGCACCGACGCCGAGCACCGGCGCGCCGCCGCGCAGGAGGCACGCGCGCGTGAGCTGCTCCCCGAGACGTTCGCCGGGGCCGGCGCCGCCGGGCTCGCCGTCGCCGCGCGCAGGGCGGCCGAGGAGCTCGGTGGTCTGGAGTCGGCGCGCCGCGCCGAGCAGCGGCTGGCCGGACTCGTCGCGGAGCGCGACGGCCTGGACCGGCAGGAGCGCGCCGACGAGGACGTCCTCCAGGACGCCGCGAGCTGGCTGGCCGGCTGGGACGCCACCCGGGCCGCCCGCCAGGCGGACATCGAGCACGCCCAGGACGCCGCCACCCGTGCCGAGCAGCTGGCCGTCCAGCGCGAACCGGCCCGCAGGCGGCTCGACGCGGCCCGCCGGCGCGACCGGTTCGCCCGCGACACGGACGACGCCCAGGAACAGGCGCTCGCCTCCCGCGAGCGGGCCACGGAGGCCCGCGCCCACTGGCTGGACCTCAAGGAGCAGCGACTGAACGGCATCGCCGCCGAGCTGGCCGCGCACCTGACGGACGGCGCCCCCTGCGCCGTCTGCGGAGCCACCGAACACCCCGCGCCCGCACAAAAGACCGACGGGCACGTGGACCGGGCGGCCGAGGAGCGGGCGCTGGCCGCCTACCAGCACGCCGACGGGCAGCGCGCCGACGACGAGCGGCGGCTCGGCCTCGTACGCGAGGCGCTGGCCGGCGCCACCGCCGAGGCGGGCGACACGCCCACCGGACAACTCGCCGACGAGGTCGACGAGCTGGAGCTGCTGCACACCGAGGCGCGCGCTGCCGCGTCCGGCCTGCACGCCTCGCGTGAAGCGCTCGCCCAGGCCGAGCGGGAGCACGAGCGCAGGGTCGCGGCCCAGCGGGAGGCCGAGGTGCGGGCCGCGTCCCGGGCAGCTCGCCGGGACGCGCTGGACCGCGAAAGGTCCGCCTTGGAAGAGGAGTTGGCGCACGTCAGAGGTGACGCCGACAGCGTCGCCGCGCGGTCGGCGCAGTTGGAGCGGCAGGCCGCGCGGCTCAGTGACGCGGCGGACGCGGCGCGCGGCGCCGAAGAGGCCGCCCAGCGGCTCAAGGCAGCGGACGCCCGGCTCGCCGACGCGGCCTTCCGCGCCGGATTCGACACCCCGCAGGCCGCGGCCGCCGCACTCCTGGACGACGCGGCCCACCGCGAGCTGCAACGGCGCCTGGACGCCTGGCAGACCGACGAGACAGCGGTGCGCGCGGTGCTCGCCGAGGCGGACACCTCGGCCGCCGCCCAGCAGCCGCCCGTCGACCTGCATGCCGCCGAACGGGCCGCCGAGACCGCGGCCCGCCGGCTCCAGGACGCCGTCTCGGCGCAGGACGCGGCGGCACGGCGCTGCGCCGAACTCGACCGGCTGTCCGCGCGCGCGGCCGCGGGCGTACGCCGCCTCGGTCCCCTGCGTGCGGAGTACGACCGGGTGGCCCGGCTGGCCGGGCTCGCCGCGGGCACCTCCGCCGACAACGAGCGCAAGATGCGCCTGGAGTCCTACGTGCTCGCCGCCCGCCTGGAACAGGTCGCCGCCGCGGCGACGGCGCGGCTCCAGCGGATGTCCTCCGGGCGCTACACCCTGGTCCACTCCGACGACCGCTCCGGCCGGGGCCGCAGCGGGCTCGGTCTGCATGTCGTCGACGCCTGGACCGGCCGTGAGCGGGACACGGCCACGCTCTCCGGAGGTGAGACCTTCTTCGCCTCGCTCGCGCTGGCGCTCGGCCTCGCGGACGTCGTGACGGACGAGGCGGGCGGCGTGCGGCTCGACACCCTCTTCATCGACGAGGGCTTCGGCAGCCTGGACGACCAGACCCTCGACGAGGTGCTCGACGTGCTGGACTCACTGCGGGAACGCGACCGCAGCGTCGGCATCGTCAGCCATGTCGCCGACCTGCGGCGGCGGATCCACGCCCAGTTGGAGATCGTGAAGGGGCGGACGGGATCGGTCGTCCGGCAGCGCGGCGCGGGCTGACGGCTCCCGTCGCGGGACCCGCCCGCGCCCGCCGCGCTCAGCGGCCCAGCGGGCGCCGGGGCAGCGGCGAGGAGTAGACGACGCTGGTCGTCACCGAGCCCAGGGCGCCGATCCTGCCCGACACCTCCTCCAGGTGGCTCATCGAGCGTGCCGCGACCTTGATGACGAAGCAGTCGTCGCCCGTGACGTGGTGCGCCTCCAGGATCTCGGGTGTCACCGAGACAAGGTCGTGGAAGGGCTTGTAGTTGCCGTTCGGATAGCGGAGCCGGACGAACGCGAGGATCGACAGGCCGAGACGCTCCGGATCGACGACGGCCGCGTACCCCTGGATGACGCCCGCCTCCTCCAGCCGGCGCACCCGTTCGGTGACCGCGCTCGCGGACATGGAGACGGCACGGGCCAGTTCGGCGAAACTGGCCCGCCCCTCACGCTGCAGGACGTCGAGGATGCGCCAGTCGGTGGCGTCCGGGGAATACGCGGTCATGTCCGAGAGACAACAGGGAAATCCCCGGTCGATCAAGGGGCATGCCGTGGATCGCCACTTCAGCGAACGCGTCACGAACCGTAGGTTTCCGGACATGACGTCCCGTACGGCCGGCGCGGAGAGAGCGCCGGTGCGGCGGGACCGGGAGGAAGGCCTCACCATGAACGCGACCGCCCATACCGGCACCGCGAACCCCGTCCTGCGGGTCGCCCCCGCGACCCCGGCCGCGGCCGCCGCCCACTTCGCCGCGAGCCTCGCCTTCCACGCCGACGTGTCCGACGTCGCCTCCGCCCTCGCGGCCGGCGGCGACCCCGGTTTCGTCGTGCTCGACTCGCGGTCCACCGCGTCCTGGGACCAGGGACACGTGCCCGGCGCGGTGCATCTGCCCACCGCGCTCATCCCCGAGCAGGCCGGACGACTCCTCGACAGGTCGGTGCCGGTCGTCACGTACTGCTGGGGCCCCGGCTGCAACGGTGCGACCCGTGCGGCCCTGGCGCTCGCCGAACTCGGCTTCCAGGTCAAGGAGATGCTCGGCGGGTTCGAGTACTGGGTGCGCGAGGGCTTCGCGTACGAGACCTGGGAGGGGCACCGGCGGCGCGCCACCGACGCGCTGACCGCGCCGGTGGACTCCGAGGACTGCGGCTGCTGAGTCCGCCGCCCCCGGGCGGAACAGCGGATTTCGGACGGAGCGGGGGAGCGGGAAAACCCGCCCGGAACCCGGCCTGTACTTTCTGCCCATGGCGCGTTACGCGGAACCGGGTGCGGTGGAGTGGGTCGAGTCGGGCGGCGGGCCGCTCATAGCGATTCCCGAGGTGGTGCTGCCGTTCTGGTCGGGGGCCGACGGCGACGACATGTCGTCCGACTACGACCGGGCGTGCGATGTCGAGGGGTTCATCGGCCTGGTGCCGGTGGGCGACACCCGGGCCCTGGTCCTCGGGGACGAACCCGCCTCGACCACGTTCCTGCCCCGGCACGGCACCTTCGTACGGTGGTGCGCCGCGGACTGTGAGGCGGACCTGCTCGCGGGTGTCCCGGCCGCACTCGCGGCGGCGGCTTGGAAGCCGGAGGTGCACTGGGACGTCCCCGGGCCCGTGCTGCTGTTCGACGCCGCATGGCCGGGGCGGGTCTCGGAGCAGACGGACCACCTGCGGGTCGACCTGGATCCCGGGCGGTACGGGGTACGCGCGGCCTACGTGGAACCGGGGCCCGAGACGTGGCTCGGACTCGTCCAGCTGCGCCGGCTGGCGAACTGACCTGACCGGAGCGGGCGGGCCGGGAGGTCCGGCCCGCGCCGTGGCGCGGGCCGGACCACCGCGGGCGAGGGCCGGTTACAGCCGGGACAGTTCGTCCACCAGGTCGTCCAGCCCCAGGGATCCCTGGGAGAGCGCGGCCATGTGCCAGGCCTTGGCGTCGAAAGCGGCGCCGTGCCGCTTCCTCGCGTTCTCCCGGCCCAGCAGCCAGGCCCGCTCGCCCAGCTTGTAGCCGATGGCCTGACCGGGGACGGACAGGTAGCGGGTGAGCTCGCTCTCCACGAAGTCCGCCGGGCGGCTGCTGTGGGCGCCGAAGAACTCCTCGGCCAGCACGGGAGTCCAGCGCTCACCCGGGTGGAAGGGCGAGTCGGCCGGGATCTCCAGCTCCAGGTGCATGCCGATGTCCACGATGACCCGGGCCGCGCGCATCATCTGCGCGTCGAGGTAACCCAGCCGCCGCTCGGCGTCCGTGAGGAAGCCCAGCTCGTCCATCAGCCGCTCCGCGTACAGTGCCCAGCCCTCGCAGTTGGCGCTCACCCCGCCGACGGTGGCCTGGTAGCGGGAGAGGTCCTCGGCGACGTGCGCCCACTGGGCGAGCTGCAGATGATGGCCGGGGACCCCCTCGTGGTACCAGGTGGAGACCAGGTCGTACACGGGGAAGCGGGTCTGGCCCATGGTGGGCAGCCACGTACGTCCGGGGCGCGAGAAGTCCTCGGACGGCGCCGTGTAGTACGGGGCCGCCGCGCCACCCGGCGGTGCGATGCGGGACTCCACCCTGCGCACCCGCTCGGCGAGTTCGAAGTGGGTGCCGTCGAGGGCGTCGATCGCCTCGTCCATCAGGCCCTGCAGCCAGTCGCGGACCTCGTCCACACCCTCGATGTGCGTGCCGTGCTCGTCGAGGTGCGCGAGCGCCACCCACGGGGTCGCCGCGCCCGGCAGGATCTTCTCGGCCTCCCGCTCCATCTCGCCGCGCAGCCGGTGGTACTCGGACCAGCCGTACGCGTACGCCTCGTCGAGGTCGAGGTCCGTGCCGTTGTAGTACCGCGACCAGCGGGCGTACCGCTCGCGGCCCACCGTGTTCGGCGCGCCCTCGATCGTGGGCGCGTACACGTCGCGCATCCAGTCCCGCAGGGACACCAGCGCCGCCGTCGCGGTGCGGGCGGCCGTGTCGAGGTCCGCGCGCAGGGCGTCGGGACCGGCCGCCACGAAGTCCTCGAACCACCCGCGGCCCTGCCCGCCCGGGTCGGACCACTCGGTGAGCTGCGTGATGAAGGTGGCGGTCGGGCGCGGACCCCCGTAAAGCTTGCGCTCCAGGCCGAGGGCGAGGGACTCGCGGTAGCCCTCCAGCGCTGCGGGCACCGCGCGCAGCCGCTCGGCGACGGCGGCCCAGTCCTCGTCCGTCTCCGTGGGCATGAGGGAGAAGACGTCCCGCACCGAGTGCGCGGGGGAGTGCAGGTTGCTCACCAGCCGCAGGCCCTCGTCGGCGTCGTGCACGGCGAGTTCCGCGGTCAGACGCTCACGCAGCAGACGGGCGCAGCGGCGCTCGATGCCACGGTCCGCGCCCGGCTGCCGTTCGGCCTCCTCCAGCCGCGCCAGCGTTCTGCGGGCCAGCTCCGCCACGGCCTCCTGACCGGCGGGCGAGGAGTCCGGCAGCCGGGTCGAACTTGCCTTGTCGCCGAGGTAGGTGCCGGTGACCGGGTCGAGGGCGATGAGCTCGTCGACATAGGCGTCGGCGAGTTCGCGGGGCAGCGGGCTCTTGGTGTCTGACATGCGGACAATCCTCGTACGAGGACACCGTCCGCGTCAGCCCGATTCCGCTGAGGGCGTGGCCCCTTGTGCCGCATGCGCCGATGTGGTCGCGGGCGCGTCGCGCTGCGGCGGCAGCAGCGGGCCGCAGTCCCACTGCTGGAAGATCAACCGGGTCTCGACGCGAGCCACTTCGCGGCGCGACGTGAACTCGTCGATGACCAGGCGCTGCAGATCCGTCATGTCCGAGACCGCCACATGCACCAGGTAGTCGTCGGGACCGGTGAGATGGAAGACCGTCCGGGACTCCTGCAGCGCACGGATCCGGTCCACGAACGGGCCGACCAGCTCCCTCCGGTGCGGCCTGACCTGCACAGACAGCAGCGCTTCCAGGCCGCGTCCCAGCTTCGCCGGGTCCAGCCGCAGCTGGTGGCCGAGGATGACGCCGGCGCGGCGCAGCCGGGTCACCCGGTCCAGGCAGGTCGACGCGGCGACACCGACCTGTGCCGCGAGATCGCGGTACGTGGTCCGTGCGTCGTTCTGCAACAGTCGCAGCAGATGAAGATCCACCGGATCCAGTACGACGGTTTCGGTCATGGCCCGAACGTAGCACGGGGTTTGCCGCCCGGGACCCGCTCGGTGTTCAGGCTGCGGACATGGACTCCGGCACCCCGAACGCGTATCGCGTCCCCGCTTCCCGCCCCGCGCCCCGCAAGCTGGCCACCGAGGCCGTGCACGCCGGGCGCGACGACCTCGCACGGCAGGGACTCCACGCCCCGCCGATCGACCTGTCCACCACGTACCCCTCGTACGACAGCCGCGGCGAGGCCGCCCGCATCGACGCGTTCGCCGCGGACGGCTCCGAGCCGGAGGGGCCGCCGGTCTACGGGCGGCTCGGCAATCCGACGGTCGCCCGCTTCGAGACCGCGCTCGCCCGCCTCGAAGGCACCGAGAGCGCGGTCGCCTTCGCCAGCGGCATGGCGGCACTGACCGCGGTCCTGCTCGTGCGCAACGCCATGGGCCTGCGCCACGTGGTGGCCGTCCGCCCGCTGTACGGCTGCAGCGACCACCTGCTGACCGCCGGGCTGCTGGGTTCCGAGGTGACCTGGGTCGATCCGGCGGGCATCGCGGACGCGCTGCGCCCGGACACGGGACTGGTCATGGTCGAGTCCCCGGCCAACCCGACGCTCGCCGAGATCGACCTGAGAGCCGTCGCCCACTCCTGCGGCTCGGTGCCGCTGCTCGCGGACAACACCTTCGCCACGCCGGTGCTGCAACGGCCGGCGGAACAGGGCGCCCGTCTCGTCCTGCACAGCGCGACCAAGTACCTCGGCGGTCACGGCGACGTCATGGCCGGCGTGGTGGCCTGCGACGAGGAGTTCGCGCGACAGCTGCGACAGGTGCGGTTCGCGACGGGCGGGGTCCTCCACCCGCTCGCCGGCTATCTGCTGCTGCGGGGCCTGTCCACCCTCCCGGTACGGGTCGCGGCGGCCTCCGCCAACGCCGCGGAACTCGCCCGCCGTCTCGCCGCCGATCCGCGGGTCGCCCGCGTGCACTACCCGCGCATCGGCGGTGCCATGGTCGCCTTCGAGGTCCTCGGCGACCCGCACGAGGTCATCGCGGCCGTCCGGCTCGTCACCCCCGCCGTCAGCCTCGGCAGCGTGGACACCCTGATCCAGCACCCCGCGTCCATCAGCCACCGCATCGTCGCCCCGGCCGACCGCCGCGGAGCGGGCGTCAGCGACCAGTTGCTGCGCCTCTCGGTGGGGCTGGAGGACGTGGAGGACCTGTGGGCCGACCTGGACGGGGCCCTGGGAGCGCGGACGGTCCTGCGGGCCCCGGCGCCGGGGCGCGAGGCGGCGACGCGGGGGGCGTGACGCCGGGGCGCGAGGCGGTGACGCCGGCGGCACGGGGTACGAGCGGCCCGGCCGGGCGGGGACCGGCCCGGCGGGATGCGCCGGGCCGGTGCGTACGCCTGCGTCAGGGGCGGCGGGCTGCCTGCCTCACCGTCAGTCCCGCGCGGCAGGCTCGCCGGCCCGGCCCCGCGGCTGCCCGTGGGGCGGCGGCGCGGCGGCCGAGGCCGCTTCGAGACGGGCGGTGATGACGAGGGTGCCCTCCTCGATCTGGTAGTCGAGGGGGAGGTCCAGGGCCCGCATCGCGGCGACCATGCCCGTGTTGGAGGCCTGCGTCACGGCGTACACGCTCGCGCAGCCCGCCTCGACCGCCATCGCCACCAGACGGCCGAGGAGTTCACCACCGATACCCCGCCGCTGCCACTCGTCCTCGACGAGCAGGGCGACCTCCGTCTCGTCGCCGTCCCACAGGAGATGCCCGAGGCCGACGATGCGCCCCGACGCGGTCTGCACGGCCAGCGTGCGCCCGAAACGGGGGCTGAGCAGGTGGTTCAGGTAGCGGTCCGCGTCGCTCACGGGACCGTGGTAGCGCATGCTCAGCGTGCGCGGCGAGCACCGCTCGTGCATGGCCTTCGCGGCGTCGTGGTCCGCGGCATCCGCCCGCCGCACGGTGATGGCGTTGCCCTCGGGCAGGGTCAGGACGTCCAGAGCGCGCGGGATCCGCGGTCCGAGCCGGGCGTCCAGCTCCACCAGGGCCCGCGCCCGCGCGAACTCGGTCGGCGTGAACGGCAGATACGGCCGCTCCACCGTGATCACCCCGCCCTCCGGTGCGCGCAGGCGCATCACCGTGTCCTCCAGCGCGCCCTCGACGGGTGCGGCGGCCTCGACCGCACGGCCGGAGCCGGGGGACTTGGCGGGCAGTGAGCGGATGGTGCAGCAGCCGAGCAACTGCCGCAGCGCAAGCGGTAGTTCGGCGGCGTCCAGGGCGGTCCGGGTGGCCAGCCCCAGGACCCGGGTCGGAGCGTCCACCAGATCGTGGGCGTCGGCCCGCTCGATCCAGGTGCCGGTGCCGCCCGCCCGCGCGACGGCCCGGGTGAGTTCGGCGGCGGCCAGCCCGGCGGGGGCCCGCAGCAGGAACTCGTCCACGGTGCCCTCGGCCAGCGGATGGGTCTGCAGGCTCAGGATGTCGACCTCGTGTGCCGCCAGGGCGGTGCACAGCGCGGCCAGCGAGCCGGGCGCGTCCTGCACCGTGGTCCGCATCCGCCACAGGACGGTGGCCCCCGCGGCGCCCCCGGGTGCCGACGAGGACGGAACCGTCCGCCCGTCCCGCCCGGCCTGCCACCCCGCGGCGGCCGGCCGGGCGCCGGTATCGCCCGTCGGCGGCGCATGACCGTGGCGTCGTGCCCACCAGATGTGGAATCCGGCCGTGGCGACCAGGACGACGGCCGAGATCGCCAGCAGGGCGGGGCCGCCGGGGCCGTGCCCGATCAGGTTGGCCACGGCGTCCGCGACCGCCACGGCGGTGAACAGGGCGGCGAGTTCGACGAGGTCCCGCCGCCAGTGGTGCACAGGACGACCGTGCTTCGCACGCGTCACGTCAGACAGGTCTGGAGTCATGCAGCCACTGTGAAGGAATGGTGTTGCGTGATCGCGAACGCATTGTGACCGATCGGTAAAGTGTCTTCTGTTCCTTTTGTTCCAGTTTCTACGATTGCAGCGCTTCCGGACTCCGGCCGGGTGACGCCCCAAACGGCCGTCAGCCGGACGCGAGGAGTACATGGGACTCCCTTTCGCCCCTGGGGTCCGTCCCCAGAAGCCGTGCCGCACGCGCACGCAGCCCGGGCGTCAACCGGTCCGCCGCCCTCACCAGTTCGGACCGTGCGGCGGAGTCCTCCAGCCGGTCGAAGTGACGCTCCACGAGCTTGAGCGCCCGCTCCTGCACCGCCGAGTCGTGGTGCGCGAACGCCGGAGCCACCGCGGGCAGCAGCTCGGGCACCGTGGACGGATCGCGTCTGAGGACCTTGTGCAGCAAAATGAGCTGGGTGCGCACCAGCTTCTTCTCGCCGCGCGGCAGCACCCCGGCCGACATCTCCGAGAGCCGGCGGGCGGTCAGCTCGCCGTCGAGCGCGAGCGCCCCGAGCATCGTCTGGGCGTACGAGGCCACCGCGGACGGTGCGTCACGGACCAGGGCGATCCAGTCGGCGGTGCGCTCCCGCCGCTCGTCCGGCGTGAGGTCCAGCGAGATCAACAGCCGCAGGAACACCCGGTGGTCGGCGGACGAGGCGCCGCGCAGCAGCCGGGTGACACACGCGGCGACCATGGTCCGGCGGTCCAGGACACCCTCCTCACCGAGCCGGGCCAGCGCCACCGTCCAGCTGTCGGGCCCCTCCCCGTACTGCCACTCCACCCGGGAGCCGATGTCGTCGGTGGTGAAGAGGGCGGCCGCCAGCTCCGTCAGATGAGGATCCCTCCGCAGCCGGTCGAGGACGGTGTCCCCGCGCTGCCAGACGTGTCCGAGGTGTTCCATCCAGCCCTGGACATAGGCGTCGGTCGTCGGCGCGGCACACCCGGAGAGCCGCACGAGCCCGGCCATCAGCGCGTACGGCACACCGGAGGCCGGTGGGCGCTGGGCGAGCCGGTGCGTCACATCGGCGAGCCAGGCGGGGTCCCGGTCCCCGAGCACGTCGAGAAGGAGGCCGGGTGACGCCTGTGACCAGCGCGGATCGGCTCCCACGAGCCAGCCGGCCGCCGCGGCGGCCCCGGTCTGGCAGGCCGCTCCGGCCGCGTGCAGCGCGGGCTGGGCGCGGCGGGACTCCGCGTTCCAGGGCGCCGCTCCCAGATCCTTGCGGAGCTGTCTCAGCCCCGGGAGACACGCCCTGCGTTCGGCGTCGGTCATCCCGTCGAGCAGGCTGACGACCTCAGCCGTCCGCCCGGCCCGTACGGCCTCCATCAATAAACTCATCGCACGCCCCCGTCGATCCTCGGTCTCCCGGCCCCCGCTCTTCGCGTGGCCGGCGTCGGCGCGCGGGCGGAGACGGGGACGTGCGGAGATCGCGTCATGGAAGAACCGTAGAGGCGACCACCGACAATGACCCCCGTGCCGACGGTGGTTGTGAACGGCACGCCGATGACGCGCGGCGAACGGAGCGGCGCACCGGGGGATGACTCCGGTGCGCTGCCCATCGCTCCGAGGGTACGGGACCGGCCGGGATCAGTGACGCCTCACTGCCCGACCCGGCCCGGCTGCAGGACCTTCGTGAACAGCACGGTGCCGTCCTGCTCGCGCAGCCGTACGGTGAGTTCGCCGCTGCCGCCGTCGATGTCGACCTCGCCGAAGAACTGGTAGCCCCCGGCGGGCGAGACGTTCGAGGCGGTGGGGGCCTTCACGAACACCCGGTCCGGCCCGAAGGTGCCGTCGAGGGCGCTCGCCGGGAACGCTCCGGCGTTGAGGGGGCCGGACACGAACTCCCAGAACGGCTCGAAGTCGGTGAAGGCGGCCCGCTCCGGCCGGTAGTGCTGGGCCGAGGTGTGGTGGACGTCGGCCGTCAGCCACACCGTGCCCGTGATCCGGTGGTGCTTGATGTGGCGCAGCAGCTCCGCGATCTGCAGCTCGCGTCCGAGGGGAGCCCCGGGGTCGCCCTGGGCCACCGCCTCGATGTTCTTGCTGCCCTCGGTGGTGTCCGGGACGACCAGACCGAGCGGCATGTCGGAGGCGATCACCTTCCACACGGCGCGGGACCGCGCCAGCTCCCGCTTGAGCCACTGGAGCTGCTCCGCGCCGAGGATGCCCTGCGGGTCGGTGGTCTGGGTACCGGGGGAGTTGGGGTTGCGGTACGTCCGCATGTCCAGCACGAAGACGTCGAGCAGCGGACCGTGGTGCACCACCCGGTGCACCCGGCCCTCACGGGCGCCCGGCCGCAGGGTGGAGACCGGGAAGTACTCGCTGAACGCGCGGCCCGCGCGGGCGGCCAGCACGTCGACGCTCTTCTCGGTGTACCGCGTGTCCGACGCGGCGATCACCTCACCCGGGTACCAGTTGTTGCGCACCTCGTGGTCGTCCCACTGGACGACCGACGGCACCTGGGCGTTGAAGCGCCTCAGGTTCTCGTCCAGGAGGTTGTAGCGGAAGTTGCCGCGGAACTCCGCCAGCGTCTCGGCGACCTTGGACTTCTCCTCGGTGGTGACGTTGCGCCAGACACTCCCGTCGGGCAGGGCCGCGGTCGCGGAGATCGGCCCGTCGGCGTAGATGTTGTCGCCGCTGCACAAGAAGAAGTCCGGGTCCAGCGCGGCCATCGCGTCATAGATCCGGTAGCCCCCGCGGTCCGGATTGATGCCCCAGCCCTGCCCGGCCAGGTCGCCCGACCACAGGAACCGCACCCCGTGGCGCCGTCCGGCCGGGGCGGTGCGGAAGGTGCCGGGTACGGGCTCACCGGTGCGGCGCGGGTCGTCGGGGTCGGCGAGCAGCACGCGGTAGTGGATCTGCTCGCCCGGGGGCAGTCCGCGCAGCCGTGTCGTACCGGTGAAGTCGGTGTCGGCGCCGAGCAGCGGGCCGTGCCATCTCCGGGGGTTGCGGAAGGACTCGGTGGCCGACGTCTCGACGATCATGCGGGCCGGTCGGTCGGAACGCACCCACACCAGACCGGAGTCGGCGCTCACGTCGCCGGCCTGGACGCCCCAGCCCGCCTTCGGCCGCCCGGACAGGGCGAACGCCGGTGCGGCGCCGGCGGCGGCGGGCAGGGCCAGTGCCGCCGAGGCGGCGAGGGAGCCGCGCAGGACTCCGCGACGGCCGGGGAGCAGAGGGTGTGACATGGATGCGCCTCCAGGGACGGGTTCCGGCCAGTGTGCAGTGCCACAACTACTGGTGCGCCGCAGCGCACACGCAAACCCCAAGTGAACAACTGACCGCACCGGTGGGGGAACCGGTGTGCGCCCACGACCGCATCCTCTGCGCGCGCCTACGACCGCACCCGTGCGCGCGTTTGCCACCCGCACCCGTGCGCGCGTTCGCCACCCGCACCCCTGCGCGTGTCCGTCACCCGCATTCGTGCGTGTCCGTCACCCGCACCCCCCTGTTCGTCCGTCACCGCGACCCCACCGCCTCCGCCATCACCCGCACCCCCTCGCGGATCCGTGCCGGCGCCAGATGCGCGTACCCCAGCACCAGCCGTACGCGGTCGTCCGCCGCCGTTCCGTAGTCCGCCACGGTGCGGACCTTGACCCCGGCGGCGGCCACCTCGCGCAGGAAGGGGGCCGGGGGCCCGTACCGGTCGGGGAGTTCGGCGATGGCGTGCAGACCGGCGGCGATGCCGGACACCTTCGTGCCGGGGAAGTGCTCGTCCAGGGCGGACACGAGCGTGTCGCGCCGCTCCCGGTACGCGCGCTGACAGCGCCGCAGCTGCCGGTCGTAGTCGCCGCTCTCCAGGAACCGTGCCAGCAGTGCCTGGTCGATCGCCGGGTGGCCGAGATCCATGGTCCGCTTGCGCTCGACGACCTCCTCGGCCAGGGACGCGGGGACGAGGAGCCAGCCGAGCCGCAGGCCGGGCGCCAGGGACTTGCTGACGGACCCGGTGTAGGCGACGCGCTCGGGGTCCAGTCCCTGGAGCCCGCCCACCGGGGCACGGTCGTAGCGGAAGTCCCCGTCGTAGTCGTCCTCGACCACGAGGCCGTCCACCGCGCGGGCCCAGTCGAGCAGCTCGGCACGGCGCCGCGCGGAGTAGGCGATGCCCGTGGGGAACTGGTGGGCCGGCGTCGTGACGACCGCGCGCACGCCCGACTCGTACAGGGGACCGGTCGCCAGCCCCTCGCCGTCCAGCGGGAGCGGGACGGCGCGGAGCCCGGCCGAGACGTACAGGGTGCCGTGCTCGGGGCTCCCGGGATCCTCCACGCCCACCGTGCGCAAGCCGCGCGCGTGAAGCACGAACCCGAGGAGTGTCGTCGCCTGCGCCACCCCCGAGACCACGACGACCCGCTCCGGATCGGCGACCACGCCCCGGCGCCGGGTGAGCAGTTCGGCGAGAGCGGTCCGCAGCTGGGGGAGCCCCCGCGGGTCGGGGTAGCCGAGCGCGTGGTGGGGCAGGTCGGCGAGCACCCCGCGCTGCGCGGCCCCCCACGCGGCCCGCGGGAACAGCGACAGGTCCGGCGTGCCGGGCAGGAAGTCGGCTCGGGCGCCGGGGGAGCGCGGGGCGAGATCACGCGCGCGCGGGCGGGCCGCCCGCACGGCGCCGCCGACCCAGGTCCCGGCACCCCGGCCGCTGCGCAGGTAGCCCTCGGCGGTCAGCTGCTCGTACGCCTCGGTGACCAGCCCGCGCGACACACCGAGGTCGGCCGCGAGTTCCCGGCTCGACGGCAGCCGGGTGCCCGGCGTGAGCCGTCCCGAGCGGACCGCTTCCCGCAGTGCCGCCTGGAGCGTGCGGCCACGCGCGCGTGCGGGCGCCGAAGCGGCCGGCATCAGCAGCTCCCAGGCGGCGGCCCACGGCGACTCCGCACCCGGTGCCGCGCCCGTCCCCGCTTCACGATTGGTCCCCGATGACGTCATGGGAGTGGACCTTAAACCGGGCCGCCGCCGCTCATAGCGTCACCACATGAACGTCACCACCACCCGCGGGGCCCTCCTCGCCGCCCTCGCCTGCGTCCTCGTCGGAGGCTCCTTCACCGCGAACAGCGTGCTGGGCCACTACCCTTACGCGGGCGGCCAGTTCCTGCGCTACGCCCTCGCCTGCCTGCTGCTCCTGCCCCTCGTCGGCCGGGGCGGCGCGGCCCCGCTGCGCCTGCTCCGGCCGCGTCAGTGGACGCGGCTCGCCCTGCTCGCGGCGGTCGGCATGGTCGGCTTCAACCTCGCCGTGATCGCCGCCGAACGCACCGCGGAACCGGCGGTCCCCGGGGTCGTCGTCGGCTGCGCCCCGGTGGTCGTCGCCGTCGTCGTCCCCCTCCTGGAGGGGCGCCGGCCCCAACGCCTGGTCCTGTACGGGGCGTTGCTGGTCGCGGTCGGCGCCTTCGCGGTGCAGGGGTGGGGCCGTACCGACGGCGTGGGCATCGCGTTCTCCGGGTGCGCGCTCGCCGGCGAGGTCGGCTTCGCGGTCCTCGCCGTGCCGGTGCTGCGGCCCCTCGGCCCCCGGCTGCTGTCGGCGACGGTCTGCGGGATCGCCGCTGCCGAGTCGGCGGCGGCCGGGGTGCTGGCGGACGGCGGCGGGTGGCTGCGCGTGCCGGACCCCACCGAGGCGGCCGCGCTGCTGTGGCAGGCGGTCGTCGTCACGGTCGTCGGGTTCGTCTGCTGGTACACGGGCATGCAGCGCATCGGCGCGGAGCGCGCCACGCTCTTCTCCGGCCTCATCCCCGTCGCCGCCGCCTGCACCGCGCCGCTCGTGGGCACGGGCTCCTACGGTGCCGCCCAGGGCGTCGGCAGTGCCCTCGTGGGTGCCGGAGTCGCCCTGGGGTCCGGGGCGTTGACCGCGGGGAGGCGTCGCTCAGCGGCTGCCGTCCAGGATGACGCGCGCCACCAGGGCGGGATCGTCGTTCATGGGGACGTGGCCGCAGCCGGGCAGGCGGACCAGGCGGGCGCGCGGGATGATCTGCTTGGCGCGGACGCCCTGGCGCCGGACCAGCAGCCGGTCCCGGGTGCCCCACGCGACGGTGACGGGCACGTCCGGGACGTCGTCCGTGAACTGGACGGTGCTGCCGGCCCTGAGAGTCTCGGCGAAGCCCTCGGCGCGGGCCAGCGCGAGCGTCTCGGCGACGACGGCCTCCGGTGAACGGCGGCCGGGGCGCGCGTAGATGCTGCTCGTCAGCACCGTGCGTCCGGCAGCGGTGCGGGAGAGGCGTTCCACCAGGGGGAGCGGCAGGCGTCGGGCGGCCTGCCGCATCGCCGTCAGCACACCGAAGGCGTACCGCCGTTCGGCCCGGGTCCAGAACCCGGCGGGCGACAGCGCCGTGACGGACCGCACGGCCTTGTCGCGGCCCAGCCCGAGGGCCAGCAGCCCGCCCAGGGAGTTGCCGGCCACGTGCGGGCGGCCGAGCTCCAGGGCCGCGCACAGCGCGCTCAGCGCGGAGTTCATCGTCGCGAGGTCGTGCGGGAGCCCGTCGGGCAGCACCGGGGACTCGCCGAACCCGGGGAGGTCCACGGCTATCACGTCACGCTCCGCCGCCAGGATGTGGACGACCGGGTCCCACGCCTGCCGGTGGTGGCCTATGCCGTGCAGCAGGAGCAGCGGTTCGCCGGTGCCCACGCGCGCGTAGGACAGGCTCACGGACCGAGGGCCGTGCGCGGAGGGGACGTTGAAGGAGACCGTGGCGGACATGGTTGCTGCTCCTCGCCTGGGAGACGCTGACGGACGCTTTCGTAGACAGCTTGTCAGCAACTGCTACTGACGGGTAGCCCCCGTGGAGCCCTCGTCGTGCCGACGGGGGCTCCGCAGTCGTGCGCCGGTTCGTCCGTGGGGGGCCGGAAGCCCGGCCCTCATCTGTGTGTCACCCGCGTCACCCGGCGCGAACGCCTCATGAACGCTTCGCGGCACGACACCTGTGCAATCCGTAAGGGATCGAGGATTGGTCTTGACCAAGGGTGGGGCCCGTCCTATGGTCGCAGGGATAGTGCAGGAACCTTTAATAAACAAGGGCGCTAAAACGCCGCCGGGCCACGGCGATTGCGGAGGACAGGGTGGGGACCACGCAGCTGGAAACGGTGCCGGAGCCTAAGTACTGGCATCTCAAGACGGTGCTCAGCGAGGCACTCGACTCCGAGTTCTCGGTGGGCGAGATCCTGCCCAACGAGCGTGACCTCGCGGCCCGCTTCGGCGTCGCGCGCGCCACGCTGCGCCAGGCCCTCGAACAGCTCGAGCTGGAAGGCCGGCTCCAGCGCCGGCGCGGGGTGGGCACCACCGTCGCGCCGCCGCGCGTGGGCGTCGCCGTCGGGTCCGAGCAGCACACCTGGCCGGGCGGCGCCGGCGACGCCTGGCAGCCCGCGGACTGCACGCTGGCCGTGCCGCCCGCGCCGGTGGCCGCCATGCTGGAGACGGACCGCGACGAGGCCGTGCACACGGTACGGCGGTCGCGCGTGACGCACGGGCAGCCGGTCGCAGCCGAGCTGCTCTACGTGCCGGCCTCCTCGGTGCCGGACCTCACCTCCATCGACGCGCCCTCGGGTCCGGCACGCGCGCGCGCCGTGCTGCGCGAGCTCCAGCGCCTCGGGCTGGAGAGCCAGGACCGCGCGGTGGAGCTGGGCTCCGCCCGCGCGGACGACGCCAAGGAACTCGACCGCCTCCCCGGAGCACCCGTCCTCGTCGTCACGACCCGGTTCTTCGCCGAAGGCCGCACCGCGGCCGTCTCGCTGGCCACCTACCGCGCCGACACCTGCCGGCTGACCTTCGGGGACTCCGGCGGCGTGGAGATCCACCACGACCCGGAGCGCCGCGCCTCCTGAACCACCGGCACCCGGCGCCCGTACACGGCTCCGCCGCACGAGCCGCACACGTCACGCCCCGGACTGCGGGGCGTGACGTTTCTCGTCCACCGCGGGGCGTCAGCGACGTGCGGTGACCGTCCCCTCCACCGCGAACAACTGCTCCTCCACATGGTCGAGGGCCAGCCGCAGCGCCCCCGTCGCGACCGCCGCCTCGCCCAGCAGGGACAGGGCCACCTTCGGCGGACGCAGACAGTAGCGGGCCAACTCCCGTCGCAACGGCTCCAGTACGCCGTCCAGACCGGCCGCCCAGCCGCCGATCACGACCAGCTCGGGGTCGAGCGCCAGCACGAGCGCGGCCACGTCGTGGACCAGCCGCTGGATGTAGCGGTCCACGGCGGCACGGGCCCGCGTATCGCCCTCGCGCGCGAGGGCGAAGACATCGGCGACGGCCTGCTCGTCGAGGGGGTGCAGCGGCTCGTCCGTCGTCGACAGCAGCGTCTCCGGCGTCGCCCCGCGGCCCAGCAGATGCAGCGCCCCGATCTCCCCTGCGGCGCCGCCGTAGCCCCGGTGCAGCCGCCCGCCGATCAGCGACCCGGCGCCCGGGCTCAGGCCGGCCAGCACGAAGACGATGTCGTCGGACTCCGTCGCCGAGCCCTTCCAGTGCTCGGCGACCGCCGCCGCGTTCGCGTCGTTCTCGACCAGCACCGGGCACTTGAAGGACCGGCTCAGCCGCTCACCGAGACGTAGACCCGTCCACTCCGGCAGCGCCGTGCCGAGACGTACGGTGCCGTCCGCCTCGACGATTCCGGGGCTGCCCACCCCCACCGCCCGCAGGGAGCTGCGCGCGACGCCCGCCCGGCGCAGCAGTTCGGCCACCGCGCCGCGCAGCCGCTCCAGCCGCTCGTCCGCGGGGGCGGTCTCCTCGACGTCCTTGGAGATGGCGCCCAGTACCCGGCCGTCCAGGTCGGCGAGGAGCGCGGCGACCCGGTGCGGGCCGATCTCCAGGCCCAGCAGGTGCCCGGCCTCGGCCCGGAACCTGAACCGCCTCGCCGGCCGCCCCTGGCGCCGCGCGGCACTGTCGTCGGCCGCCTTCTCGACGACCAGCCCGCCCTCGATCAGCCCCTCGACGACGCCCTCGACCGTGGGTCGGGACAGTCCGGTCACCCGGGTGATCTCGGTGAGCGTCGCGCAGTCCGTGGCACGCAGCGCGTGCAGCACGACCGCGGAATTGATCCTTCGCAGCAGAGAGGGGTCCCCGCCGGTCAACTGCCCCAACGTCTTTCCTCCCAGCTCGTGCGCGTGTTGGCCGGATCGTACTCGGCGGGGCGGGTCCCGGCGAGTGCCGGGACCCGCCCCGCCGACAGGCGGGTCCCTCTCAGCCGGGTGACACGAACCCCGACTCGTACGCCGTGATGACCGCCTGCGTGCGGTCCCTGGCGCCCAGTTTGGCCAGTACGGCGCTGACGTGGGACTTGACCGTCTCCGCCCCGACGGTCAGCCGCCCCGCGATCTCCGCGTTCGACAGGCCCCGGGTCATCAGGCGCAGCACCTCCGCCTCCCGCCCGGTCAGGGCGGCCCGGTCCAGCAGCGCCCGCGCCGCGGGGTTCCCGCCCCCGTCGCCGTACTCGGCGGCCAACTGCCGCACCGAAGCGGGGAAGAGCAGCGACTCGCCCTCGGCGACGAGCCGCACCGCGTGCACGATCTCGGCCGGCCGGGCCCGCTTCAGCAGGAACCCGTCGGCACCGGCGCGCAGCGCCTCGTAGACGTACTCGTCGTTCTCGAACGTGGTGATGACCAGGATCTTCGGCGGGTCGGCGACGGTCCGCAGCACCGCCCGGGTGGCCTCGATGCCGTCCAGGAGCGGCATCCGCACGTCCATGGCGACGACGTCGGGCCGCAGCCGCCGCACCAGCGGGATCACCGCCGCGCCGTCGGCCGCCTCCCCGACGACCTCGATGTCGGGCTGCGCCTGGAGGACGGCGCGCAGACCCGCGCGGACGAGGGGTTCGTCGTCGACGAGCAGTACGGACACCGGCATCCGGCCAGCGTAGATCAGCGCAGCGGAAGCTCCACGCGCACCTGCCACTCGCCCTCGTCCGGACCCGTCCGCGCGCGGCCGCCGAGCAGCGCCGCGCGCTCCCGTATCCCGCGCAGCCCGCTGCCCCGCCCCGGCCCCGGGACGGCGGCCGTCAGCGGATTGCGCACCTCAAGACCGAGGGTGCCGTCCGCGACCGCGACCCGGACCCGCACCGGCACACCGCCCGCGTGCCGGAGCACGTTCGTGAGGGACTCCTGCAGGATGCGGTACCCCTCGCGGGAGACCGGTCCCGGCACGCTCTCCACCGGGCCCGTCACCTCGGCGTCGACCTTTGCGCCGGACGTGCGGGCTGACTCCAGCAGCCGGTCCGCATCGGCCAGCGTGGGACGGCCGCCCGCGGGGCGCTCCGCCTCGCGCAGTACGCCCAGAACCCGTTCGAGGTCTTCCAGCGCGGCCCGTCCGGTGTCCTCGATCGCGGCCAGAGCCCGGTCGGTGAACTCCGGGTCGCCGGCCGCCCGCGCCGCCCCCGCCTGCACGACGGCCACCGTCAGAGCGTGCCCGATGGAGTCGTGCAGCTCACGGGCGATGCGGGTGCGTTCCAGGAGCTGCTCGGTGCGCTCCTCCAGGGCGGCGAGCCGCTCGGCGGGAGAGGGGCCGAGGAACCGGCGCGCGAGGAACGTGATCAGCTCCCCGAGGCCGACCACCGCCCCGTACAGGGCGAGCAGCGGCAGCGGGACGAGCAGCACGTAGGCCCAGTGCGGCTGCGACACCGTCATGAGGGGATCGTGGACAGGCGCGTGGCCGAACGCGGCCCGGAGCAGGTCGACGACGAGCACCGGCAGCCACACGGTGACCGTCGTCGTCACGGCGCCGAGGCCCATCCGCACCTCCAGCCACAGCACGGTCCGCAGCCGGTCCCGCCACGTGAGCGACCGGGTGACGGAGACCGCCGCGTCCCGGCCGGCCTCCCCGCCCGGCGACAGCAGCAATCGTGCCTGCACGCCCTCTCCCGTGCGCGCGGCCGGGATCAGCCCCAGCGGGATCAGCAGCAGGGCCGGCACCCACGGCTTGGACATGTCGATGAACAGCCACACGCTGACGAACAGCATCGGCACCCACAGGTGCAGCAGACGCGTGTACGTCGTCCCGCGGGTCAGCGGGCGCAGAAAGCGGGCCATGGCGTCATCGTGCCAGGCGGCACCGGCGGCGGACCTCCCCCGGGCGAGGGAGACAATCCCCACCGGCGGGGGAGGACCGAGCGGGCCGAGAAGGCCACGCTGGGGCCATGACCAGCATCGACGTGCAGGACCTCACCAAGGAGTACGGCACCGGGCGCGCCGTGGACCACCTCACCTTCCGGGTGCTCCCCGGCCGGGTCACCGGCTTCCTCGGGCCCAACGGCGCCGGGAAATCCACCACCATGCGGCTCGTGCTCGGCCTGGACCGGCCGACGTCCGGCACCGCCACGATCGCGGGACGCGCCTACGCCTCGCTGCACCAGCCCCTGCGGCACGTCGGCGCCCTGCTCGACGCGCGGGCCCCGCACGGATCACGCACCGCGCGCGACCATCTGCGGGTGCTCGCCGCGAGCAACCGGATCCCCGGGCGACGCGTGGACGACGTACTGGAGGAGACGGGACTCTCCTCGGTCGCACGGAGCCGGGTGCGCACGTACTCCCTGGGCATGCGCCAGCGGCTGGGTATCGCCGCCGCGCTCCTCGGGGACCCGCCCGTGCTGCTGCTCGACGAGCCGTCCAACGGGCTCGACCCCGAAGGCATCGTCTGGATACGCGAGTTGCTGCGCCGGCTCGCCCGCGAGGGCCGCACCGTCCTGGTCTCCAGCCACCTGATGAACGAGACGGCGTCCTTCGCCGACCACCTGGTGGTCCTCGGCCGTGGGCGCCTGCTCGCCGACACCCCCCTGCGGGAGTTCGCCCACGCACGCGTGCAGCCCCGCGTCCGGGTGCGCACCACGGACGGCCCGGCGCTGAGCGGCCTGCTCGCACGGCACGGCTACGAGGCCGTCGAGGGCGGGGACGGACGCTGGACCGTGCTTCACGCGCGCGTGGAGGACATCGGGCACCTCACGTCGGGTGCCGGAGTGCCGATCCTCGAACTGGCTTCGGAGGAGGCCACCTTGGAACAGGCCTATCTCGATCTCACCGCCTCGGCGACCGAGTTCACCGCCACCCCGTCCCCGACGCGCCGGACCCTGGAGAAGTGACCATGCCGTTCACCCCCGTACTCCGCGCGGAGTGGATCAAGATCCGTACACTGCGCTCGCTCCTCGGCGTGCTGCTCGCCGTCGTCCTCGTCACGGCCGCCTTCTCCGCGCTCGCCGGTCTGGACGACTCGGACACCGCGTCGGACCCCCTGTTCTCGGCGCTGTTCGGCATCAGCTTCGGGCAGATCGCGGCGATCGCCTTCGGCGCCCAGGCCGTCTCGGCCGAGTTCCGCGGCGGTGCGCTGCGGGTCTCGCTCACCGCGGTGCCGGACCGGTTGCGGTGGTTCGCGGCCAAGGCGCTGGCGGTCGCCGTACCGGCGCTGGCCGCCGGCCTGGCCGCGGGAGGTGCAGGCCTGGCCGTGGGCAGGGCCGTCCTCGGGAGCCGGTGGAGCGGCGTGAGCTGGGGCGAGGGGCTGCGCGGCGTCGTCGGATGCGGCATCTACCTGGCTCTCATGGCCCTGTTGGCGGCCGGACTGACCGCCGTGCTGCGCAGCGGGGTGGCGACGCTGAGCATCCTCGTCCCGTTCCTGCTGATCGTCTCCTTCGTGATCGGCGGCATGTCGGGCGGTGCCGCGGACTATCTGCCGGACAGGGCGGGCCAGGTGGTGCTGCACGAGACCTGGGACGGTGCCCTCGGACCGTGGACCGGGCTCGCCGTCACCGCCGCCTGGGCGGCCGCCGCCCTGTGCGCGGGAGCGTGGAGCGTACGACGCCGTGACGCCTGACCTCGCGAGGCCGCTCCCGTCGGGGGCCCGCGTGCACCGGCTGACGGGCCGCCAATTGTCAGTGGCGGCCGGTTTACTGGACGGCATGACCATCGCGCGGCAACTCGCCACGATCGACCGGCTGTGCTCCGAGGCCTTCCCCGCGGAGCACGGCCGGTCCGACGTCGGCACCGGGGGACCGGGCTACCACCTGGCCGAGCTGGCCACGAGCGGCGACTTCTGGGAGGACGACGGCACGGGCCGCGAGGAGACGGAGGAGCAGTACGAGGCCGACCGGGACGGACTCACCGAGCGGCTCACCGGCCGGTGGGGGAGCCCGCAGCGCTTCTCACTGGCGAGCGTCCTGGAGCGGTCGGCCGACGGGGAGGAGATACCGGAGCCCTGGGGCACGCTGAGTGCGCACGTGCCGGACCTGCACCTCTGGAAGGAGGACCGGCACGGCCGCTGGGTCGCGCTCGGGGTCTCCCAGTGGGACAAGGAGCTCCCGTTCCAACTCCTGGCCGTGGTCACGGACATAGACCCACCCTGACCCGCGGGCGCGGGCCGTGGTTCGTGGCCTGCGTGTGCCGCGGGTTCCTGGCGTGCGGTGCGGTGCGGCGGGTGCGGTGCGGTGCGGCGCTGCGGGTGGCCATGCGGCCAAGGGGGCGTGGGCGGCCTAGGGCCTGTCGTTTGGATCAGGCCCGCTGTGACCGACGGTTCGTCCTGACCGACCCGAGCGGGGTCTGGCGCGTGCAGCTGCAAGGCGGAGGAGGGAGTCGACGCGGAGCGTCGGCGACCGACGACAACGCCGCAGATGTGCGCGCCAGACCCCGCGACGCCGGCCTGATCCAAACGACAGGTCCTAGGCGTCGGCGTCTGCCGTCTCCCGCAGGAGCGCGAACTCCTCCGCCATCGTCGCGGCCGTCCAATGGGCGTTCAGTCCGCTCGGGTTGGGCAGCACCCACACGCGGCTGTTCCCGATCGTCCGCTCCTGCGGCCCCACCTTCGCCCGGCGGTCGTCGAACGCGGCGCGGTACGCCGTGACGCCGACCACCGCCAGCCAGCGGGGACGCAGCCGTTCCACCTTGGCGCCGAGCAGCCCGCCGCCCTCGCGGTACTCCTCGGCGGTCAGCTCGTCGGCCCGTGCCGTCGCCCGTGCCACCACGTTCGTGATGCCGAGCCCGTACGAGAGCAACTCGTCCTGCTCGGACGGTTTCAGCAACCGCGGCGTGAAACCCGACAGGTGCAGCACGGGCCAGAAGCGGTTGCCCGGCCGGGCGAAGTGATGACCGGTGGCGGCCGTCATCAGGCCGGGGTTGATGCCGCAGAACAGAACGCGGAGGCCGTCCGCGACGACATCCGGCACCAGCCGGTCGCGGGCGGCCTCCAGCTCCGCCGGAGTGAACCGGGTCAGAGGATCGCCCCCGGCGTGTAGCCCGCGGCCTGCGGGTACCGCTTCACGATCTCCTCGATCCGGCCGACGACGACGGCCACCTGATCGGCGGCGGCCCCCGTGAACGACAGCTTGTCGGCCATCAGCTCGTCGAGCCGCGCACGGTCCAGCGGGATGCGCTCGTCCGCGGCGAGCTTGTCGAGCAGCTCGTTGCGCTCGGCGCCCTGCTCGCGCATGGCGAGGGCGGAGGCGACGGCGTTCTCCTTGATCGCCTCGTGCGCGACCTCGCGGCCGACACCCGCCCGCACCGCGCCCATGAGGACCTTCGTGGTCGCGAGGAAGGGCAGGTAGCGGTCCAGCTCACGGGCGACGACGGCCGGGAAGGCGCCGAACTCGTCGAGGACGGTCAGGAACGTCTCCAGCAGGCCGTCCAGAGCGAAGAACGCGTCCGGCAGCGCGACCCGGCGCACCACCGAGCACGACACGTCGCCCTCGTTCCACTGGTCACCCGCCAGCTCGCCCGTCATGGAGGCGTAGCCCCGCAGGATCACCATCAGGCCGTTGACGCGCTCGCAGGAGCGGGTGTTCATCTTGTGCGGCATGGCCGACGAGCCGACCTGGCCCGGCTTGAAGCCCTCGGTGACCAGCTCGTGCCCGGCCATCAGCCGGATCGTCTTGGCCAGCGAGGACGGCGCGGCTGCCAGCTGCACCAGCGCGGTCACCACCTCGTAGTCGAGGGAGCGCGGGTAGACCTGGCCGACGGACGTGAACGCCTGTGAGAAGCCGAGGTGCCCGGCGATGCGCTGCTCCAGGTCGGCGAGCTTCGAGGCGTCGCCGCCGAGCAGGTCGAGCATGTCCTGGGCCGTGCCGACCGGGCCCTTGATGCCGCGCAGCGGGTAGCGGGTGAGCAGTTCCTCGACCCGGCCGTGGGCGACGAGCAGTTCGTCGGCGGCGGTCGCGAAGCGCTTGCCGAGGGTCGTGGCCTGCGCGGCCACGTTGTGCGAGCGGCCGGCCATGACCAGCTCGCCGTACTCGCCCGCCAGCTTGCCGAGACGCGCCAGCACGGCCACCGCACGGTCGCGCACGAGCTCGAGCGAGAGCCGGATCTGGAGCTGCTCGACGTTCTCCGTGAGGTCCCGGGACGTCATGCCCTTGTGCACCTGCTCGTGCCCGGCGAGATCGTTGAACTCCTCGATCCGCGCCTTGACGTCGTGCCGCGTGACCTTCTCGCGCTCCGCGATCGACGCCAGGTCCACCTGGTCGAGCACGCGTTCGTAGTCGGCGAGGGCGGCGTCCGGCACCTCGATCCCGAGGTCCTTCTGGGCCCGCAGCACGGCGAGCCAGAGCTGACGCTCCAGCTTGACCTTCTGCTCGGGGGACCAGAGCGTGGCGAGCTCGGCGGAGGCGTAGCGTCCGGCGAGGACGTTCGGGATACGGGGCTTTGCAGGCGCGGCAGTCACGTGTACGGATTCTACTGGCGATTCGTGCAGGCCAGCGCCGCGGGGTTGTTCGTCGGAAGCTACTAGTCCGTCGTGGCTGGCGGGCGCGGTGCTCCCCGCCCCGCCGGGTCAACCCGTCCCGGCCTGAAGTGTCCCGCCTACGCGTCCGGCCTCTCCCACGGCAGCAGGTCGGGCCGCTTGGCCGGCAGCCCGTCGCCGGACGAGCGGCCGGTCAGCCGGCGGGCTATCCACGGCAGCAGATGCTCACGGGCGAAACGGACGTCGGCCGTGCGGCGGGCGATCCAGCCGGGCGGCGGGGTGGGCGGTATCGGCGCGTGCCAGTCCGCGTCCTGCGGGTCGTAGCCGAGCGACTGCCAGACCGCCTCGGCGACCCGCTGGTGGCCCTCGGACGTGAGATGGAGCCGGTCCACGTGCCACAGGCGGGGGTCGGAGAGCGAGGCGGCCCCGTACAGGTCTACGACGAGCGCGCCGTGCCGGGCTGCGAGGTCGTCGATGCAGGTGAACAACTCCTCCATGCGCGGCCGGAACCGTTCGAACACCGGGCCGTTGCGGCCGGGGCTGCGCATGAGCACGAGCTGTTTGCAGGAGGGGGCGAGCCGTTCAACGGCCTCCTCCAGGAGCGCGCGCACCCGGCCCATGTCGCACTTGGGCCGCAGCGTGTCGTTGAGACCGCCGACCAGCGTGATCACGTCGGGTTCCATGGCGGACGCCAGCGGCACCTGCTCGTCGACGATCTGCTGGATCAGCTTGCCGCGCACCGCGAGATTGGCGTAGCGGAAGCCGGGCGTGTGCGCGGCCATCCGGGCGGCGAGAAGGTCCGCCCAGCCCCGGTACGAGCCGTCGGGCAGCAGGTCCGACATGCCCTCGGTGAAGGAGTCGCCGACCGCGACAAGGCTGGAGTGGGTGGGATTCGTCTGCATGGCGAGAGCGATCGTAACGCGGCTCCATACCCGCCGGTCGGTCGCCCTACCGCCACGCGCGGCCGGCAGGCGGGCGGCCACGAAGCGAACAGCACGGCAGGCGGGCGGCCACGGGACGAACACGCTGCCATGCGGCCGTACGTGCCTGGCGCCGTCCCCCGGGCACACCACCGACCGCCGCCGTCACACCGCCCACCACCACGAGCGGGGCTCAGGCCCCCGCGGGTCTGCTCGGCCCCCAGCGGGTCGACGCGGGCCGGCGGGCCGACCCGGGCCCGACGGGCCGGACCGGTCCCGCGGTCCCGCGGGGCATCGGGGCATCGGGGCATCGGGGCATCGGGGCATCGGGGCATCGGGGCGAGACCGTCGCCCACCCGCCCGCAGCACCCCGTACGCCGGCCGCGCTCCGGCTACACAGGCTGTCCGAACAGCTCCCGCAGGACGTCCTCCATGGTCACCAGACCCGACAGGCGCCCGTCCTCGCCGAGTACCGCCGCCAGGTGCGTGCGGCTCCTGCGCATGGCAGTCAGGACATCGTCCAACGGGGTGTCCTCGCGGACCCGCGCGATGGGGCGCATGTCCCGGACCGCGAACGGCAGGTCGCGCGGCATCACGTCGAGCGCGTCCTTGACGTGCAGATAGGCCACGATCCGGCGGCCGTCGTCCACCACGGGGAAGCGGGAGAACCCGCTCTCGGCGGACAGCCGCTCCACCTGCTCGGCAGTGACGCCCACGCGCGCGTAGACCACGCTCTCCAGCGGAAGCACGACGTCCCGCACGGGCCGGCGGCCGAGCTCCAGGGCGTCGTGCAGCCGCTCCCTGGCCCGGTCGTCGATGAGGCCGGCCTCGCCGGAGTCCGCGACCAGGCGGGCCAGCTCGTCGTCCGAGAACGTGGCCGTGACCTCGTCCTTGACCTCCACCCTGAGCAGCTTCAGAATCCCGTTCGCGAAGGCGTTCACCGCGAAGATCACCGGGCGAAGTCCCCGGGCCAGCGCGACGAGCGGCGGCCCGAGCAGCAGCGCGGTCCGTACCGGCTCCGCCAGCGCGACGTTCTTCGGCACCATCTCGCCGAGCAGCATGTGCAGATAGGTCGCCACGGTGAGCGCGATCACGAACGACACCGCGTGCCCCGCGCCCGCGGGGACACCGACCGCGTGGAACACGGGCTCCAGCAGGTGCGCGATCGCCGGCTCGGCCACCACGCCGAGAACCAGCGTGCACAGGGTGATGCCCAGCTGCGCGGCCGCCAGCAGTGCGGACACGTGCTCCAGGCCCCACAGCACACTGCGCGCACGGCGGTCGCCGTCCTCGGCGTGCGGCTCGATCTGGCTGCGGCGCACCGAGATCAGGGCGAACTCGCCGCCCACGAAGAACGCGTTCACGACGAGCGTGGCCAGGCCGATCAGTAGTTGTACGACGGTCATCGCGCCCCCTCCTTCTCCTCGGCACGGTGTCCGCCGTCCGGCGCGTGCAGCAGTACGCGGGCGGCGCGGCGCCCGGAGGCGTCCGTCACGTCGAGCAGCCAGCCGGCCACCTCGACGCTGTCGCCGACGGCCGGGATGCGGCCCATCTCGGCGGCGACGAGGCCGGCCAGCGTCTCGTAGGGACCGTCCGGCACCCGCAGGCCGACCCGTGCGAGCTGGTCGGTGCGGGCCGACCCGTCGGCGGAGTACAGCGTGCGGCCTTCCGGGTCCGTGCCGGCCGGCGCCAGGTCGGACGTCTCGTGCGGGTCGTGCTCGTCCCGCACCTCCCCGACGACCTCCTCGACGATGTCCTCGAGCGTGGCGACGCCCGCGGTACCGCCGTACTCGTCGATGACGACGGCCATCGTGCGCTTGACGGCCAGCCGGTCCAGGAGCCGGTCGACGGTCAGCGACTCCGGTACGAAGAGGGGCTCGCGCGTGATGTGCGAGACGGAGGTACGCGCCCGGTGGCCTGCGGGCACGGTCAGGACGTCCTTGATGTGCACCACACCGACCACCGAGTCGAGGTTCCCGCGGTACACGGGGAACCGGGACAGGCCCGTCGCCCGTGTCGCGTTCGCCACGTCCTCGCAGGTCGCCTGCACGTCCAGGGCGATGACCTGGACGCGGGGAGTCATCACGTTCTCCGCGGAGAGGTCGGCGAGGTTGAGCGTGCGGACGAAGAGCTCGGCGGTGTCCGGCTCCAGGGCGCCCGCCTTGGCGGAGTGACGGGCGAGCGCCACGAGCTCCTTGGGGCCGCGCGCGGAGGCCAGCTCCTCCGCCGGTTCGATGCCGAAGCGGCGCACTAGGCGGTTCGCGGTGTTGTTCAGGTGGGTGATGAACGGGCGGAACGCGGCGCTGAACCAGCGCTGCGGGCTCGCCACCCGCCGGGCCACGGCGAGCGGCGACGAGATCGCCCAGTTCTTGGGCACCAGCTCGCCGATGACCATCAGGAAGACGGTCGACAGGGCCGTCCCGAGCACCAGGGCGACGGAGTGCGACGCCGACCGGGGCACGCCCACGGCCTCCAGCGGACCGGCGATCAGCTTGGCGATGGACGGTTCGGCGAGCATGCCGACGACCAGGTTGGTCACCGTGATGCCGAGTTGCGCGCCGGACAGCTGGAAGGTCAGGTTCCGTACGGCCTTGAGGGCACCGGACGCGCCGCGCTCGCCCCGCTCGACGGCGCGCTCCAGCTCACCGCGCTCGATCGTGGTCAGGGAGAACTCTGCCGCGACGAAGGCACCACAGGCCACGGAGAGCAGGATCGCCACCAGGAGAAGGAGCACTTCGGTCATCGGGTCACCTCCGTCCCATGGTCGGCCAGGGGCGGGGGGATCGCGCGATGTCGGAGACCGGGAGGACGGCAGTGCCGCTGACCGGGAGGTTCGCCCATGGGCGGACGCTCACACCTTTCCATGCGGGAGGACGGCTGATGTGACCAATGGTAAAGGGTCGGCAAAGTGAATCACCGGGGCAGTGGTTTGACCCACCTGCGCCAGTGTTCCTCGGGCGTGTACCCCGCGGCGCGCCACGCATGACGCGCCGTCTCGTTCCGCTTCAGCACCATCGCGTCCCCGCGGCGTCCGCCGAGCCGTACGAACCGCTCCTCGGCGGCGGCCAGGAGCGCCGAGCCGATCCCGAGGCGCCGGCGCGACGGGTGCACCGCCAGCCGGTACAGATGGCAGCGCCAGCCGTCGAAGCCCGCGATGACCGTGCCGACCAGTTCCCCGTCCCGTTCCGCGAGGATCAGCGCCTCGGGGTCGCGGCTCACCAGCCGCTCCACGCCGTCCCGGTCGTCGCTGATGCTCGTGCCCTCGGCCGCCGTAGTCCAGAAGGCGAGCACGCTGTCCAGGTCGTCAGGCGTTGCGGCCCGTATCCGCAGATCAGTCATCCCGCGATCCCACCACGGGCCCCCATGGGTGATACGGGGATTCCACGATCCGGACGCTCGCGGAACGCTCACGCTCCCACTCACCCGTACGCGACCGGCGCGCACCCTCCTCACTCGTGCGCGATGGCCGCCAGGACGTTCATGCGTGAGGCGCGCAGCGCGGGGAGCAGCGCGGCGACGATGCCCACGACCGCCGAACCGACCACCACCGCGACGACGGTGGTCCAGGGGATCGCCAGCGCCGTCATGCCCTGGAGCGCGAGCACCTGCTGCACGCACAGCCCCCACAGCAGACCGAGCGCGAGTCCGAGCACCGCACCGAACACGGCGATCACCACCGACTCCAGACGGATCATCCGGCGCAGCTGACGGCGGGCCAGCCCGATCGCGCGCAGCAGACCGATCTCGCGGGTGCGTTCCACGACCGACAGGGCGAGGGTGTTGACGACGCCGAGCACGGCGATGACGATCGCGAGGCCGAGCAGCGCGTACACGAGGTAGAGCAGCACGGCGATCTGGTCGTGGATCAGCTTCTTGTAGTCGGCGAGGTCACGCACCTGGACCTGCGGATAGGGGTCGAGCGTCGTCTCCAGGCCGGAGCGCAGTCCGTCCGCGTCGGTGCCGGCCGCCGCGTTCACGTACAGCGCGGAGTCCTGGCCGTCGGGCACGTACTTCTCGATCGTGGCGAAGCCGAAGTACAGGCCGCCCTGCACGCCGAAGCCCTCGGCGGAGTCCTGGTCGGTGAAGGCGGCCGCCTCCAGTTCGGTTCTGCGCCCGCCCGGGAACTCCACGGGGATTCTGCTGCCGATCCGCACGCCGTGGTCCTTCGCGAACTCGGCGTCCATCGCGAGGTGGCCGTCGGCCAGGGCGGCCGCGGTGTCACCCCGGGCGTAGTTGACGTTGGCGACGTCGTCCAGCCGGGACTCGTAGGCCGCGGCGGTGGTCTCGACGCGCTTGCCGTCCGGCAGCCGCACCGCCACCGGCGTGAACCGCTGCCGTACGACGAGCCCGGCGCCGTCGGTGGCACGGACCTTCCCGGTGATCTCCTGCGGGAACGGCAGGAAGTTGCTGTTCTGCACCACGAAGTCGGCGCCCAGTGTCTTGTCGATCTGCTGGTCGAACGACTTGCTCATGGAGGCGCTGGCCACCGACATCCCGCCGACCAGGGCGAGACCCACCATCAGGGCGGCGGCCGTGGCCCCGGTGCGCCGGGGGTTGCGCAGCGCGTTGCGCTGGCTCATCCGGCCGACGGACCCGAAAAGGGCGGGGAAGGCCGCGCCCAGCACCCGGATCACGGGCCGCACGAGCAGCGGACCGGCGATCACGGTCGCGACGAGGGTGAGGACGACGCCGAGGGCGAGCAGGGACGCCGCCGACGAGGTCTTGGTCGCCGTCACGCAGCCCACGAGGGCGGCGGCGCCCGCCACCCCGACGACCGTCCCGACGACCGCGCGCGTCCGCAACGGCCGCCCCACCCCGGCGATCTCGGCGTCGGCCAGGGCCGCCATCGGCGAGACGCCCGCCGCGCGGCGGGCCGGGAGATACGCGGCCAGGAAGGTGACGCCCACCCCGACGGCGTATGCCGAGACGGGAGTCACCCACCCGATCACCATCTCGGTGGACTTCAGGTTCATGCCGAACACGCCCATCAGTTCGATCAGTCCGGCCGCCAGACCGATCCCGGCGGCGAGTCCGACTGTCGAACCGACCAGGCCGAGCAGCGCCGCCTCGGTCAGCACGGACCGCCGCACCTGCCGCCGGTCGGCTCCGAGAGCCCGCAACAGGCCCAGTTCGCGCGTACGTTGGGCGATGAGCATGGAGAACGTGTTGACGATCAGGAAGACCCCGACGAGAACCGCGATCCCGGCGAAGCCGAGCATCACGTACTTGATCACGTCGAGGAAGCCGCCGAGCTTGGCCGCCGCCGACTCGGCCTCCTCGTCAGCCGTTTGCAACTCGTAGGCGTCGGTGCCGAGTTCGGCGGCGATGCGCTGCTTGAGCGCGGCGTCGCCCACCCCCGGTGAGGCGATCACGGAGACGCTGGTGACCACGCCGGCCCGGCCGAGCAGTTCGGACTGTGCGGTGGGTGTGTCCAGATAGACCAGTGCGGCCCCGGGGTTGGTGGTGGTGAAGGTGGCGATTCCGACGACCCGCACCTTGAACGACCCGGGCCGGGCGAGCACGGTCAGCGTGTCGCCGATCCTCACGTGCTTGTTCTTCGCGGTGTCCGCGTCGAGCAGCGCCTCCTGCGGACCCCGCGGCGCGTGCCCCGACGTCAGTTTCACCGGGCTGCGGTCGGTGACGAACCAGTCGGTGGCGATGGTGGGCGCGCCCGTGGTCGGTCCGACGGACTCGTTCTCGCTGTCGACGACGGTGATGTTCTCCACGGACACGTCGCCGTGCGTGCTCGCCACGCCGTCGATCTCCGCCACCCGGTCGGCGAGCGAGGCCGGCACGGTGGCGGTCGCCCCGGACGGGATCTGCGACTCGAGATCCTCCCTGGGGGACACGGTCACGTCGGCCGACGTAGAGGCGAAGAGCCGGTCGAACGTGCGGGTGACGGTGTCCGAGAAGATCAGACTGCCCGCGACGAACGCGACGGACAGCACGACGGCCAGTGCCGAGAGCAGCAGCCGCCCCTTGTGTGCGAGAAAGCTCCGCAGTGTCGCCTTGAGCACGACCGCCTCAGTCCTTGTCGGGGGTCACGTCGGCGGAACCGCCGCCGGGAAGCCTGTCATGGCGGGCGGACTCCGCGCCGGAGTTCCGCGGCGCCGCCACCCCGGGTGCGCCGCCCGTCCCGTCGGTGAAGCCGGCGCGAGCCGAGTCGAAGCGCTTCATGCGCTCCAGCACGGCCTCCGCAGTCGGCCGTGCCATCTCGTCCACGATCCGCCCGTCGCCCAGGAAGAGCACGAGGTCGGAGTGGGCGGCGGCGCCGGGATCGTGCGTGACCATGACCACCGTCTGCCCGAGGTCGTCCACCGCCTCGCGCAGGAACCCGAGCACCTCGAGTCCGGCGCGCGAGTCGAGATTGCCGGTGGGCTCGTCCGCGAAGATCAGCTCGGGGCGGGAGGCGAGCGCGCGGGCGCAGGCGACGCGCTGCTGCTGTCCGCCGGACAGCTGTGCGGGACGGTGCTTCAGCCGGTCGCGCAGGCCCAGCGTGTCGATGACCTGGTCCAGCCACTTCTGGTCCGGCGTCCGCCCGGCGATGTCCATGGGCAGGGTGATGTTCTCGGCCGCGTTGAGCGTCGGGATCAGGTTGAACGACTGGAACATGAAGCCGATCCGGTCCCTCCGCAACCGGGTCAGTTCGCGTTCCTTCAGGCCGGTGATCTCGGTGTCCCCGAGCCACACCTGACCGGCCGAGACGGTGTCGAGCCCGGCCAGGCAGTGCATGAGCGTCGACTTTCCCGAACCCGAGGGGCCCATGACGGCGGTGAACCGGCCGCGCGCGATGTCCACGTCGACCGAGTCGAGAGCGAGCACGGTCGTCTCGCCGGAGCCGTACGCCTTGGTCAGTGCGCGGGCGCGGGCCGCCGTCCCTTCGGCGTCCGCCGGCCCGGCGGCACGCTCCGCTGCGGGTATGGACAAGGCCGCCTCCCGGGTCATCGACGTGCCGACTCCTTCGTCCCGGCCGAGCGTAGGGCGACCGGGAGCCCGCCCGGTATCCTCCCGAAGTGCCGGACGCCCTCCGCCCCAGGTCTGGCCCCCGACACTCGTGTAAGGGGCACTTTCCACCTCCGGGTGGACGCCGCGCGCCCTTGCCGGTGCTAGCGCTTCGGCGCTAGCTTCGAGGTATGGCGAAGACCCAGTTGAACGTACGGGTGGACGAGGGTACCGCCCGTGCCGCCCGTGAGCGTGCCCTGGAGCGCGGCATGAGCGTGAATCGCTACATCGAAGAGCTGGTCAGACAGGACACCGGAGAGGCGGGCCACACCTTCGTGGACGCCGCGGCCGACTTCATGAAGCAGTACGAGACCGTCTTCGCCGAGGAGTTCGGCGCGGAGCGTGAGGGCAAGCGCGAAGGTCGTCGTTGATCCGTTGAGCCACCTCAGAATCGATCTCGCCTGGCTCCTCATGATCGCCGAACAGAAGACGCCCGGAGATCCCCAGGTCACCGACTGGGGCGACCTCGTCGCAGCCGTGAGCCGGCACGAGGCGGAGATATTCGGCACCCCCGTCTACGACAGCCCGCACGCCCGCGCCGCGGCGCTGCTCCAACTCCTGCTGCACGTACCGGCCCTGGAGCGGTCCAACGCGCTGTTCGCCTCCGCCGTCGCGTACGCCTATCTCGTCGCCGACGGCATCAAGGTCGTCATCTCGCCCGAGCAGGTCCGCGACCTCGCCCGCCTGGTGAAGAGCGGCGAGGCCTCGGTCCAGGACATCGAGCGCGAACTGCGCCAGTGGAGCCTGTGAGCCCCCCGGGCCCCTGGGCCGGGGGGGGGCTACGGTGCCTCGCCGGCCGTGAACGCGTCCGCGTCCCAGGTGCCGCCCAGGCGAGGTGAAAGCCAACCCGGCGCCCCGGTACGGAAGTCGGCCGGGGTCAGCGAGCCGGCTCCGGCCGGCACCGCTCCGAGCAGCGGGGCCCCGGACACCTCAGGAAGGTCGGCCAGGTTGCAACGGCACGCCAGATCGGGGGAGTCGGGCCAGCTGCCGATCACGACGCCGGCGAAGTCGATCCCGCGACCGCGCAGCTCGTGGGCGGTTAGCTCGGTCGTGTTCAGGGTGCCGAGACCGGCCGAGGCGACGACCAGCACCGGCGCGCCCATCAGCCGCGCCGCGTCCGCCAGCGTGCCGCCCGCCTCGTCGAACCGTACGAGCAGCCCGCCCGCGCCCTCGACCAGGACGAGGTCGTGATCCGCGGCCAGTTCGGCGGCCGCGTCCGCGACCTCCTTGGGCCGCACCGGCGCGAGGCCGGCCCGGCGGGCCGCCGTCGCGGGCGCCAACGGCTCCGGATAGCGGGCGAGTTCGAGGGTCGTCACCAGCCCGGCCAGCCGGGCCACCTCGTCGGCGTCCCCACGCTCGTCCGGCCCCACCCCCGTCTGGGCGGGCTTGAGCACCGCCACCGACCGCCCGGCCGCGACCGCGGCCGCGGCGACGGCGGCGGTCGTGACGGTCTTGCCGACCTCCGTGCCGGTTCCCGTGATCACCAGTACCGGTGTGTCCCGCATGTCATCCCTCCCGTGCCGCCGCGCACACCGCGCGGGTGATGCGTGCCAGATCCGTGTCGCTCGTGACGTACGGCGGCATCGTGTAGATGAGGTCCCGGAACGGCCGCAGCCACACACCCTCGCGCACGGCCGCCCGGGTCGCCGCCTCCATGTCGACGGCGTGGTCGAGCTGGATCACGCCGATGGCGCCGAGCACCCGGACGTCCCGCACGCCCGGCAGCTCCGCCGCGGGAGCGAGTCCCTCCCGCAGCCCGCTCTCGACGCGCTTGACCTCGCTCTGCCAGTCCTGCCCGAGCAGCAGGTCGATGGAGGCGCAGGCCACGGCCGCCGCCAGCGGGTTCCCCATGAACGTGGGCCCGTGGGCGAGCACCGGGACCTCGCCCCGCGAGATGCCGTCGGCCACCCGGGCCGTGCACAGCGTCGCCGCCATCGTCAGATAGCCGCCGGTCAGCGCCTTGCCGACGCACATCACGTCGGGTGTCACACCGGCGTGCTCCGCCGCGAACAGCGTGCCCGTGCGGCCGAACGCGGTCGCGATCTCGTCGAAGACGAGCAGCACGTCGTGCGCGTCGCACGCCTCGCGCAGCACCCGCAGGTACGCGGGGGAGTGGAACCGCATCCCGCCCGCGCCCTGCACCACCGGTTCCACGATCACCGCGGCCAGCTCGTCCGCGTGCCGCTCGATCAGGTCCCGCAGATGATCCGCGTACGACTCCTCGTACGCCACCGGCGGAGCGTCCGCGAACACCTGCCGCTGGAGCACGCCCTGCCACAGCCCGTGCATCCCGCCGTCGGGGTCGCACACGGACATCGGCTGCCAGGTGTCGCCGTGGTAACCGCCGCGCCAGGTCAGCATCCGCTGTTTGCCGGGGCGGCCGAGTGAACGCCAGTGCTGGAGACACATCTTGACGGCGACCTCGACCGAGACCGAACCGGAGTCGGCGAGGAAGACGTGCTCCAGGCCCTCGGGGGACATGTCGACAAGTCGCTTCGCCAGCCGTACGGCCGGCTCGTGGGTGAGCCCGCCGAACATGACGTGGCTCATGCGCTCCAGCTGGCCGCGGACCGCGTCGTTCAGCACCGGGTGGTTGTAGCCGTGGATCGCCGCCCACCAGGACGACATCCCGTCGATCAGCTCACCGGACCCGTCGGCCATCTTCAGCCGCACGCCGCTCGCCGCCTCCACGACGAGTGGCTCCTGCCGGCCCGGCATCGGTCCGTAGGGGTGCCAGACGTGCCGGCGGTCCAGTTCGATCAGTTCCGGCACGGACAGCTCAGGCATTGGGCGCGAGGTCCGTTCCGGCGCCCCGCCGGCGTACCGCGACGAGGTCCGTCCGCGCCTCGCCCGCCTGCGGTGCGGGCGCGGACCCGCAGACCCCGCCCCCCTCGTGCGCGCCGCAGCCCGCCGCCTCGTGGGATCCGCAGCCCGCGGACCCGTGCGAGCCGCAGCCCGCGCCCTCCGCGGACCCGCACCCGCCGGCCGCGGCCCGGTGCTCGGGGAGCGTGACCTCACCCGCGCCCTCCACCTCGAACCCGGCGTCCGCGATCATCTCCAGGTCGGCCTTGCCCGCCTGGCCCTCACTGGTGAGGTAGTCGCCGAGGAAGATCGAGTTGGCCAGGTGCAGCGCGAGCGGCTGCATCGTGCGCAGATGGACCTCGCGGCCGCCCGCGATGCGGACCTCGACGTCGGGGCAGACGAAGCGGACCATCGCGAGGATGCGCAGGCAGCGCTGCGGGCTCAGGTTCCACTCCTTGGCGAGCGGAGTGCCCTCGAAGGGGATCAGGAAGTTCACCGGCACGGAGTCGGGGTCGAGATCGCGCAGCGCGTAGACGACGTCGACCAGGTCCTCGTCGCTCTCGCCCATGCCCGCGATCAGACCGGAGCAGGCGGACAGTCCGGCCGCGTGCGCCTTGTGCACCGTGTCCACCCGGTCGGCGTACGTGTGCGTGGTCGTGATCTCCCCGTACGTCCCCTCGGACGTGTTCAGGTTGTGGTTGTAGGCGTCCGCGCCCGCCTCGCGCAGCCGCTCGGCCTGCCCGTCGGAGAGCAGCCCGAGGCAGGCGCACACCTCGACGCTCTCGTTCTGGTCCTTGATCGCCTTGATGGTGTCGGAGACCCGGTCGACGTCACGGTCCGTCGGACCGCGCCCGCTCGCCACCAGACAGACGCGCTTGGCGCCCCCCGCCAGGCCCGCCGCCGCGGCCTGCGAGGCCTCGTCCGGCTTGAGCCAGGTGTACTTCAGGATCTCGGCCTTCGACCCCAGCCGCTGCGAACAGTACGAGCAGTCCTCGGGGCACAGCCCCGACTTCAGGTTGACCAGATAGTTGAGTTTCACCCGTCGGCCGAACCAGTGCCGGCGCACCTTGCCCGCCGCCGCCACCACATCGAGCAGGTCGTCGTCGGACGTGGCCAGCACGGCCAGAGCTTCGTCCCGGGTCGGCAGCTCGCGCCGAAGCCCCTTGTCCACCAGCGTGTTCAGCAGGTCCATGAGGGTCGATCCTGGCCTATGCGACCGCCCGGGGCCAAGGAGAGTTTGCACAACAGAGACCGTTCGAGGTGTGGGTATTGCCACATCCTGGGCGGCGGGCCCGGCGGCTAGGGTCTGTCCACTGCCTACAAAACGACAGGGCCCGGAGGCTCCAGCATGGCCGGATCGCCGTTCGCATGGATCGACGAGCAGGCGCACCGGCGCCGCCGGGCGGGTCTGGTCCGCACGCTGCGCCCGCGCCCCGCCGAGTCGCCGCTCCTCGACCTCGCGAGCAACGACTACCTCGGGCTGGCACGGCATCCGGAGATCACCGAGGCCGCGGCGGAGGCCGCGCGGCGCTGGGGCGGCGGCGCCACGGGTTCCCGGCTGGTCACGGGAACGACGGAGCTGCACGGTGAACTCGAGCGCGAGCTGGCCGCCTTCTGCGGCTTCGAGTCCGCCCTGGTCTTCTCCTCGGGCTACGCCGCGAACCTCGCCGCCGTCACCGCGCTCGCGCCGCACGGCTCCCTCATCGTCTCCGACGCGGGCAACCACGCGTCGCTGATCGACGGCTGCCGGCTGGCCCGCGGGACGACACAGGTCGTCGCGCACACCGACCCGGAGGCCGTCCGCAAGGCCCTCGGCACCCACGAAGGGCCCGCCGTCGCCGTCTCCGACACCGTCTTCTCGGTGGACGGGGACGCGGCACCGCTGGCCGGGCTCGCCGCCGCCTGCCGGGAGCACGGCGCGGGACTCGTCCTCGACGACGCGCACGGCCTCGGCGTGCTCGGCGACGGCGGCCGGGGCGCCGCACGGGCGTCCGGCCTCGCGGGCGCGCCCGACGTCGTCGTGACCGTCACGCTCTCCAAGTCGTTCGGCAGCCAGGGCGGCGCGGTGCTCGGGCCCGGACCGGTCATCGACCACCTGGTCAACACGGCCCGGACGTTCATCTTCGACACCGGCCTCGCACCGGCGGCGGCGGGTGCGGCCCTCGCGGCGCTGCGCCTGCTGCGCCGCGAGCCGGACCGGGCCGCGCGGGCCCGCCGGGTGGCGACGACCCTGCACACCCGCCTGACGGCCGAGGGCCTCGAGGCGGTCCGGCCGGACGCGGCGGTGGTGTCCGTGCGGGCGCCGTCCCCCAAGCGGGCGGTGGCCTGGGCGGCCGACTGCCGGGAGGCGGGTCTCGCCGTCGGCTGCTTCCGCCCGCCGTCCGTGCCCGACGGCATCTCGCGGCTGCGGCTGACCGCCCGTGCCGATCTCACGGAGGACCAGATCGAGCACGCCGTACGGGTGATCAGCCGGACGAGGTGAACACGCCGGGGGCCGTCCCCTATGGGGGATCAGCCCAGTGCGGCGATGAATTCCTCCCACGCGGCGGGGGCGAGGAGCAGGGCGGGTCCCGCGGGGTTCTTCGAGTCGCGGACGGCCACGAGCCCGGCCCACGTGCCCGGCCCCGGTCGCGCGGTCTCGACGCAGTTGTTCATTCCGGTGCTGCGGCTGCTGCGCAGCCACCGCACTCCGTGCAGGGACGTACTGGAACGTACGGACCGAGGCGGTGCCGACATGATGCCTCCTCACGCGCCGTCACGTAGCGCGGCGATGTAGTCCACGGAGTCCTCGGGCGAAAGAGCGTGGGCCCGAAGGGTGTTGAAGGCCTCGGTGTAGGCCTGGAGGTCTTCTTTCCGTTCGAGGTGGAGGCTACTCGTCATGTGGTCAAGAACAACCACATCCAGATCAGATGTGTTCGGGAATGAGAAGACAACGAAAGGTCCGCTGATCCCGACGTGGGCCCCGGACGCGAACGGCAGCACCTGGAGCCGTACGTGAGGAAGGCGCGCCGCCTCCAGGAGCCGTTCCAACTGCCGCTGCATCACCGCGCGTCCGCCGACGGCCCGCCGCAGCACGGCCTCGTCCAGCACGGCGCTCAGTTCCAGGGGCGGACGCGAACGCAGCACGTCCTGCCGGGCCAGCCGCACCTCCACCAGCGCGTTCAGCTTGCCGTCCTCCAGGCCCTCCACGGCGGCCCGGGTGACCGCACGGGCGTACTCCGGCGTCTGCAGCAGGCCCGGCACCACGCAGGTCTCCAGCGTGCGCATGGCACTCGCCTGGGACTCCAGGCTGATGAAGTCGCGGTACGTCGGAGGGAGCACGCCGCGGTAGGCGTGCCACCAGTGGCGCCCGTCGCCGTCGGGGCCGGCCAGGCCGACGAGCAGTTCGCGCAGATCGGGGCTCCGGACGCCGTACGCGTCGAGGAGCCGCCGTACGTCGGGCGGCTTCGCGCCGCTGGTGCCGGTCTCGATCCGGCTCACCTTCGACTGGTGCCAGCCGACCAGCCGGGCCGCCTCGCCGCTGGTGAGCCCCGCCCGGCCGCGCAGGGCGCGCAGTTCGCCGCCGAGCTTGCGGCGCCGCACCGCAGGACCGTGTCGCATGGCCGCCTCCTTCCGCCCGGTGAGCGGCGTTCCCGGCGACGGTAGAGGATGCGCCCGGTGCCTGGCCGAATGGGCTCGCTCGGCGCAGAGTTCACCGCATCGAGCGACAGATATATGCATATCCCGGTGGATCGCGCCCGTGAGGGATGCGGCGATGGCAGTCTGGCGCGAAGCACCGGTCCGGGACCGTACTCGAATCATCCGCTCCGTGTCGGACTACGGGTCCCGTGGGAAAGGGACGACGTCGCCATGGCAGATCACCAGGAAGCATCCGTCACTCTCCCGAGCGATCCCGCATCGGTCTCCGCGGCTCGGACCTACGTCATCGGCGTCCTCGCCGACTGGGGCCTGCCGAGTGGCACGGAGGCCGCCGAGACCGTACGCCTGATCGTGTCCGAGCTCGCCACCAACGCCGTCCAGCACACTCTCGGGCAGTCTCCGACCTTCACCGTCGACGTCGCGCTCGAGCGTGACGAACAGCTGCGCATCGGAGTCACCGACAGCCACCCGCGGTTCCCGAAGCGCCTGCCCGCCGCCGTCCAGCAGGACAACGGCCGGGGACTGGTCATCATTCGCTGGCTGACCGCCGAGTGCGGCGGCAGGCTGAGCGTGCGGCCCACCCGCGAGGGCGGCAAGACGGTCGTGATCGAGCTGCCGTGGTCGCTCCCGGCCCGGCCGGTGACGCCGGGGCAGGAACCCTGACGCCGCGACCCGGCAGCCGCCGCCAGGGCCCTGGCGGCCCTCATGGGCGCCGGCCCGGGCCTTCGTGCTCCCGAGCACCCGAGGAAGCCCCTTTCGCCCGGAGTGCGCGCCGCACGAGCCGGGGCAGGACGCCCCACAGCGCCGCGCAGACGACCAGCGTGCCGGCCGCCGCGGCGATTCCGCCGCCCCGGCCCAGGGCCACGTCGACGACGAGCAGGACGGAGCCGGTGAACGCCAGCGTCAGGACGCACAGCCCGGCCGCGGCCAGATGGGAGGAGACCCGCACGACGGTGGCCTTGGCGTTCTGCTGGAACAGCGACCGGTGCAGGGCGGCCGGGGCCACGAAGAGGGCGGCGGCCAGCACGGCGAGCAGCAGCGTGGTGACGTACGTGACGCGCTGCACGGTGTCGAGGGTCGGGAACCGCTGGGTGAACGCCAGGGTCAGCAGGAAGGCGAAGAGGATCTGCACGCCGGTCTGGACGACGCGCAGCTCCTGGAGCAGCTCGGCGAAGTTGCGGTCGGCGCGCTCCGGGGGCGTCTCGTTCCGCGCGGAGTGAGGGTGTCGGTCGTCCATGGGCGGACGAGTATCCGTTTCGCGCCATGGTCACGCCCTCCGGGGGCGACGGCGCCCGCCGCCGCCCCCGGGGAGCCGGTCAGCCGACCCGGCCGTACCAGACGCTCTTCGTCCAGATCTTCGTGAGCTTCACGACCTCTCCGGTCTTCGGGGAGTGCCAGATCCGTCCCTTCCCGGCGTAGATGCCGACGTGGTACACGTTCCGGCCCGAATGGAAGAACACGAGGTCTCCCGCCCTGCGGTGCGAGGCGGAGACGTGGTTGGTCTTGTTGTACTGCGCCGCGGCCGTACGAGGCAGCCTCTTGCCGGCCTTCTTGTACGAGTAGAGCGTGAGCCCGGAGCAGTCGAAGCGGCGCGGCCCCGTCGCGCCGTACTTGTACGGGGCACCTTTCTTGGAGGCCGCGATCTGAAGCGCCTTCGTCGCCGATGTGGCCGCGGCGGCGTCGGATGCGGCGCCGGGGACCACGAGGCTGCCGCCGACGGCGGCGATGGTGAGGGCCGAGGCCATACCGGCCCGGGTCCACAGCGACGGGACACGATTGAGCGCAGTCATGCGCAACCCTTCGTCAGCCGCCTGTGAAGGATGACCTGTCGGATTCGGGCTGGCGAAGTAGCCCGGCCGCGATGTGCGGCTTCACCCCAAGGACCGCCCGGATCTCTCCGGCGGCCCGTCGTGCTGGGTCCTCCACTCCTGCCGATCCACTTCTGTCGACCGGTCACCCGGGCGGCGGCAGGACTCGGCGTCCGCCCGGATCGCCCCGCCGCTTCGGCGGGGGCTTGTCGTCGCAGGGATCTTCACTCATGGAAGTCAGAAAATCCGAACGGAATCGGAGATTTGTGGGGTTACTCACCACTCACCCGTTCGGGTGGACACCCCCTGTTTCGAACGGAAGTTGAGGGTGCCGACCAAGCCCGCACCTGCGACGGAACCCTTCATTCCGCCTCGGCTCTCCACGCGTTGCGCAAGTTGAGGGGGCTCATGACCGGGGGTGCGTCTACACCGTTGGGGGGTACGCCGTTTGGTGCGTTTGTGTCCCGGGCCGGACGTCGCGCGAAGTCGGCGCCCGTCGGCCCGGGGCCACGGCACTCGGATGTCCGCCTTGGGTGGCAAGGCGACGCGGGCGGCCCGTCGTTCGCCCCCGCGGACCCGCACGGTCCGTGCCAGGGGCGGCGGGTGAACTTCGCTCCCGTCCCGTTGGTGCATCGGAGTGAGCGCGGGCGCGCCGGCCGGGGGCCGCGCCGCCCCTGGTGCGTATACGGTCCGGACCGCGGCGGCGGCCCCCCGTGGCCGCGCCGGCGTACCGGTGGGCCTCGCGGTGCCTCGGTGAGCTTGGACCGTTCCCGCGTCCGGGCGGCAGGGGGGCGCGGAGGGGCTCTGCGGTGCCCGACGGGTATGGAACAGCCCAGCCGGCGGTCATGAGTGGATCAAGGGCTGGTTAACGTAGTTGAAACTCCGTCCAACTAGCCTGCCGATCCACGCCACCAGGGGTTTCCGTATCCGGATTGAGCCTGATCGCCCAATCTGTCTGTGTGCTACATCTATCCCGTCGCGGTGGCTGCGGCAACCGGACCCCGCACGGTCCGGGCGAGGACTGTGAGGTGGGACGCCGTGCAACTGACCCCGCACGAGCAAGAGAGGCTGCTGATCCACGTGGCCGCCGACGTCGCCGAGAAGCGCCGGGCCCGCGGGCTGAGACTGAACCACCCCGAGGCCGTCGCCCTCATCACGTCGCACCTCCTGGAAGGCGCCCGTGACGGCCGTACCGTCGCCGAACTCATGGCGTCCGGGCGCAGGCTCCTCACCCGGGACGACGTCATGGAGGGCATCCCCGAGATGATCCACGACGTCCAGGTGGAGGCGACCTTCCCGGACGGCACCAAGCTCGTCACCGTCCACGACCCGATCGTCTGACGGGGGAGCGGCCCGATGATCCCCGGAGAGATCCTGTTCGCCGACGGACCCGTCGCCTTCAACGAGAGCCGCGAGGTCACCCGGCTGACCGTCCTCAACTCCGCCGACCGCCCCGTCCAGGTCGGCTCCCACTACCACTTCGCCGAGGCCAACCCGGGTCTGGACTTCGACCGCGACGCCGCCCGAGGCAGGCGGCTGAACGTGGCCGCGGGCACCGCCGTGCGCTTCGAGCCAGGTATCCCCGTCGACGTCGAACTCGTTCCGCTCGCCGGTGCCCGTGTGGTGCCCGGACTGCGCGGTGAGACCGGAGGTGCCCTCGATGCCTGAGATCTCGCGTGCGGCGTACGCCGATCTGTTCGGCCCCACCACCGGCGACCGGATCCGGCTCGCCGACACCGATCTGCTCGTCGAGATCGAGGAGGACCGCTGCGGCGGTCCCGGCCGCGCCGGCGACGAGGCGGTGTTCGGTGGAGGCAAGGTCATCCGCGAGTCCATGGGCCAGGCGCGCGCCACGCGCGCGGACGGCACCCCGGACACCGTGATCACGGGAGCCGTGATCATCGACCACTGGGGCGTCGTCAAGGCCGACGTCGGCATCCGCGACGGCCGGATCACCGGCATCGGCAAGGCGGGCAACCCCGACACGATGGACGGCGTCCACCCGGACCTCGTCATCGGCCCCGAGACCGAGATCGTCGCGGGCAACGGGCGGATCCTCACGGCCGGCGCCATCGACGCGCACGTCCATTTCATCTGCCCGCAGATCGCCGACGAGGCACTGGCGGCCGGTATCACCACACTGGTCGGCGGCGGCACCGGACCGGCCGAGGGCTCCAAGGCGACCACCGTCACCCCCGGCCCCTGGCACCTGGCCCGGATGCTGGAGGCGATGGAGCGCTACCCGCTCAACATCGGCCTGCTCGGCAAGGGCAACACCGTCTCGCACGAGGCGATGCTGTCCCAGATCCGCGGCGGCGCCCTCGGACTGAAGCTTCACGAGGACTGGGGCTCCACCCCGGCCGTCATCGACGCCTCGCTCACCGTCGCCGAGCAGACCGGCGTCCAGATCGCCATCCACACGGACACCCTCAACGAGGCCGGCTTCGTGGGCGACACCCTCGCCGCCATCGCCGGCCGCACGATCCACGCGTACCACACCGAGGGTGCGGGCGGCGGTCACGCGCCGGACATCATGACCGTGGTCTCCGAGCCGCACGTGCTGCCCAGCTCCACCAACCCGACCCGGCCCTTCACCGTCAACACCGCCGAGGAACACCTCGACATGCTGATGGTCTGCCACCACCTCAACCCGTCCGTCCCCGAGGACCTGGCCTTCGCCGAGTCCCGGATCCGGCCGTCCACCATCGGCGCGGAGGACATCCTGCACGACCTGGGCGCCATCTCGATCATCTCCTCCGACTCGCAGGCGATGGGCCGGGTCGGCGAGGTGGTCATGCGGACCTGGCAGACGGCGCACGTGATGAAGCGCAGGCGCGGGGCGCTGCCCGGCGACGGATGCGCGGACAACCGGCGGGTACGTCGCTATGTCGCCAAATACACGATCAACCCGGCCGTGGCGCAGGGACTCGCCCGCGAGGTCGGCTCCGTGGAGACCGGCAAGCTCGCCGACCTCGTGCTGTGGGAGCCCGCCTTCTTCGGCGTCAAACCGCACCTCGTCATCAAGGGCGGGCAGATCGCCTACGCGCAGATGGGCGACGCGAACGCCTCCATCCCCACCCCGCAGCCGATTCTGCCCCGGCCCATGTTCGGGGCGATCGGACGGGCCCCCGCCGCCAACTCGTTCAACTTCGTGGCTCCGCCGGCGATCGAGGACGGGCTGCCCGAACGCCTCGCGCTCGGCAAGCGGTTCGTGCCCATCGAGTCCACGCGGACGGTGACCAAGGCCGACATGCGGGAGAACGACGCGCGCCCGCAGGTGCGGGTCGACCCCGACAGCTTCGCCGTCCACATCGACGGGGAACTGGTCGAGGCGACACCGGCGGCCGAACTGCCCATGGCCCAGCGTTACTTCCTCTTCTGATGGCGCGCGCAGCACTGCTCGTCCTGGCCGACGGCCGCTTCCCCGCCGGGGGACACGCCCACTCCGGCGGGGCCGAGGCGGCCGTCAAGGCCGGGCGGATCACCGGCGCGGCGAGTCTCGAGGAGTTCTGCCGGGGGCGGCTGCACACCACCGGCCTGGTCGCGGCCGCCCTGGCTGCGGCGGCGGCGAGCGGAGCCGACCCGGGTGAACTGGACGCGGCCGCCGACGCCCGCACGCCGTCGCCCGCGCTGCGAGCCGCCGCCCGGCGGCTCGGGCGGCAGCTCGTGCGGGCCGCCCGAGCGGCGTGGCCGAGCCCCCAACTGGACGACCTGGCACGGCGGTTCCCGAAGGGAGCGCACCAGCCCGTCGTCCTCGGGCTGGCAGCCGGAGCCGCCGGACTGGCGCCGGACGACGCCGCGTACTGCTCCGTGTACGAGAGCGTGAGCGGCCCGGCGACGGCGACGGTACGGCTGCTCAGCCTCGACCCGTTCGAGGCGACCGGCGTGCTGGCGCGGCTCGCGCCCGAACTGGACCTCGTGGCCCGGGCCGCGGCGGACGCCGCCCGGCGCGCGCTCGTGGACGGGGTCGACGTGCTGCCGGCCGCCTCCGCTCCGCTGCTGGAGATCGCGGCGGAGGCGCATGCCGCCTGGTCCGTGAGGCTGTTCGCCTCCTGATGTTCCGGGGAGGACTTCGCGCCCTGTTCCGGGCGGGAGTTCGCCCTCCGTTCCGGGCGGGAGTTCGCCCTCCGTTCCGGGCGGGAGTTCGCCCTCCGTTCCGCGGGAGAGCTCGCCCCCTCCGCCCTTTCCCTTCCTGTCCCGAGGGGTTCCGTCCCCGGACCCCCGTACCGTCCTGCGGCCTCGTCCTCGAACGCCGGACGGGCTGAAACCTGGAGCCGCATCATGCATCTCGACCACACCCACCTCCATGACGGGCCCTCGGCCGTGGGGGCCGACGTCCACCGGGGCGACGGCCGTCGGCGGGCGCTGCGGATCGGGCTCGGCGGGCCCGTCGGGTCGGGCAAGACCGCGACGGTCGCCGCGCTCTGCCGGGCGCTGCGCGAGGAGTTGTCCCTCGCCGTCGTGACGAACGACATCTACACGCGGGAGGACGCCGAGTTCCTGCTGCGGGAGGCCGTGCTGCCGCCCGAGCGGATCACCGCCGTGGAGACCGGGGCCTGCCCGCACACCGCGATCCGCGACGACATCTCCGCCAACCTGGAAGCGGTCGAGGAACTGGAGGACGAGCTGGGGGCCCTGGACCTCGTGCTGATCGAGTCCGGGGGAGACAACCTGACGGCAACCTTCTCCAAGGGACTCGTCGACGCGCAGATCTTCGTGATCGACGTCGCCGGCGGTGACGACATCCCCCGCAAGGGCGGCCCGGGGGTGACCACCGCCGACCTGCTGGTGGTGAACAAGACGGACCTCGCACCGTACGTCGGCTCCGACCTCGGGCGGATGGCCGCCGACGCCGAGGCGCAGCGGGCCCGGCTGCCCGTCGTCTTCCAGTCGCTGCGGACCGAGGCCGGGGTCGGTGAGGTCGCCGACTGGGTGCGCGCGCGCCACGCGGCGTGGACGGCATGACGGCAGGGGTACGGGCCACCGCGCGGATCGCGGCGCGCGGCGACGGCAGCGGCGGTACCTTTCTGCCGGTGCTGGAAAGTGAAGGCCCGCTGGCACTGCGCCGTACCCGGGCGCACGGGTCCGAGGCGCGCGTGATGATCGTCGGCGCGATGAGCGGCCCGCTCGGCGGGGACCACTTCGGCGTCGAGGCGAAGGCGGGCGACGGGGCCCGGCTCCACGTCGGCTCGGCCGCCGCGACCATCGCCCTGCCGGGCCAGGCCGGGGGAGAGGCGCGCTACGACATCCGGCTCGGCGTGGCCGCCGGGGCTGAACTGCGCTGGATGCCGGAGCAGTTGATCTCCGTCCGGGGAAGCGATCTGTACGTGTCGTCCCGCGTCGACGTGGCGGCCGGCGCCCGGCTCGTCTTCCGGGAGGAGCAGGTGCTCGGGCGGGCCGGCGAGGAACCGGGACGGCTCAGGAGCCGTCTCACCGTGCGCGTCGACGGGAAGCCGGTGCTGGACCAGGAACTGTCCTGCGGGCCCGGAGCATCCGGCGGCTGGGACGGCCCCGCCGTCCTGGGGGGATTTCGCGCCCTGGGGCAACTCGTCGTCGTAAGGCCGGAGTTCGAGCGGGAATCGATGGCGCCACGGCTGTTCGGGGAGGGCGCCGCACTCACCCCGCTCGCCGGTCCCGCCGTCCTGGTGACCGCCCTCGCGCCGGACGCGCTGCGGCTGCGGCGGACGCTCGACGAGGCGTTGCGCGCACTGGACTGACCTACCCACTCCGCTCAACGGAGCAACGCGCACCGGTTATCGGATTAGTAAAGAAGCCGGGGTGCCTCTGTTCTCAGGGGCCCCGCAGCAGAAAGGATCCCCGTACCAATCGCAACGATGTACGCGGAGGCCCCACTTGAGTGGTATCAGACCGACGAGGCGGGTGGCAGCGCTCGGCTCGGCCGGAGCGCTCGTCACAGCGACCCTGATAGCCGGAGCCGTCGCGGCGCCGTCGGCAGCCGCTGACGCGCGGCACGGACAGGACCGACAGGCCCGGGGTGCCGCGATCGCGGCGGCCAGGGCCGCCAAGGCCGGGATCGACTGGAAGGACTGTCCGGCCGACTGGGGCTTCGCCAAGCCGATCCAGTGCGGGTGGGTCACGGTGCCGCTCGACTACGCGCGTCCGAACGGCAAGCAGATCAAGATCGCCGTCGACCGCATCGGAAACACCGGGACCAAGGCGGAGCGCCAGGGCGCCCTCGTCTACAACCCGGGCGGCCCCGGCGGTTCGGGCATGCGTTTCCCGACCCGGGTCGTCAACAAGAACCCGGTCTGGGCGAACGCCGCGAAGGCGTACGACTTCGTGGGCTTCGACCCGCGCGGTGTCGGTCACTCGGCACCCATCTCCTGCATCGACCCGCAGGAGTTCGTCAAGGCGCCGAAGGCCGACCCGGTCCCGGACTCCGAGGCCGACAAGCGCGCCCAGCGCAAGCTCGCCGCCGAGTACGCGGACGGCTGTGCCGAGCGCAGCGGCGAGATGCTGCCGCAGATGACCACGCCGAACACCGCGCGCGACCTGGACGTCGTCCGGGCCGCCCTCGGCGAGAGGAAGCTCAACTACCTGGGCGTCTCCTACGGCACCTACCTGGGCGCCGTCTACGGCACGCTCTTCCCGGGACACGTCCGCCGCATGGTCGTCGACAGCGTGGTCAACCCCTCGCGGGAGAAGATCTGGTACGAGGCCAACCTCGACCAGGACATCGCCTTCGAGGGACGCTGGAAGGACTGGGAGGACTGGGTCGCGAAGAACGACGCGACCTTCCACCTCGGTGCCACCCGGGCCGAGGTCCAGGCCCAGTGGCTCAAGCTCCGGGCCACCGCCAAGAAGAGCCCGCTCGGTGGCGTCGTCGGACCGGCCGAGCTGATCGGCTTCTTCCAGAGCGCCCCGTACTACGACTCCTCGTGGGTGCCGGTCGCGACGGCGTTCAGCAAGTACGTCGCCGGTGACACCCAGGCACTCGTCGACGCGGCCGCCCCGGACCCGGCGGACCTCGCGGGCAACAAGGCCTCCGAGAACAGCAACGCCGTCTACACCGCGGTCGAGTGCACCGACGCCAAGTGGCCCACCAGCTGGAAGAAGTGGGACCGGGACAACACGCGGCTCCACAAGGACTACCCGTTCATGACGTGGGCCAACGCGTGGATGAACCTGCCCTGCGCCACCTGGCCGGCCAAGCAGCAGACCCCGGTCAAGGTGAAGACCGGCAAGGGTCTGCCGGCCGTCCTGATCGTGCAGTCCACCGATGACGCCGCCACCCCGTACGAGGGCGCCGTCGAACTGCACAAGCGCTTCAAGGGCTCCCGCCTGATCACCGAGAAGGACGCGGGCTCGCACGGCGTGACCGGTCTGGTCAACCCGTGCATCAACGAGCGGGTGGACACCTACCTGCTCACGGGCGGCACGGACGCGGCCGACGTGACGTGCACCCCGCACGCCACGCCCAAGCCGTAGTCCGGCCCGGCGACACACCGAGGGGGCGGCCGGTCTTCCGGCCGCCCCCTTCGCCGTCCGTCCGGCGCCGTCACCTCGTCGGCAGCCGCGGGAACCTGCGCGCCCCTCGCGCCTGTGCCGCGGCCTCCTTCGCCTTGACGGCGGCCGCGTACTCGTCGACGTACTCCTGCCCGGAGAGCGTGAGGACGGCGTACATGATCTCGTCGGTGACCGCGCGCAGGATGGTCTTCTCGTTCTCCATCCCGGCGTAGCGCGAGAAGTCGAGCGGGGTGCCGAAGCGGATCGCGACGGGACGGACGCGCGGGATCTTCTTGCCCGGCGGCTGCGCCTCGAACGTGCCGATCATCGCGCAGGGGATCACCGGCACGCCCGCCTTGAGGGCCATCACGGCGACCCCGACCTTGCCCTTGTAGAGCCGGCCGTCGTGCGAGCGGGTGCCTTCCGGGTAGATGCCGAGCAGCTCGTCCTTGCGCAGGACGCACAGTCCCTCGCGGATGGCGGCCTGCCCGGCGTCCTTGCCCGACCGGTCCACCGGGATCTGTCCGGCACTGCGGAAGAAGAAGGCGGTCAGCCGGCCCTTGATGCCGGGGCCGGTGAAGTACTCGGCCTTCGCCAGGAAGGTGATGCGCCGCTTCAGGATGGCGGGCATCAGGAAGTGGTCCGAGAACGAGAGGTGATTGCCCGCGATGATGGCCGCGCCCGACGACGGCACGTGCTCCAGGCCCTCGATCCGCGGCCGGAACACCAGCCGCAGCAGCGGACCCAGAAGCACGTATTTGAGCACGTAATAAAACACTCTGCCGCTCCTTCGTACCCCCGCGGGAACGATCAGTGTAGGCACGGGCGTCGCCGGGCGTAACCATCTGGCAGGCACGCCCTTTCCCCCACGTGGCCGGTATCAGCCCCCCTGCGTCAGAACCTTCTCCAGGGCCCCGAGAGCGGACCGGAGTTCGTCACCGCTGATGGTCAGCGGAGGGGCGAGCCGGATCGTGGAGCCGTGGGTGTCCTTGACCAGAACCCCCTCCCGCACGAGGCGTTCACTGATCTCGCGACCCGTGCCGATGGCGGGGTCGACGTCCACGCCCGCCCACAGTCCCCGGGCCCGGAACCCGACGACGCCCCGGCCCACCAGGTGCGTGAGGCCGCCCCGCAGGACGACGCCCAGTTCGGTGGCCCGGCGCTGGAACTCACCCGTCTCCAGCAGCTCCACGACCGCCGAACCGACCGCCGCCGACAGCGGGTTGCCGCCGAACGTGGACCCGTGCTCGCCGGGACGCAGCACCCCGAGCACCTCACGACGGCCGACCACCGCGGAGACCGGCACGATGCCGCCGCCCAGCGCCTTGCCGAGGAGGAGCAGGTCCGGCACGACGCCCTCGTGGTCGACGGCCAGCGTGCGGCCGGTGCGCCCGAGCCCCGACTGGATCTCGTCCGCGACGAACAGGCATCCGGCGCGCCGCGTCAGCTCGCGGACGCCGGTGAGATAGCCCTCGTCCGGGATGATGACGCCTGCCTCGCCCTGGATGGGTTCGACGAGCACGGCCGCCGTGGTCTCGTCCACGGCCGCCTCCAGCGCGGCGAGGTCGTTGTACGGCACCACGCGGAAGCCCGGGGTGAACGGGCCGAAGCCGGCGCGGGCCGTCTCGTCGGTGGAGAAGCTGACGATGGTGGTCGTCCGGCCGTGGAAGTTCCCGGCGGCCACGACGATCGTCGCCCGGCCGGCCGGGACGCCCTTCACCTCGTACGCCCATTTGCGGGCCACCTTGACGGCGCTCTCCACCGCCTCGGCGCCCGTGTTCATCGGCAGCACCATGTCCAGGCCGGTCAGGTCGGCCAGCGACTCGGCGAACCGGGCGAGCCGGTCGTTGTGGAAGGCGCGGGAGGTCAGGGTCAGGTGGTCGAGCTGGCGGTGCGCGGCCTCTATCAGGGCGGGGTGCCGGTGGCCGAAGTTGAGGGCCGAGTAGCCGGCCAGCATGTCCAGGTAGCGGCGCCCCTCGACGTCCTCCACCCAGGTGCCCTCGGCGCGGGCGACGACGACGGGCAACGGATGGTAGTTGTGCGCGACGACGGGGGCTTCGGCACGGATGACGTCGGCGGAGCTGCGCGTACGGGCGGGAGCGGTCATGAGCGGATCTCCTGGGTGCAGCACTTGATGCCGCCGCCGGCCTTGTGGAACTCCGAGAGGTCGACGGGGACGGGGGCGTAGCCGTGGCGGTCGAGCTGGTCGGCGAGGGCCGCGGCGCGCGGCGAGATGAACACGTGGCGGCCGTCGGAGACGGAGTTGAGGCCGAACGTCATCGCGTCCTCGCGGGTGGCGATCACCGCGTCCGGGAAGAGCCGCGCCAGCACCTCGCGGCTGCCGGGCGAGAAGGCCTCCGGGTAGTACGCGATGTTCGCCGCGCCCCCGTCGCTCCCGTCGTCCAGCACGAACAGGGCGGTGTCCAGATGGTAGAAGCGCGGGTCCACCAGCTGGAGGCTGACCACCGGGACGCCGAAGAACTCCTGCACCTCCCGGTGGGCCTCGCGGGTGGTGCGGAAACCGGTGCCCGCGAGGACGTACCGGCCGACCGGGACCAGATCGCCCTCGCCCTCGCACACCGACTCGGAGCGGTACACGTCGAAACCGGCCGTCTGGAACCAGGTCTCGTACGCCAGGGACTCGGGGCGGCGCTGCGGGGCGTGGAAGTACGAGCCGAAGACCCGGCCCGCGAGGACGAGGGCGCAGTTCGCGGCGAACACCATGTCGGGCAGGTCGGAGACGGGGTCGACGGAGTCGACGGTGTGGCCGTGGGCGCGATAGGCGCGGACCAGCTCCCGCCACTGTTCGCGGGCGAGATCGACGTCGACGTGAAGGCCGGGGTGCATCCAGGGATTGATCGCGTACTGCACGGCGAAGTGTCTGGGTTCGCAGACGAGGAAGCGCCGGGGGCGCGGCACACGGCTCTCGGGCACGGACGGGTTCCTCCGCTTCCTGCGGTGTCGGCTGGGATGCCTCCACGGTAGGAATGAGGGGATACGGGCGACAAGTGTGGAGGGCTGCGCGTGTGCGCAGCTTTGCTGCGTGCTCGCGACTGTCAGCGCATGTTTGCTGCGTCGTCCGGTGCGGCGTGGGTCGCACCGGCCTCCGGAGCCTCCGGCAGCAGGTGGGACAGCACCATGTAGCTGATCGTCTTGCGGATGAACGGCTCGGTCCTGATCCGCTCCAGCACCTCCTCGAAGTGCTCCACGTCCGTGGCCCGCACGTGCAGCAGCGCGTCCGCGCCGCCGGTCACCGTCATCGCCGCGGTGATCTCCGGATGGTTGCGGACCACCTCGGCCAGGCGCCGGGGCGGTGCCGCACCCTCGCAGTACACCTCGACGTACGCCTCGGTGCGCCAGCCGAGCGCCGTCGGCTTCACCGTGGCCGTGAAACCGGTGATCACCCCGGTCTCGCGCAACCGGTCGACGCGGCGCTTGACCGCGGTGGCCGACAGACCGATCGACGCGCCGATCTCCGCTAAGGTGGCCCGGGCGTTCGCCATCAGAGCCGTGATGATCTTGCGGTCGAGGTCGTCGAACATCGCGGGCTTGCTGTTCATGGCGGCACTGTATCCAGCGCGTCGGCGGCGCCGTGTCCAGCGCGTCGGCGGCGCCGTGTCCAGCGCGTCGGCGGCGCCGTGTCCAGCGCGTCGGCGGCAGAGTGCCGGTCGGCGTCCGTGCCCCGTGCGGCGCCGGAGCCACCGCCCCGCACGTGTCCACGCGTACGGATTGCTCCTACACTCCACCCTCATGCTGCGCGCGCTCGCCGTCGACGACGAACGGCCCTCCCTCGAGGAACTCCTCTATCTGCTGAACGCCGATCCACGGGTCGGCAGTGCCGAGGGCGCGAGCGGTGCGACCGAGGCGCTGCGCCGGATCAACCGCGCACTCGAATCCGGGCCCGACGGGCCGGAGGCGATCGACGTGGTGTTCCTCGACATCCACATGCCCGGGCTCGACGGGCTGGACATGGCCCGGCTGCTCACCGGGTTCGCCCAGCCGCCGCTCGTCGTGTTCGTCACCGCCCACGAGGGCTTCGCCGTCCAGGCCTTCGACCTCAAGGCCGTCGACTACGTGCTCAAACCCGTACGCAGGGAACGGCTCGCGGAGGCCGTCCGACGCGCAGTCCAGCTCAGGGACGCCACCCCGCTCATCCCGGTGCACGAGCCCGACCCGGACCACATATCCGTCGAGCTCGGCGGAGTCACCCGCTTCGTGGCCGTCGAGGACATCACCCACGTCGAGGCCCACGGCGACTACGCGCGCCTGCACACCGCCCAGGGCAGCCACCTCGTCCGCATCCCGCTCTCCACCCTGGAGGAGCGCTGGCGCCGGCGCGGCTTCGTCCGCATCCACCGGCGCCACCTCGTCGCCCTGCGCCACGTCGACGAACTCCGCCTGGACGCGGGCACCGTCAGCGTCCAGGTCGGCGCCGTCGAACTCCAGGTCAGCCGTCGGCACGCCCGCGAGCTGCGCGATCTGCTGCTGCGCCGGACCGCGGGCTGAGGGGGACGGCGTGCCGCAGGATCCGGCCGACCGCCGCGTCGTCGTCACCGGGGTGCCCCGGCGCACCCGCGGCGCGTCCGGCTACTACCGGCCGAGGACCGAGATCGACGAACAGACCACGCTGGGTCACACCTACGTGCGTTCCCTCATGCGCAGCCAACTGCGGGCGGGTCTCACGGTGTTCGCCGTCCTTGTCCTCCTCGTCGGGCCCCTGCCCCTCGTCTTCGCCGCGCTGCCCGACGGCACGGGCCCGCAGTGGGCGGTGCTCGGCTTCGGCCTGTACCCGCCGCTGGTCCTGCTGGCCCGCTGGTACGTGCGCCGCGCGGAACGCAACGAGAAGGACTTCGTGCGCCTCGTCGAGGACCGCTGAGATGGCCCTCGCGAGGGCGGCCGGGCGGGCCTACACGATGAGGGCCGGGCGGGCCCGTGCGAAGGCGGCCGGTCCGCCCCGCGCGAAGGCGGCCGGTCCGGTCGGCAGGGTGACAGCCGGGCGGGCCTGTACGAAGGCGGCCGGTCCGCCCCGCGTGACGAGGGCGGGCAGCACGCCGTGAACCAGAGCTACGCCGTCTCCGCGGTCGCCCTGGTCGTCCTCGCGACCGTCCTGGTCGGCGCGTTCGGACTGCGCATCTCCCGGACCACCTCCGACTTCTACGTCGCCTCGCGCACCGTGGGCCCCCGGCTCAACGCGGCCGCGATCAGCGGCGAGTACCTGTCCGCGGCCTCCTTCCTCGGCATCGCGGGACTCGTCCTGGTCCAGGGCCCCGACATGCTCTGGTACCCGGTCGGCTACACCGCGGGCTACCTGGTGCTGCTGCTCTTCGTGGCCGCCCCGCTGCGCCGCTCCGGGGCCTACACGCTGCCCGACTTCGCCGAGGCGCGGCTCGCCTCGCAGCCGCTGCGCCGACTGGCCGGCGCCTTCGTGGTCGGGGTCGGCTGGCTGTACCTGCTGCCCCAGCTGCAGGGCGCGGGCCTCACGCTGGCCGTGCTCACCGACGCGCCCGACCGGTTCGGCGGCGTGCTCGTCGCCCTCGTGGTGGTCGCGACGGTCGCCGCGGGCGGCATGCGCAGCATCACCTTCGTGCAGACCTTCCAGTACTGGCTGAAGCTCACCGCGCTGCTGGTCCCCGCCCTGTTCCTGGTCCTCGCCTGGCAGGACGACGGCGCCCCGCGGCACGCCTTCGACGAACCGGCCGTCTTCCGCGAACAGCGGGTCGTCCGCGTCGACGACAGCCTCGACCTGGAACTCGCCGCGCCGCTCGGCGTCACGGTGAGCGGCACGGTCGACGGCCACCGGTACACGGGGGACCGGCTGCGCCTGCCGGCCGGCGCTCACCACATCGCGCGCGGCACCCGGCTGGTCTTCGCCGAGGGCGCCCCGGTCCCCGCCGCCGACCGGGCGGACGGCGGCGGCATGTCGACGTCCCTGGCGGCAGGCCGCGAGGAACGCCCCCTGTACGCCACGTACGGACTGATCCTCGCCACCTTCCTCGGCACGATGGGACTCCCGCACGTGGTGGTCCGCTTCTACACCAGCCCGCACGGGGTCGCCGCCCGCCGCACCACCGTCGCGGTGCTCGGACTCATCGGCACCTTCTATCTGCTGCCCCCGGTCTACGGCGCGCTGGGCAGGCTCTACGCCCCCGAGCTCACCGTCACCGGCAACGCCGACGCCGCCGTACTGCTGCTGCCCGACCGCATGATCGGCGGCCTCGGCGGCGACCTGCTCGGGGCACTGGTGGCGGGCGGAGCCTTCGCCGCGTTCCTGTCCACGGCCTCCGGACTGACCATGGCGGTGGCCGGCGTCCTCACCCAGGACGTGCTGCCCTCCCGCGGGGTACGGCACTTCCGCCTCGGGACGGTCCTGGCGATGGCCGTGCCGCTGGCGGCGAGCATGCTGGTCGGCGGGCTGCCCGTCGCCGACGCGGTGGGCCTCGCCTTCGCCGTGTCCGCGTCCTCCTTCTGCCCGCTGCTCGTCCTCGGCATCTGGTGGCGGCGGCTGACCCCGCCCGGCGCGGCGGCCGGCATGCTGGTCGGGGGCGGCGCGGCCTTCGCCGCCGTGGCCGCGACCATGGCCGGCTGGCCCGGCACCGGCACCCTGCACGCGCTGCTCGCCTGGCCCGCGCTGTGGTCCGTGCCGCTCGGCTTCCTCACCATGGTGCTGGTGTCCCTGGCCACGCCGGGCCGGGTGCCCCCGCGGACCGCGACGATCCTGGCCCGGTTCCACCTGCCGGAGGAGCTGTCCGACGAGCCGAGACGCACCGCGGCAGCGCACCCGAAGGAGGCCGGGGCGTGAGCGGTACGCGGGGTTCCGGCGGACCGGACGCCTGCCGGGGGGTACGGGCGTGAGCGGATTCCTCGCCGGGCTGTGCGTCGCCGTGCTCCCCCTGCTGGCCGCGGGCTTCTGGCTCGGCCGGCGCACCTCCAGGCCCCGCAGCCTCGGCGGCCTCGGCACCCCCGTAGAGCACGCCACCTTCCAGACCCTGCACACCGCCTCCCTCGCCGCGCCCCCGCTGCGCGCCGGGCTCACCGAGGAGACGGCCCGCAGATCCGCCCGCCGGCTGCGCACCCTGCTCGGCACGGACGCCCTCTGTCTCACCGACCACAAGACGGTCCTCGCCTGGGACGGCGCGGGGGAGCACCACCGCGCCGAGATCATGGAGCGGCTCGGCGGCCCCCTGGAGTCCGGCCGCGGTGAGGCCTTCCGGCTCGTCTGCGACACCCCCGACTGCCCGCTGCGCTGGGCCGTCGTCGCCCCGCTCACGGTCGACGACCGGGTGCACGGAGCGCTGGTCGTCTGCGCGCCCCGCGAGTCCGCCGTCCTCGTCCGGGCCGCGGGCGAGGTCGCCCGCTGGGTCTCGGTCCAGCTGGAACTCGCCGACCTGGACCGGTCGCGCACCCGCCTGATCGAGGCGGAGATCAAGGCCCTGCGTGCGCAGATATCCCCGCACTTCATCTTCAACTCGCTCGCGGTGATCGCCTCGTTCGTGCGCACCGACCCCGAGCGCGCCCGCGAACTGCTCCTGGAGTTCGCCGACTTCACCCGCTACTCGTTCCGCAGGCACGGCGACTTCACCACCCTCGCCGACGAGCTGCACGCCATCGACCACTACCTGGCCCTCGTCCGCGCCCGCTTCGGCGACCGGCTCGCGGTCACCCTGCAGATCGCCCCCGAGGTGCTGCCGGTCGCGCTGCCCTTCCTCTGCCTCCAGCCCCTGGTGGAGAACGCCGTCAAGCACGGCCTGGAGGGCAGGACCGACAAGAGCCGCATCAGCATCACCGCCCAGGACGCCGGTGCCGAGGCGCTGGTCGTCATCGAGGACGACGGCGCAGGCATGGACCCCGTGCTGCTGCGCCGCATCCTCGCCGGGGAGGTCAGCCCCTCGGGCGGCATCGGCCTGTCGAACGTCGACGAGCGGCTGCGCCAGGTGTACGGGGACGACCACGGGCTGGTCATCGAGACGGCGGTGGGAGCGGGCATGAAGATCACGACCCGGTTGCCGAAGTACCAGCCGGGCGTGCACTCGGCGGGACGGCTGCCCCGGGACTGACTCCCCGGGGCGACCGGCTGCCGCCCCGGGGCAGGGGGCGTCAGGTGGTGCGGGTGGCCACCATTCCCAGCGTGATCAGACCGAGCACGACCCAGCCGAACCACAGCCAGCCGTTGCTCCCCAGGGCCACCGTGTAGGCCGTCACCGCGACGAGCCCACCTATGGTGAGCACCCCCATCGTCTTCGTGGAACCGGGCATCGCAACACCCTCCTCATGGTTCGTCCTCCTCCATGGTGCCCCGATCCGGCTCGGAACGGTCCACCTGGGACGTGAGGGGCCTGTTTCCGCGCTGCGGCCCGTGGGGCCGGTTCAGCGGCCGCGGGCGTCCAGGGATGCCAGGTAGGCGTTGTACGCCGCCAGCTCCTTCTCGCCGTCGCGGTCGGCGGCCCGGTCGGTGCGGCGGGCCTGCCGCTGCTCGGAGCCGTACCACTGGAACAGCAGCGCCAGGAGCACCAGCACCGTGGGGATCTCGCTGAACGCCCAGGCGATGCCGCCCGCCGCGTTCTGGTCGGCTAGCGCGTCGATGCCGAGCGAGGCGGGCGGGTTCTCGTACGTCTGAACCATCGGCGCGGACGCCATCATCAGCGCGATGCCGAAGAAGGCGTGGAACGGCATGCCCGCGAACAGCTCCAGCATCCGCATCAGATAGCCGGGCCGGTGCGGGCCGGGGTCCACGCCCATGATCGGCCAGAAGAAGACCAGTCCCACGGCGAGGAAGTGGCACATCATCGCGATGTGACCGGCCCTCGACCCCATCAGGAAGTCGAAGACCGGCGAGAAGTAGAGGGCGTAGAGGCTCGCGATGAACAGCGGGATGGTGAATGCCGGGTGCGTGACGATCCGCATGTAGCGGCTGTGCAGGAACATCAGCAGCAGCTCGCGCGGGCCCTTCTGCCCCCGGGTGCCGGCCACCGGCAACGCCCGCAGCGCCAGGGTGATCGGCGCCCCGAGCAGGACAAGGATCGGCGAGAGCATGCTGATCACCATGTGCTGGACCATGTGCACGCTGAACATGACCATGCCGTAGTCGTTCAGCCGGGTGCACATCATGAGCAGGACGGTCAGCACGCCGATGACGAAGGACGCGGTCCGGCCGGCCGACCAGGCGTCACCGCGCCGCGCGAGACGCACGACCCCCCAGCCGTACAGGCCGAGCCCCGCCAGACAGGCGACGAGGAAGAACGGGTCCGTGGACCACTCGAGACCTCGTCCCAGCGTGAACGGCGGCAGCTCCGTGGTCATGCCGTGCCCGCTGTGATCCATCCGCCGGCTCCTGATTCGTGGGGGTGCCTCCCGGGCCCTTTTACGCCACTGGGGGAGGGTGTGGGCTGTCTGTCCGGGTCCAGAGTAGAACCGCCCCCGGTCGCGGCTGCGACCGGGGGCGGGGCTTCGGGACGGGCGGCGTCGGACCGGACGGTCCGCGGCGGACTAGAGGACCACTTCCGCCTCGGCGTACCGCTCCTCGGGGACCGTCTTCAGCGTCTCGACCGCGTCCGCGAGCGGCACCATCACGATGTCGGTACCGCGCAGCGCGGTCATGTTCCCGAACTCGCCGCGGTGCACGGCCTCCACGGCGTGCCAGCCGAACCGCGTCGCCAGCACGCGGTCGTACGCCGTCGGGGTGCCGCCGCGCTGGACGTGCCCGAGGATCACCGGACGGGCCTCCTTGCCGAGCCGCTCCTCCAGCTCCAGGGAGAGCTGGCGGGCGATGCCGGCGAAGCGCTCGTGTCCGTAGATGTCCTTGGCGCCCTCGTCGAAGCTCATGGTGCCCTCGCGCGGCTTGGCGCCCTCGGCGGCCACGACGATGGCGAACCGCTTGCCCGCCTCGAAGCGCTCGCCGACCCTGGCGGCCAGCTCCGCGATGTCGAAGGGGCGTTCCGGCACGACGATGGCGTGCGCACCGGCCGCCATGCCGGAGTGCAGCGCGATCCAGCCGGTGTGGCGGCCCATGACCTCCACGATCAGCACGCGCTGGTGGGACTCGGCGGTGGTCTTCAGCCGGTCCAGCGCCTCGGTGGCGACGCCCACGGCCGTGTCGAAGCCGAAGGTCACGTCCGTGGCGGCGATGTCGTTGTCGATGGTCTTCGGCACGCCGACGATTGGCAGACCGCTGTCGGACAGCAGCCGGGCGGCCTTGAGGGTGCCCTCCCCGCCGATCGGGATGATCGCGTCGAGACCGAGCTCCTGGACGTGCCCCCTGGCCCGCTCCACACCGTCACGCAGGTGCGCCGGCTGGACCCGGGACGAGCCCAGCATCGTGCCGCCGCGGGCGAGGATGCCGCTCACCGCGTCGAGGTCGAGCTTGAGGTAGTCGCACTCCAGAAGGCCTTTCCAGCCGTCCCGGAAGCCGATGACCTCGTCGCCGTGGTCGACGACGGCACGATGCACGACGGACCGGATGACGGCGTTCAGGCCGGGGCAGTCGCCGCCGGAGGTGAGGACACCAATGCGCATAGCCCGAAATACCTTCTCCGCGTGGGCCGGGGACCGGACCACGTTGTCCGGCTGGAATCCCCGCCACCCTACCGGCGGGAGGGGGCGGGGCCGCACCGGGCGTCCGCCTGCTGGACGCCCCCGCACAGCTGAGCGGAACCCGTGTCAGACGGGCTCTGCCGAACCGTTTCTCGGGGGCCGTGGGCGGACGGCGCGCGTAGTCTCAGGCGGGCTGCTGAGCCGCCGCGATCCGCTCGGAACGCAGCGCCTCGTACCACCGGTCGTCGATCGGCGGCAGCGCGTTCACGTCGAGCGCCAGCTTCAGCAGCAGGTCCGCGATCAGCGGGTTGCGGGCCAGCACGGGACCGTGCATGTAGGTGCCGAAGACGGTGTCGTTGTACGCGCCCTCGGTGCCGTCACCCGTGCCGTTGCCCTTGCCGAGCCGCACGTTCGCGAACGGGCGCGCGGAGGGGCCGAGGTGGGTGATGCCCTGGTGGTTCTCGAAGCCGGTCAGGGGCGGCAGGCCGAGGCGGGCGTCGATGTCGCCGAGCACGTCGCCGACGCACCGCTCGCCCTCGCCGCGGGTGGAGACCACGTCGAGCAGGCCGAGGCCGGGCTCGCGCTGGCCGAGGTCGTTGATGAACTCGTGGCCGAGGATCTGGTAGCCGGCGCAGACGGAGAAGACGATCGCCCCATTGCCGACCGCGCGGTGCAGGCCGCCGTCGCGGCGCAGCCGCTCGGCCGCCAGCCGCTGCGGCCGGTCCTCGCCGCCGCCGATCAGGTAGATGTCGCCGGAGGTCGGGATCGGCTGGTCGCTGCGCACGTCCACGCGGGCCACGTCGAGTCCGCGCTGACGGGCCCGGCGCTCGACGACGAGGGCGTTGCCCTGGTCGCCGTAGGTGCTGAGCAGGTCCGGGTAGATCCACACCAGCCGCAGTTGGTTGTCAGTCATGGTCATCCTCTTGGGTCAGTTTCCGACGCGGCGGCGCAGGTCCTGGAACGCGGTGTAGTTCGCGATGACCTCGATCCGTCCGGGCGGCGCCTTCTGCACGGCCTGGTCGAGGTTCTCGCAGACCTCGAAGTGCTGGTTGGCGACCTCCAGGCGCACCGCGAGGTCCAGCTTCCGGTCGCCGACGACGAAGATCGGGTGGCCGGTCAGCCGCGTGTAGTCGACGTCCCACAACCAGGAGGTGTCGGTGCCGTCGGCGCCGCGCGCGTTCACCGACAGGATGACCGGGGTCGGCGGCGGGTCGATCAGCGAGAACGTCTCCAGCCAGCCCGCCGGGTTCTTGGCGAGCAGCAGGCGCAGGTCGCGCTGCATGAACTGCACGACGTCGTAGCGTCCGGCCACCGCCTGCACCTGGTACATGCGCTCCAGGGCTACCTGGGGCGGCACCCCGAAGACGGCGGCGACGGCGGCGGAGGAGGCGGCGTTCGCCTTGTTGGCGCGGCCGGGCAGCTGGAGGTGGATCGGCCAGCTGGAGCCGTGCGGATCGAGGACGTAGTCCCCGGAGAGCGCCCAACTGGGCGTCGGGCGCCGGAAGCCGCACTCGTTGCAGAACCAGTCGTCACCGGGCCGCTGCATCACACCGCCGCAGGACGGGCAGGACCAGGCGTCGTCCTTCCACATCTGGCCCGCGGCCACCCACACCACGTTCGGCGAGGAGGAGGCGGCCCACACGACCAGCGGGTCGTCCGCGTTGGCGATCACGACGGACTTGGTGCCGGCCAGGCCCTCCCGCCAGTGCTCGGCGAGCATGCGGGTCTCGGCGGCGCGGTCGAGCTGGTCGCGCGAGAGGTTCAGCAGCGCGATGGCCTTCGGGTCGGTGTCGCGCGCGACTCCGGCCAGGTACTTCTCGTCGACCTCGATGACCGCGAACTTGGCCTCGGAACCGCCGGCCAGCGCCGAGGTGATGCCGGCGGGCATGTTCGCGCCCAGCGCGTTCGAGACGACCGGGCCCGCGGCGCGCAGCGCCTCCGCGATCAGCCGGGTGGTGGTGGTCTTGCCGTTCGTGGCCGACACCAGGATGACGTCCAGGTGTGTGGCGAGCCGGGCCAGCAGATCGGGGTCGAGCCTGAGTGCCACCCGGCCGCCGATCACCGATCCGCTGCCGCGTCCAGCGGCACGCGAGACGGCCGCGGCCGCCTTGCCCGCCGTCACGGCCAGCTTGGCCCGCGGCGTCAGCGGGTCCGAGTTGCCTGACATCGTTCTCGATCCTCCTTGCGTACGCGCCGCGCCTCTGCCCCCGGCACCGTGTGGCCCTCAGCCTATCGAGATCCACTCACGTGCCCGAATCGCGGCACCGTCACGGTGCCCGCGCGACATTCGCGCGACATTGAGGACCGTACCCTTGCCGCCATGCGACAACGCTCCATCCCGGGCGCCCGAGGGCGAGTCCGGCCCCTCACCCTGCTCGGTGATCCCGTGCTGCACACGCCGTGCGAGGACGTCACGGACTTCGGTCCCCAACTGGCCGGACTCGTCGAGGACATGTTCGCGACGATGTACGCCGCCCGGGGCGTGGGCCTCGCCGCGAACCAGATCGGGCAAGGGCTGCGGGTCTTCGTGTACGACTGCCCGGACGACGAGGACGTCCGTCATGTGGGACACCTGGTGAACCCGCGGCTCGTCGAGGCGGACGGGGTGGTGCTGCGCGGCCCGGAGGGCTGTCTGTCGCTGCCGGGCCTGGAAGCGGGCACCGAGCGGTACGACCAGGCGCTCGTCGAGGGCTTCACGGTGACCGGCGAACCGCTGCGGGTGCGCGGCACCGGCTGGTTCGCCCGGTGTCTGCAGCACGAGTGCGACCACCTCGACGGCCTGGTGTACCCGGACCGGGTCACCGGCGTCCGGCGCCGCCGGGTCCTGCGCCGGGCGGCGCGGGCCTCCTGGGCGCACTGAGTCCCGCCCACGCGACGAGCGCCTGCGGGCACGGGGCCTCTGCCGACGCAAGGTCAGAAGCCGGGCCCGCCCGCCCTGTCGCCGGCCGCCGCCAGCCGGCCCCACAGCAGGTCGGCCAGGCTCCGCACCAACTCGGCGCGCGGGCAGGGACGTTCGCCGAGCCACCAGTCGCCGGCCGCGTGCATCATCCCGACGATGCCGTGTCCCCACACCCGGGCGAGCTGCTGGCTGCCGGGGCCGAGGTCGACGCGCTCCTCTATGACCTGGGCGAGCTCCTCGCCCATGCGGCGCAGCAGCGGGGCGGAGTGCAGACCGACGTCGAAGCCCATGTCGCCCGGCTGGCCTGCCTCCGCCGGATGCATCAGGAAGCGGTACACCTGCGGTCGGGCCTCGATGGCCGAGAGATAGGTGTCCAGCGTCGCCTCCACCCGCTGCCTGCGCCCGGCCGGGGCGTCCAGTGCGGCCCGCAGGGCTTCGAGGAGGGCGTCCGTGTGCCGCTTGGCGAGGGCGGCGTAGAGTCCGCCCTTGTCGCCGAAGTGCCGGTAGAGGATCGGCTTGGTGATGCCCGCCTCGGCGGCGATGGCGTTCATCGAGGCGCCCGGGCCGTCGCGGAGCACCACCCGGTCGGCTGCCTCCAGCAGCTCGCGCCGGCGTCGGTCGGCGGACCTCTGCTGCTCGGTCCGCTGCGTGGTCTCCATGTGCTCTCCCCACCTGTGCTGATTCGGTGACGCCTGCGCAAACTAACACTCACGGGCAACGCCCTATCGAACGGGCTACCGAGTGGAATCGGGGAGTTGACTTTTACTACCCGCCGGTAACAGACTCCCGTTACCGCAAGTAACACGCGCAGGCAACGCTGGAGGGGACATGGCCGAGTTCACCATGGAGCTCAACGACGAACAGAAGGAGGTCCGGGACTGGCTGCACGGCTTCGCCGCCGACGTGATCCGTCCCGCCGCCGCCGAATGGGACGAGCGTGAGGAGACTCCCTGGCCGGTCATCCAGGAGGCCGCGAAGGTCGGCATCTACTCCCTCGACTTCTACGCCCAGCAGTACTTCGACGCCACCGGCCTCGGCATCCCGATGGCGATGGAGGAGCTGTTCTGGGGCGACGCGGGCATCGCCCTGTCGATCGTCGGCACCGGCCTCGCCGCCGTGGGTGTCCTCGCCAACGGCACCGAGGAGCAGATCGGCACCTGGATCCCCCAGATGTACGGCGATGCCAACGATGTCAAGGTCGCCGCCTTCTGCTCCTCCGAGCCCGACGCCGGCTCCGACGTGGCCTCCATGCGTACCCGTGCCGTCTACGACGAGGCCAAGGACGAGTGGGTCCTCAACGGCACCAAGACCTGGGCGACCAACGGCGGCATCGCCAACGTCCACGTCGTGGTCGCGGTCGTCGACCCCGAGCTCGGCTCCAAGGGCCACGCCTCCTTCATCGTCCCGCCGAACACGCCCGGTCTGTCCCAGGGCCAGAAGTTCAAGAAGCACGGCATCCGCGCGTCGCACACCGCCGAGGTCGTCCTGGAGAACGTCCGCGTCCCCGGTTCCTGCCTGCTCGGCGGCAAGGAGAAGCTCGACGAGCGTTTCGCGCGGGCCCGTGAGCGCGCCAGGAAGGGCGGGGAGCGGGTGAAGAACGCCGCGATGGCGACGTTCGAGGCGTCCCGCCCGGCGGTCGGCGCCATGGCCGTCGGCACCGCCCGCGCGGCGTACGAGGAGGCGCTGGAGTACGCCAAGACCCGGGAGCAGTTCGGCCGCCCGATCATCGACAACCAGGGTGTCGCCTTCCAGCTCGCCGACATGCGCACGTCGATCGACGCGGCCCGCCTGCTGGTGTGGCGCGCCTCCTGGATGGCGGTGAACGGCAAGCCGTTCACCGCGGCCGAGGGCTCCATGTCGAAGCTCTTCGCCAGCGAGACCGCCAAGAAGGTCACCGCCCAGGCGGTGCAGATCCTCGGCGGCAACGGGTTCACCCGGGAGTACCCGGTGGAGCGGATGCACCGCGACGCGGCGATCTACACGATCTTCGAGGGCACGAGTGAGATCCAGCGCCTGGTGATCGCCCGCACCCTGTCGGGGATGCCGATCCGCTGAATTCTCCACGGGTACGTCCGTGGGGTTCGCGAAGGCGTGCGGGCACCCAGGCGGCACGACGATCACCGTGCCCGGGGCGGCCCGCACGATCCCGTTTCCCGTGCCGAAGCGCCGGCGGGGTGCGCACCGTACGGCTGTGACCGGGCGGCACGAGCAGCGGGGTCAGCGCCCGTCATGGGCCGGTCACGAGGTGACGGGCAGGGCCTCGGGACCGCGGATCAGCGCGTCGCGCCTGAAGGGGACCTTGTCCGCCGGCACGGCGAGCCGCAGCCCGGGCACCCGGTCGAGCAGCGCGTCCACCATCAGCTCGCAGACGACCGCGACGGGGAAGGGGCTCAGGACCGCCTCGGTGAGGTCCGCGGGCGGACCGTCCCCGAGCATCTCCGCGACCAGCCCGTCCAGTATGCCGCGGGCGCCGTCGCGCAGCCGTTTCACTCCGCGGGCCGTGAAGGCCGCGGCCACCGAGCGGCGCAGCCGGGTGTGGTCGGGCGGGTCGGCGAAGCCCACCGCGCCCGCCGCCGGGTGGAAGTGCGGGGCGGGCCGGGTGACCTGCCGTCCCACGACCGCCGCGCGGCTGAAGCGGGGGTCGTCGGTGACCGCGCGCACGTCGTCGTGTCGCGTCAGCAGCCACGCCCAGCCCTCACCGTCCGGCAGCTGGATGCGGGTGACCGGGCCCTCCCGCATCAGCTCGGCCAGGACGGGGTCGAACTCCACGCCCAGAGCTGGGGCGGCGGGCGCTCGACGCAGTCCAGGAGGCGCTCGACGCCGGGCGGCTCGGCGAGGAGACGGCCCCCTTCGGTACGGCCGCCTCCTGCGGGGCTGCGAGAGCCGGTTCCGGCACGCCCTGTGGGAGCGCGACCAGCAAGGAGCACTGGCCGGGGCCGGCCGGTCCGGGGGCCGGCCGACGCACCGTCAGTTCGTCGTGGTCCCGCTGCTGTGCGCGATGCAGGCGACGTCGATCCGGTCGGCGAGCTTGGCCAGTTCGATGGTGAGCGTCGCGACCGTGTCCTCGTCGAGACCGTCCTGGCCGGCCTCCACCAGATGCAGCCACCGGCCGCCCACCGTGCGCAGCAGTTTGCTGACGTCGGCGGCCGAGACCTGCAGCGTGCCGCGGTCGTCGACGATCAGAGGGAGGGTCACTTCGCGGTTCACAGGGGGGATCGTAGCTGCCGGACGCTCACGCTCCGTGCCACACCGTGGTGATGTTGCAGAACTCTCGGATTCCGTGCTCCGACAGCTCACGTCCGTAGCCGGACCGCTTGACCCCGCCGAACGGGAAGGCCGGATGGGAGGCCGTCATCCCGTTGACGAACACGCCGCCCGCCTCCAGGTCCCGGACGAACCGGTCCACCTCGGCCTCGTCGCGCGTCCAGACATTCGAACTCAAGCCAAAAGGCGTGTCATTGGCGATCGCGACCGCCTCGTCGAGGTCGGCGGCCCGGTAGAGCGTGGCCACCGGTCCGAAGGCCTCCTCGTGGTGGATGCGCATCTCGGGGGTGATGTCGGCCAGGATCGTCGGGGCGTAGTACCAGCCCGGACCGTCGGGGCGCTCGCCGCCGCACAGGACCGTCGCACCGCTCTCCACCGCGTCGTCGACGAGTTCCTCCAGGTCACTGCGGCCCTGCTCGGTGGCGAGCGGTCCCACGTCCGTGCCCTCGTCCATCGGGTCGCCCACCGTGAGCCGCCCCATCGCCGCCGTGAAGCGTTCGGCGAAGGCGTCGAACACGTCCGTGTGGACGATGAACCGCTTGGCCGCGATGCACGACTGCCCGTTGTTCTGGACACGCGCCGTCACCGCGGTCTTCGCGGCCTGGTCGAGGTCGGCCGACGGCATGACGACGTACGGGTCGCTGCCGCCCAGCTCCAGGACCGTCTTCTTGATCTCGTCCGCGGCGACGGAGGCGACCGCGCGGCCCGCCGGTTCGCTTCCGGTGAGGGTGGCAGCCTTGATCCGCGGGTCGCGCAGAATGTCCTCGATCGCGCCGGAGCCGATGAGCAGCGTCTGGAAACACCCGTCGGGGAAGCCCGCCCGGCGGAACAGGTCCTCCAGGTAGAGGGCGGTCTGCGGCACGTTCGAGGCGTGCTTGAGCAGGCCCACGTTGCCCGCCATCAGCGCGGGCGCGGCAAACCGGACGACCTGCCACAGCGGGAAGTTCCACGGCATGACGGCCAGGACCGGGCCGAGCGGCCGGTAGCGCACGATCACCCGGGAGGCACCGGAGTCGCGGGCCGCCGACTCGCCCGGCTCCTCGTCCGCGAGGAGTTCCCCGGCGTGGTCGGCGTACCAGCGCATCGCCTTGGCGCACTTCGCCGCCTCGGCGCGGGCCTGCTTGAGTGGCTTGCCCATCTCGGTGGTCATGATCCGCCCGATCTCGTCCTGGTCCTCGTCCAGGAGGCCGGCGGCCCGGTGCAGCAGCCGCGCGCGCTCGGTGAGGGACGTGGTGCGATAGGTGCGGAACGTGGCCGCGGCGGTGGCGAGCCTGCGCTCGATCTCCTCGGTGCCGAGGGCGTCGTACGTCTTGAGCGTCTCGCCGTTCGCCGGGTTCACCGTCGCGATGGGCATGGCCGACCTCCTGGGAGCGGGGCTGTTCTGTGACCCTCCCGCGCCGCGCGGTACACCGCAACGCGGAGGGCTCTTCGGGGAACCGGTGCCGCCTTGCGGACGCCGACTCTCAGTCCGAGTGCTCCATGAGCCGGTCGAGAAACGCCGCCTGCGCCGGCACGATCACCGCCCGGGCCCGCTCCAGGCCGCACCACTGCACCCGGTCGAGCTCGGGGAACTCCTGCACGCGCCCGGACTTCGGCGGCCACTCCATCTCGAAGGTGCCCGGGACCACCGCGGCCGGGTCGAGATCGGCCTCGATCGCCCAGGCCGTCACGATCTTGCCGTTGGACTGCCGGACCTCCCCGAGCGGTGTCGCCGCGCCCTCGGGCGGCGGCAGCCCCAGCTCCTCCTCGAACTCGCGGCGCGCCGCGTCCCACGCGGGCTCGTCCGGCTCGTACTCGCCCTTGGGCACGGTCCACGCGCCGGCGTCGCGCCGGGCGAAGAACGGGCCGCCCATATGGCCGAGGAGCACCTCGATCCCGTCGTCGGCGCGCCGGTACAGCAGCAGGCCCGCACTCCGTCGCACCGTCACTTCGCCACCTCCGGGTGGGCCGCCAGGAGGGTCGCGACGGTGTCGGCGCCGGCCGGGGTCTTGTCCTCGCGGTAGCGGACCACCCGGGCGAAGCGGAGCGTGACGCCGGCCGGATAGCGGGTGGACCGCTGGAGGCCGTCGTAGGCGATCTCGACGACGAGTTCGGGGCGTACGGTCACCACGTGGCCGTTGTCGTCGACGGCGAGCTCCCGCAGCCGCTCGGTCTGCCAGGCCAGCATCGCGTCCGTCATCCCCTTGAACGTCTTCCCCAGCATCACGAAGCCCCCGTCCTCGCCGCGGGCGCCCAGATGCAGGTTGGAGAGCTTGCCGGTGCGCCGCCCGTGGCCCCACTCGGCGGCCAGCACCACCAGGTCGAGCGTGTGCACGGGCTTGACCTTCAGCCAGGACGCGCCGCGCCGGCCCGCGCTGTAGGGAGCGTCCAGCGCCTTGGCCACGACGCCCTCGTGTCCACGGGCGAGCGTGTCCGCGAGGAACGTCTCGGCGGCGCCGGCCCCCTCGGCACCCGGCACGAGGGTGCGCCGCACCCGCATCGGCTCCGGCACCAGCCGCGCCAGCTCGGCGTGCCGCTCGGCGAACGGCAGGTCCAGCAGGTCCCGGCCGTCGACCGACAGCGCGTCGAAGAAGACGGGGGAGACGGGCACCGCGGCGGCGGCCGTCGCCACGTCCAGGCGTGAACCGACGCGCCCGGCGATCTCCTGGAAGGAGCGGGGACGGCCACCCTGGTCGAGCGCGATGACCTCGCCGTCCAGGATGAAACGCTCCCCGTCCAGCTCCAGCGCCGCCGAGGTCAGCTCGGGCAGCCGGCCGGTGATGTCGTCGAGCGTGCGGGTGTAGACGCGCACCCGGTCGCCGTCCCGGTGGACCTGTACGCGGATGCCGTCGAGCTTCTCCTCGACGGCGCACGGGCCCAGTCTGCCGACCGCCTCGGTGACGGACGCGGCGGTGTGCGCCAGCATCGGCAGGACCGGCCGCCCCACGGTGAGGCGGAAACGGTCCAGGGCGCCGGGGCCGTCCGCGAGCAGGGCCTGCGCCACGGTCTGCAGCGATCCGGCGAGCATCACGGCCCGCCGTACGTCGGCGGGGGGCGCTCCCGTCGCCACGGCCAGCCCTTCGACGGCGACGGCGTCCAGCGCGCCCTGCCGCACCTCGCCGGTCAGCAGCCCGGACAGGAAGCGCTGCTCCGCCTCGGTGGCCGCCGCCAGCAGTTCGGTCATCAGGTGCCTGCGTCCGGCCTGGGAACCGGTGCCGGTGACCGCGCCGAGCCCCGTCAGGCGGGCGTCCACCTCGCGCACGGTCAGCGTGGCTTCGGCGGCGGGCGGGACCGGTGTGCCGAGGAGCTTCCAGCCGACACCGAGCCGGCCCTGGGGCAGCCGCCCGGCCAGGTACGGGATGACGATCGGCACGTCGTCGGCGTCCGCGTCCCGGAACAGCTCGGCGAGCAGAGCGATCTTCCGGGACCGCGCCGAGGTGGCGGCGACCTCCTGGGACACGTGGGCGAGCCGGCTCAGCAGCATGCAGCCATGGTGCAACGGCGCCGCCCCGCGCACACTCTCAAGGGACCCCCGGCGCCGGCCGGAGTCCGATGATCAGTTGCCGGTGCGGCCGGTGCGGCCGGTGCGGCGGTGCGGCGGTGCTGCCGTCGGTCGTCGGTCGCCTGCCGCGTCGCCGTGCCGGGTGATCAGCGGCGGGCGATCGCCGCGTCGATGTCGCCGAACACCAGGTCGCCGTTGAGGGCGGCCGCCGCCCGGTATCCGGCGCTCGCCGCGTTCACGACCTGTTCGGCGTGGCTGGTCGCGTTGCCCGCCGCCCAGACGCCGGGCACGGTCGTGCGGCCGGTCTCGTCGACCACCGGGTACGTGCCGAACGCGGTCTCGTGGAACTCGGCGCCCAGCTTTTCCAGCAGCTCCGTGCGCGGCGACAGGCGGGCCGCGACGAAGAGCACGGCGCGGTCGTGGACCGTACCGTCCGCGAGGCGGATCCCGGTGAGCCGGTCGTCGGCGGTCACGAGAGCGGCGACCTCGCCCGGCACCACGTCGACCCCGGCGGCGGCGAGCCTGCGCAGGTCCTCGTCCGGGAGCGTGTTCTCGTCGACCGTGTGCAGGAACAGCCGCACGTCCTTCGACCAGTGGCTGACGATCAGCGCCTGGTGGACGCTCATCGGGCCGGTGGCCAGCACCCCGAAGGGCTCGTCCCGGACCTCCCAGCCGTGGCAGTAGGGGCAGTGCAGCACGTCCCGTCCCCAGCGCTCGGCGACGCCCGGTACCGGCGGCAGCTCGTCGGCCAGCCCGGTGGCGACGACCAGCCGGCGGGCGTGCACCGTGCCCCCGGCGGCGAGCGTCACGTCGAACTCGCCCGCCTCGTCCCGGGACACGTCAACGGCCAGGTCCCGGACCAGCTCGACGCCGTACCGCTCGATCTCCCGCCGTCCCTCGGCGAGGAACTCGGCCGGCGGCATGCCGTCGCGGGACAGGTATCCCTGCATGTGCGCGGCGGGCGCGTTGCGCGGCTCACCGGCGTCGACGACGAGTGTCCTGCGCCGGGCACGGCCGAGTACCAGCCCCGCCGACAGTCCGGCCGTACCGCCCCCGACGACGACTGCCTCGTACCTCTCGGTCATGGTGACCACCTCCGCCCCGACAGTCGCCCGGCAGCCGCCGTCTTGACAAACGCCTTTGCTGAATCTGCAATACGTTCATGAGCGACTCAGGCACAGGTGCAGGCGGAGAACCGACGGACGGGACGGGTGCGGACGCGGTCCTGGCCGGCGTCGGTCCACGGCTGCGGCGGATCCGCAAGGAGCGGGGAGCCACACTCGCGGGCCTGTCCGAGGCGACCGGCATCTCCGTGAGCACGCTGTCGCGCCTGGAGTCCGGGCTGCGCAAGCCGAGCCTGGAGCTGCTGCTGCCGATCGCCCGCGCCCACGGGGTCGCACTCGACGAGCTGGTCGGCGCCCCGCCGGTCGACGATCCGCGCGTGCGTGCCAAGCCGATCCAGCGCAACGGCCGTACCCACTGGCCGCTCACCCGACAGCCCGGCGGACTCCAGGCCTTCAAGGTCCTCGAACCGGTGCGCCGGCAGGAGCCCGACCCGCGGACCCACGAGGGCTACGAGTGGCTGTACGTGCTCTCCGGGCGGCTGCGGCTCGTCCTCGGCGAGCACGACGTGGTGCTCGGTCCCGGGGAGGCCGCCGAGTTCGACACCCGTGTCCCGCATTGGTTCGGCTCCACGGGGGAAGGACCGGTCGAGTTCCTGAGTCTCTTCGGTCCCCAGGGGGAACGCATGCACGTCAGGGCGCGGCCCACCAGGGCGTCCGCTCCGTGACGGACGCGACTGTTCCCTGATCGGCAAGCGACCGCTTAGTATGCGACGAGCCCGGTCAGACGAAGCAGTCCCGTGGAGGCCCCGCATGCAGGCATGGCAAGTGCACCAGAACGGCGAGCCGAGCGAGGTGATGCGCCTCGTGGACGTGGAGCGGCCGGTGCCCGGTGAGGGCCAACTGCTGCTCAAGGTGCGCGCGGCGAACATCAACTTCCCGGACGCGCTGATGTGCCGCGGGCAGTACCAGGTCCGGCCGCCGCTGCCGTTCACCCCCGGTGTCGAGATCTGCGGCGAGACCGGGGACGGGCGCCGCGTCCTCGCCAACCCCGCGCTGCCGTACGGGGGTTTCGCCGAGTACGCCGTCGCGGACGCGGCCGCCGTCCTGCCCGCGCCCGACGCCCTCGACGACGCCGAGGCGGCCGCCCTGCACATCGGCTACCAGACGGGCTGGTTCGGTCTGCACCGGCGCGCTCGCCTGGAGGCGGGGGAGACGCTGCTCGTCCACGCCGCCGCCGGAGGGGTCGGCAGCGCCGCGGTCCAGCTCGGCAAGGCCGCCGGCGCCACCGTCATCGGCGTGGTGGGCGGGGCCGACAAGGCCGCCGTCGCCCGTGAACTCGGCTGCGACGTCGTCGTCGACCGACGCGCCGAGGACGTCATCGGCGCCGTGAAGGAGGCCACCGGCGGCCGGGGCGCCGACGTGATCTACGACCCCGTCGGCGGCGAGGCGTACACCCAGTCCACGAAGGTCGTCGCCTTCGAGGGCCGGATCGTCGTCGTCGGCTTCGCGAGCGGGACCATCCCCAGCCCCGGCCTGAACCACGCGCTGGTCAAGAACTACGCGATCCTCGGCCTGCACTGGGGCCTGTACAACACCAAGAACCCGAAGCTGGTCCAGCACTGCCACGAGCAGCTCACCGAGCTGGCCGCACGGGGCGCCGTGAAGCCGCTGATCAGCGAGCGCGTACCACTGAGCGGCGCCGCGGCGGCAGTGCAGCGCGTCGCCGACGGGACCACGACGGGACGCGTCGCCGTGGTCCCCTCGCCGGAGAACGGAGCAGACGCATGACCGACGCCACACGCGAGGGCGGCGCGCTCGACGCCGCCGGCCTGCGCCGCCGCACCCAGGAGCTGCTGGCCGCGCACCCGCCGGCGAGCACGGACCGCCTCGACTTCCTCAGGGCCCGCTTCGACGCAGGGCTCGCCTGGGTGCACTTTCCCGAGGGACTCGGCGGTCTTGGCGTGCCGCGCACCCTCCAGGCCGTCGTGGACACCGAGCTGGAGGCCGCGGGCGCCCCGGACAACGACCCCCGGCGCATCGGCATCGGCCTCGGCATGGCCGCCCCGACGATCCTCCGCTACGGCACGGAGGAGCAGAAGCGGCGCTTCCTGCGCCCCCTGTGGGTCGGCGAGGAGGTCTGGTGCCAGCTCTTCAGCGAGCCCGGCGCCGGGTCCGACCTCGCCGCGCTCGGCACCCGCGCCGTCCGAGAGGGCGACACCTGGGTGGTCAACGGGCAGAAGGTCTGGACGTCCAGCGCCCACGTGGCCCGCTGGGCGATCCTCATCGCCCGCACCGACCCCGACGCGCCCAAGCACCGCGGAATCACCTACTTCGTCTGCGACATGAGCGACCCGGGTGTCGAGGTGCGGCCACTGCGCCAGATCACCGGCGAGGCCGAGTTCAACGAGGTCTTCCTCACCGACGTGCGCATCCCCGACGCACACCGCCTCGGCGAGGTCGGGGACGGCTGGCGGGTCGCGCAGACCACGCTCATGAACGAGCGCGTCTCCATCGGCGGCATGCGCATCCCGCGCGAGGGCGGCATGATCGGGCCAGTCTCGAAGACCTGGCGCGAGCGCCCCGAGCTGCGCACCCACGACCTGCACCAGCGACTGCTGAGACTGTGGGTCGACGCCGAGGTCGCCCGGCTCTCCGGGGAGCGGCTGCGCCAGCAGCTCGTCGCCGGCCAGCCCGGCCACGAGGGCTCCGCCATGAAGCTCGGATTCGCCCGCCTCAACCAGGAGATCAGCGGCCTGGAGGTCGAACTCCTCGGCGAGGAAGGCCTGTTGTACGAGGACTGGACGATGCGGCGGCCCGAGAAGGTGGACTTCACCGGCCGTGACGCCGGCTACCGCTACCTCCGCTCCAAGGGCAACAGCATCGAGGGCGGGACCACCGAGGTCCTGCTGAACATCGTCGCCGAACGCGTGCTGGGTCTCCCCTCCGAGCCGCGCACCGACAAGGACGTCGCCTGGAAGGACCTGGCCCGATGAGCGATCTGCTGTACTCGGAGGAGGAAGAGGCGCTGCGCGCCGCCGTCCGCGGTCTCCTCGCCGACCACTGCGACGCGGCAGGCGTCATCACCCGCACCGAGAGCGACGCCCCGCACGACCGCGCCCTGTGGAAGGCGCTCACCGAGAGCATGGGCCTCGCCGGCCTCCTCGTCCCCGAGGAGCGGGGCGGCCAGGGCGCCACCCATCGCGAAGCCGCCGTCGTCCTGGAGGAGTTGGGCCGCGCCGTTGCGCCCGTGCCCTATCTGACCAGTGCGGTCGTCGCCACGGAGGCGCTGCTGGCCTGCGAGAGCGACGAGGCCACCACCCTGCTGGCCGCCCTGGCGTCCGGCCGGACGATCGGCGTGCTCGCCGTCGCGCTGTCCGTCGCCCCGGGCGGCACCCCCAAGGCCGTACGCCACGAAAACGGTTCCCTGCACGGGGAGTTGACCGGCATCGCGGACGCGGCGGCCGCCGACGTCCTGCTCGTCCCCGCCGAGGACGGCGCGCTGTACGCCGTGGACGCGGACGCCGTCACCCTCACCCCCCAGGTCTCCCTCGACCTCACCCGGCCCCTCGCCACGGTCGTCCTCGACGGGGCACCGGCGCGTCCGGTGAGCCCCGACGCCGCGCCGGCGATCACCCGCGCCCTGCGGTCCGGCGCCGGCCTGCTCGCCTCCGAGCAACTCGGACTCGCCGACTGGTGCCTGACCGAGACGGTCCGCTACCTGAAGGAACGCAAGCAGTTCAACCGGCCCGTCGGCGGCTTCCAGGCGCTCAAGCACCGGCTCGCGCAGGTGTGGCTGGAAGTCGTCAACCTGCGCGCCGCCGCCCGCAACGCCGCCGACGCGCTCGCCACCGGCAGTGCGGACACGGCGGTGGCCGTGGCCGTCGCCGGGGCCTACGCGGCGCCGGTCGCCGTGCACGCCGCCGAGGAGGCCCTCCAGCTGCACGGCGGCATCGGCATGACCTGGGAACACCCGGTCCACCTCTACCTGAAGCGGGCGAAGGCCGACTCCCTCGCCTACGGCACGGCCGGCAGACAGCGGGAGGAACTGGCCGAACTGATCGACCTGCGCGCGCCCTGACGCCCGGCAAGCCTTCCGCCGCATGGCCCGCCCTCCGGGGCGGGCCATGCCTGTGTGCTGCGCCGAGGAAGTGAACCCGCGACGGCAGTCCGGCCAACTCCCCGCACAGCCCTGCTCCTTGAGGGCCGGGGGACCGCATACTCTCCCCGACCCGACTTCGCTCGAAGGGGCGGTGCTCCCGCCTGCCCCGCAGGGCACCTCCAGGGAGGCAGAGCATGGCCCTCACCACCCGCCGCAGAGCCCTCACCACCCTCGGCGCCGCCCTCGCGGGCACCGTCGCGCTGCCCCCCGCGCTCGCGCGGGCAGGCGAGCGCCGGCACCGCCCGCGTCCCCTGTGGCACGCCCACGCGCACAACGACTACGAACATCCGAGGCCCCTCCTCGACGCCCTCGACCACCGCTTCGGCAGCGTCGAGGCCGACATCTACCTGGTGGGCGACCAACTCCTCGTCGCGCACGACCCGGCCGACCTGGACCCGGCCCGCACCCTCGAAGCCCTCTACCTGGACCCCCTCGCCGCCCGCGTCCGGGCCCAGCACGGCTCGGTGTACCGGGGGCACCGCAGGCCCCTGCAACTGCTCATCGACCTCAAGACCGAGGGTGCCTCGACATACCTCGAACTCGACCGCCGGCTGCGCCGCTACCGGCACCTGTTCACCACGTACGCGCACGGGCGGGTGCACCCGGGGGCCGTGACCGCGGTGATCTCCGGCGACCGGGCGGCCCGCGCCCCCATGGAGGCACAGAGCGTGCGGCATGCCTTCTACGACGGCCGCCTCGCCGACCTGGGCAGTGCGGCACCCGCCTCCTTCGTCCCGCTGATCAGCGACAACTGGACACTCAACTTCACCTGGCAGGGTGTCGGCCCGTTCCCCGAAACCCAGCGGCAGAGGCTGCACGGCATCACCGCCTCGGCGCACGCCCGCGGGCAGCGGGTGCGGTTCTGGGCCACCCCCGACCTGCCGGGACCGGCGCGTGACGCCCTGTGGGGCGAACTCCTCGCCGCCGGCGTCGACCACCTCAACACGGACGACCTGGCCGGGCTCCAGGCATTCCTCGACGCTCACGACAGGCCGTAGAACACCACACGTTCGGAGGACACGTCAGCCGCCCGGAAGAACCCTCCGCTACGCGACACTTGCGGCCGAACGCCGCGGCGCCGACGTGGCGGAGGAGGTTGACGATGGCCATTTCCATCTCTGTGGTGGTGCTGCTGCTGATCCTGGCGGTGGTCTTCGTGCGCAACGGCGCGCTGAAGCTCTCCCACGCCGTGGTCTGCATCCTGCTGGGGTTCTACCTGGCGAGCACGAGCATGGCGCCGACCATCAACGAGGGGCTCACGGCCACCGCGAACATCGTGAGCAGCCTGAACCCCTGACGTCAGGACCGCGCGAACACACCGATGCCGTTGGGCACCGGCCGCTCCGCCCCACCGCTGGGGTGATTGCGTACGGTGACGGCGGCGTCCCCGGGATCCCGGGCCACCAGCGTGGTGGAGCCGCCGCCGTCCAGACTGAAGGCGTCCTCGGAGCCCAACCCGCGCAAAGTGTGCGCCACTTCGGCGACGGTCAGACCGCTGCGGTACGCGGGTGCCCCGTCGACGGCGAACAGGAACAGGCGGCGCCCGCCCTCCGCGACGCCGACCGCGGTCCGTACGGCCGACGTCGTGTCGTCCAGACCGGGCAGCGGCCGGCCGCCGGTGAGGACCGGACAGCCGCCAAGCGCGAAGCGGTACGCGACTCGGGAGCGCGCTGCCACCAGACGGTGCCGCACCCGGACAGCCTCACCCGTCGACAGCTTGCGCAACCACTGTGCCCCCGCCTCCCGGCCGACCAGGACGGTGGTGTCCGCGCCGATGGGACCGGTGCCGGGCGTGTCGGCGGCCGAGACGACCCTGCCGTCCCTGACCGTCACCTCGTAGGTGTCCGCACTGCAGGGCGCGGCACGGTCGGTGTCCGTGCCGCACACGGCCCGGGCCCGCGAGACGCCGCCCCAGTCCGAGGTGAACGCCCCGACCGAACCCTGGGGCAGCGCGTACTGGTTGAGCCCGCCGAGCGCGAACTGTCCGTCGCGGGTGCGCACGGAGCCGGCGAGCGCCATGCCGTCCACTCTGGCCCTGCCGTCGACGCCCACGCCGAGGACGTCCTTCGTGGTGGTGCCGGGCGGCAGCGCGGGGCCGAAACGCTGTCCGTCCGGGACCGCGGCCTTCAGCACCCGCCGGTTCGCGATCGCCGGGCCGACGGGTGCGCCCGTGGCCTCGACCCCGGGATGCTGGGTCTCGGTGATGTTGAAGAAGTCACCGTTGACGCCCGCGACGGCGCCCAGGGAATCGGCGAGCTGTGAGACGGGAGCCCGGGACGCCACGACGCCGGGGTACAGCAGACCCACGCTCGTGCGGGAGTTGCGCAGGTCGACGGTCAGCAGATGGGCGTGCGTCACGCCCTTGGCCGCCTGCACGTCGAACTCCGTGTAGCGCACGCCCGGCGCGATCTCCGTGCCGTCGTCCGCCGCGCCGGCCGGCGCCGCCGTCGCCAGAGCCGCTCCGGCCAGCGCGCTCCACGCCGCCAGAGCCGTCAGTACCGTCTTGAACCGTGCGGTGCGACGCGTCACAGTCCCCCCTGATGTCTCGTCAACTGTCCCAGGACTTCAGGGGAGTGCACCAGACGGCGGGGCCGCGCCGGCGGCTACGTGCCGACGACGCGGGAACGGATCAGAAAACGCACCCCTTCGGGTGCCTCCAGCGAGAAGCCGCTGCCCCGTCCCGGCACGACGTCGACGATCAGCCGGGTGTGGCGCCACAGCTCGTACTGGCTCCTTGACATCCAGAACGTGACCGGTTCCCCGGCCCCGTCCACCTCCAGCTCGGCGAGGAGGGTGTCGGAGGCGCCGGTGCGGAACTCGCCGGCCGGAAAGCACATGGGGGCGCTGCCGTCACAGCAGCCGCCGGACTGGTGGAACATCAGCGGTCCGTGGAGGGCACGCAGCCGGGCCAGCAGCGTGGCGGCGGCCGGAGTCAGTTCGACGCGCGGAGTCGTGTCCACTGCGGTGGCTCCCGTCCTCGGGATGTCGGGCGCGCCACGGTCCCGTCCCGTGGCCGGGTTCAGCCAACTCCCCGGCACGTTGCACGGACGTTGCGCGGCGCGGCCACCGCAACGGCCACCGTCCGGGCTTGAGTCGCCTATCGGCCGTCGACCTTCGGACAATGGCCGTCGGCTATCAGCCATCGGCGATCGGCCGTCGGACAACGGCTGTAGGTCGACGGCGGTTACGAGCCGGAACCCGGCGCGACGGTTCCGTCCCCGGAGCCCGCGGTTTCCCCTATGCGTATCACCGTGTAGGTCTCCCCGTCCCCGGGCGGCCGCGTCCAGGAGCGGGTGGTGAACGTGTGCAGCCGTCCCCTCACGAGGGCGTGCCGCGGAAGACGGACACCGAACTCCTCGGTCACCGCCTCCAGCAACGGCCGTTCCGCCTCGGCGCCGCCCTCCGCGTCACCGAAGAACCGGTCCGGGTCCAGCGCCCGCGGTATCTCCCCGCTCGTCCGGACCTCGCCGTCCGTGTACGTGAACGCGTACTCCTCCGCACCGTCCCGGGCCACCGAAAGGTGGAAGAACGGTTCACCGTGCCATGCCCTCAAGCCGCTCCACACCACCACGACGCGGGTGCCCGCGCTGACGGCGGCGGCCGGTGAGACGAACCGCCATGGGTTGAACGGGGCGGGGTCGCCGTCGAAGGCGAAGCTCCAACCGGTGCCCGCCCGGCCGACCGCCATGAGAGCCCTGTCGTCGTAGGACGAGCCCTCCCGCCGGTTGCGCAGTGCCCCTTCGCGTGCCTCCCAGGCGGTCGCAGGTGCGTTCAGCACGGTGCCGACCCCGTCCGTGAGGCGCCCGGGCAGCTCCTGCGGCTCCACACCCTCCACCAGGACGAACCGGTAGGACGTACGGTTGTTGCCCGGGTCCGGCTCCGCGAGCCAGGCCAGGTCACCCGGGTCGAGTCCGGCCGTCGGCCGCGGGGCCTCACCCGTCTGCCCACCCCGCGGGGTGGACAGCAGCTCGCGGCCACGCTCCGGGGTCAGCAGCGGCCCGAGTACGGGATCGGCCACCCATCCCAGGGGCGCCAAGTGGTCCGGTCCCAGCGGTTCCCACAGGGGCAGCGCGTCCCGCAGCGTCTGCCATGCCGCGTCGGTGTCCCCCCACCGTGCCAACTCCCGAGCCCGCTCGACCGCCTCTCCGAACGGTCCGGCCGCCGCGTACCAGTACGTGCCGTTCCGCAGCTGATCCAGAGTCGCGTGGGCCAGCGACACCACATGGTCATCGGCGCCCCGCAGATCGAACGTCAGCGTCGAGTCGTCCCGGTACGAGTGCGCCGCGTGCTCGGCGACCAGCGGTGGCAACAGCTCGGGCGCGTACCGCGGGTCCGTCACCAGGCCGTCGAAATCGACCGCGTGGGTCTCTTCGAGCAGGCGGCGGATCTGGTCACCCAGCCCGGCGGCCCGCGGCCTGCCGTACTCCTTGGCTTCTGCCAGCGCTTTCCCGGCTCGCTCCCAGCCGCCGCGCAGCGCCTCCAGCCGAGCCTCCTCCACCTGGGCGTCCAGCCTTCGCGTCGTGTCGTTGGCGAACACCGTCTCCCCGTCACTCCGGTGGGCCCGCAGGCTGTGGAACTCGCGGTGCATGTCCCGCATGAACGCGAGGAAGTTCGCGTGCCGCTCGGGTGGCTCGGCACGCCAGCTCGCCCAGGTGTAGACGGCCCACTCGCCGTCCTCGTCCACGTCTTCGGGATCCAGGAGGACGTGGGTGATGTCGGATTCCACGTCGAGCTGCAGCCCGCGCCGCCAGACGTCCGCCTCGCGACGCTCCTCGGGCCCGGCGTCCTCGTCCAGGTACTCCTCGTACATGTCCGCGAGCCCCGACTCGTTGCGGTGCCAGTGCGCGTCCGCGGTCCCGGCCAGCAGCCACACGAATGCGCCCGCGTGCCGCCACCCGTCGCTGACCTCCAGGAACTCCCGGTAAGACGGGGGCATTCGCCGACCGAGACGCTCCTCCATGGCCACGATCCGCTCCTCCGAAGCGGGCGGGAACCCCAGCCACCGTGCCCGCAACGCGGCCTCGTCCTCCGTGCTCCGCATCTCGTCGTCCGGGAGGGAGTCCGCCCATTCGGCGCTCCACTCGAGCAGGAAGGGCCGCCAGTCGAATGCCTTGATGTCCGTCATGTGCCCGATGCTGCCACCCAGCACTGACAACGCTCCGCCGACTGGAGTCGGAGCACGAGACGAACGTGCGCACCGGAATGAAGGCCGGCGACGAGTCCGGCGACCTGCCGCGCGCCGTAGGTTTCGAAATGGGTGTGGTCGTGGCAGAAGGAAGGCACCCACGGGGCCCCAGCTGTCCCGTGGGGGCACCGATGGGCGCAGCGAAGGGCGCCCGACGGGCATCCTGCCTGTCAGGCGCTCTGTTTGCAGGTCTAGAAGAAGCCCAGCTTCTTCGGTGAGTAGCTCACCAGCAGGTTCTTCGTCTGCTGGTGGTACATCACCTATAACGTCCTGACCAGCAGAAACGAAGGGCGGTCCGTTATGCGTCGGGTATTGGCCCGGTGATGGTCCGGATCTTGGTTTCGATTGAGCTGGGAGGCGCAGTTGTAGAAGGCGGATCGCGTAGCGTCCGCGCACGCGCGCGGCCCGTCTGGCCGGGCCGGAGGGGCAGGGGGGCACGGTGGCACCGAGGCGGTGCAGTGGCGAATGCAGTGACAACAACACGCTGACGTGACGGATCGGTAGCAGGGGACGGCCTCCAGTCGGGAGCCAGGGGAAGATGCAGAGGCCCGGCCCTAGGGGGTGTCTTTCCGAATCATCGGATCGTTGGTCCGGTGGTGAAGGAAGCCGAGTTGTCTGATGCCGCGTGGGCGGTGATCGGACCGTTGTCGCCACCGGCGGGCCGTGCCCGCGGGCGGTGGCGTGATCCCCGTCAGGTGCTGGAAGGCGTCGTGTTCAAGTTCCGCACCGGCGTGCCCTGGCGGGACCTGCCCGAGCGGTTCGGGCCATGGCAGACCGTCCACGGACGGTTCGCCCGCTGGGCCGCCGACGGAACCTTCGCCCGTCTCCTGGCCGCGCCCCGACTCGAGGTGAAGTGGACTGGCTGGTATCGATCGACTCCGCAATCGTGCGGGCCCACCAGCGCACCACCGCCAAAGGGGGCTCGACGAACGGGCCCTCGGACGCTCCCGCGGCGGGCTGACCAGCAAAATCCACCTGGCCTGCGACGGCCGCGGCCGGCCCCTGGCATTCGTGCTCACGGCTGGCACCCGCAACTACTGCACACAGGCCGAGACCGTGATCAGCCTGATCCACGTCGCGAATGGCGGTCCCGGACGTCCGCGGGTGCGACCCGAGCGGGTCATCGCGGACAAGGGCTACTCGTCCCGGACCTTCCGCGCCTACCTCCGAAGGCGCGGCATCCACGCCACGATCCCCGAACGGGTCGGCCATCTCGCCGGCCGGGCCAGGCGTCGCGAGCGGCCATGCCGTTCCGACAAGGCCGTCTACCGGCGACGCAACGTCGTCGAACGCTGCTTCCACCGCCTCAAGCAATGGCGCGGCATCGCCACCCGCTACGACCGCTACCACGCCGCAGTCACCCTCATCTGGCTCGACAAGTGATCGACATGGGGATCGGCCTGAGGACGTCGCCCATCTCCCACTCTGACGCCCGATCACGCCCGCCGGACGACACAGGCCGCGGTGCCGTCCGGCGCGCACCCAGCGACACCCCCCACTTCCAGTCCGCGCCGGTCGGTGCCGCGGGAGCGAGGGTCTGGGGGCCGGCGAAGGCCCCCAGCGGCCACCGGCCCCGCCCCATGACGTACTCGTTCTTCCGTGAGGAGATCCCTTGTTCCCCGGCGTCTTCGTCGCCACCCAGGCGACCGCGAACGCGTGGCGGCACCTGACCGCCGTCGCCCGCACCTTCCAGCGCAACCCCGCCCTGGAGGCGGACCGGTACGCCCGCACCATCCAGCAGACCGCGACCGGCGGCAACGCCGACAAGGGCGGCAGGGGTTCCGAGGTCGCCCTGTTCGGCGCCTCCCAGATCATCCAGTTCGAGGAGCAGCACGGGCGCCACGCCTTGGAGTCGGATTGAAGGTTGAGCGACGGTTCACGCGGAACCGGACGGGCAGAGCCGAGTGATGCACGGGGTGCCGCTGTGGTGCTACTACGAGCGAACCCCGTAACGACGGAGCCAACGGCAAGGAAGCGGAACACCGAAGGACTGCGGCTCACCGATTGGCTGACGTTTAGTCTGCGCCGGGCACAAGACGCGAGTGATGCGAGCCCCAGGAGAACCCGAAAATGGACAGCCATCTGCGGGCTGGTAGTGCTACGTGGCGTCCGGCAGCTCCAGGCAGTACAGGCGTTCGGCCTTCAAAGGGCCTTCCAGGGGAAACTCGCCGGTGATGATGAACAGGAGGTTTCCCAAAAGGTTTGCTTGCAGAACCATCCGCTTGTCGTTGGGAGTCACAGTCCATCGGGCCTCGCCCGTGGTGAGGTCCAGTGCCCTGAGCGACTTGTTGGTCGGGTCGGTGACGAGCACCTTTCCGTAGGGCGTTCCGTCGAGGTTCTGGATGTTGCCCGAGGGTTTGCGCCAACGGACCGTGCCGTGGTCAAGCCCGATGCCGGTCAGGTCTTCCTCCTCGCCCCTGCGAACGGGTGAGACGAGTATGTCTCCCACGAGCTGTGGGGGGTTCCTCGCAGAACGCGGAATGGCCTTCTCGTACAGCTTCTTCCCGGTGTCGAGCGACCGTGCGCGCAGGAGCTCGCCGTCCTTGCTCACGTACACCACCAGGTTGCGCGCCGCCAGGACGGCATGAGGAGCGGAGGCGTCGGACCAGCGCTCGGTTCCGTCGTCGATGCCGATCGCCAGTGTGGCGGGCGCTGTCTCGCCGGCGCCGGTGTCGGGCGGCGTGACGAAGACGATTCCGTTACCGATGTGCATTTCGCCCATCTCGGTGCGCTTCTGCCAGATGATTCTCTTTGCGTCCACGCTGACTGCGTACAGGTGCAGCATGGCGCGGACCAGCAGCACCCGGCCGACGAGCACCGTGGTGCTGGTCACGTCGTCGAGGGGTACGGTCCACAGTTTGCTGCCGTCGCCCGACGTGACCGCAGCCACTCGCCCTGCGTCCGTGACGTAGACGACCCCTTCGGCGAAGGCCAGTGAGGGCGTGCCCGTCGTGACGCCGCCGCCTGGCTTGTAAATCCATTTTGTGCGTCCGGTCGTGGCGTCCCGGGCGACCACCTTGCCGGGCAGGGTGATGTACGCCGTGGTACCCCCTGGGTCGAGGTCGACGCCGAACGGCTCCGTGTCACCATCAGAGTCCCTCACGGAGTTGAAAGTCCACCGGACGTCTCCGCTCCGGGCGTCCCGGACCTGGAACCCCACGGACTCCTTGTCCCCGGCCAGGTCCACCACGACGACCGGCCCCTCGGCAGCCTCGGGCAAGTCGGCCGACGGAGCGAGGGGGATGTCCCAGAGGTGCCGGGGCGGCGAAGACTTCTCGCCCTTGCCGTTACCTCCGTCGCCTGAGCCGCCATCGGTGCCTGCCCCGTTGTTGGAGTCCGAGTCTGGCAGTAGGTACGGCACGACCACCGCCGTCGACGTGACCACCACACCCACGGCGATGACCAGGAACTGACGACGGCTGGGGCGGATCCGCTTGTCTCGTACCTCCGCCAGCGGAACCGGTGGCGATGCCGCGGACGAGACGTTCTCGGGCAGAGACGGCAGCGGCTGCACGGCCTCCGTGGACACCTCACCGAGGCCCTCCCCTATTCCACCGAGCCGTGCGGCCACTAAGGACGCCGAAAAAGGTCTGTCGTCTGGGGACTTGGCGAGCAGATCGAGAACCAGGCGGTCGAGCCGGGGAGGGATGTACGTCCCGATAGAACTTTCGCCGATGCCGCTCGGGGCGCGAGGTTCCTCCATCACATGGGCGACGAGCTGCGCCAGCGAATCACGGCCACCGAACGGCGGTGCACCGGTGAGAAGTTCGAAGAGCAGGCAGCCCAGCGAATACAGGTCCGACCGGTGATCGACGGTCTTCCCCTGCGCCTGCTCAGGGGACATCCACGGTGCGCTTCCCATCACGGCATCGCTCCGGCTGAGCCTGCCGAGACCCAGCTCCGGATGAAACCAGGCCAGTCCGAAATCCAGGACCTGGATGACGCCGTCCGGCCCGAGGATGACGTTGGAGGGCTTGATGTCACGGTGCACAACGCCGATCGCGTGCGCGGCTTCGAGAGCGACGCACACCTGCCGCGCCCACTCCACGGCACGGGCCGGGCCCGGAAGGCCGTCCTGCCCGAGGACTCTGTCGAGGGTGCGGCCGTCGACGAGTTCCATCACGACGTACGCGCAGTCGCCGCTGCCGTCACCCGCGACCTCGTGCCCGAAATCGTGGACAGTGACGACGTGCCGGTTCTGGGAGAGGCCCGCCGCCGCGCGAGCCTCTCGCTCCAACCGGGATACGGCCTCTGCGCTGACGCCGGGTCCGGCGATGACCTTGACGGCGACGGTGCGGTGCAGGGTGCGATCATGCGCGCGCCATACGACACCCATGCCGCCCGATCCGATGCGCTCCACCAACTCGTAACGCTGGGCCAGGACTTGATTCACAACCGGCTCCCCCTAGCCTCGGCCACCAGGCTACGACACGAAGGCTACGACGATGCCGCCCTCGGCCTGCGCGTAGATCGGAACCCCCGGAGGCATGGGCCCGGCGGTGCCACCGCGACTGCTTAGAAGGCAAAGGTGTGCACCGCGCAGCAACCGTGACCGGCGTGCTGTGGAGCACGCCACCGAGGCGACGCGGCCCTCGACTACACCTGAACTCACCCCGACGCCAGGGGAGTGCACGTCCTGCGGGGGCCTTGCCCAAGGGATACAGCCCTGTCCCGTGCCTCGACAGTTCCACCTGCACCAGACCGACGCCATCACCGGGGGGAAAGTAGCCCAGCTCGTCCGTATGCGACCCCATCGAGCCCGCAGAAACCGAGATTCGACACCTTGCCAGCTCTGTTCTCACCAGCCGCTCAACCTTCCCTACGTTGTCTGCGGGACAGGGCGAGCCCTTCGTATGGTTCTCGTGGGGGAGATCGAAGACGCCATCGAGCGCGCCGACCGCGAGGCGTTCACCAAAGAGCCGCCCAAGACCCTCAACGGCCAGATCGGGTACCTGATCAAGCAGCTCGGCAGCGCGAAGGCCGTCGCGCAGGAGCTAGGAGTCACCGCCGACTCCGTCAACAGATACCGGCGCGGCGCCCGCAAGCACGCCCGCACCGACGTTGCCGCGAAGATCAATGACGCCTTACGGCAGCGGTGGCAGCCGCTGGTGCGCAGGCGCCGACAGCGCCAGGCCGCGGCGACGGGCGGGATCACCGTGGAAACGAGGGCCCGGTTCGGCTACACCGCGCCAGTCGGCACGACCGACGACTGCCGCTTCCGCAGGCTCACCGTGCACCTCCCGCCGGAGTACGCGCAGCGCCTGTTCGACGCCCGCGCCGCGGGAGCCAGCGACCAGCAGATGCGCGGAATCATCGCCGAAGGATTCAAGGAAGTGTATTTCCAGGACGGCGGCGCCCGCGCTCAGGGATTGTCGGACGTGGAAATCAATGACATTGATTACCTGGACCTGGATTACTGACTAGGATCGAAAAGCATGACCACACAATTCTGTTGAGCCGAAGCACGATAGTTGTCACATAGGCGGGATGTTGTCACCGCCCGCGGGGGCTGTGCACATCGTGCCCGGCTTCAAGGCCGGCGGCCTCGTCGACAGTGAAATACATGTCGCACACACAAGCGCGCCAAAGGGCTCACCCCATCAGGACGAGGCGAGCCCGGCCCTTCAGGCGTGATTACTGTCAGTTGAGATGATTGGTTCATCCGTTTTTCCCGGCCGGTGCCGGGTGGGATCTTCATGTGTCGCTGCGGCTACGCCAGGCTTCCACGGTCCCGGAGCCAGCACCCGTTGACTCCGGGTATCCATTCCTTTACTCTGCGTAGAGCTTGCATGACTCGGAAAGTAAAGGCTGGCAATGCGAATCTCCCGTACCCTCCGCACCGTCGTAGCAGGGGCCCTTGCGGTTGGCGGCGCGTTCACCGCCCTTCCGTCCGCCGACGCCGCCACGCCCGGATCCCTGCACGGCACCAAATCCGTGACCAGGGCCAGGGCGAATGTCACCGTCATCACGGAAGTGCAGAACGCAATGGGCTATCCAGCATGGCTTTATATCGGAGAGACTGACTCCTGGTTCGGTCCAATCGACGCCCACAGCACAAAAACCAGCGCCATTCGGGTTCCCTGGGTCGGCCCAGACGAGATCGGGAAGAGCATCAGAGTCTATAAGGACGGCATTACCTGTCCACCTAGTGAACCTTGCCGCCCGCAAAAATTTCATCTCTACTACGTCTTTCAGGATTACTGGCAGCCAAACGACCAGGTCAAGTGGACCCCTATCGGCGTCTACGACACTGCCCCGCCCGTACCTGGCGACAGCACCGGCGGCGGCAATAAGCGCCTCATCATCGCCTCCGACAAGCCATCCATGTAGGCAATGCGATTAGCCTCGATTTTTCGTGACAGTCCGTCGCTGAAGGCGTACGTCGAGCGGGTCGGGAACGCCAGAGTGCCCTACACACACCGGAAAGGCGCGACACCCCTCGAGTATTGGGTGGCGGAGCAGCTGCGCGCGCACTCGGTCGGGGAGATGAGCGGGCTGCGCGCCCGCCGACTCGAGCAGCTCGGCATGGTGTGGTCGGCAGCGGATGAGCGATTCCAGGAGAACCTGGAGGCCGCCGAGGCGTACTACGAGAAGCACTCGACGCTGTGCGCGCCCCGCTCCGCCACGGCCCTGGACCGGCCCGGGGGCAGTGGCTGTCCAATTCCGGCGCCCGGGTGCGCTGGAGGCCCACCCCGAGTGGAAGGCCGTGGACGAGGGCTGGAACCCGAAGCCCATCTTCAGCGCGCGGCCCGGTCTGCAGCTTCTCGGGTGATGTCGGCGTAGAGGCGGAAGAGGGCTGGGCGGGCTTCGCCGCTTTCTCGTTCGTGCAGGGCCGCCCAGCACTGGCCGATGAGTTCCCGGGCCTGGGTGCCGGGCCAGGGCTGGGGTAGGAGCTGAGGCGGCAACAGCGGGTCGGGCTCCATGGCGCGGGTGAGTTCGGCGGCCAGCTCTACCGCGATGGTGAGGAGTGCGGACGGGGGAAGCTCGGCAGGGCCGGTGAGCCGGGCGAGGCGGGGCTGGGCGATGCGGCTGAGGTGGTGGTAGCGGTCGGCGATCTCTTGCAGGGACCACAGGCTGCGGGCGAGTTCGACAGGCCCTTGGGTGTCGCCCTTGCGTAGATCCCTCGTGGTGAGGAGGGCGAGCGCGCCATGGGCGCCGAGGCGGTGGGCCGCTTCTTCGACGTACGGTTCCCAGGCGTTGGCGCAGACGTACAGTCCGCCCTGGAGCGGGGCGCCGCCGAGGCGGACGAGGGTTTCGCGCAGGGCGTCCCGGGCGGTGCGTGCAGATTCGGGTACCGCGAAGGCGGCCAGGTGCCAGACACCGTCCCAGGGCGCGAGCCCGGCGTCTTGCTGGAACGCGTGCCGGAGGAAGTCCGCGTTGGGAGCCAGGGCACGCGTGGTGTCCGCGGTCGCGTGCAGTTCCGCCTTGCGGCCACGGCCCTCGTGGGTGAACCGGCCCTCTGTCACGAGGCGTTTGACGCACAGCCGCACCTGCTGGTCGCTCATGCCCAGGGTGTTGGCGACGGTGTAGAGCTCGTCCGCGCTGACGGTGCCGTCCTCGCGGATTAGCGCGTGGACGAGCATGCGGGTGGGGACCTCGACGTGGTCCGCCTCGGCGCTCACAGTTCTCCTGCCCCTCTCGTTGCGACGGCGCGACGCATGGTCGTCACCGCGCCGAATCCCAGCGGCCTACGCAGGTAGGGCGTGCGCTCGGTCCGCACGGCCGTGAAGCCGCGCCGCTCGTACAGGGCCCTGGCGCGCGGATTGGTGTCAATCACATCCAGTCTGATCTCCCGGCAGTGGTGCTCCGCCGCCACGGCGGCCACTTCCTCGATGAGCAGCCCCCCGACGCCACGCCCGCGTATGCCCGGGTCCACGGCGATGCCGTCCATGACGAGCTGTCCGGGGGCCGGGTGGCGTTCGAACAGGGCGAGGAGCAGGAGCCTGTGCAGTCCTCGCAGGTGTCCGTACACGCGCAGCACGGCGGAGGCCGATCCCCCGGTGAGGGCACGGCCGCCGAGCTGGTAGCCGGCGAGGCCGACGAGCTGCCCGTCGAGGAGCGCGCACACCGCGCGATCAGCGTTCAGGTGGGCGGCGATGAAGGGCACCGCCTTGTCCGACGGGTTCAGCGCGGGGTCGAGTTTACGGCCGAACGCCTCCCAGTACAGCTCGGCCGCCCGCCGCTCGGCGCCGGCCGGAAGGCCCCGCCGGACCGTCACCGGCCCAGTACCGGTGTCCGTCGCGTCTAGTCCCATCCCGATCCCCTCCTTCGCGCTGTGAGCCGAACCAAAAACTATCATTTTTCTGACGACCGTGTTTGGATTGATAGATAAACCTCGCCATGCGCCACATCCGAACCGACATCCGAACCGAGGCGGTCAGATCCCATGGACCCGAAGATCCAGCCCAAACGGCGTCGCAGGTTCCGCACAGCCGTTTGGTCACTCGTCACGGTCCTGGTCGCAGCTGCGGGTCTCGTCGGCGTGGCGCTGTGGCAGAACGCCTACGACATGGACGAGCAGCGGGTATCGATCCGCCACGGCGGCCATACCCTCAACGGAGTACTGGCCACGCCCAAGGACGGCCGCAAACGCCACGGCCTGGTCGTGTACATCCACGGCGACGGCCCCGTCGACGCCACCCATGACGACGGCTACAAGCCCATGTGGGAAGCGAACGCCAAGGCCGGCTACGCCTCCCTGTCCTGGGACAAGCCCGGCGTCGCGGGCGCGCCCGGGAACTGGCTCGGCCAGTCCATGGACGACCGGGCCGGCGAGGCAGCCGCCGCCATCGCCTGGGCGCGCGCCCGTCCGGACATCGACGGCGACCGGATCGGCCTCTGGGGCGTCAGCCAGGCGGGCTGGGTCCTGCCGAAGGTCGCCGCCAAGACGCCCGTGAGCTTCGTCATCGCCGTCTCGCCCGCGATCAACTGGCTCCGGCAGGGCCGCTACAACCTCCTCGCCGAGCTGCGCGCCGACGGCGCGTCAGCAGCCCGTACCAACGCGGCAATCGCCAAGAGCGACACCACCCGACGGCTGCTGGAACGCCACGCGACCTTCGAGGAGTACGTCAAGGCCATGGGGGGCGAGGCGGACGGCATGACCGCCGATCGCTGGGGCTTCATCTCTAAGAACCACACCGCGGACGCTACGCAAGACCTTCGCGCCCTGCGCGGCATACCGGTGCTGCTGGCCCTCGCGGGTCATGACATCAACGTGGACACCGCCGACACGGAGCGCATCTACCGCGAGGTGCTGGACGCAGGCGGTGCATTCACGGCCATGCGCTACCCGGACGCGACCCATTCATTCATCAAGCGGTCCATCGAGCAGTCGGACCTCAAGATCACGCTCACTGCGCTCTTCTCGCCCCGCTCGCTCTTCGCGGACGGATTCCTGGACGACCAACGACAGTTCCTCACAGATCTCGACCGAGGCAGCAACGCCACTCCGTGACAGTTCAGGAAGATCGGCCATGACACGTGGTACACGTTCGCGCGTACCACCCGGTGCACTTTGAAGCGTACGCCGACAGCGTGGGCCGGTGAACTTGTGGATCTGACGGCGCGCGACCGAAGCACCGGTGGATACTGCGGGGGTGGTGAAGGATCTAAGGAACGCGCTGGTCGCGCTGGATGGCCATGAACCGGCCTCCCTGCTCGGACTGCGCGAGACTCAGTGGCTCGACGCCAAGAGTGGCCCGTATCAGCTGTCGGACCCCAAGGCGGTCGAGGAACTCGCCAAGGATGTCGCGGCGTTCGCTGGGCGGCCCACCGCGACCTTGCCGGGTCGCCGACGATCGGCTCCACCGGCAGCGGCCCCAATTCCCAGATGGCCGGCACCATTACTGTAGCCCCGGCCATGGGCCGCGCACAGCGCCGGCAGCTGATGCGGGAGGCGCTGGTGCACATGGCCCGCGCGGTTGGATACATCGATGCCGGCACCTGTTGTAGGCCCGGTCTTCGGGACGAACAGCCGCCACTGCAGCGGGCAGGAGACGGTGTCGGAGACCGCGTGCACGCTCACCGCGACCTGACAGTCGGACTGCTTGCCCAGGGCTCCGCAGTACTGGTGGGCGACCGTCACCGACATCTTCCCGTCCTTGGGGAACGACACGTCATCGACCGCCCAGGCATCCGGGCCGACCTTGGGCACCATCCGCTGCGCGATCCCCTCCCTGCCAGGACGGTAGCCGCGCCTGTCCTGCAAACGCGACGGGTTACGTGCGATCCGTTTGCGCTGAGGACGCGCCACCTGAATCGGCAGAGTGGGTGGGCAGGCGATGGCCGCCATTTGGGCTGCTGGCAACGGCCTCGGCGGTGGCCATGCCAGCGTAGCGCCGACAGGCCACAGTGGATGGAACATGGGATGAGGATCGAAAGGCGTAAGGACCTGATCGTCATTGAGGGACCCGGCCCGGACCAGCTGAATTAACAACCAGCCGATCCTCAGCGTCGAGACATACGTCAGGTTGGCGGTAGGGGCTGGCCAGCTGTACTGAGGGCAGACGAATTCGACCATGGCTGAACCCTCGTCGTCTTCCCAGGGGTCCATGGCGCCGATTCTGGAGATCATGAAGCGGCTGGGCTCACGATCGCGATAGAAGGAGGTGCAGTCCTCCAAGGCAGCATCTCCAACCTGGGATGCTTGTTCTGTCCTGAGAACATGAATATGGTCTTGAGGGATAAAGAGGCCAGTGCTTTCTGGTCCTCTGGGGTCAGCTCGACCGCTCGTCCGTTGATCAAGTTTGTCAAGTTGGGCAGGAACGGACGCACCTCGTTTTCGAGTCCGTTCATCCACACGTTGTTGCAGGACGCGCAAACGATCTTGACTGTCAGTGGAGTGGCGCCACAGAAGATGCAGGTGCGAGCCATGCCGAGGACCGTACCGTCGCCTGCACTGCACTGCACTGCACTGCACTGCAGATGCGATCGAATTGAGAGACCCGACCCCAGGGCGAGTGGGGACCTGCCGTGTGTCGGGCTGCCTGGAGCGCAATGATGCCTCCAGGCGACCCGACTTCAGGCTCTAGAAGAAGCCAAGCTTCTGAGGACTGTAAGAACAAAGAATGTTCTTCGTCTGCTGGTAGTGCTCCAGCATCATCTTGTGGTTCTCGCGGCCGATGCCCGACTGCTTGTAGCCGCCGAACGCCGCGTGCGCGGGATACGCGTGGTAGCAGTTCGTCCAGACCCGGCCCGCCTGGATCGACCGGCCCGCGCGGTAGGCGGTGTTGATGTCCCGCGTCCACACACCCGCGCCGAGTCCGTACAGCGTGTCGTTGGCGGTCTCGATGGCGTCGTCGAAGTCGTCGAAGGACGTCACCGAGACGACCGGCCCGAAGATCTCCTCCTGGAAGATCCGCATCCGGTTGTCACCTTCGAAGATCGTCGGCTGGACGTAGTACCCGCCCTTGAGCTCCCCGTCGTGCTCGATGCGCTCGCCGCCCGTGAGGACCTTGGCGCCCTCCTGCCGGCCGATGTCGAAGTAGGAAAGGATCTTCTCCAGCTGGTCGTTGGACGCCTGAGCGCCGATCATCGTGCCGGTGTCGAGCGGATGGCCCGACGTGATGAGTTCGGTGCGGGCGACGGCCGCTTCCAGGAACTCCCGGTAGTGACCGCGCTGCACCAGTGCCCGCGAGGGACACGTGCACACCTCGCCCTGGTTGAGCGCGAACATCGTGAAGCCTTCGAGCGCCTTGTCGCGGAAGTCGTCGTCCTTGTCCCACACGTCGTCGAAGAAGATGTTCGGCGACTTGCCGCCCAGCTCCAGCGTGACCGGTTTGATGTTCTCCGAGGCGTACTGCATGATCAACCGCCCCGTCGTGGTTTCACCGGTGAACGCCACCTTCGCCACCCGCGGACTGGACGCGAGCGGTTTGCCGGCCTCCACACCGAACCCGTTGACTATGTTCACGACCCCTGGCGGAAGCAGGTCGGCGATCAGGCTCATCCAGTAGTGGATGGACGCCGGGGTCTGCTCGGCGGGCTTGATGACGACCGCGTTGCCCGCCGCGAGCGCCGGGGCCAGCTTCCACACGGCCATCAGGATCGGGAAATTCCACGGAATGATCTGCGCCACCACGCCCAGCGGCTCATGGAAGTGGTACGCGACCGTGTCGTCGTCGACCTCACCGAGCGAGCCCTCCTGGGCGCGGACCGCCCCCGCGAAGTAGCGGAAGTGATCGATCGCCAGGGGGATGTCGGCCGCCAGGGTCTCGCGCACCGGCTTGCCGTTCTCCCAGCTCTCGGCGACCGCCAGCTTCTCCAGATTCGCCTCCATCCGGTCGGCGATCCTGAGGAGGATGCCGGAGCGCTCGGTCACCGACGTGCGCCCCCAGGCCGGAGCGGCCGCGTGAGCCGCGTCCAGCGCGCGCTCCACGTCCTCCGCCGTGCCCCGGGCGACCTCCGTGAACGGCTGACCGTTCACCGGGCTCGGGTTCTCGAAGTACTGCCCTCGGACCGGCGCCACGTACTCGCCGCCGATGAAGTGGTCGTAACGCGCCTGGTAGGAGACGATCGCGCCGTCGGTGCCGGGCGCCGTGTAACGGGTCATGCTGGTCTGCCTCCCGGAGCAGCACTGCCCGCCGTTGGGCAGCTCTCGCCGTGAGGGTAGGAACCGGAACGTTGCGACCACGTTGCGCGTCCCGCGGCCGGCCCCTGTGCCGACAGCTCGGCGTCCAGCTCGGCCAGACGCGAACGCACCGTCACCGTCGGCCGCGCCGCCGCCAGCGCCCGCCACACGACGAGATCGTCCTCACCCCAGGGTGCGTGCGCCCAGTCCGCCAGCAGATCGGGGTCGCGGCGCGCTATCAGCGCGCCACGCAACCTGTCGGCGAGCCGCCGCCTCATCCGGGCCACCGCAGGTGCCTGCGACGCCGGCAACAGCGGGCCGGTGTACGCGGCCGCCGCCGCAGCAACCGCCCCCGCGCCCAGCCGACGCTCGACGACAGCGGCATCGGACTCGACCGGCGGCGAGAGCCGGTAGGGCCGGGAGTCCAGCACGCCCGGCCCCAGCAAGCGTCGCAGCCGGGCCAGTTCGGCGCGCAGCGTCACCGGCGGCACCGACTCGTCCTCGTACAGCGCGCAGAGCAATTCGTCGCCCGTCAGGCCCTCCGGGTGCCGGGACAGCAGGACCATGATCTCGCTGTGCCGCCGGCTGAGCCTGATCCTGCGGCGGCCCGGCAGGACCAGCAGCGCCTCGTCCCGGCCCAGCGCGGACAGCTCGAGTGCGTCGGCAGCGCCCGGCACCGGCGCGAGCAGCGCCAGTTGGGACTCGGCCGCACGTGCCACCGCCTGGACGAACCCGAGACTGTGCGGATGCGCGAGCCCGTCGCCGCCGGTGATGTCCACCGCGCCCAGCACCCGGCCGGTACGCGGATCGTGCACCGGTGCGGCCGCACATGTCCAGGGTTGCACCCGGCGGATGAAGTGCTCGGCCGTGAACACCTGCACCGGCCGGTCGACGGCAACGGCCGTGCCCGGCGCGTTCGTCCCGACCGCGGTCTCCGCCCAACGCGCGCCAGGCACGAAGTTCATCCTGTCCGCCTCCCGGCGCGTCGACGGATGGCCCTCTACCCACAGCAGCCTGCCCTGCGCGTCGCACACCGCCAGCAGATGCTCGCCGTCCGCGGCGAAGGTGCCCACCAACTCGCGGATCACCGGCATCACCGGCGCCAGCGGATGCTCCGCCCGGTGCGCACCGAGATCACCGCCGGTGAGCTCCACGCTCGCGGTGCCGTCGGGACCCACCCCGGCCCGCACCGAACGCCGCCACGAGTCGGCGACCACGGAACGCACCGGCCGCGGCACCGTCCCCGCCTTCGTGAACATCTCATGGGCGCGGTGCAGCGCCCGGATCCGCTCGACGGGGTCGGCACCCCGTTCCAGAGCCACCCATGGATCGGTCAACTCGGCCTCCCGGAAGGCGATGCGGCTCAGCACATCGTCACTCCCGGTGCGTGCCCCGACAAGCTTCGTGACCGTGCTCCTCGCGGCGGTCTTCGGACGGGACGTACGGCGAGCGCGCGTGGAACCCGGATCAGGCGAAGTTGACCAGCCTTATGTAGCGGGTCCAGTCCCAGTTCGGCCCCGGATCGGTGTGGTCGCTGCCCGGCACCTGGTAATGGCCCAGGATGTGCGATCGGTCCTTCGGGATGCCGTACCTGGTGCAGATGGACGCGGTCAGTTTCGCCGACTGCTCGTACAGGGCGTTGGTGAAGTAGGCAGGCTGGTCGTCCCAGCCCTCATGCTCGATGCCGATGCTGCGCGTGTTGTAGTCCCAGTTGCCGGCGTGCCAGGCGATGTCGTGTTCGCGGACGCATTGCGCGACATGGCCGTCGGCCGACCGGACGACGTAGTGGGCGGACACCTTCTTCTGCGGGTTCTTGAAGATGGACAGCGTGTCGGGGTACGTCTCCTGTGTGACGTGGATGATCACGTAGTTGAGCGGGTAGCTGGCGGGGCGGCTGGACGAGGTGCGGTTGGACGTGCTCGCCGGCACCCACTCGGCCGACGGGTAGTCGACGGCCTGGGCCTCTGCTCCGGCCTGCGTGCCGGGTACTAACGCGTAGGGGACGGTGGCGAGGGCTGCGCCCGTCAGCAGCCTTCGGCGACTGAGAAACGGTCTGGCTCGCTCCATCGGTGCCTGCCTTTCCAGGTGGGGGCGGGTCGGGGTGAGGTGGGGCTTTGCCGACCGGTAGTCGGCACTGGTGCGTCCGGTCCGGCAGCGCCGACCGGGAGCTGGGGCCGGTAGTGCTGGGGGAGGCCGACGCGGGTGAGGCCGGGGCCGGTTGTGCTGATCGGGGTGAACCGGGGCGGGGCGCCCGGCTCAGCTCAGGAGCGTGGTCGCCGTATCGCGCAGTCGCGCATGCAGTCCGCGGTGAGTCTCCCGCTCGGGCAGCCACTTCTTGCGAAGCTTGGCGACGCACGTGTAGTTGGTGTCGCAGACATTGGCCAGCGGCGACTCGACCGCCTGGGTCGCGAACTGGTAGGCGTCCAGCTCGCTGAACCCGTAGTCACGCACCAGCCATTGCACGAGATCGAGCTGGGATATTCGGAACGCGTCCTCCAACGGACGCGCGGAACCGGTCGAGATGATGTGGGTGTCGGACTCGATGCGCGGCCACGGGGTGACCATCCCTTTCAACAGCTCCACGATCACGACGGTGTGCATCGCGCACTCCACGGCGACACCGCAGGTCTCGCCCTCCCCCTGCCGGGCGTGCCCGTCACCAAGACTCAGCAGCGCACCCTCGACGTTCACCCCGAGGAAGCAGGTGACGCCCGCCCGCATCTCCGGGGTGTCCATGTTTCCCCCGTGCGCGTCGGGGACCAGGGCGGAACGCACTTCGAGATTGGCGGGAGCCACCCCCACGGTGCCGTGCATCGGGTCCATGGGCAGTTCGATCTCGATGTCACTGTCGCGTGCGGTGAACAGGGCTGTGCGCCGCTCCCGGTCGAGCTGCCAGATCCAGACGGTCTCCGGCAGCGGGGGCTGCAACGTGGCCGTGCTGTGCGTGGAGGTGAGCGCACCGAACAGCGGAACCGTCGTGGACGCCGCCCAGTCCCGGGCCGGCTCGATCGACACGAAGTGCACGGCGACCGTGTCGCCGGGCTCCGCCCCTTCCACGTGAAAGGGCCCGGTCTGCGGATTCAGGAACGGGAACTCGCACACTTCCGACACGAGATCCTTCTCGGACCTCACCCGGCCCGCGAAGCAGTCCTCCGTGTACAGGTCGAGGACGGTGCCCGGAGCGACGCGTGCCACGGGCGGTGCGCCGCCGAACGTCCACGCGTACTCGCCCGCCCGGGGCCGCACTGTCAGGATCCGCGGATCGCTCATGGCTGCACAGCTCCGTTCGTGGGAAGGCCAAAGGAGTAGGACGGCAGACTCGCGTCGAGACGGGCACGGGCCGGTTCGGCCATGCGTTCCGATCGGCGCCGCACGAGGACGCTCAGCAACACTCCCGTCATCATCCAGACACCGGCGACCGGACCCGCGTACGACACGGGTGCGGTCAGCTCGGACACGAAGTCGAGGACCGGCAGCACGCCCTTCGGCGTAAGCAGCATCGGCACGAAGACGGCGATACCCAGCACGGGAAACAGAAACTGCCGTACCGGCGAGAACGACTCGCGCCTGCGGTACATGTGACCCCCCCGATCCGTCGTGACGCTCGCACAGCCGTCGTCAGGACGGCTGCGCCTCGCGTGAATCACGGTACGGCGCCCGCCGGTTGGGCAGGAAGAGAGCGGCGTCCGTCGGTGGACAACTCCGCGGCTGTGGACAACTCCGTCACCCAGAAGGGGGGAGTAGGGCGCCAACCGGGCCACGGATATCGCCCGATTCGTCGACCACGGCGGTCCCGCGGCCCACCTCGGCGCTCGGTCCGCCACCGCCGGGGAGGGAGCCGCGGCAGTTGCCGAAAGGCCCGACGGCCGGCCACGCCACGGAGGGAGCGGGCCCCCGCTGGATGCCCGACGGCCGGCCACGCCACGGAGGGAGCGGGCGCCCCCGCTGGATGCCCGACCGCCGGCCACGCCACGGACGGAGCCGCCGCAACGCCCGACAGCCCGGCGTCCCGCCGCACAGTCGGCGGCACGCCGGGCTGTCCGGCGCGGACCGACCTGAGTCGACCCCGCTGCGGGTGGGCGCCCGGACCCGCTACGTGCGGGCCGCCGCACCCGCCGGATCGTCCAGCACCGCCCGTACCACCGAGTGCGCGGCGCCGAGCAGAGGCCCTTCGGGCCCCAGGCGGGAGACGGTGACCGCACAGGCGGGGCCCGTCGTGCGCCGCGTCAGCTCGTCTTCCAGCGAGGGCAGCAGCCAGGGTGCCAGCCGGGCCAGGGCGCCGCCCAGCACCACGGTTTGCGGGTCGAGGAGGTTGACGGCGCCGGTCAGCGCGATGCCGAGCGCGGTTCCGGCTCCGCGCAGGGCTCGCCGTACTTCCTCGTCGCCCTCGGTGGCGCGTCCGGCCAGCAGTCCGACACGGTCCTCGACGGGAGCGAGGCCCGCCGCGCGCAGCACGGCGTCCTCACCCGCGTACTGCTCCAGGCAGCCGCGCCCGCCGCAGACGCATTCCGGGCCCTCCGGGCGGACCGGTACATGTCCCAGCTCGCCGGCGAAGCCGCGTGTCCCGCGCAGCAGCCGCCCGTCCACGACCACCGCCCCGCCGATGCCGATCTCGGCCGACACGTGGAGGAAGTCCTGCGGGGTTCCGTCGCCGAGCCAGAGTTCGGCGAGGGCGCCGAAGTTGGCCTCGTTGTCCACGGTCAGCGGCAGATCTTCGGGCAGCAGAGTGCCGAGGTCCGTGTCGTGCCAGTCGAGGTTGGGGGCACGGACCACGGTCCGGGCGTCGCGGGCCACCAGCCCCGGCACGGCGACCGCGAGGCCCGCGGGCCACAGTCCTTCGCTGTCGGCCCGGGCGACGACCTGGCGTACCAGCTCGCCCAGTTCCCCGGTCACCGACTCGGGCGACCGGCCGCGGTTCACCCCGTGCCGCACGGCCCGTGCCCGCACCTCGCCGCGCAGATCCACCGCGCAGACCGCGAGATGGTCGACGCCGATCTCCGCCCCGAGGCCGGCGGGACCGTGACCGCTCACGGCCAGGGCGGAGCCGGGACGCCCGACACGTCCCGGGCGTTCCGGGCCCAGTTCCTCCAGGAGCCCGGAACGGATCAGTTCGTCCACCAGTGTCGACACCGCCGCACGGGTCAGCCCGATGCGTGAGGCGACGGCTGCCCGGGACAGCGGTCCCTCGGCGCTCACGGTGTGCATGACGCGGGCGAGGTTGCGGCGGCGCATCCCCTGCTGGGTGTCGGGGAACCGCCGGCCGGCCGGATGGGCTTCGTGCAGCGGTGCGGTCATGCCTCCGTCAGTCCTCGTCCGGCCGGTCCCCGCGGGGCTGCCCTGGTCAGGCCGACGCTCGTCAGCGCTTGTCGGCTTCCCGCTCCAGCAGCGGGGCCGCGTCGGAGAGTACCCCGGTGATCCTGGCCAGCGCCGCCTCGTCCCGTTCCACGGCGTCGAGCACGGGACCGCGGGCGGTGTTCCAGCGCCGGGCCACGGCCGCCGGATCCTCGCCGGTCAGCAGTCCGGCCGCCTGCGCCGCGGCACCGAGCGCGACCAGTTCCCTGGCCTCGGGCACCTGGACGGGCCGTCCCGACAGCCGGCGCACCGTCTCCTGCCAGGCCTTCCCTCGCGCACCTCCGCCGATGAGCAGCAGCGGCGCCGAACGGTCGGCTTCCGCGTCGAGGACCAGATCGAGTGCCCCGAGGAGCGAGTGGACCGCGCCGTCGTACGCGGCCTGCAGCAGCTGACCACCCGTCGTGTCGTGCCGCAGCCCGTGCAGGAGGCCCGAAGCATGCGGCAGGTCCGGTGTGCGCTCCCCGTCCAGGTACGGCAGCAGCGTCACGCTCGTACCGGGTTCGACGGCCTCGCGGTCCAGCCCGAGCAGGGCGGCGACACGGTCGACGGCGAGCGTGCAGTTGAGGGTGCAGGCCAGGGGGAGCCAGTCCCCGCGTGCGTCGGCGAAGCCCGCCACGGTGCCGGTCGGGTCGGCGGGGCGGTGGGTGGAGACGGCGTACACCGTGCCGGACGTGCCGAGACTGAGTACGGCCGTACCGGGGCGCAGTCCGAGTCCCAGCGCGGCGGCCGCGTTGTCGCCGGTGCCGGCCGCGACCAGGGTGCCCCTGGAGAAGGGCAGGTCGGCGGTCTCACGCACGGTTCCGGCCACCTCGCCGGGGCGTACCACACGGGGGAGCAGTGCCGGATCCAGTCCGATGTGTGCGAGGACCTCCGCGTCGTACGACTCCGTCGCGGAAGCCCACCACCCGGTGCCGGAGGCGTCGCCACGATCCGTCGTGCCGTCGCCGGTGAGGCGTTCGGTGAGGTAGTCGTGCGGCAGCCGCACGGCCGCCGTCGCGCGGACCGCCTCGGGCTCGTGCTCGGCGAGCCAAGCCCATTTCGTCGCTGTGAAGGAGGGCCCCGGAACGCTTCCGGCCCGCTCGGCCCAGGCCTTCGGACCGCCCAGCTCCTCGACCAGGCGGCGGGCCTGCGGTGCCGAGCGCACGTCGTTCCACAGGAGGGCCGGACGCACCGGGTCGCCCGCTGCGTCCAGGGTGACCAGGCCGTGCTGCTGTCCGCCGATCGACACCGCCGCCGCCTCGTGCGCTGCGTCCCCGCACTGGTGGAGCGCTTCCCTCAGCGCGTCCCACCACTGCCTGGGGTCGCTTTCGCGGCCCGCTCCGGTGGAGACGGTGTGCGGCGCCTGCCCGCTCGACACCACCTGTCCGGTGGATGCGTCGACCACCAGGGCTTTGGTGGACTGGGTGGACGTGTCCACCCCCACGACGAGCGGACCCTCGGCTGCTGACATCGGGCTTCTCCCTCTTCCGCGGCTCCGCGGAATCTGTCCTGTGGGCGGGGCTCCCCGGACCTCTGTGACCGGGTTTCGCGATTCGTCTCTTCCCAGAGATGCGTTCGCATACTAATTTGTTAAGCGCCATGACGAAATAGTCGGAGCACAGCGAGGAGCCGCGGCATGAACTACCAGCCCACCCCCGAGGACAGGTTCACCTTCGGCCTGTGGACCGTCGGCTGGCAGGGAAGGGACCCGTTCGGCGACGCCACCCGGCGTGCCCTGGACCCGGTCGAGTCGGTGCAGCGCCTGGCCGAGCTCGGTGCCTACGGAGTCACCTTCCACGACGACGACCTGATCCCCTTCGGGTCTTCGGACACCGATCGCGGTTCGCACATCAAGCGCTTCCGTCAGGCCCTCGACGCGACGGGCCTGACCGTGCCGATGGCCACCACCAATCTCTTCACGCACCCCGTCTTCAAGGACGGGGCCTTCACGGCCAACGACCGTGACGTGCGCCGCTACGCCCTGCGCAAGACCATCCGCAACGTCGATCTGGCGGTCGAGCTCGGAGCACAGACCTACGTCGCCTGGGGCGGCCGGGAGGGTGCCGAGTCGGGAGCGGCCAAGGACGTGCGCGTCGCCCTGGACCGGATGAAGGAGGCCTTCGACCTCCTGGGTGAGTACGTGACCTCGCAGGGGTACGACCTGCGCTTCGCGATCGAGCCCAAGCCGAACGAGCCGCGCGGAGACATCCTGCTCCCCACCGTCGGGCACGCGCTGGCCTTCATCGAGCGCCTGGAGCGTCCGGAGCTGTACGGCGTCAACCCCGAGGTGGGCCACGAGCAGATGGCCGGCCTGAACTTCGCGCACGGCATTGCCCAGGCCCTGTGGGCGGGCAAGCTCTTCCACATCGACCTGAACGGTCAGTCCGGCATCAAGTACGACCAGGACCTGCGCTTCGGAGCGGGCGATCTGCGGTCCGCTTTCTGGCTGGTGGACCTCCTGGAGACCGCCGGTTACGAAGGGCCGAAGCACTTCGACTTCAAGCCGCCGCGGACCGAGGACTTCGACGGTGTGTGGGCCTCCGCCGCCGGCTGCATGCGCAACTACCTCATCCTGCGCGACCGGGCGGCCGCCTTCAGGGCCGACCCCGAGGTCCAGGAGGCACTGCGGGCGTCGCGGCTGGACGAGCTGGCGCAGCCCACCGCCGCGGACGGTCTGACCGGGCTCCTCGCCGACCGGGCGTCCTTCGAGGACTTCGACGTGGAGGCGGCCGCCGCACGCGGGATGGCCTTCGAGCGACTCGACCAGCTGGCCATGGACCACCTGCTGGGGGCGCGGGGCTGACCGTCTCCGGAGCTTGAGCCGGCCCGCGTCCGCGCGGGTCGGTCCTGCCCTCCGCCTGGGTGGGGAATTCGCCGGAACCGTGCCGTCCGTGGCATGAGTGCGTATCAACTCCCGCGCGGGGGTCGCGCTGTGGCCGGTGCGAGGCGACGCTGGGCGGTATGGCCATGCCACCCTTACCGTCCCAGCCGCCGGACGGCACGCCGTCTCGGGGCAACGCCGGATCCGCTCCGCCGCCCGGAGGCTTCGGTCCGCCTCCGCAGGCTCCCGGGACCCTGCCCGGAGGGGAAGGGTACGGCGGCTACGGCCCGCCGCCGGGCAGCGGGAACTGGACGTCCGGGCAGGGCGGCGGTGAGGGCGTGTCGCCTCTGCCGCCTCCCGGTCCGCCCGGCGGGCAGGGCCCGCGCCGTCATACGCTCCTTCTCGTGGTCGCCGTGGTGGTGGCCCTGGGCGTCCTTGTGGCCGTCCTCCTCGTGGTCAACGCGGGAGGCGGCTCGTCGGACGAGAAGTCCCCCACCGAGAACGGCAGGAACACGAGCCGTGTGCCCACCCCTTCGCTGAGTCTGCCGTCGAAGTTGCCCACCGGGCTGCCTTCGGGTCTGCCGTCGAACCTGCCGTCCGGGCTGCCCAGCGAACTGCCGACTGGCCTTCCCAGCGGGCTGCCGAGCGAGCTGCCGACTGGCCTTCCCAGCGGGCTGCCGAGTGACCTCGAATCGCTTTTCGCGGTCCCGGCGGGCGACGAAGTGCCGTCCTACTTGCTCAAGAAGGGCCACTGACCGGCCGTTGAGGTGACCGCACGCGCGCGTGGGCCGCACTTCGACCTCCACGCGCGCGTACGTCCCGTCTTCTTGGGAAACGCCGGCCGGCCGGGGCAGTCAGGATCCCGGAGGCGGTCGTCGCGATGCCCGAGTGCGTCCGCATCGGCGCCGCCCACCCCGTCGTCTTCGGCGGCGGGTCTGTCAGTCGCCGCCCAGAACGGCTTGCAACGCGGTTGCCGGGTCCGTGGACGCCGCGCCGGCCGGGGCCCAGCGTCCCTTCTCCTCGCGGTAGGGCCACCACCGGCCGTCCCGCCCCAGACGCAACTGGGCGGGTGTCCCGGCCACCGTCCAGCGGTTCCCCGAGCGGTGCAGCCGCGGCCGCTCGCCCTCGTCCCAGGCGGCCTCCAGTGCGGCACACGCGCGTGCGAGCGACTCGGGACCCACGGCCCATCCGTCCTCGAGGACGGACAGCGCCGCCACGCCGCCGTGCCTCCAGGCGCGGACGGCGAGTGCCAGCCCTTCCCGGTCCCGCCCCGACCCGTCGGCGAGCCGGACGGCGATCTCCTCCTCCGGACCGCCCGCGGCCAGCCGCACGGCGTCCTGGGAAAGCGTCAGTTCCCGGCTGATCGCCCTTTCCCGGTGGCCGGGGCCGGCCGCGTCCAGGAGGAGACTCAGCGCCTCCCCGGCGGCCTGCGCGGCGAGGAACTCGAGGGAGGCGGCCTGCACGCCCGGCGCGGGGGGCACCTCGGTGTCCAGGGAGGGCGGTCCGCCGGGCTGCTCCAAAAGCTCTGGAAGGCCGGGCAGGGGCGGCAGGATGTCACCGGCGGCATAGGCCTCCGCAGCGTCCACGCCCTCCGGAGCGGCCTGGTGCGACGAAGGTCCGTCGTCCGGCCGGGGCGTGCGCGCCTGGAGCTCGTCCAGCAGCGCGCGCTCGCCGCGCCCCCGCAGCAACAGCAGCACGAACGGATCCTGGTCCAGCAGCCTCGCCATCTGGTAGCACAGGGCCGCCGTGTGCCGGCAGTGGTCCCAGGCGCCGCAGTCGCACTCCGCCTCCAGATCGCCGAGACCCGGCAGGAGTTCGATCCCGGCCGCCGCACCGTCCTCCACCAGATCCAGTGGCATCACCCGGTCGAGCAACGCGGCGACGTGACCGGCCCGTTCGACGGCGATGCCGAGGAGGCGGCCCCACTGTTCCTCGGACAGCTCCCGCAACAGGACGTCCGCGCGGTGCGTGGTGCGGTCGCGGTCCTGGACCACCGCGGTGATGCGTCCCGGGCGTACCGACACGGCTGCGACAGCGCCCGCGCGCACGAGTCCGCGTCCCGCCTTCACCTGGACCGGGTCCAGTGCCGCGTCCTCCAGCGCCTTCAGCCAGGCCCGGCCCCACCAGGTTTCGGCGAAGGCCCGACCCGAAGCCGGCGGCAACGCTTCGAACGTACGCTCTATATCGTGATCGGTCATCGCGTGCCCCCTCGCAGTTCCACCAGGTCGGCCAGTTCGGTGTCGGTCAGTTCCGTCAGCGCGGACTCGCCGGAGCCGAGCACCGCGTCTGCCAGCTCGCGCTTGCGCAGGAGCATCTCGGCGATGCGGTCCTCGATGGTCCCCTCGACGACGAGCCGGTGCACCTGTACCGGCCGGGTCTGGCCGATGCGGTACGCGCGGTCGGTGGCCTGGGCCTCGACGGCGGGGTTCCACCAGCGGTCGTAGTGCACGACGTGCTCCGCCCTCGTCAGGTTGAGGCCCGTGCCCGCTGCCTTCAACGACAGCAGGAAGACCGGGGACTCACCCCGCTGGAAGCGCTGCACCATCCGCTCTCGCTCGTCGACGTGTGTGCCGCCGTGCAGGAACTGTGAGGGCACACCGCGCGCCGACAGATGCCGCTCGATGAGGCGCGCCATCCGTACGTACTGGGTGAAGACCAGAACGCTCGCCCCCTCGGAGAGGATGATGTCGAGCAACTCGTCCAGCAGTTCCAGTTTTCCGGACCGGCCCGCGATCGTCGGCTCTTCCTCCTTGAGGAACTGCGCCGGGTGATTGCAGATCTGCTTCAGACCGGTCAGCAGCTTCACGATCAGACCGCGCCGCACCATGCTGTCGGCGCCGGAGATCTCTGCCAGCGTCTCCCGCACCACGGCCTCGTACAGCCCCGTCTGTTCCTTGGTGAGGGACACGGCGTGGTCGGTCTCGGTCTTGGGCGGGAGCTCCGCCGCGATGCCCGGGTCCGACTTCCGGCGACGCAGCAGGAACGGCCGTACGAGGCGGCCGAGTCGCTCACCCGCCGCGGGGTCCTGACCGCCCTCCACCGCGTGCGCGTACCGGGTGCGGAAGGTGCCGAGCCGGCCGAGGAGCCCCGGAGTCGTCCAGTCGAGGATCGCCCACAGCTCCGACAGGTTGTTCTCCACAGGAGTCCCGGTGAGCGCCACGCGTGCGCGTGCGCTGATGGTGCGCAGCGCGCGTGCCGTCGCCGAGTAGGGGTTCTTCACGTGCTGCGCCTCGTCCGCGACGACCATGCCCCACGGTGTCGCGGCGAGCCGCGGTGCGTCGAGCCGCATCGTGCCGTACGTGGTGAGGACGAACTCCCCGTCCGCCAGGTCGACGAGGTCGCGGCGGGAGCCGTGGGAGCGGCGGACCGGCATTCCGGGCGCGAACCTCTCGATCTCGCGCTGCCAGTTGCCCATCAGGGACGTCGGACAGACGACGAGTGTGGGCCCCGCCGTCGATTTGTCGGTCTGCCGATGCAGATGCAGGGCGATCAGCGTGATCGTCTTGCCCAGTCCCATGTCGTCGGCCAGACAGCAGCCGAGGCCCAGTGACGTCATCCGGGCGAGCCAGTTCAGACCCCTGAGCTGATAGTCCCGCAGCGTCGCGGCGAGTGCGGCGGGCTGACCGACCGGGTCCTGCGCCCCCGGGTCCGCGAGCCCTTCCCGCAGCGTCGCCAGCCAGCCGGTGGCCGTGACCTCGACCCGGCGGCCGTCGACCTCCGCGGAGCCCGTCAGGGCGGCGCTCAGCGCGTCGACGGGCGTGATCTTGCGGTCCTGTCGCGAGCCGGCGCGGCGGACCTCCTGCGGGTCGACCAGGACCCACTGGTCGCGCAGTCGCACCACCGGTCGGCTCGCCTCGGCCAGCAGGTCCAGTTCCTGCCGGGTGAGGTGCTGATCCCCGAGCGAGAACCGCCAGTTGAAGGTGAGCAGCGCGTCGGCGGACAGGAGGGACGGCATGTCCGACTCGGTCCGGCCGCCGTCCTCCTCGGACGGGCCGATGACCGCGCGGGCGGTGAGTCTGCGCGCCGGCTCCTTCGGCCAGTGCACGTCGACCCCGGCGGCCGCCAGCAGACGGGCACCCTCGCCCAGGAGTTCCGTGACCTCCTCGTCGGCCAGTTCCACGGTGTGGGGCACGGCCGCCGAGAGCAGGGGGGCCAGCGGGGGCCAGGCCCGGGCGGCTCGGCGCAGGGCGAGCAGGGTGTCCATCCGCGCGCGTGGGCCGAACGACTCGGAACCGGCCCAGATGGCGGGGGCGTCCGCGACGAGCGCCGGGTCGCTCGCACTGTGCACCTGGAGCACGGCGCGGAAGGGCAGGCGGGCCGCGTCCTGCACGGCGGAGGTGAGGCCGGGCACCTCCAGGCGCAGCGAGATCCTCACTCCGGCGTCGTGCCCGGCGGCCACGACGGTGGCCCAGGCGCGTTGCTCCGGCACGCGCTGGGGCTCCCGCGCCGCGAAGGCGGGTCCGCCTGCCGCGAGCTGCGCCGCGGGGGACCGCGGGAGGGCGTCGGCGACGGCGTCGAGGAAGGAGCGCAGCAGCAGCTCCGGGTCCGGCAGTCGCAGCGGCTCGCACTCGTCCACCGGGACCGCGTGTGCGTCCGGCGGCATGGCGGCGGCCAGGTCCCGCGCCCGCGCCAAGTCCTGCGCGCGGAGCGGGCCCGCGCGCCATGCGTCATGATCGTCCGCAGTCAGACCGGGCAGCAGCAGGCCGCGCGCCGTGAGCTGGAGGGCGAACACCGAGGCCGCGCCCCAGAACGCGGTCGCCCGGTGTGCCTGCGGGACGGCACGCGCGCGTGTGAGCACCGGGAGGGCGGCGCGCACCGGCAGCAGGGCGGCGGGCACGGTCACCAACTCGGCCCGCTCCGTGCCGGGCACGGCGATCGTGAGGTCCTCGAGGGCTCCGGACGCGACAACCGGTGGGGCGTCGCCGTCGTGCCGCCAGAAGGCGACGTGCCCGGTACGGGCCGGCTCCCCAGGGACGAAAACGGCGCAGCAGCGGGACAGTTCCAGAACCTCGGAGGGAGTTGCTGCAGGAATCGACTGCTCGGCGATGACGCGTTCCTCAAATTTGACTAGTGGGGTCGGGTCGCCGAGGGTACAGGACTCGGGCTCGGTGCTGAGAGGGTGTGTCGGTGGCGTACGTCACTTTGCGTATCCCTGCTCCGGGCAGCCCCCTCGGTGCCCTGGGCCGGACCCCCGGTGCGCCGGCCCTCGCGCTCAGGGGAGACTCCGGGTCACGGCTCAGGGATGTATCAGGGTCGCGTTCCGGAACCGCGGGGATCGCCGATCCGTTTCCACGACTGAGAGCGGCCGGTGGCCGCGAAGGAGGCGACACACATGTCGAAGAACGCGAAGGTCGTCGCGGGGGGCGTGGGGATCGGCATCGTCCTGCTGATCCTGCTGCCCGCGGTGGGAGTGCCCTGGTGGATCGCTTTCCTGATCGTGCTGGGCATCCCCACCGCCGCCTATCTGACACTCGACCCCTCGCAGCGGCGCAGACTGCGCCGCGCCGGCCGCAAGGAGCTCGGCCGCTGAGGCACTACCGAAGGGATGGGGCCGGCTCCAGCGCGCAGGAGTTGATCACGTCGCCGTTCGCGGGCCGACCGATGGTCCGGTCCGCGGGCGGCTGCGTCCCGCGCTCGACCCACGCGGTCAGCGCGAGGAACGCGGAGCGGTAGCAGGGCAGGATCGGCCGCAGGCGGTCGGGATAGGTGTCGTACAGCCCGTCGACATGCGTCCCGCCCTCCACGGTGTAGTAGCGGTGCCGGTCGCCCCGGTCGCTGTCGTCGATCATGCGCGCGTACACGTCCGAGTCCGCGGTCCGGGGCAGCAGCGCGTCGAGATCACCGTGCAGGGTGATCAGCGGGCGGCCGATCCGCCCGGTCAGGGCCACCCGCGCGACGGCCCGGTGCACGGACGCGGGGCGCGACGCGTAGTCGTACGTGGCGTCGGAGGGGCAGGGCGCCAGGATCTGCTCGGCGGTGGATCCCGCGGACGCGCCCGGGCACCCGGCGTCGTACGAAGGGTCGAACTCCGCGCGGTAGATCTTCTGCGTCACGCCCCAGTAGGCCTTCTCGTGGTACGGCCACAGGAAGGCCGAGCCCGGCGCGAAGCCCACCGTCTCCATGGCGTCGTCATCCGCGGCGCCGAGAGTTCTGGCCACCGCGGTCGGCAGCGACGTGAGGAGGCTCGGGCCCGCGGTCGTCCACAGCGCCCCCTCCCAGTCGACTCCGCCGTCGTACAGCTCCGGGTGATTCTCCAGCTGCCACCGCGTGAGATAACCGCCGTTGGAGATCCCGGTCATGTACGTACGGTGAGGGGCGTGGCCGTAGCGCTGCGCCACCGCCTTTCGGGCGGCGCGTGTGAGCTGGGTGGTCCGCCGGTTCCACTCCGCGACGGCGTCCCCCGGTCGGCTGCCGTCACGGTAGAAGTCGGGCCCGCTGTTGCCCTTGTCGGTGGCCGCGTACGCGTATCCCTGCGCCAGTACCTGGTCGGAGATGGCCGTGTCCGTGGCGTACTGCCTGCGCGTGCCCGGGGCGCCCGTGACGACGAGGCCGCCGTTCCAGCGGTCCGGGAGGCGGATCACGAACTGCGCGTCGTGACGCCAGCCGTGGGTGGCATTGAACCGCGAGCCGTCCGGGAAGTAGCCGTCGATCTGCATTCCAGGCACCCCCGTGGGGTTCTTCGTGCCCTTCGCCGTGAGCCCCGCCTGGTCGGACAGGTCCGTGTACGGGGTTCCGGCGAGCCCGGCGGTGGTCAGGTCCGCCAGACACGCGCGCTGCTGGTACGCGGCTGTGGGTACACGTACCGGCACATGCCGCTCGCAGCGTGTGCCGGCGGTCGTCGCGGCATCCGCCGGCGCGGGACCGGAGAGGGCCAGCGCCATCGCAGCGGCGGCGAACAGGGGAACACGACGGGACGGGCGCATGACCGGCCTCCTGGGGACGGGAGCTGGGGCTGCCCCATGCTGCGATCTCGCCCGACGGCCGACCATGGGCGGGGACCACATGGGTTGCGCACTCAGTGTGGGGGCTCAGGACGCAGCTCAGAAGAGACTCCTGCCGCGTCCACGACGGGTCGCTCCGCACACGCGGGCTCCGGCCGCCCGGCGCCGCACCGGGCTCCCGCCGCTGCGCTCAGGCCGGGCGTACCGCCATCTTGTCCAGGGCCTCAAGAAGCCCGGGCAGCTGCGCACCGCGGCCGACCGGCAGCACCTCCCCGGGTTCCTCGTCGAGAAGGACGAACGCGATGTCGTCGGTCCTCGCCACCATGGACCAGCCCGGGCCGTCGGCCCGCAGCGTACGGGCGTCACCCGGAGCGAAGGACGACCGGACCCGGCCGAGCGGCGGCGGCGTCTCCACGTACGCGTGCGCCTCGGCAAGGACGCGCCGGATGCCCTTGCGGGCTCCACTCTCAGCTCCGTCGCCAGCCGCCTCCGCCTCCGCCTCGGGAGCCCCGCCGGACGCCTCCGCGCCGCCCGGGTCCACGAACTGCCCCTCGGGAATCTGTTCGCGCCAGACAGCCCACTGCAGAGCGATCTCGTCGGCGCCGAGACGCCGCTGGGCGGGACCCCAGGTACTGGTGTCCGGCGGCGTCAGCGCAGCCCGCTCCGCGATCTCCGCCGCGGGATCGTGCGGGGCGGGCACACCGGGGGCCGCCACGGCCACCGCGAGCGGCCAGCCGGGCAGCGCGGCGACGACCGAGCGCTCGTCGGGCGACAGTTCGTACTCGATGCCGCAGTCCCACGAGGCGATGGCCACCGCCACCAGTGAGACGTCGTCGACCACGACCGTCCACCGCGCGCCGTCACCGTCCTGCCCCAGCACAAGGCCGTACCCGTCGGCGAGCGGCGTGAGATCGAGCGCCGCGCAGGCCTCCGGATAGTCGTCGCCCAGCACGCTGGGAAACTGCGCGGGCGTCAGCAGCACCGCTGTCAGCACGTAGAGCGCGTCGTCGTCCTCGGCGGCGACGGCGTCCTCGCCCGTCCCGGCCATCCCAGCCTCCCCATCGCTTCGTCCGTCGGCGCACCTTAATGCGACGGCCGACCGGTTGTCACGAGGAGGAAGCAACACGCGGAGCTGCAGTTATCCGGCTGGACAGGGGCGAATCGACCGCCGGCCCACCCGGACCGGACGGCCGGCAGACCCGGCGGTGACCCCGCCACCGTCCGCGGTGACTCCACCCGCTCCCGGCCGAGGATGACGTAGCTGATCGTCCATCTGCCGCTACTCCGCGTAGAGTTGGCGTCCCGGCGACAGAGGGGGAGGCCGCGTGAAGCGCTTCGAACGGCTGGAGCAGATCCGGCGGATGGATCCGTACAAGGACGCGCTGGAGATCTACCGCCTCACCGCGGTCTACGAGTTCCCCTGGGACTTCACGCGGGCGCTGGAGCTGGCTCTCTACCGCACGTACGCCGTCCCCAGCATCGGGCGCCTGCTGGCCGAGACCGCGGAGCTCACGGACCGCACGCAGCAGCGCTACGACGACACCGCCCTGCTCCTGGACGCCGTCGTCGAACACGGCTTCGACGGTGAAGAGGGGCGTACGGCGATGCGCCGCATCAATCAGATGCACCGCAGCTACGACATCAGCAACGAGGACATGCGCTACGTGCTCTGCACGTTCGTGGTGGTGCCCAAACGGTGGATCGACGCCTACGGGTGGCGCAGGATGTCGCGCCACGAGATCGTCGCCTCCACCGTCCACTACCGCACCCTGGGACGGCACATGGGCATCAAGGACATCCCCGCGACCTACGAGGAGTTCGAGTCCTGCCTCGACGCCTACGAACAGGCACATTTCGGATGGGACGAAGGTGCCCGCCGGGTCTCCGACGCGACGCTGGACCTGATGGCGTCCTGGTACCCGCGCCCCCTGGCTCCCCTCCTGCGCACCTCGACGCTCGCACTGCTCGACGACTCGCTGCTGCGCGCCTTCCGGTACGAGCTGCCGGGCGAGGCCACGCGCGCGTGGGTTCGTCGCGCGGTCCGCGCGCGCGGACGTCTGGTCCGCCTGCTGCCCCCGCGCCGTGCTCCCCACTACGCACGGCAGAACTGGGAGATCAAGGGCTACCCGGACGGCTACCGTGTCGCGGAGCTCGGCACCCGACCGACCCCCGGGCTGCGCGGCTGCCCCGTCCGCCGTGCCGGGACGTCGGAGGCCGCTCGCCTCGAGTGAGCAGACGTCGCCCGTGGGTGCTTCCTCGAAGGCGGGACCGCGGCCCAGACGGCCGGCACGGAGTGAGGTCAGGCCAGGCGTACGGCCAGCGCGAGGAAGCGGGCGTCCTCGTCGACATAGGACGTCATGCGCCAGCCGGAGCCCGCCAGCAGGGAGCGGAGGCTGCCTTCGGCGCGCAGGTCGTCCGGGGTGACGCGGCGCCCCTGCCGCGCCGCGAGTGCCGCCCTCCCGATGGGGTGGAACAGTGCGAGGACTCCGCCGGGTCGCACCACCCTTGCCAGCTCCCGCAGGTCTTCGCCGGGGTGGGGGAGGTGCGAGATCAGGCCGGCGCCGAACACGGCGTCCAGGGACTCGGTCCGGACCGGCAGAGCGGCGACGTCGGCGAGCAGCAGCCGTCCGTCCCGGTCCCGTCCGGCCTGTACGGCGGCTTCGAGCATGGCGGAGGTCAGATCGGCTCCGATGACGACGCCGGAGGTCCCCACGGCAGCCCGGAGCGGGGGCAGGGCCCGCCCGGTGCCGCAGCCCGCGTCGAGCACGCGGTCCCCTTCGCGCAGCCCGAGCTCGGCCACCGCGGCCGCGTAGGCGGGCCCGTCGTCGGGGAACCGGGCGTCCCAGTCCGCCGCCCGTGCCGTGAAGAACTCCTGGACGTGTGTGTGGTCGTCGCTCATGCTCCGCATGGTCTCTCACCGACACGAAGGAGGGCGCGGCGCACACGTTCGAGCGCCACGCGATCGTTCAGGTACCTCTCTGCGTCATATTGCAACACCTTTCGAAATGCGCTCCCTTCGTGCGCCCCGGGCAGGACTAGCGTCCCCGAGCCATGGGACACCTGGACCACGCCACCTTCGGCTGGCTGACCCCCGTGCTGTCGTACGTGATGGCCTGCATCGGCGCCGCCCTGGGGCTGCGCTGCACCGTCCGTGCGCTGGGCGCCGCAGGACGATCACGCCGTAACTGGCTGCTCACCGCCGCGTCCGCCATCGGCACCGGCATCTGGACGATGCACTTCGTCGCCATGCTCGGCTTCGGCGTCGGCGGAACCGAGATCCGCTACGACGTACCGCTCACGATCCTCAGCCTGGTCGTCGCGATGGTCGTCGTGGGGGCTGGGGTCTTCGCCGTCGGCTACGGCCGCGACCGGGGCCGCGCGCTCGTCCTCGGCGGCCTCACCACCGGAGTCGGGGTGGCGAGCATGCACTACCTGGGCATGGCGGCGCTGCGGCTGCACGGCAGGGTGACCTACGACCCCGTGCTCGTCGGGCTCTCCGTGGTGATCGCCGTGGTCGCGGCGACCGCGGCTCTCTGGGCGGCCCTCAACATCAAGTCGCCCGTGGCGGTCGCCGTGTCCTCCCTCGTGATGGGAGGGGCGGTGAGCAGCATGCACTACACGGGGATGATCGCGGTCAGTGTGCGTGTCGCCCCCTCCGGCGAGGTCCTGCCCGGGGCCACGGTGATGCAGTTCATCTTCCCCCTCGCCGTCGGCCTCGGGTCCTACCTCTTTCTGACGTCGGCGTTCGTCGCCCTGTCGCCCACGGCCGACGAGCGGGAGGCGTCCGCGTCGGCCCAGCGACCCGTCGAGAACGTCACCCCCTAGGGGCGGTTCAGGAACCGGAACGCCCCGGACACCGAGCCCCGAACCACTCCGAGCGAGGAGGCCATGCGTACACCCCGCAGGACCCCCAGGGCCGGCGCGGAGCCGCCGCCACAACCGCCGGTACGAGGTCGCCGCGCACACGCGGGCCCGCCGGCCGACGAACGCTCCGACCCCGGCCAAGTCCCCGCAGGCACTCCGTCGGCGGCACCCACGCGCGCGGGCCGCTGGCACCTGCGCCCCCGCACCGTACGGGCGAAGATCGTGTGCCTGCTCATGGTGCCCGTCATGTCCCTGCTCGCACTGTGGGCCTACGCCACCGTGACCACGGCCCAGGACGTGGCGCGCCTGCGGCAGTTGCAGCGTGTGGACGCGACGGTCCGGGCCCCCGTCGACGCCGCCGTCGCCGCGCTGCAGGCCGAGCGGGCGGCCGCCGTCCGCTACGCGACCGACCCGTCAGCAGAACAGCCCGGGGCTCTCAAAGAGCTGGCGGCACGCACCGACCGGGCCGTGGCCTTGCTGCGACTCGGTGACCGCAACACCGTCGCCGACGGGGCGGACCTGCCTGCCGGAGTGGCCGGACGGCTCGAGGCGTTCGTCGCCGGAGCCGAGGACCTGCGGTCGCTCCGTGGCGCGCTGCTGGAGCGTCGTACCGGCTGGGACGAGACGTACGGGCGGTACACGAAAACCATCTCGACCGCCTTCGCCGTGGGCGGCGCTCTCACCGGCGTACAGGACGCGGGCCTCGGATCCGACGCGCGCGTGCTGCTCGAATTCTCCCGGGCGGGAGAGGCACTGGCCCAGGAGGACGCCGTGCTGTCGAGTGCCCGGCTGGCGGGCACGCTGACGGGTGAACGGCTGCGGCTGTTCACCGGCGCCCTGGAGACCCGCCGGGTGCTCACCGAATCCGCCGTCGCCGACCTCAGCGGGGCCGAGCGCGCGGCATGGCACGACCTCGCGGGCGGCAGCGCATACGCCGAGGTACGCGCCGTGGAGGACAAGGTGCTGCTCAGCCGGCCCGGCTCCAGGGGGATCGACGCCGCGCCCGAAACCGCCTGGAACGCGGCACACTCGCGCGTGCAGGACGCCATGCGGTCGATCGAGTCGGCCGCCGGACGTGGGGTCGCGGACCGCGCGGACCCGTTCCGGCGCGGTCTGCTCACCCCGGCCGGTGCGGCGGTTCTGCTCGGCCTCGCCGCCGTCGCCGCCTCGCTCGTCATCTCCGTACGCATCGGGCGTGGCCTGGTCGTCGAACTCGTCGGCCTGCGCAACGACGCTCTCGAAATCGCCCGCCGCAAACTGCCGCAGGCCATGGGCAGGCTACGTGCGGGCGAAGAGATCGATGTCCGCGCGGAGGCACCACCCGGGCCACCGTCCGAGGACGAGACCGGACAGGTCGCCGAGGCACTGGGCATCGTGCACCGCGCCGCTCTGCGCGCCGCCGTCGAACGCGCCGAGCTCGCCAGCGGCATCTCCGGCGTCTTCGTCAATCTCGCCCGTCGCAGTCAGGTCCTCGTCCACCGTCAACTGAACCTGCTCGACAGCATGGAGCGCAGATCGGACGACCCCGGTGAACTGAGCGACCTGTTCCGGCTCGATCACCTCACCACACGCATGCGGCGGCACGCGGAGAGCCTGATCATCCTCTCCGGCGCCGCACCGGGCCGGGCCTGGCGGATGCCGGTCTCGCTGACCAACGTGGTCCGCGCCGCCGTGTCGGAAGTGGAGGACTACGCGCGCGTGGAGGTGCGCCGGTTGTCCGAGACGTCGATCGCCGGTGCCGCAGTCGCGGACCTCACCCACCTCCTGGCCGAGCTCGTGGAGAACGCGGCGCAGTTCTCACCGCCCCACACCCGGGTGCGGATCACCGGTGAACCGGTCGGCAACGGTTATGCGGTGGAGGTGGAGGACCGCGGCCTCGGCATGGGCAAGGAGAGCCTCGCCGAGGCCAATCGCCGCATCGAGCAGTCGGAGGCCCTCGACCTCTTCGACAGCGACCGACTCGGTCTCTTCGTGGTCAGCAGACTCGCGGCACGGCACGGCATCAAGGTGCATCTGCGCACGTCGCCCTACGGCGGTACCACCGCGGTCGTCCTGTTGCCCACGGCTCTCCTGCAAGGCGGCGCGGCGGAACGTTCCCCCGAGGCCGCCGGCCGCGAACGGGTGGCGGGGCACGAGCACACACGTGTGCCGGCCGCCCCCGAGGAGGACTCCGTCCACGCGACGACGGAGATCCCCGCTCTCATCGCCCCGGTGCGGGCCGCCGCCAAAAGGCCGGCGAACGCATCACCCGACAACCCGCCCCACGGAGTCACCACCTTGCGCCTGCACCGGCCCCCGGACGGGTCCGAAACCTCCGACGACCTTCCACGGCGCGTACGGCAGGCGAATCTTGCCCCGCAACTGCGCGAACAGCGCCAGGAGGAGCCGGTGCGCGCGCCGGCCCGGACGGGCGACGACGAACGCACACCCGAACAGGTCCGCGACCGTATGGCCGCCTACCGCGACGGCTGGGCTCGCGGCGGCGGCAGACCGCCCGGCCTCGGCAGCCGCCCCGCTGACCCGGCGGGCAGCGACAGCAGCGAAGGAGACTCCGCATGATTCAGGATCCGGCCATGAGAGCCCGGCGCACGGGCGAACTCGACTGGCTGCTGGACGACCTGGTGCTCCGCGTCGGAGAAGTGCGACACGCCGTGGTGCTGTCGAACGACGGACTCGCGGTGGGTTCGTCCGCCGACCTCGGGCGCGAGGACGCGGAACATCTGGCCGCCGTCGCCTCGGGATTCCACAGCCTGGCCAAGGGCACGGGCCGCCACTTCGGGGCCGGCGGCGTGCGCCGGACCATGGTCGAGATGGACGACAGCTTCCTGTTCGTGGCCGCCGCGGGCGACGGCTCCTGCCTCGCCCTCCTCACCGCCGCCACGGCGGACATCGGGCTGGTGGCGTACGAGATGGCGCGGTTGGTCAAACGCGTCGGGGAGCATCTCCGCACGGCACCACGCGCCGCCGCACGACCGCCCGTCGGCGCATGACCGAGGTGGCCCGCACAGATGACCGAGGACATGCCAGGCACCCCGCTCCAGCCGGGCAGCCAGTGGTACGACGGAGAGGCGGGACCCCTCGTCCGCCCGTACGCGATGACGGGCGGCCGGACCCGGCCCGGCCCCGCCGGAGTGCGCTTCGACCTGATCGCACTCGTCACGCTCGCGGCAGGCGCGCGCCATGTCGACGACACCGCGCTCGGTCCGGAACACCGGACCCTCATCGAACTGTGCCGCCCCGAGACGCAGTCGGTCGCCGAACTCTCCGCGGGAGCCGACCTGCCGGTGGGCGTGGTGAGGGTCCTCCTGGGGGACCTGCTGGAACTGGGCTGCGTCACCGTCAGCCGCCCGGTTCCGCCCGCACAACTGCCGGACGAGCGCATTCTGCGCGAGGTCATCGAGGGACTGCGCGCGCTGTAGACCATGAACCAGAAACCCTGCCGACCGGTCGGACACACGCTTGCGCATCCATCCGGACACCGAATGGACCCGAGTCGGTCGGATCCGTCCCCTTGCGGTCCAACGCCTCGCACGGGACGCGCGATTGTCATGATGCTGACTCCGCACCGAATGCTGACTCCGCCCCGAAGTACTCACGTCGACCGTAGCCGGCACTCCCGAGAGAAGTGATCCATGGTCTCCGAGCACTCCGACGCCACCGAAGGCGACACGGCCGCCCTGGCGTTGAAGATCCTGGTCGCCGGCGGGTTCGGCGTGGGCAAGACGACTCTGGTGGGCGCGGTCAGCGAGATCAGGCCGCTGCGCACCGAGGAACTGCTGAGCGAGGCGGGCCAGTTGGTGGACGACACCGACGGCGTCGACCACAAGGTCACGACGACGGTCGCCATGGACTTCGGGCGCATCACCATCCGGTCCGGCCTCTCGCTCTACCTCTTCGGCACGCCCGGGCAGGACCGATTCTGGTTCCTCTGGGACGAGTTGTCGCAGGGCGCCCTCGGCGCCGTCGTCCTCGCGGACACCCGGCGGCTGGAGGACTGTTTCCCCGCCGTGGACTACTTCGAGCACCGGCACATCCCCTTCCTGGTGGCAGTCAACTGCTTCACAGGAGCGCGCTCCTACGGCGTCCAGGACGTGTGCCGTGCGCTGGACCTCGACCAGGGCACTCCGGTGGTGCTGTGCGACGCCCGGGACCGCGACTCCGGGAAGGAGGTGCTGATCCGGCTCGTCGAGTACGCCGGCCGGGTGCACACCGCCAGGCTGCTCGACTCGGTCGGATGAGGTGGACGGGCAGTCCGGGCCGGGGCCGGCCGGTGTATCAATCGGCCACGAAGCGGTAGCCGGTCATCTTCGGTGGCCGGCCGCCCTTCCTGCTTGCCCACGCGGCGGCTGTGGGGAAGGCTGGCTTGTCGAATCCTCCGCCGGGAGGAGAGCCGACACGGGGAGTACGGACCATGGGGCAGAACACGGGACTCGGCTGGCTGCTGGACGATCTGACCGAGCGCGTCGACCACGTCCGGCACGCACTGGTCCTGTCGAACGACGGACTCGTGACGAGCGCGAGCACGGGGCTGCGACGCGAGGACGCCGAACATCTCGCGGCCGTCGCGTCCGGCCTGAACAGCCTGGCCAAGGGATCGGGGCGTCACTTCGGCGCGGGCCGGGTACGTCAGACGATGATCGAGTTCGACGACGCGGTGCTCTTCGTCACCGCGGCCGGCGACGGCAGCTGTCTGTGCGTGCTCAGTGGCGCCGAGGCCGACATCGGCCAGGTGGCCTACGAGATGACGCTGCTCGTGAACCGCGTCGGCGAGCACCTGCGCGTGGCCGCCCGGCAGCCGGAACACAACTCGACCTCGGACCTCTGACCTGCGTGTCTGCCCTGCTGGAGGGTGGTTATCCACAGGCTCCCCGCTCGATCCGGCGATCCGGCTACGGTTTTTCCCGAAGCGAGCGCAGGTCGGCGCGAGCACCGCACGGGGGAGAACCGCATGTCCGGCACCACCATCACGCAGTCCGTCACGTCCACCGCCGCCCCTGCCGACGCGGGAGCACGGCTTCCGTCGTTGACACTGAGCCGTGCCGCACGGGAACTGGGGCTCAAACGCAGCGAGTTCGAGCTCGCCGTCCAGCTCGGCTGCGTCCGTACGGTCCCGGACGACGGGGGAGGCGGAACACTCCGGGTGGCCCGGACGGAGATCGACCGGGTTCGCGCGACGGACGGCTCAGCCGATGCCCTGCGGGAGCGGGTGAGGACCGTGGGCACCAAGGAGGGCGCCGCCCTGATGGGGGTGACGACCGCCAGGTTCACGCGCCTCGCCCGCCTGGGCCTCGTGGTCCCGGTGCGCTTCTACCTGAACCGCTACCGAGCCGTCGTCTGGCTCTATCTGGCCGAGGAACTGCGACAGTTCGCCGCCAAGGAGGAGAACATCCCGCTGCTGAGCGGCCGCATTCCCGAGGGCCTGCGTGACCAGCTGGACGGGGGACTGGACCTGCGTCCCCGCAACTGGCGAGGGAGGCACAGGGGATTTTTGCTGCGCCGGACCGAGGATCCCTGGGCGCAGGCCGCGATCGTGGCATCGCTGCTCGACCCGGACCAGGTCGCGGAAGTCGTACGGGACCCCTGCGAGCGCGCCCACCTGAACCGCTTCCGGCCCGAACAGGCCGCGCGGACGGCGCCCGACTCGCCTGCCGCCCAGGTCGCCGCGAGGATCATGACGGCCGGGGATCCCGACGAAATCAGCTGGCTCGGGGCGGACCTGGCCCAGGCGGTCGCCCACGCACGGGAAATCCGCCCGGTTCCACGGCCCGCCCTGACGACCCCACCGCCCGTGACCCCGGCGCCGACCGAGCCGAGCGCCGTCGAAATTTCTCGCCCGAGCGGGAAGGCGCCGCGGTCACGCAGTCTGTTCGGATGGCTGCGGCGCAGAAACCCGTGACGAGCCACGCCGGCCCCCTGGCCGGCGGCGCACGCCACCGACGTAAGGCAGCGCCCCTCCGAGAGGGGCGGATGCTCCTCTAGAGCGCTTACAGCGCCCGGAAGAGCCCCTCCTGCACGACGGAGACGAGCAGGCGGCCCTCCACGTCGTAGATGCGCCCGCGGGCCAGCCCGCGTCCGCCCGTCGCGATCGGCGACTCCTGGTCGTACAGGAACCACTCGTCGGCGCGGAAGGGCCGGTGGAACCACATGGCGTGGTCCAGGGAGGCCATGTCGAAACCACGGGGCCCCCACAGCGGTTCCACCGGGATACGCACCGCGTCCAGGAGAGTCATGTCGCTCGCGTAGGTCAGCGCGCACGTGTGCACGAGCGGGTCGTCTCCCAGGGGGCCGACCGCACGCATCCACACCGCGCTGCGGGGCTCGGCGTCCTTGATCTCCTCGGGGGTCCACCGCAGCCGGTCCGCATACCGGATGTCGAACGGCTGGCGCCGGGCCATGCGCTCCAACGCCTCGGGCAGCGCCCCCAGATGCTCCCTGATCTCCTGCGTCACCGTCGGCAGCGATTCGGGGTCCGGCACCTTGCGCGCCGGCGGCAGCTGGTGCTCGAAGCTCCCTTCCTCAGGTTTGTGAAAGGAGGCGGTCAGATTGAAGATCGTACGGCCCTGCTGCACGGCCGTGACCCGCCGGGTGGTGAAAGACCGGCCGTCGCGGACCCGTTCGACCTGGTACACGATCGGTACGCCCGGCCGGCCGGGACGCAGGAAGTACGCGTGCAGCGAGTGCACCGGACGGTCGCCCTCCGTGGTGCGCCCGGCGGCGACCAGTGCCTGCCCGGCCACCTGGCCGCCGAAGACGCGCTGCAGGGACTCCTGTGGGCTGCGGCCACGGAAGATGTTGACCTCGATCTGTTCGAGGTCGAGCAGATCGACGAGGCTCTCGGCTGGGTTCGTCATGGGTGGCATCCTCCCGTGTTCAGAGCTGACCGACGTCGGTGACCCGGACGATGGCCCGGCCCTCCGCGTCGGAGGCCGCGAGGTCCACCTCGGCGCTGATACCCCAGTCGTGGTCGCCGTTCGGATCGGCGAAGGTCTGACGGACGCGCCACAGGCCGTGCTGCGGCTCCTCCTGGATCTGCAGCAGCTTGGGGCCGCGGGCGTCGGGTCCGGTGCCGAGGTCCTCGTACTCGTCCCAGTACTTGTCCATGGCCTCGCCCCAGGCGTCGGCGTCCCACCCGGAGTCCGCGTCCATCTCGCCGAGTTCCCTGACCTGGTCGAGGGCGGCCAGCTCGACCCGGCGGAACATGGCGTTGCGGACGAGAACGCGGAAGGCGCGCGCGTTCGAGGTGACCGGTTTGACCTGGTCAGCCCTCTCCTGCGCCTCCTCGGCCGTCATCACCTCAGGATTGGCGAGCTGCTCCCACTCGTCCAGCAGGCTGGAGTCCACCTGGCGCACCATCTCGCCGAGCCAGGCGATCAGGTCCTCCAGGTCCTCGGACTTGAGGTCGTCCGGGACGGTGTGGTCGAGGGCCTTGTAGGCACTGGCGAGGTAGCGCAGCACGATGCCCTCGGTGCGCGCGAGTTCGTAGAAGGAGACGAACTCGGTGAAGGACATCGCCCGTTCGTACATGTCACGGATGACGGACTTCGGCGACAGCGGATGGTCGCCGACCCACGGGTGACTCTTGCGGTAGGTGTCGTACGCGTGGAAGAGCAGCTCCTCCAGCGGCTTGGGGTACGAGACGTCCTGGAGCCGCTCCATGCGCTCCTCGTACTCGACTCCGTCCGACTTCATCGCCGCCACGGCCTCACCACGGGCCTTGTTCTGCTGGGCCGCGAGGATCTGCCGCGGATCGTCCAGCGTGGACTCGACGACGGACACCATGTCGAGGGCGTACGACGGGGACTCCGGGTCCAGGAGCTCGAAGGAGGCGAGGGCGAAGGTCGACAGGGGCTGGTTGAGGGCGAAGTCCTGCTGCAGATCGACGGTGAGCCGCACGATGCGCCCCTGGGCGTCCGGCTCGTCCAGTTTCTCCACGACACCGCCGTCGAGGAGCGAGCGGTAGATGGCGATGGCCCGCCGGATGTGCCGGAGCTGCTGCTTGCGGGGTTCGTGGTTGTCCTCCAGCAGATGCCGCATCGCCTCGAAGGCGTTCCCGGGGCGGGCGATCACCGACAGCAGCATCGTGTGGGTCACCCGGAAGCGGGAGGTGAGGGGCTCGGGCTCGGAGGTGATGAGCTTCTCGAAGGTGTTCTCCGTCCACCCGACGAACCCCTCGGGCGCCTTCTTGCGGACGACCTTGCGGCGCTTCTTCGGGTCGTCGCCCGCCTTCGAGAGAGCCTTCTCGTTCTCGATGACGTGCTCGGGTGCCTGCGCCACCACGAAACCCGCCGTGTCGAATCCGGCCCGTCCGGCCCGTCCTGCGATCTGGTGGAACTCGCGGGCCCGCAGAGTCCGTACGCGAGTGCCGTCGTACTTGGCCAGGGCGGTGAACAGGACGGTACGGATGGGGACGTTGACACCGACCCCGAGCGTGTCCGTGCCGCAGATGACCTTCAGCAGACCGGCCTGGGCGAGCTTCTCGACCAGCCGGCGGTACTTGGGCAGCATGCCGGCGTGGTGCACGCCGATTCCGTGCCGCACGTACCGGGAGAGGTTGCGGCCGAACTTGGTGGTGAAGCGGAAGTTGCCGATCAGCTCGGCGATCCGGTCCTTCTCCTCCCGCGTGCACATGTTGATGCTCATCAGCGCCTGCGCCCGCTCCACGGCCTGCGCCTGGGTGAAGTGCACGATGTAGACGGGTGCCTGCTTCGTCGCCAGCAGCTCCGTGAGCGTCTCCGTCAGCGGAGTCAGCACGTATTCGTAGGACAGCGGCACGGGACGCGTCGCCGAGCGGACCACCGCCGTGGGCCGGCCGGTGCGCCGGGTGAGGTCCTTCTCGAACATCGAGACGTCACCGAGCGTCGCCGACATCAGGATGAACTGGGCCTGAGGCAGTTCCAGGATGGGGATCTGCCAGGCCCAGCCGCGGTCGCCCTCCGCGTAGAAGTGGAACTCGTCCATCACGACCTGGCCGACGTCGGCGTGCTTGCCGTCACGCAGCGCGATGGAGGCCAGCACCTCGGCGGTGCAGCAGATGACGGGGGCGTCCGCGTTCACGGACGCGTCACCGGTGAGCATGCCGACGTTCTCGGTGCCGAAGATCTTGCACAGCTCGAAGAACTTCTCCGAGACGAGCGCCTTGATCGGAGCGGTGTAGAAGGTGACCTCGTCGCGGGCGAGCGCCGCGAAGTGCGCCGCCGCCGCGATCATGCTCTTGCCCGAACCGGTGGGCGTCGAGACGATCACGTTCGCCCCGGAGACCACCTCGATCAGCGCCTCCTCCTGGTGGGGATAGAGCGTGAGGCCGCGTTCCCCGGCCCACGACTCGAAGGCTTCGTAGAGGGCGTCCGGGTCGGCGGTCTGCGGCAGCTGATCGATGAGGGTCACGCCCCCATCTTGCCTGGCATCGGACGCGATGAGGGAATCGGATGCCCGTACGAAGATCGCGAACGTTACGCTGTGGCGCCGACGAAGCGGCAGCGCGCGTGGGCAACTCGACGACGGCACAGCGGGAATAGGGCGGGGCACGGCCATGATGGGACCAGCACACTCACTGTCGGGGGCCGCGGCCTGGCTGGGCGTCGGCGCGGCGGCGGCAGCGACCGGTCACACCATGCCCTGGCCGGTCCTCCTGGTCGGTGCCCTGGTCTGCGCCGGTGGCGCGCTCGCGCCCGACCTGGACCACAAGGCGGCGACCATCTCGCGGGCCTTCGGACCTCTCTCGCGAGGCCTGTGCGAGATCGTCGACAAGCTCTCCTACGCCGTCTACAAGTCGACTCGGAAGCAAGGCGACCCGCGTCGTTCCGGCGGACACCGCACGCTGACGCACACCTGGCTCTGGGCGGTGCTGATAGGCGCGGGCAGCTCGGCGGCCGCGGTCACCGGAGGACGCTGGGCGGTCCTGACGATCCTGTTCGTCCATCTGGTGCTGGCCATCGAGGGCCTGCTGTGGCGCGCGGCCCGCGGGTCGAGCAGCGACGTGCTGGTCTGGCTGCTGGCCGCGACCAGTGCCTGGATCCTGGCCGGGATCCTGGACAAGCCGGGCAACGGCGCGGACTGGCTGTTCACCGAACCGGGCCAGGAGTACCTGTGGCTGGGGCTGCCGATCCTGCTGGGGGCCCTCGTGCACGACATCGGGGACGCGCTGACGGTGTCGGGCTGCCCGATCCTGTGGCCCATCCCCGTCGGACGGAAGCGGTGGTACCCGATCGGTCCGCCGAAGGTCATGCGGTTCCGGGCCGGCAGCTGGGTCGAGCTGAAGGTGCTGATGCCGGCGTTCATGCTCCTGGGCGGGGTGGGCTGCGCGGCGGCGCTGAACTTCATCTGAGCCGCATCCGCCCGTACCGGCTCCGAGGCGGAACCGGCCGCACCGGACCCGCGCCCGGCCCGGACCCGTGGGCGACGCGGACTGCCATGCCGGTCCGGCCGCAGGCGGGGTCAGCCGGCGTCGCCGGGCGCGGAGGCGGCGCCCCCGTACCGCCGCTCGAACGCGGCCACACGGCCCTCCGAGTCCACGGTCCGTGCCTTGCCGGTGTAGAAGGGGTGGCTCTCCGAGGAGATCTCCACGTCGACGACCGGGTACGTGTTCCCGTCGTCCCAGTCGATGGTCTGGCTGCTGTCCGCCGTCGACCGGGTGAGGAAGGCGTAGCCGGCGGAGCGGTCGCGGAACACGACCAGATGGTAGTCGGGGTGCTTGTCCTGCTGCATGGCAGCTCCTCGGGTGGGGCGGGGCGGGTGAGGCAGGGGGCGGCGGTCTCAGCCCGGGAGAGTGTCCTCGTCGACCACGTGCATCGCGGCCTCCTCGGCCGAGGCCGCGGCCCCGTCGATGCCCACGTCAGTGGCGATCAGCCCGCTCTCCTCGTCCTCGTGCGCACCCTCGTCGGGTGCCACCAGGCGGCCGGAGCGGGCGGCGCCCACCTCGTTGTCCAAAGGCTCGCCGTCGGTGTCGTCGGAGTCTCCGATGCCGTCTCCGTCACCCACTGCGAGGTCGGGCAGCTCCTCCGCGAGGCGCTGGTCGAGGGTCTCGCCGTGCCGGCGTTCCTCGGCGGTCACACCGGTGTGTTCCACCGCCCAGGGCCGCTCGGGCGGAGACCAGCCCCGGTCCAGAGGGTCGTCGACGCCGTCGGTCTCCAGGGTGTCCTCGGCGTCGAGCAGCCCCGCGTCGTCCTGCACCTCGGAGCCGTCGGGCTGGTAGACGTCGTCTCCCCATCCGTCGGCGCTGTCCACGGGTACCTCCAGGTGGTGGGGCGGATCCGGTCCCGCCGTACCGCACGGCGGAGCGGGGACCGCGTGGCACAGGCCGCGCCCCTCTCGAACCGGAAGGTTCAGGGGCACTCCACGAGCCGGTGCCGGTTTCCAGCCTTCCACCCAACATCGACAGCGCGCAACGGGACGTGGTGGCAGACGGACGTCACCGCCCCCGGACGCCGGGGCGACCGGAGCCGGTGGGGGCGGGTCCACCGGTACTTCGGCGGGCCCGCCCCCACCGGAGTACCGGTACCGGCCGCCGGTGGACGTCCGGGCGCCCACCGGACTTCCGGTGTTGGCCGCCGTTGCTCACCCGTGCCACGACCGCCACAGTGCCGCGTACGCGCCGTCCGCGGTGACCAGCTCGTCGTGGCTGCCCAGCTCGCTGATGCGGCCGTTCTCGACCACGGCGATGACGTCGGCGTCGTGGGCGGTGTGCAGCCGGTGCGCGATGGCGACGACGGTGCGGCCGTCGAGGACGCGGGCCAGCGAGCGTTCCAGGTGGCGGGCCGCGCGCGGGTCCAGGAGCGAGGTGGCCTCGTCCAGGACCAGGGTGTGCGGGTCCGCGAGCACCAGGCGGGCCAGCGCGACCTGCTGGGCCTGCGCCGGGGTGAGCGCGAACCCGCCGGAGCCGACCTCGGTGTCCAGACCGTCGTCCAGCGCCCGTGCCCACCCGTCCGCGTCGACCGCGCCGAGCGCCGCCCACAGCTCAACGTCGTCGGCGGCCGTCCGGGCGAGCAGCAGGTTGTCGCGCAGAGAACCCACGAAGACGTGGTGCTCCTGGTTGACGAGGGCGACGTGGGAGCGCACCTGCTCGGCGGGCATGCGGGACAGTTCGGCACCGCCCAGGGTGATCCGGCCGTCGCGGGGCGCGTAGATGCCGGCGAGGAGCCGGCCGAGCGTGGACTTGCCCGCGCCGGACGGACCGACCAGGGCGAGCCGGGTGCCTGGGGCGACCTCCAGCGAGACCTTGCGCAGGACGTCGACGCCGGCGCGGTAGCCGAAGTGGACCCGGTCCGCGTGCACGTCGCGTCCCTCGGGGACCACCGTCGGATCGCCCTCGTCCGGCTCGATGTCCCGCACGCCCACCAGCCGGGCCAGCGACACCTGCGCGACCTGGAGCTCGTCGTACCACCGCAGGATCAGACCCACCGGATCGACGAGCATCTGGGCGATGAGCGCGCCCGTCGTCAGCTGGCCGACGCCGATCCACCCCTGGAGGACGAAGACACCGCCGATCATCAGGACCGAGCAGAGGACCGTGACGTGCGTGACGTTGATGACGGGGAAGAGGACCGAGCGCAGCCAGAGGGTGTAGCGCTCCCACGCCGTCCACTCCTTGACCCGGCGGTCCGACAGGTCGATGCGGCGCTCGCTGAGGCGGTGGGCCTCGATGGTGCGCCCGGCGTCCACGGTCTCGGCGAGGACGGCCGCGACCGCGGCGTAGCCGGCGGCCTCCGAGCGGTAGGCGGCGGGCGCTCGGTCGAAGTACCAGCGGCAGCCGATGACCAGGAGCGGCACGGCGACCAGTACGGCGGGGGCGAGCGGCGGAGCGGTCACGGCGAGTCCGCCGAGCAGCAGCGCCACCCACACCACACCGATGGACAGCTGCGGCACGGCCTCGCGCATCGCGTTGGCCAGCCGGTCGACGTCCGTGGTGATCCGGGACAGCAGGTCGCCGGTGCCCGCCCGCTCGAGGACTCCGGGCGGCAGTCCCACGGACCGTACGAGGAAGTCCTCGCGCAGGTCGGCCAGCATCCGCTCACCGAGCACGGCTCCCCGCAGCCGGACCTGGTGGACGAAGAAGACCTGGACGACGAGGGCCAGGACGAACAGCGCCGCGGTGCGTTCCATATGCAGTTCACGGGCGTCGTCCGATACCCCCTCGACGACCGAGCCGAGCAGGTAGGGCCCGGCCATCGAGGCGACGACGGCGATCGTGTTGACCGTGACGAGCAGCAGGAAGGGCCGGCGGTGCCGTCGGAACAGCTCGGTCACGTAGGCGCGGACGGTCTCGGGGGCTCCGACGGGCAGCGTGTTCGCCGTCGTCGGTGCCGCCGGGTCGTACGCCGGTGGCGCCAGGCCGATCATGCGGTCTCCTCGATCTCTTCCAGTGCGTCGATCGTTTCCGGAGCGGGGCGCCCCGTGGACCGGCCGCCGGGCGCGTCGTCCAGAGCGTGCGTGTCCCGCCGGGCGGTGCCGGATGCGGGCTCGTCGTCGGTCTCCCGTGTCACCACGGCGCGGTACCGGGGCTCGCTGTGCACCAGGTCGCGGTGCACGCCGACCGCGGCGACCCCGCCTCCGTCGACGAGCACGACCCGGTCCGCCCGGTCCAGGAGCAGGGGCGAGGAGGTGAGGACGACCGTGGTACGGCCGGCCCGCAGGGAGCGGACACCGTCGGCGATCCGTGCCTCCGTGTGCGAGTCGACGGCGGACGTGGGCTCGTCCAGGACCAGCACCTCCGGGTCCGTGATCAGGGACCGGGCGAGAGCCAGCCGCTGGCGCTGGCCGCCCGACAGCGACCGGCCGCGCTCGGTGATCCGTGCGTCCATCGGATCACCGGCGTCCAGTGACCCCTGGGTCAGCGCGTCCAGGACGTCGCCGCACTGCGCCGCGGTGAGAGCCTCGGCGGCACTCACCGCACCGGACGACGGCACGTCGAGCAGCTCGCGCAGCGAGCCCGACAGGAGCACGGGGTCCTTGTCCTGGACCAGGACGGCCGTCCGGGCGGAGTCGAGCGGCAGCTCGTCCAGCGGCACCCCGCCCAGCAGCGCGGAGACGGTGGTCTCCTCGCCCGTCGCATGCCCGCCGAGCCGTTCCGCCAGTACGCCCGCCGCGTCCGGGTCGCCGCACACCACGGCGGTGAACCGGCCGGAGGGCGCCAGCAGCCCGGTCGCGGGGTCGTACAGGTCGCCGGCCGGCACGACGGCGTCGCGTGAGCCGGCGGTGTCCGTGACCCGTTCCAGGGACAGCACGTGAGCGGCTCGCTTGGCGGAGGGCCGCGAGAAGGAGTACGCCATGGCGATCTCCTCGAAGTGCCTCAGCGGATAGGTGAGGAGCATGACCGCGCTGTACACCGTGACGAGCTCGCCGACCGAGATCCGCCCGTCGCGGGCCAGCCGTACCCCGTGCCAGACGACCGCGACGAGCAGCAGGCCGGGCAGCAGCACCTGGATCGCCGAGATCAGCGCCCACATCCGGGCACTGCGCACGGCGGCCCGGCGGACCTCCTGGGAGGCCCGCCGGTAGCGGTCGAGGAAGAGCTCCTCGCCGCCGATGCCGCGCAGCACGCGCAGGCCCGCGACCGTGTCGGAGGCCAGCTCGGTGGCGCGTCCCGCCTTCTCGCGCTGCTGGTCGGCGCGGCGGGTGGCGGGCGGCAGGAGAGGCAGCACGGCGAGTGCCAGGACGGGCACGCCGACGGCCACGACGACACCGAGGGCGGGTTGGTAGACGACCAGACCGATGCAGACCAGCACGACGGTGAGCGCGGCCGCCACGAACCGGGACAGGGCCTCGACGAACCAGCCGATCTTCTCGACGTCGCCCGTGGAGACGGCGACGACCTCTCCGGCCGCCACGCGCTGGGTCAGCGCCGAGCCCAGTTGGGCCGTCCTGCGGGCCAGCAGCTGCTGGACGCGGGCGGCGGCGGTGATCCAGTTGGTGACGGCGGTGCGGTGCAGCATCGTCTCGCCGAGCGCGATGGCCGCGCCGCAGAGCACCATCAGCCCGCCGGTGAGGGCGAGCCGGGTGCCGGACCGGTCGACGACGGCCTGGACGGCCAGGCCCACACAGAAGGGCAGCCCGGAGACGGCGACGAAGTGCAGCAGACCCCAGGCGAGGGCCTTGAGCTGTCCGCCCAGCTGATTGCGGCCGAGCCACCACAGGAATCGGGGTCCCGAGCGTGCGTCCGGCACTCCCGGGTCGGGGTAGGGAAGGTCTTGGATCTGCATGGTGTCCCAGTGGCTCGTGTCAGGGGGTGGAGGGCGCGAGGGCCGACGGCGGACCGGCCCGCGGGCCGGGTGGGCACCGGCCCCGACCGGTGGCGGGCCGCGCGGACGGGCACCGGACTGCCAGGACGGCCGCCGGGGATCCGGTCGTGAAAGCCGACAGCAAACCGTGAAAGGTTCGCGTCGGAGCGTGGTCGGAGGCAAACGGTTTTTCACCGCAGGGCAAAGAATCGGCCCGAACTGCCCGCTTTTGGCCGGGAAGCGAGGGGGTCGGGGACAGGGGGCCGACGCGTGGTGCGACCATGTACCGCATGCAAACAGGCGGTACGAGCGGTTCGATGTGCAAGGGGGTCGCTGCGGCGGCCTGCGGTGTTCTTCTGTTGTCCCTGTCGGCCTGTGGTGGCTCGGACGGGGGAAGCGGATCGAAGGGCGACGGCGGGTCCGCCCGCAAGGCCGGTGGGGCCGAGGCGCGCACCGTCGATCTGAAGCGCATCCCGGACGTCGGCGACCGGCTGTACAAGCAGATTCCCGCCAACTCCCGCCAGGTCGTGGCGGTCTACGGCGAGGGCAAGGACTCCGCCGACTCGACTGTCGTTCTCTACACGAAGCACGGCGCCACGTGGGACCGGACCCGCACCTGGAAGGGCCACAACGGCAAGAAGGGCTGGACCACCGACCATCACGAGGGCGACAAGCGCAGCCCCGTCGGCGTGTTCACCCTCAGCGACGCGGGCGGTGTCCTCGCGGACCCGGGGGCCCGGCTTCCGTACACGCGGTCCGCGTCCTTCCAGGCGCCGCACTACTGGGCCAAGTCGCACTGGCACGACTTCGACTACGTCATCGCCATCGACTACAACCGCGTCAAGGGCACCTCGCCGAACGACCCGACCCGGCCCGAGGGCCAGTCCAAGGGCGGGAGCATCTGGCTCCACATGGACCACGGCAGCGGTACGTCAGCCTGTGTGAGCCTCTCCGAGCCCGGTATGAACTACCTGTTGCGCACGCTCGACCCGGATCGGCATCCCGTGGTGGTGATGGGGGACAAGGCGGGCCTGAAGGCCTAGCGGCCGCGCCAGGTCGGGGCCTGCCGACGTCCACGGGTGACCGGGCGTCCGGGAGCCAAGTCGCGGGTTCTCGTTGCGGGCGGGGCAACTCCCCCGTAGAACACCGCACATGAGAAGACCGGTCATCATGTCCATGCTCGCCGGAGCGATCCTTGCGGCCAGCACTCTCCTCGGAGCGCATCCGGCCGCGGCGATCACCTCGGCCCACCGGGTGAGTTCCGCTCCGGCGGTTCCCGCGGCCGTCCCGCCCACCGGTGCCGCAGCCGCCGAGAGCACCGTAGGCGCCGAGAGCGTCGAAGGGGCGGACCCGCCCGCCGAGTTCGGCACCGACTGGCACGATCCGCTGACGGCCGCCCCTCCCGTCGTGAAGCCCGGAACCCGTGCCTGCCGGGTCACCGTCGCCGAGGCGCGGTTCCGTGACTTCACGCCGTACCGCGGCAGGTACACCCCGCCGAGCGGCTGCGGCGCCCGCTGGAGCAAGGTGGTGCTGAGGCTCGACGGCACCGTCGAGGGGCGGCAGTTCGACCGCCTCGGGTACCTGCACATCGGCGGGGTCGAAATCTTCCGCACGTCGACCCCGGAGCCCTCGCCCGACGGGATCGCGTGGTCCGTCGAGAAGGACGTGACGCGCTACCGCGACACGTTCCGGCGAAGCAGTGACGTCGAGATGCTCATCGGCAACGTGGTCGACGACACGTACACGGGAGTCATCGACGTCAAGGTCGCGCTGACCTTCTACGCGGCCGGGAAGCCCGGGCCGGGCACGCCGGACGGGCCTGGTCGGCCCGCTGAGCCCGCCGCCCGCGTCAGGTCAGCGGCCGGCTCCGCCCCGCCCCCCGACCGCGTGCTCACCCTGCGGGACGGCGCGCTCACCACGCCCCGCAACAGCGAGCGGATCGTCGCCGAGGTGTACGCGACCGGATCCGGCGGCGGCTGCGAGGAGTACTGGTACCTGACGGTCCCGGACGCCGCGCCCTATTCCTGCAAGGCCGCCCGTGGCCCCTACCGTGAGGTGCAGATCATGGTGGACGGCCGGCTCGCCGGCATCGCGGCACCGTTCCCGACCGTGTGGACCGGCGGCTGGTCCAACCCCTTCCTCTGGTACGTGGTCCCGGGCCCGCGTGCCTTCGACATCAAGCCGATCGAGTACGACCTGACTCCGTTCGCCGGACTTCTCAACGACGGGCGACCGCACCGGGTCGACGTCTCCGTGACCGGGGTCCCCGAGGGCGGGAGCGGCTGGAGCACCCCGGTCAACGTGCTGGTGTGGCAGGACGCCGAGCGGGCGCAGGTCTCCGGCGCACTCACCGAGGTGAGGGCGGGAGAGGTCGCCGACTCCGTGACGTACACGCCGGGTTCCCGGCACCGGCTGGACACCGAGGGCGGCCACCGGCTGACGGTCTCCGGATACGTCGACACCTCGCACGGGCGCGTCACGACCACCGTGGTCCACACCCTGGCCAACACGTCCGTGCACCGCTGGACCGACGGCGAGAACGCGGACGGCCTCGAGGCCACCTGGACGGACGATGAGCAGGTCACCGTCGACGGGCGCGGGCCGGCCTCCGTGACGCGCACGCACCGCACATACACGATGGACGGTACGACGACGCTCGGCGACGGCGACCGGCTGCGGACCGTGCTGACCCTCGGGGACCGGGCGTCGGTCGACGAGTCGCGCGGGGGCCGTCGAACCGCCTGGGCCCGACTGGACGACACCTACACGGGCGACGCGACGTACACGGCGAACGTCCCGCGCGACCAGCGGCACGCGGTCGCCACCACGCGCGAACGCTACCGCCTGTACGGCTCGGACGGATGTCACGACCGCAGCCTGGTCACCGTACAGGGGACGCTCACCGAGGACCGGCACCGCTGCTGACCGAGCACCGGTGGCAGAGCGGCCGAGGGGCCGCCCTGCGTGTCAGCCGATCGCATCGGGACGGACCCGGAACAGCCGGGGGGCCCGTCCCGGGCACCGGTCGCACGCATCGGGACGGGCCGCGCAGACCACGCCCGCCCCCCTGCGCGCGGTCAGCAGGGCGGCTCCGGAATCGGCGTGCCGTCGACCAGGGTGTCCAGCAGCCCGCCGAGCACCTCGCGCTGCTCGTCCGTCAGCGGGGCCAGGATCTCCTCGGCCGCCGAGCGGCGCGCGCCGCGCAGCTCCCGCAGCGCCTTGCGCCCCTCGTCCGTGACCTCGATCCGGATCACCCGGCGGTTGGTGGGATCGGGCACCCGGCGCACTTTGCCGTTCACCTCCAGGCCGTCGACCAGGGTCGTCACAGCGCGGGGCACCACTTCCAGGCGCTCGGCCAGATCGGCCATGCGGGGCGGCGAGCCGTAGTGCGCCAGGGTGCGCAGCAGCCGCGACTGGGCCGGCGTGATCCCCAGGGCGCGCTGCTCCAGATGGCGCTTCTGGATGCGGTGCACGCGGCGGGTCAGCCGCAGCAGCTGCTCGGCGAGCAGGCCGTCGGCATCGGGGGTGGTCATGCGGGAACAATATCAGGATGCCGTTCATTGTGAGTATAGGTAACAATGAGCTATGCTCCGTCAATCGTCGTCGCCTCACCTCCCGTAGGAGCCCATGCGTCCCGATCACCCCACCTGGACCCCGCCACCCGCCGAGGCCGAACAGCCGCGTCAGGTGCGCCGCATCCTGAAGCTGTTCCGCCCCTACCGCGGGCGTCTCGCCGTCGTCGGCCTCCTGGTCGGCGCCGCGTCCCTGGTCTCCGTCGCCACGCCCTTCCTGCTGCGGGAGATCCTGGACGTCGCGATCCCCGAGGGCCGCACCGGCCTGCTGAGCCTGCTCGCGCTCGGCATGATCCTCAGCGCGGTCGTCACCAGCGTCTTCGGCGTGCTGCAGACGCTGATCTCCACGACGGTCGGCCAGCGCGTCATGCACGACCTGCGCACCGCCGTCTACGGGCGGCTGCAGCACATGTCGCTCGCGTTCTTCACCCGCACCCGCACCGGAGAGGTCCAGTCCCGCATCGCCAACGACATCGGCGGCATGCAGGCGACGGTCACCTCCACCGCCACCTCGCTGGTATCCAACCTCACGAGCGTCGTCGCCACGATCGTCGCGATGATCGCGCTGGACTGGCGGCTCACCGTCGTCTCGCTGCTCCTGCTGCCGGTCTTCGTCTGGATCAGCCGCAGGGTCGGCCGGGAGCGCAAGAAGATCGCGACGCAGCGCCAGAAGCAGATGGCCACGATGGCCGCCACCGTCACCGAGTCGCTGTCCGTCAGCGGCATCCTCCTCGGCCGCACCATGGGCCGCGCCGACTCGCTCACGCGGTCCTTCGCGGACGAGTCCGAGAGCCTGGTCGACCTCGAGGTGAGGTCGAACATGGCGGGCCGCTGGCGCATGGCCGTCATCACGATCGTCATGGCCGCCATGCCCGCCGTCATCTACTGGACCGCGGGCATGGCCCTCCAGTTCGGCGGCCCGGCCATCTCCATCGGCACGCTCGTCGCGTTCGTCTCGCTCCAGCAGGGCCTGTTCCGGCCGACGGTGAGCCTGCTGTCGACGGGGGTCCAGATCCAGACCTCGCTCGCCCTGTTCCAGCGCATCTTCGAGTACCTCGACCTCCCCATCGACATCACGGAGCCCGAGCGGCCGGTCCACCTCGACCAGGTCAAGGGCGAGATCCGCTTCGAGGACGTCGAGTTCCGCTACGACGGCAAGGGCGGCCCCGTCCTCGAGGGCATCGACATCACCGTCCCCGCGGGCGGCAGTCTCGCGGTCGTCGGCCCCACCGGATCCGGTAAGTCCACGCTCAGCTATCTGGTGCCGCGGCTGTACGACGTCACGGGCGGGCGCGTCACCCTCGACGGGGTCGACGTGCGCGACCTGGACTTCGACACGCTCGCCCGCGCGGTCGGCGTCGTCTCCCAGGAGACGTACCTGTTCCACGCGTCGGTCGCCGACAACCTCCGTTTCGCCAAGCCGGACGCCACCGACGAGGAGCTGTACGCGGCGGCCCGGGCGGCCCAGATCCACGAGCACATCGCCTCCCTGCCCGACGGGTACGACACCGTCGTGGGGGAGCGCGGGCACCGGTTCTCCGGGGGTGAGAAGCAGCGTCTGGCCATCGCCCGCACGATTCTGCGCGACCCGCCCGTACTCATCCTCGACGAGGCGACCAGCGCCCTGGACACCCGCACCGAGCGTGCCGTCCAGGAAGCCATCGACGCGCTGTCGGCCAACCGGACCACGCTCACCATCGCGCACCGGCTGTCCACCATCCGGGGCGCCGACCAGATCGTGGTCCTGGACTCCGGGCGCGCGGCCGAACGGGGCACGCACGAAGAACTGCTGAAGCGCGACGGCCGCTATGCCGCCCTCGTCCGCCGAGACGCTCAACTGGAGCCGACAGGATAAAGATATGTCGGGTTTGTAGGCTTTAGCGGGTTACCGTGCCCCCATGCAGACCAACACTCCGCCACGGAGCACGATTCGACTGACGCGCCGGGGCCGGATCGCCCTCATCGCGACCGGAGCCGTTGTCGCGGCCACCGCCGTGGCGGTGCCGCTGCTGACCACGGAGGGGGAGGACGAGCGGCCCGCGTCCCTGGTGATCCCGGAGGGCTGGCGAGCGGGCCAGGTCTACGACGCCGTGGACAAGGCGCTCCGACTGCCGGCCGGCAGTACGAAGAAGTCCCTGGGCAAGGCGGCCCTGAAGCTGCCGAACGAAGCGGAAGGCAACCCGGAGGGGTATCTCTTCCCGGCCACGTATCCGCTCGACAAGAAGGCCACCCCGGAGTCGCTGCTGTCGTACATGGTCGCCACCGCGAACAAGAAGTTCAACGGCGGCCAGATCACGGCCGGAGCGCAGCGCAACGCGATGAACGTCTATCAGGCGGTCACGATCGCGAGCATCATCCAGGCGGAGGCCGCCACCAAGGAAGACATGGGCAAGGTGGCCCGGGTCATCTTCAACCGGCTGGAGCGCGGAATGCCGCTGCAGATGGACTCCACCGTCAACTACGCGCTGAACCGCAGCACCCTGGCCACCACCGAGAAGGACACCAAGCTCGACAACCCGTACAACTCGTACCAGCGCATGGGGCTGCCGCCGACACCCATCGCCAACCCCGGTGAGGAGGCGATGCGCGCGGCGATCAACCCCACCCCGGGCGACTGGCTGTACTTCGTCACCGTCAAGCCGGGCGACACCCGTTTCACGGCAGGCTACGAGGAGCACCGGAGGAACGTCGCCGAGTTCAACCGGAACCGGAAGAGTGCCTCGCCCGCGCACTGACCGGCCGGCACGTCGCGCCCGTCCGCACCAGGGGCCGACGGGGCGTCACGCGGTGGCCGGCACCTCCGCCAGCAGCCTCCTGATGTCCCGTACCGCCGAGCGACCGGCCCGGTTGGCGCCGATCGTGCTGGCCGAAGGGCCGTAGCCGACCAGGTGGACACGGTGATCGGCAGCCGCCCGGGTGCCCTCCAACCGGATGCCGCCGCCCGGCTCACGCAGTCGCAGCGGAGCCAGGTGGTCGATCGCCGCCCGGAACCCGGTGGCCCACAGGATGACGTCGGCGTCCACGTGCCGCCCGTCGTCCCAGGCGACGCCGTCCGGGGTGATCCGGTCGAACATGGGGAGCCGGTCCAGGACACCGTCCGCGCGAGCCTGCCGGATCGCGTCGTTCAGGGGCAGTCCCGTCACCGACACCACGCTTTGCGGCGGCAGCCCCCGCCGGACCCGCTCCTCCACGAGGGCGACCGCGGCCCGGCCCACGTCCTCGCTGAAGGGGCCCTCCCGGAAGACGGGGGGCCGCCGGGTCACCCAGGTGGTCCCGGCCGCGTACGGGGCGATCTCCATCAGGTGCTGGGTGCCGGAGGCTCCGCCGCCCACGACGACGACCCGCAGTCCGGCGAACTCCTCCGGTCCCGGGTACTGCGCGGTGTGCAGCTGGCGCCCCCGGAAGGTCTCCTGGCCCGGACAGCGCGGCCAGAACGGCCGGTCCCAGGTCCCCGTCGCGTTGATCAGCGCCCGCGTCGACCACGTACCGTCCGACGTCTCGACAAGCAGCCGCCCGGCCGCGCCCTCGCGGACCGCGTGGACGTCGACCGGCCGCCGTACCCGTAGATCGAACGTGCGCTCGTAGGTGGCGAAGTACTCCGCGATGACCTCGGAGGACGGACGGTCGGGGTCCGCGTCCGTCAGCTCCAGGCCCGGCAGGGAGTGCATTCCGTGCACCTTGCCGTACGTCAGCGACGGCCAGCGGAACTGCCAGGCACCGCCGGCCTGCGGTGCGTGGTCCAGCACCACGAGGTCGTGCTCCACGAGGTCGTGCTCCACGAGGTCGTGCTCCACGAGGTCGTGCTCCACGAGGTCGTGCTCCACGAGGTCGTGCTCCACGAGGTCACGCTTCGGCTCGGATCCGGTGCGCCGCAGGTGATAGGCGCTGGACAGGCCCGCCTGCCCTGCGCCTATGACGACCACGTCGACCTCGCGTGCTGCTGCCCCGGTGCTGTTCACGCCTCTGCCAACCGGACCGGGGTCCGTTGTCTTCCCGGCCGACGGTTCCCAGCGGCCCGGCCGTGCTCACGACTCCTTGCTGACGCGGGGCGCGGTGGTCGACGCCGGCAGATCACCGTTGAACCGGGTGTCCACGAAGTCGCCGAAATCGACCTTGCGCGGAATCAGCTTCAGGCCGGCGAAGGTGTCGACGATCTCCTGCTCGGAGGCGACGGCCTTCTCGTCGACGGCCACCGGGACGCGGGAGGCGTTGGTGCGCTTCACCGACGCGAGAGCGACCTCGTACGGCAGTCCGGTGTCCTTCGACCACACCTTCGCCCAGGCCGTGGGGTGGGCGAAGACCCAGTCCTGTGCGCGCCGCAGCCGCTCCAGGTAGTCCTTGACGGCCGCCGCCTTCTTCGTGTCCTTCAGCGCCTCGGGCGCGGCCACCTGGAAGGTGAGGCCGTTCACCACGCCGTCGCCGTCGGTCAGGACCCGCCCCTGCTTCGCCTGAAGCACCTGAGAGGTGTACGGGTCCCAGACCGCCCACGCGTCCACCTTGCCGCTGGTGAAGGCGGCCAGTGCGTCGGCGGGCTGCAGGTACTTCACCTTGACGTCGCCCAGCTCCAGTCCGGCCTTCCGGAGGGAGGCGATCAGCTGGTAGTGCGCGGACGAGCCCTGCGCCACCGCGATCGACCTGCCCCTGAGTTCCGCGGGCTTCTTCAGTGACGAGTTGTTCGGGACGAGGATGGTGTCGCCCCTGGACGTGCCGTGCCAGGCCGCCACGACTTTGATCTTCGAGCCGGCGCCCGCCGCGAAGACGGGCGGGGTGTTGCCGACGCCGCCGATGTCGACGGCTTTGGCGTTGACCGCCTCCAGCAGGGGTGGACCGGACGTGAACGTCGACCACTTGATCTTGTAGTCGAGGTTCTTGAGTTCCCCGGCGGCCCGCAGGACGGCTTCCGAGCCGCCCTTCTGGTCCCCGACGTCGAGCGTGAGGGAGCCCTTGCCGTCGGTGCCGCCGCCGGTCGCGGTGTCGGCCGCCGAGTTTCCGCCGCAGGCGGCGAGCAGCAGGGCGAGGGGGAGGAGCAGAGCGGCCGGGGCGAGACTACGACGCATGGTGATTCCGTTCGGTTGATTTCCGGTTGATTTCCGGTTTATCCGGGGGAGGGTGTGTTCGGCTCACCCGCACGCGAGGGAGCCCGGGGGAGGGTCAGGCGGCTTCCGCGGCGGTGTCGACGCCCAGCCGTTGCAGAAGCTCGGCGCGCAGCTCGGCGAACCGCGGGTCGGTGATGTCGCGTGGCCGGTCCAGATCGACCTGGGTCTCGTACGCGATGACCCCGTCGTCCATGACCAGGACGCGGTCCGCGAGCAGCACCGCTTCCTCGACGTCGTGGGTGACCAGCAGGACCGCGCAGCCACGGCGCTGCCACAGATGCCCGACGAGCCGCTGCGCCTTGATGCGGGTGAGGGCGTCGAGCGCGCCGAACGGCTCGTCGAGCAGCAGCAGATCGGGCTCCCGGACCAACGCACGTGCCAGCGCGGCGCGTTGGGCCTCACCTCCGGAGAGGGTCTTGGGCCAGGCGTCCGAGCGGTGGGTGAGGCCGACCTCCGTCAACGCCTGTTCCGCGACAGCGCGTGCGGGTTTGCCGGGCAGCCCGAGGAGCACGTTGCGCCAGACCTTCTTCCACGGCATCAGCCGGGGGGCCTGGAACGCGACGGCCTTGCGGCGCGGCACGAGGACGGTGCCCTCGATGTCCCGGTCGAGTCCGGCGAGGATGCGCAGCAGCGTGGACTTGCCGCAGCCGCTGCGGCCGAGCAGGGCCACGAACTCGCCCGGCCTGACATCCAGATGCAGACGGTCGATGACGGCGCGGCCGTCGAAGGAACGCGTCAGCCCGTCCACGCGTACCGCCGACACGGGAGCGGGTGCGGTCTGGTCGGTACTCACCGGCCGGTGAACGTCGGTCGCCATTGCAGCAGCAGCCTTTCGAGGGAGCGGACGACGAAGTCGGCGAACAGGCCGAGGAAGGCGTAGACGACCAGGCACACCACGATCACGTCGGTGCGCAGGAAGTCGCGGGCCTGGACCATGAGGAAGCCGATGCCGGCGTCCGCGTTGATCTGCTCGGCGAAGACGAGCGCGAGCCAGGCGATGCCGAGGGAGTAGCGCAGGCCGGTCATCGCTCCGGGCAGGGCGCCGGGCAGGACGACATGGCGTACCAGCCCCCACCGGGACAGTCCGAGAGACTCCCCGGCCTCGATCAGCTGGGAGTCCACGCCTCGGATGCCCGCGTACACATTGAGGTAGAGCGGGAAGGACACGCCGAGCGTGATGATCGCGATCTTCGGCGTCTCACCGATGCCGAACCAGATGATGAACAGCGGGATCAGACCGACGAACGGCACGGTCCGCAGCATCTGGACGCCGGCGTCGACCAGGTCCTCGCCGACCCGGAACAGCCCGGACAGCAGGGCGAGTCCCGTGCCGACGACGGTGCCGAGGAGCAGGCCGAGGGCGACGCGCTGGAGCGAGACGCCCATGGCGTTCGGCAGCGAGCCGTCCGCGATCAGGTCGCTTCCGACCCGGGCGATGGTGCCGGGCGAGGCCAGGACGTCGGCGGTCAGCACGCCCGTGCTGCTGAGGAGTTGCCACAGGGTGAGCAGCAGGAGCGGGCCGGAGGTGCGACGCACCCAGCGGGGGACGCGCGTGCGGCGGGCGGAGGCGGGGACGAGGGGTTCGAGTTCGGGCGCCGCGTGGTGCGTGGCGGTGCCATTCCTGGCTATGGCTGATATGTCGGACTCGGCTGAGTCCGGCGGGGCATGGCTGATGCTCATGAGTGCTCCACGAGAGGGAGAGCGACCGGCGACCGGTGAGGGGTTTGCGGAAGGGCGCCACCGGGGGGAGTGCCGGGACACCGCCCGCGTCAGGGAATCAGCGCGTCGGAACACCGCCGCGTCGGGAGATCAACGGGTCGGAGCACCTACGGGTGACCTGTCGCGCGGGTGGGCGGCGCGCGGTGGCGTGGGAGGAGCGGGGTGAAAGGGCGTCAGCAGCCGCGGCGACACGCGGCGGAGGCCACCCGCAGCAGGTCGATGTGACCGCGCGTGGTGAGCAGGGCTGAACGCAACATGCGGCAGAAAGTAGCCAGTGCGCGCGGGCGGGGTCAATGGTGTCTCGCGGAATGGACCCCGTGTATCAGCCGACGGGCGGCAGGTCGGGTGTGAAACCCGGCCCGTGGGTCAGGATGGGGTCATGTCCGATGCCTTCACCACGCGTGTCCTGAACATCGCCTCCGGCTCCGCCGAGAACGTCGTCGATCTCACCCGCGACTGCGAGGCCTTCCTGAACGAGGTGGCGGCCGGCCGTGACGGCCTGCTGAACGTCTTCGTCCCGCACGCCACCGCCGGCGTCGCCGTCATCGAGACCGGCGCCGGCAGCGACGACGACCTCCTCGCCGCCCTCCATACGCTGCTGCCCGCCGACGACCGCTGGCAGCACCGGCACGGCAGCCCGGGCCACGGCCGCGACCACGTGCTCCCGGCCATCGTCCCGCCGCACGCCACCCTGCCGGTGATCGCCGGGCGGCTGGAGCTGGGGACGTGGCAGTCGGTGTGCCTGGTCGACACGAACAAGGACAACACCGACCGGAAGGTACGGCTGTCGTTCCTCGGGTAGCCCGGGTAGCCCGGGTAGCCCGGTTAGCCCTGGTGGCTCGGGTGGCAGGATCGAGGCCACCGGCTCCACCTCGAAGCCGCTGACCGCGTGGATGGCGGCCTTCACTGGCGAGCTGTCGGGCGCCGTGTCCGCCGCCCCCAGGAGCTGCCGTACGGTGCCCGGCTCCCGTCAGTGGGCGGGCCGGTGGTGCTGGACCGTGCGGCTGGGTGTGCCGTCGCGGCAAGGACTCACGGCTTGCGCCACACCGAGATGTGCTGCGGTGAATCCTGGGTGAAGGGCGACCCGTCCCAGTCCGCGACGCGGCGTTCCGGCGTGAGGCCCGCGATCCGGGCCATCAGGTCGAGCTCGGCGGGCCAGGCGTACCGGTGCCGGGACGCGTCGCGGCGATAGCGGCCGTCGTCGCCGTCCCTGGTGAAGTGGTGCGAGACGAGGATCTGCTCGACAAGGTCGAAGGTGTCGAAGCCGAGGTGGCCGTCCGAGACGTCGAAGGGCACCGCGGTCTGCCCGGGCGGCAGGAACCGCAGCGGGGGTACGCCCAGTTCGACGACGAAACGCCCGCCGGGGGCGAGGTGGCGCGCGGCGTTCTGGAAGCACTCGACCTGCTCGTCCTGGGTGAGCAGGTTCGAGATGGTGTTGTAGACGAGGTAGACCAGGGTGAACTCGCCGGGTACGCGGGCCGTGGTCATGTCCCCGAGGGTGACCGGAAGAGTGTCCTCGTCGGCCTTGCGCCGCAGGACCGCCGTCATGTGCTCGGACAGCTCGATGCCCGCCACCGGAATTCCGCGTGCGCGGAGGGGGACGCCCACACGTCCGGTTCCGATCGCGAACTCCAGCGCCCGTCCGTCGCCCGCCAGTTCGGCGAGGAAGTCGAGGGCGGGGGCGAGAAAGGCGGCCGAGGTCCGCTCGCCCTCCTCGGCGTCGTAGCGTTCGGCGGTCGCTCGGCTCCACACTTCGCTGCTCGTCACGATCAATCACCCTGCCCGGCGCGTCGCACCTCTGTCGACCGATTAAGGGCGGCGCGGGTGGCGGTGGGGGTGTCACGCATGCCTCCGCCCCCTGTTCGTCGCGGGTGCGGAGGCATGCGGGGCGGTGGTTCCGCCGGGTCTACGAGTTGGTGCGGCCGGTCACGTCGGAGATCCTCCACCGTTGGTTGGAGCCGGAGTTCGGGGTCCAGACCGTGACGGCGGCGCCTTCCGAGGTGGCCTGGCCGCCCACTTCGAGCAGCCGGCCGGTGGCGGCGTTGACCAGGGTCCAGGTGCCGTCACCGGTAGTCGACAGGATCCAGCGGCTCGCGTTGTCGCTCCGGCGGCCGTCGGCCTCCAGGACCGGGGCACCGTCGCGCACGGCCAGCCGCTTGCCCTCCGCGGGGCTGGTGAGGACGTACCGCTGGAGGCTGCCGGTCTCGTGGCCGGTGCGGCGCAGCTGCCACTGCTGCCCGCCGCTGCCCGTGTCCGTGCCCGCGGACCTGATGACGAGCCTGGTGCCGTCCTCCGCGACCGTGAGCGCCTTGCCGCTCTGCACGCCGGTCAGCCGGTAGGTGTGACCCGGCTGCGCGAGCGCGGCGTCCCTCGCGACGCCGGACACGCCCTTGACGAGGAAGGACGTCACGGACTGGGCGGGCACGGTCAGGGTGGCCCGCCCGCCGGTGACCCTGACGGGGGCTCCTCGGTCGAGTTTGCCTCCGGCGCTCGTCACCACGGGTGTCACGGTCGCGTTGCGTGCGACGCGGCCGAACCTGGAGAGGTCGAGCGTCACCGCGCGGGCGTCGGCGGTCCTGTTGACGTGGACGACCGTCGCCGCGTCGCCCTTCCTGGTGACCGCCGCGGCACTCGACGTGTCGTCGGTCTTGATCAGCCGGTCTCCGGGCTTGATGTAGTGGGTGAAGTTGCGCGCGGTGTCGAACTTCGTGTTCGTGCGGACCGGGCAGGTCGCCAGAGTGTCCGCGGACGTACAGCTGAAGGGGAGCTGGATGCTGCCCCAGTTGCCGCCCTCGGCCGACTCGCCGCCGGGTTTCATGTTGTCGTGGTCCTCGACGGGCTGCCAGAACACCCAGGCCCTGGGTTCGAGTTCCCGCAGGTCGTCGACCATCTGCTGGGCGAGGCCGAGTCCGGGCCGCATGTCCGTGAAACTCTGCCCGTCGCCCCAGTCACCCTCGACCTCGCTCATCCACAGCGGCTTGTCCGCCGCCTTGGCCAGGTCGCGGACGCCGGTACGGCCGCCGGTTCCGTAGGTGTGGACGTTCATCTGCCCGACGAGGTCGCGCACGTCGTCGGGGTAGGTGTTCCAGTTCTGCGTGAACAGGCTCGGGTTGGTCTCGTCCATCGCGGAGATCTCCGTGCCGGTCTTCGCCCTCCGCAGGGCGGGGGCCAGCGCCTTGATCACCTTCTGCTGGAGTTCGGGACCGATGTGGGCGCCCTCCTGACGACCGCCGACCGGCCGCCCGTCGGCCCCCAGGCGCGTGCTCCAGTAACCCGTGCCGGGTTCGTTGAACGGGTCCAGGGTGTCGACCTTGATGCCGTGTGCCTTCTCCAGCCGCTTGGTCGCGCCCGCCAGATACGCGGCGAAGTCGTCGACGGAGTCGGCTTTCAGCTGGTCGGCGTCGGCGTCGAAACCGCCGGAGACGTACCCGCTTCCGGTCATGAACCACGGGGGCGAGTTGCTGAACGTCTCCCAGTGGTCGATGTCCTTCTTGATGCGGTCCACCCACCAGCGCTGCGTGGCGTCGGCCTGCGGGTTCCAGTCGGCCGCGTCCTCGGCGCTCCACCAGCCGGTGTCCTCGCGGGTGGTGCCCGCCGGAGCCTTCCACCAGCCCTCGACGGCCCCTCCCGCGCGGAGGTAGTCCTCGACGTCGGGGGCGTTGCCGCCGCCTATGTTGTAGCGGGCGATGTTGAGGGCGAGGCCGTCGTCCCCGAAGAGCAGGGCGGCGAGCTTCTCGCGGATCTCCGGCGGGTAGTCGCCGGTGGCGTTGGCGAACCAGACGAGGCTGGTGCCCCAGCCCTCGAAGCTCGGCGCCTTGTACGAGGGGTCGGGGGAGACGGTGACGGCCGAGGTCACCGGCTCCGCGTGCGTCGGTGGTGCGGTGACCAGGGTCGCCCCGAGGGTCAGAGCGGTGACCCCGAGGGGTCCCAGAAGCCGTCGTGTGCGGGTACGGCGTGCCAACGTGTGCTCCCAACTCGTCTGCGGTCGCTGCGGTGGGCCGTCGTGCCCCGTCACGGGGCACGACGGTGTGACCCTCGAATCAGGCGTGGATCAGGCGTGGACCAGGCGCGACTCAGGGGTGTCGAAGGGCGGGCCGGCGCAGGACGGCGACGTCCCGGGGCGGCAGGAGGAGCGCGCCGTCGGCGTCCGTCCGGCCGATCAGGAGGTCCCCGGCGAGTCCGGCCAGCGGGACCGTCTCGTCGGTCCGGTTGACCAGGAACAGATAGCGGCTGTCGGCGTCGCGGCGCACGATCAGTTCGACGTCTCCCCGTGCCCCCTCGGGGAGTTCGGCGGTGACTGAGGCCGCAGCGAGCAGTCTCGGCAGCAGCCCGGTCAGGCCGTCCACGCCCAGCCGGGTGGACACGTACGCGGCGGAACCCCGGTTCACCGTGCGGCGGGTGACGGCGGGCAGGTCCGCGTACGGGCCGCTGCGGTAGTGGCCCAGCACGTCCACGCCGGATTCGGTGACGGTGATCCGGTCGGTCCACAGGGTGCCGGTCGCGGCGCCGTCCAGGTCCAGGTCGACTGTGTCGCCGTCCAGCAGCGGGCCGAACTCCTCCACCCGGATGCCGAGCAGCTCGCGCAGGGCGCCCGGGTAGCCGCCGAGCCATACGTGGTCGTTCTCGTCGACGACACCGGAGAAGTACGTGGTGACCAGGTGGCCGCCCTGCTCGACGTACCGGGTGAGGTCCTTGGCCAGCGCGGCGGGGACCATGTGCAGCACGGGCGCGATCAGCAGCTCGTACCGGTCCAGGTCGGCCTGCGCGGTGACGACATCGGCGCGGACGCCGAGCGCGAGCAGGGCGGAGTACCAGTCGAGGGCCTCCTGGCGGTAGTCGAGGCGGGAGGTCGGGTGGGAGTCCTGCTCACTCGCCCACCACGACTCCCAGTCGAAGACGATCCCGACCCGGGCGGGCTCGCGCTCGGTGCCGGCGACCGGCGCCAGCGTCCGCAGGGTGCGGCCGAGTTCGCACACCGCGCGGAAGAGCTCGCTGTCGGGTCCGGCGTGGGGCACCATCGCCGAGTGGTACTTTTCGGCGCCCGCCGCCGACTGCCGCCACTGGAAGAAGCAGACGGCGTCGGCGCCGTGCGCGACGTGCACCAGCGAGTCGCGGGCCAGCTCGCCCGGCCGCTTCGCCACGTTGACGGGCTGCCAGTTGACGGCGCTGGTGGAGTGCTCCATCAGGAACCAGGGGCGGCCCTTGGCGATACCGCTGACCAGGTTGGCGGAGAAGGACAGCTCGTCGCGGTCCTGCGGGCCCGGCACCACGTAGTGGTCGTTGGAGACGAAGTCGATCTCACCGGCCCAGTCCGCGTAGTTCATGCCCTTGGTGCCGCCCATCACCATGAAGTTCGTGGTGACCGGCACGTCCGGGGTCAACTCGCGCAGCACGTCCCGTTCCGCGCGCAGGTACTCCTTCAGCGCGTCGGAGGAGAAGCGCTTGAAGTCCAGCTGCTGGGTCGGGTTGGGGTGGGAGGCGGCCAGCCGGGGCGGCAGGATCTGCTCCCAGTCGCCGTACCTCTGCGACCAGAAGGCCGTGCCCCAGGCGTGGTTGAGCGCGTCCAGCGTGGTGTAGCGGGCGCGCAGCCAGTCGCGGAAGGCGCGGGCGGCGTCGTCCGAGTAGTCGTAGACGTTGTGGCAGCCCAGCTCGTTGGAGACGTGCCAGGCCACCAGCGCCGGATGGTCCGCGTACCGGCCCGCCATCGTGCGCACCAGACGCAGCGCGTGATCGCGGAAGACCGGTGAGGTGGGACGCCAGTGCTGCCGCGCCCCCGGCCACACCGTCTCACCCGAGGCGGTCACCGGGAGGATCTCCGGGTGTGCCGTGGTGAGCCAGGGCGGCGGGGAGGCGGTGGCGGTGGCGAGGTCGACCCCGATGCCGCCCGCGTGCAGCAGGTCCATGATCTCGTCGAGCCAGGCGAAGTCCCACTCGTCCTGGGCCGGCTGGATGCGGGCCCAGGAGAAGATCCCCACGGAGACGAGGTTGACGCCGGCCTCGCGCATCAGCCGGATGTCGTCCTCCCACACCTCGCGCGGCCACTGCTCGGGGTTGTAGTCGGCGCCGTACGCGAGGCGTGGGGTGGGGTCACCGTCCGGCCCGTGCTGAAGCCGGGACAGGAGGGTGGAGATCATGGTGGTCCTTCCGGTGTTTCACAGGGAGCGGAGTGGGGGGCTCGCGTCGGCTACTCGACGGTGAAGCCCTGCTCCTTGCCGTACTTGACGGAGGCGTCCTGCCAGGACTTCAGGCCGTCGGCGAGCTCGGTGCTGCCGAGATAGGCCTTGCCGACGGTGTCGTTGAAGATCGAGTTGGCGTACTGCTGGAACGGCAGGTACGACCAGTCGTCCGCGACGTTGGCGGCGGAGTCCGCAAAGACCTGGTTGGCCTTCTGGCCGCCGAAGTACGCGAACTCGGTGTTGCGGAACTCCTCGGACCGCAGCTCGGCCTCGGTCGCAGGGAAGGCGCCCTCCTTGACACGGCTCTGCACACCGGCACCGGAGTTCGCGTACTCGACGAAGGCGTACGCGAGTTCCTTGTTCTTGCCCAGGGCGGGCAGGGCCAGGGAGCTGCCGCCGTTCTCCGCGCTCGCCTTGTCACCCTTGGTCCAGGCCGGCAGGGGCGCGGCGCGCCAGTCACCGGAGGCCTTCGGGACGCCGGTGACGAAGTTGGCGGGCATCCAGGCACCGCTGGCGAGGGTGGCGATGGTGCCGTTGCCCAGGCCCTTGTACCAGTCGTCGGTCCAGCCGTTGATCGGCGCGAGGAGCTTCTCGTCGATCAGCTTCTGCCAGGTGTCGGTGTACTTCTTGGCGCCCGCGTCGGAGAAGTCGACCTTCACCTTGGTGCCGTCGACCTTGTAGGGGCGCGAACCGGCCTGCCACAGCATGCTGGTGGTGAAGCCCGCGTCACCGGCGTCGTTGGCGATGTAGACCTTCGGGTCGGCCTTGTGCAGCTTGCGGGCCGCCTCGAGGTACTCGTCCCAGGTGGTCGGCACCTCGATCTGGTACTTGTCGAAGAGCTTCTTGTTGTAGTAGAGCGCCATGGGTCCGGAGTCCATGGGCAGCCCGTAGACCTTGTTACCGTCGCTCACGGCGTTCCACGGGCCTGGGGTGTACTTGTCGGCGAGCTTGTCGGCGCCGAAGGGGGCGAGATCGGTCAGGCCCTTGGTGAGGGAGTACTGGCCCAGCGCGAAGTACTCGACCTGGGCGACGTCCGGGACGCCCTTCTCGGCCGAGATCACGTTCGACAGGGCGGTGTAGTGCTTGTCGCCCGACCGTTCGCCAACCAGGTTGATCTTGACCTTGGGGTACTTCTTCTGGAAGTCGGCGGCGACCGTCTTCAGCGTGGGCTCCCAGGCCCAGACCGTGACCGTGCCGCCCTTCTTGAGGGCGGCCCGGACGTCGTCGGCGGAGACCGGCTTCTGGCCGGCGCCGTCTTCGTCGGAGCCGCCGCAGGCGGTCGCGCCGAGGGCGAGGACGGAGAGGACGGCGAGGCCGCGCATCAGGCGGCCGGTCGTTCTGCGCATGGAGGTGCTTCCACTTCTTCGTGGGCGGGACGGGCGGGACACAGGGGAGGCAGGGCTGAGGGGGGTTGCGGTCCGGGAGCGGGTCATTCCTTGACGCTTCCGGCGGCGAGGCCGGACTGCCAGTACTTCTGCAGCAGCAGGAACGCCGCGATCAGCGGCACGATGGTGAGCAGCGAGCCGGTGATCACGAGATTGCGGATCACGTCGCCGCCGATGGTCTCGGCCTGCGCGTTCCAGGCGCTCAGACCGAGGGTGAGGGGATACCACTCGGGATCCTTGAGCATGATCAGCGGGAGGAAGTAGTTGTTCCAGGTCGCGACCGTGGTGAACAGCAGCACGGTCACGATGCCGGGGGCGAGCAGCGGCAGGGCGACCCGGAAGAAGGTGCGCACCTCGCCAGCCCCGTCGATGCGGGCCGCTTCCAGCAGTTCGACGGGGATGGCCTCGGTGGCGAACACCCACATCAGGTACAGGCCGAAGGGCGAGATCAGGGAGGGGATGATCACCGCCCACGGGGTGTCGGTCAGGCCGATCCTGCTGAACATCAGGAAGGTCGGCACCGCCAGGGCGGTGCCCGGGACGGCCACGGCGCCGATGACCACGGCGAAGACGCCTCGCTTGCCGGGGAAGTCGAACTTGGCCAGCGCGTAGCCGCCGAGGATCGCCAGGAAGGTGGCACCGCCGGCCCCGAGCACGACGTACAGCAGGGTGTTGAGGAGCCAGCGCCCGAAGATGCCGTCGTGGTACGTGAACGTCTGGCCGATGTTGTCCCAGAGTGCGAAGTCGTCGGCGAACCACAGCCCTGACGAGTCGGCGAGGCCCTCCTGCGTCTTGGTGGCGCTGATCAGCAGCCACACCAGCGGTACCACGGTGTAGACGAGGACCAGGCCGGTGAGGCCGGTCAGCAGGAGGCTGCGCCTGGGGCGCCCGGGGACGTGGGCTGCGCGCCTGCGCAGACGGGGCACGCTCCTGGCCGCGCCGGTCGACGGGGCGGACGCGGCGGGGGAGACGCTGGTGGCTGGGCTGCTCGTGCTGCTCATCGAGGTCACGCTCCCTTGCGCATGCCGCGAAGCTGCACGACATAGGCGATGACCATCGTGATCAGGCCCATGATGATGGCGACCGCCGCGGAGTAGTTGTGCTGCTGGCCGTTGAAGGACAGCGAGTACGTGAAGAAGTTCGGGGTGTAGTCCGTCGTGATCGCGTTGCGCGCCAGCGGCCGCAGGATGTTCGGCTCGTTGAAGAGCTGGAAGCTGCCGATGATCGAGAAGATCGTGGCGATGACGAGGGCGCCGCGGATCGCGGGGAGCTTGATGGCGGTGATGACGCGGATCTGTCCGGCGCCGTCGATCTCCGCCGCCTCGTAGAGCGAGTCCGGGACGACCCGCAGCGCGGAGTAGAAGATCAGCATGTTGTAGCCGACGAACTCCCAGGTGACGATGTTGCCGATGGACGCCAGGACCAGGCCGCTGGAGAGCGGGTCGGGCAGGGTGACGCCGAACGCCTCGTCGATGTCACCCACCAGTCCGTACTGGGTGCCGTACATGAAGCCCCACATGAGGGTGGCGACGACGGCGGGCACCGCGTACGGCAGGAAGATCGAGATGCGGAAGAAGTCCTTGCCGTAGAGCCGCCCGCTGTCCAGGGCCAGCGCCACGAACAGGGCGATACCCAGCATGATCGGCACCTGGACCAGCAGGAACAGCGACACCCGCGCCAGCGAGGACCAGAACTGGTCGTCCTGCAGGGCCTGTTGGTAGTTGTCCAGGCCCACGAAGGTCGTGCCGCCGATGAGCTGGTCCCGGAAGAGGCTCAGGTAAATGGAGTAACCGATCGGCGCGAGGAAGACGAAGGCGAAGACCACCGAGAAGGGGCCGATGAACCCCCACCCCGCCCAGGAGCGCCGGTCCTGTTTCGCCGGAGGCCGCTCCGGGTGCCTGCGCACGGTCGCGGGAGGTTGCAGCGTCGTCATGTCGTTCCTCGCTCGTCCATCTGGAACCGGCGTCGTGGACCGCCGCGATGTTTGCGCAAACATAAGGCGCCGCAAGGAGTTCCGGGCTGTTATGTTTACGTAAACATCTGATGGCGGAATGTCTACACTGCCCCCAGGTCGGTGGTCAAGGGTCGCCTCACAAACGGCGGCCCGGGCAGCAAGGGAGACGAGTGGACACGGCGGACAGCGCCTCGGCACCTGTGGAGCGGGCTCGCGAGCGCAGCGGGAAACGGGCCGCACGCCGTTCCCAGAGCGCCTCCATGGCGGACGTCGCCCGGCTTGCAGGCGTCTCCTCCCAGACCGTCTCCCGGGTGTCCAACGGCTACGCGGGCGTCAACGAGGAGACGCGGCGGCAGGTGCTGTCGGCCATGAAGGAGCTGGGCTACCGGCCCAACAGTGCCGCCCGCGCCCTCAAACGCGGCGAGTTCCGCACCATCGGTGTCATCACCTTCAACCTCTCCACCACCGGCAACATGCGCACGCTGGAGGCGATCGCCACCTCCGCGGCGCAGAAGGGGTACGCCGTCACCCTGCTGCCCGTCGCCGTCCCCACCCAGGACGAGGTGCGCGGCGCCTTCTCCCGCCTCGGTGAGCTGGCCGTCGACGCGGTCATCGCCATCATGGAGGTGCACCTGCTCGACACGGCGACCATCTCCCTGCCGCCCCATGTGCAGGTCGTCGTCGCCGACTCGGACGCCGGTGACCGCTACTGCGTGGTCGACACCGACCAGGCCGGGGGAGCGCGGGCGGCCGTCCGGCACCTGCTGGACCTCGGGCATCGCTCGGTCTGGCACCTCGCGGGGCCCGAGGAGTCCTACGCGGCCCAGCGCCGTGCCGACGCCTGGCGTGCCGAACTCACCGAGGCCGGCCGCTTCGTGCCACCCGTCGTACGGGGTGACTGGTCGGCGGAGTCCGGCTACCGGGCCGGGCTCGCGCTCGCCGACGAGGAAACCTGTACGGCGGTGTTCGCCGCCAACGACCAGATGGCACTCGGGCTGTTGCGTGCCCTGCACGAGCGCGGCCGGAAGATCCCTGACGAGGTCAGCGTCATCGGTTTCGACGACATCCCCGAGGCGAGCTCCTTCCTGCCTCCCCTGACCACCGTCCACCAGGACTTCGCGGAAGTGGGACGCCTGTGCGTCGAGGGAGTCCTGCGTCGGATGCGCCACGAGGGGACGGAGCACGGCACCACGCTCGTGCCGACCGAGCTGGTCGTGCGGGCCAGCACGGCGCCGTGCCGCCAGCGGTAGGGGAGGGGGCGGGCCGTAGCTGCCGGATCGCCGGTGGAGGACTGCTGGGCCGTTCATCCGCTTCCGGGTCGGGCTCGCTCGGGGGGTGGTCGTGTCGCACACGGAGGTGTCGCTGTCTCCGTGCGTTCCCGTCCGGGTCCCCGCCCGCATGCCCCGGCCGAAGACCCCTTCACCGGACAGCGGGCAGCCCCACCTGTCCCGGGCCGGGTGCGGTGACTTCGGGGCGTCGTAGGCTGATGGTGACGGGTGGTCAAGCGGTGCTGCCGGGGCCGCCGTCGGCGAAGTGGTGGTCGGTCGAGTGAGGGGTGGGCCGCGGTGAGGACGGGCAGGGATCCCTGGGTCCGGGAGGTGCGGAGGGGCGAACGGCCCGCGGCGCACGTGGTGTTCTTCCCGCACGCCGGAGGTGCCGCCACCTTCTTCGTGCCGTTCGCGCCGCACTTCCCCGACGAGTTCGACCTCTCGTCCGTCCAGTATCCCGGGCGGCAGGAACGCATGGGCGAGCCCTTCGTCCGCACCATCGAGGAACTCGCGGACCGGGTGGTGCCCTCTCTCCGGCGGTACGCCGCCGACCCCGTGCCCCTGGTCTTCTTCGGCCACAGCATGGGCGCGACCGTGGCCTTCGAGGCCGCCGTCCGGCTGGCCGCCGAGCAGCCGGCCGCGCCGCTCCGGCTGGTCGTCTCCGGGCGCGCCGCCCCGTCCGTGCGCCTGAGGGACGACGTGCACCGCGGCACGGACCAGGAGATCCTGGACCACCTCGCCGCGCTCGGCGGAACCGACTCCGGCATCGCGGACAGCCCGGACCTCATGGAGCTGCTGCTTCCGGTCATCCGCAACGACTACCGCGCCGTCGCCCTGTACCGGCCCGCCGCGCACACCGTGGTGGACCTGCCGGTCCTGTGTCTCACCGGCGAGCAGGACCGGCTCGTTCCGCGGGAGGACGCCGCCGCCTGGAAGCGGCACACGTCACAGGACTTCCGGCAGATGTCCTTCCCCGGAGGCCACTTCTTCCTGGCGGACCACCGGCAGGCCGTGGCCCGGCTGGTCGCCGACTGCGCCCGGTCCGCACAGCGGTCCCGCGGCCGGGAGACCGGCGTATGACAACACAGGGCGGGTCGGGGAGCAACGGCTGATCCGGCCGGTGCGGCAGACGGATCCCGGACGGATCCTGCCGGACTCGTCGCGGGTGCGCGGGCGTTGAGGGAAGCCACGACGGCGAGTCGGGTGCCAAGGGGTCCCCGCCGCACGGCGTCGGGCGCGAGAAGCACGTGCCACCGGCGGATGCACGAGCCCGCGCACACCGTGTGACCGTGCGCCCCCGTGCGCCGGGACGTGGAAGCGCCGCGTCCGCTGTCCTCGACTGCTTCCGGTGATCACCTCACGGCCCCGCGGCGGTGTCCGACGTGCCCGCCGGGGTGGTCCGGGCGGACGGCCGCCGTCGTCGTCGGGTCGCATCGATCCCCAACTCGACGCAACGTCATGGGGGTTGCGCCGCTGGTGGGAGCGTCCCCGCGCGTACGCCCCGCGGGAAAGGCAGGGGCGTCGCGGGCCGTCGGACGTTTGACATCGGGACGGCTGGGCACCCGCCGGAAGCGGCGATCCGGCCGGACCGTCGTGCATGTGGATGAGGCCCCGTGAACCTACTCGGCGGTCACATCGGGCGGGCCGTCACCAGCACTCTCCGTTCAACTTCTGGGGGTTGCTATCACATGACTCGCCATGAAGACTGTGGGCCGAGTTCGACCGGGACAGGGATGTTCCGGGGTACGCACCGTGTCCGGCGCGGACAGAATCCGTCGGTGTGCGCATCCACTCATCCCGCCCCGGGCGACCGGTGTCTGCGGGCCTGCCATGTGTTCGTGTGGGCTGAGAAGGGCCCGCGCAGTAGCTGCGCGGGAAGATGCACTGGGGGAGCTGTGATGTCGGCAAGGTCCGCAAGGCAGGTGCCATCGTCCGTTCACGCACAGGCACAGGGACGACGTCTGGTGCGGAGGGCGTGTTGACCCTGCCCGACCGGCTTTTTTGACCGTACGGAGGACATCCGTACGGCTCGGCAGTCAGACTGCCGGGCAACGGGGGTTTCGGCCGCGCCGTCCGTGACGGACAGAGCAACGGGCCGACCACCGGGGGGAGTTCGGCCGCACGGCCGATGAGCGGAGCGCATGCCACAGCGCTTTCGTCCCACCCTCGCGCGGTCGGCGTGTCCGCCACGACCGCGTGCCGGTCCGCGCACCGACGAGTCGGGCGCGCCGCCGGCCGGCCAACGCTCCACGGTGACCCCCGCCGCGCCTGCACGCCCACACCCAAGGGAGAAAAGGTGACCAGCAAGCTAGTGACGGAGGCCCCTTTAGTCTGGGACGTCGTGACCGACCGGTGGCGGACCTTACGGGAGGCCGGTCCCGTCCGGTACGACGAGGGTCAGGGCCTGTGGCAGGTCACCGACCACCAGGGGGTCGCCGCCGTGCTGGCCGACCAGGCCACGTACTCCTCGGACATGTCCCCGATCGCCCCCACCCAGCAGGACTTCGACACCTTCCGGCAGGGCAACTTCGTCGGCATGGACCCGCCGGAGCACCGCAAGCTCCGCGCCCTGGTGAGCCAGGCCTTCACCCCGCGGGTCGTGCAGGGACTCGAACCGCGCATCGAGGCCGTCTGCACCCGGTTACTGGACACGGTGGACGGCCGTGACCGGTTCGATCTGGTCGACACGCTGGCCTACCCCCTCCCCATCATCGTGATCGCCGAACTGCTCGGCGTACCCCCCGAGGACCACACGCTCTTCCAGGACTGGGCGAGCACCCTGTTCAGCGGGGACCAGCTCGGCGAGAGCCTCGACATGGCCGACCTGGAACGCGCGCTGGAAGCCATCGCCCCCACCGTGCGGGAGATGAACGGCTACATCCTGGAGCACATCCGCAACCGCCGTGCCCAGCCCGGTGAGGACCTCACCAGCAAGCTCATCACCGCCGAGGTCGACGGCGTCCGCCTGGAGGACCAGGAGATCGTCGGGTTCGTCGCCCTACTGCTGGTCGCCGGACACATCACCACAACGGCCCTGCTGGGCAACGCCGTCGGCACCTTCGACCGGCATCCCGGTTCGCTCGCCGCGCTGCGCGCCGATCCCGGCCGGCTCCCGGACGCCATCGAGGAGGTGCTGCGCTGGCTTCCGCCCTTCCCCGAGCTCGGACGCCGCGTCACCAGGCCCGTGGTGCTCGGCGGCCACGACATCCCCGCCGACTCGCTGGTGATGGTGAACCTCGGCGCGGCGAACCGCGACCCCGCCCGGTTCGCCTCGCCGGACGTCCTCGACCTCGGCCGAAGTCCCAATCCCCATCTGACGTTCGGTCACGGCATCCACTTCTGCTTCGGCGCCCCGCTGGCCCGGCTGGAAGCGCGGATCGCGCTGCGCATGCTGCTTGAACGTTTCCGCGCCCTGGATGTCCCGTCGTACGGCGACGTCGTCTTCCAGAACCCGGCCGTCATCGTCGGCGTACGCCACCTGCCGGTCGAAGTCAGCCGCCCGTAGCCGAAACGCCGACGTCCCCCGGCCCGGCCCGCACCGCTCACCCCGCGGACCGGTCCGTCATCCCGCCCTGGCCGCAGTCATCAGGAGTCTCTTTCTCATGCCGTACCCCACCACCGCTCTGGTCACCGACCGCCGACCGTCCCCCGTGCGCGAAGCACTGCAACACCGCCTGGAACACCTCGCCCGCACGCACCGGGTACCGGGCGCCCAGCTCGTCGTCGACTTCGGGACGCACGTCCTGAGCCTGCACACCGGCACGGCCGACGCCGGCACGGGCGCCCCGTTCACCGCCGAGACCGCCGTCCCGATAGGCTCGGTCACCAAGGTCTGCACCGCCACCGCCGTGATGCTCCTGGCCGACGACGGCGACCTCTCCCCGGACGACGAAGTCGCCACGCTCCTCCCGGAGCTACGCGCTTTACCGGAGGTGACCGTACGTCACCTGCTCAGTCACACCGCAGGCCTGCCCACCGGACCCGACTCGGACACCGCCGCCGGCACCACCGCCGCGCGCTATCTGTCGGCGGTGTGCACGGCCGAGGACGCGCTGTTCGCGCCCGGGACCGGGTTCTCGTACTCCAACGCCGGCTACGTCGCCGCCGGACGGCTGGTGGAAGCCGTGACGGGGATGAGCTGGCAGGAAGCCGTCCGGGCGCTTCTCCTGGACCCCCTGGGCATAGAACCCTGCTTCCTCGGCGACACTTACTCCGACCGCCCGGCCGCCGCGGGACACGCCCTCAACACGGCTTCGGGCCGGGTGCGCGCGGCGCACCAGAACCTGGCCCCGCTGGAGGCACCCGCCGGCGCCGTGCAGGCGAGTGCACTGGACCTGGCGGCGCTCGGCAAGGCGCTCGTCGGCCGGTCCGCCGTGCTGCCGCCGGCCGCCGCCGCACAGATGCGCCGCCGGGAGGCCGCGGCCGACCCGGGAGTCCTGGCGAGCGGCTGGGGCCTCGGCCCCGCGCTGTTCCGGCAGGACGGACGCTGGTGGTGCGGGCACGACGGAAACGCCCAGGGCACCTCGTGCCACCTGCGCGCCGAACCCGAGAGCGGCGTGGTGATCGCCTTCACCGGCAACGCCAAGGGCGCCACGGCGATGTGGCAGGACCTGGCCGCTGATCTGACCCGGATCACCGGCATGCGCGTGCCGGCCGCCCCGGCCCGCGTGCGCCACGACCGGCCCGTCCCGCTGCCCGAGTCCGCCGGCACCTACCGCAACGGCGGGACCGAGTACCGCATCAAGCTCGACGGGGACGGCGTGCCGACGCTCTCCGTGGACGGCGACTGCCCCATACCGCTGGCCTGCTATCCGGACCTCGCCTGCGACCTGATCGACCCGGACACCGGCCGGCGCGAGCCCGGCGGGCGGTTCCACCGCGACCCCGCCACCGGCGTGATCGACCGCGTGCAGATATCCGGACGCACGGCCCGCCGCACCGGCACCCCCTGACGTCCGGGCGCCGTCCCCGTCCTCGCCCCGCACGCGCGGACAGCCGTCCCCACCGCCCCGGCGGGCCTTCGGGCTGCCTCCCCGGCGGTCCGGGTCCGCGCGCACCGCTCCGTTCTTCGCCCATAAGGACTCCCCATGACGGACCCGCACGACATGGCCACCCCTGCGCCCCGCTCCCCGCAGGCCGACCACGCGCCCGCGCCCGCCGACGGCGTCACCGCCCCTACCCCGGCGTACGCGGCGCTCGGTGAGCTGTTCGCCGCCCAGGCCGCCCGCACCCCGTCGGCGCCCGCGCTGACCGACGCGCGGCGGACCTGGTCCTACCGCGACCTGGCGGCACGCGCCGACCGGCTGGCCGGCCACCTCGTGCGGAACGGGGCCGGCCCGGACCGGTCCGTCGCGCTGGTCCTGCCCCGCTCGATGGAACTGGTCGCCGCGGAGCTGGCCGTGGCCCGGGCGGGCGCCGCCTTCCTGCCGGTGGACCCCGACTACCCGGCCGAACGGCGCGCCCTGATGCTGGCCGACGCCCGGCCCGCCGCGGTCCTCGACGACCTGGACCTGGTCCGTGCCGTCATGGCAGAGAACACCGCCCAGGGTGCCCCGGTCCGGCTCCCGGCGGCTGACGCCGACCACGCGGCCTACGTCATCTTCACCTCCGGCTCCACCGGGACCCCCAAGGGCGTGACGGTCACCCACCGGGGCATCGGCGGCTTCGCGGCGGCCGCCGCGGACCGGTACGCCGTGGGCCCGGGCGACCGCGTGCTGCAGTTCTCCTCGCCGAGCTTCGACGCCTCCGTCCTGGAGCTGTTCATCTCGCTCCTGACGGGCGCGACATTGGTGGTGCCGCCCGACGGGCCGTGGCTTGGCGACGAACTCGCCACCGTGCTGGACGAGCACCGCATCACCCACGCCCTCATCCCGCCGGCCGCGCTCGCCACGCTGCCCGACCCGGCGTCGAACGGCGGCGCACGCCATCTGCGCACGCTGATCGTGGGAGCCGAAGCCTGTCCTGCGGCCCTCGTCGACCGCTGGGCGCCCGGACGCCGCATGATCAACTCGTACGGGCCGACCGAGGCCACGATCGTCACCTCGTGGACCGGCCCCCTCGCGGCCGGCGGCGGCACTCCGACGATCGGCGCCCCGCTGCCCGGCCTGCGGGCCCACGTACTGGACGAGGCGATGCGGCCCGTGCCGCCCGGCGCCGACGGCGAACTGTTCGTGGGGGGCGACGGACTGGCCCGCGGCTACCTCGGCCGGGCCGGCCTGACCGCCGCCCGCTTCGTCGCCAGCCCCTTCGGCCCGCCCGGCGCCCGGCTGTACCGCACCGGCGACCGGACACGCTGGACGGCGGACGGCGAGCTGGAGTTCCTGGGCAGGCTCGACCGGCAGGTGAAGGTGCGCGGCTTCCGCATCGAACCCGGCGAGATCGAGGCGGCCCTCGCGCGCGAGAACCAGGTCCGTGAAGCCGTCGTCGTGGTACGCGAGGACGAGCCGGGCCGGCAGCGGCTCGTCGGCTACGTCACGCCCGCCGACCCCCGGCACGCCCCACAGCCGGCCGCGTTGCGCGCGGCGCTCACCGCCTCCCTGCCGGCGCACCTGGTCCCGTCCGCGATCGTCGTCCTGGACGCCCTGCCGCTCACCCCCCAGCACAAGGTCGACCGGCGTGCCCTGCCCGCGCCCGGCCCCGCGTCCACCGCCGGCCGGGTCCCGCCGCGCACCCCCGAGGAGCGGTCACTGGCCGCCGTCTGGGCGGACGTGCTGGGCGCCGACGGCATCGGCGTGGAGGACGACTTCTTCGACCTGGGCGGCGACTCGATCCTCGCCGCCCGCATGCTGTCCCGGATACGCGACGAACTCGGCGTACGCCTGTCGGTCCGGGACGTGTTCACCGCGCGGACCGTCGCCGCCCTGGCCCCGCTGCTCGGCGACCCGGCCGCCACCGCGCCGCCGGACCCGATCCCGCCGGCCCCGCGGGACCGGCCGCTTCCGCTGTCCAGTGCCCAGCGACGGCTGTGGTTCCTCGACGACCTCACCGCGGGCGGCACCGAGTACAACACCGGTGTCGCGCTGCGCCTGCGCGGACCACTCGACGACGGCGCGCTGCGCCGCGCCCTGGACCGGCTCGCCGCCCGCCACGACTCCCTGCGCACCACCTTCACCACCGTGGACGGGCAGGACGCGCAGCACGTGAGCGACGCCGCCGCGGTGCCGCTGCGGACGGCGGATCTCGGCCGTCTCCCCGCCGACGGCCGCGCCGAGGCCACCGAGCGCCTGCTGACCGAGGAACTGGGCCGCCCCTACGACCTGGCGACGGGACCGCTCACCCGCGCCCTGCTCGTCCGCCGCACCGACGACGACCACCTGCTCCTGCTGGCCCAGCACCACATCGTCACCGACGGCTGGTCCGTCGGCGTCCTGACCCGCGACCTGGCCGCGCTCTACCACGCGGAGGTGTCCGGTACCCCTGACGGACTGTCCGAGCCGGGCGTGCAGTACCCGGACTTCGCCGTGTGGGAACGGCAGCGGCGGTCCACGGACGGCGACGCCGAGAGCCTCGCGTACTGGAAGCGGCACCTGACCGGCATGCAGCAGCTGGAACTGCCCACGGACCGGCCCAGGCCCGCCGTGCGCACCACCGCCGGAGCGGCGCACCGCCACGAGCTGCCCGCCGAACTCGTAGCCCGGCTGCGGCACCTGGCGAGCGGCCGGGGCACGACCCTGTTCACCCTCTTCGCGGGCGCCGCCGCCGTGCTGTTCTCCCGGTACTCCGGGCAGCGGGACGTGGCGTTCGGCACCGTCACCAACGGGCGGGGCCGCGGCGACCTGGAGGACGTCACCGGGTTCTTCGCCAACACCGTGGTGCTGCGCGGCGAGGTGGACGACAAGGCCACGGTCGACCGGTTCGTGGAGAGCATGCGCGCGACCGTGCTGGACGCCTTCGCACACGACGGGGTGCCCTTCGACCGAGTGGTGGAGGAGCTGGCCCCGCCCCGGGACCCCAGCCGCACCCCGCTGGTGCAGGCGCTCGTGGTGCAGCAGACCGCCCCGGCGTACCCGCCGCGGGCCGGCGGGCTGCGCATCGAGGACCATCCACTGCCCCGGCCTGCGGCCCGCTTCGACCTGGTCCTGGAGTTCGCGCCGCGTCCCGACGGCGGATCCGAGCTGACGGTCGAGTACAACACGGACCTCTTCGAGGCACGCACCGTGGCCCGGATGAGCCGTCACCTGCACCGCCTGCTGGAGGGCATGGCGGACGGCCCGCACCGGACGGTCGCCGAACTGCCGCTGCTGTCGGACGACGAGCGGCGCACCCTGCTCGACGCCTGGAACCCGCCGCCGCACGACGGGCAGGACACCGGGGACAGCACGCTGGCCGCGCTGTTCGAGGCGCAGGTGGCCAGGACCCCCGACCGGACCGCCGTGGTCTGCGGCCCCGTACGGCTCGACTACGCCGAGGTGAACCGGCGCGCCAACCGCCTCGCCCGGCTGCTGATCGGGCGCGGCGCGGGCCCCGAGACGCTGGTCGCCCTCTGCCTGCCGCGCACCGCCGACCTGCTGCCGGTGCTGTGGGCCGTCCTGAAGTCGGGAGCCGGATACCTGCCGGTGGATCCCGGCTACCCGGCCGACCGCATCCGCTTCATGCTCGACGACGCGGCTCCCGCGCTGGTCGTAGCCGCCCGCGGCACGGCCGGCGTACTGCCCGAGGGGTGCGAACCGCTGATCCTGGAGGACTGCGCCGTCGACGGCGCCGGGGCCCCCGACCGGTCCGACACGAACGTGACCGACGCCGAGCGCCGGCAGCCGCTGGACCCCGCCCATCCCGCGTACGTCATCTACACCTCGGGCTCGACCGGCCGCCCCAAGGGGGTCGTGGTCGCCCAGCGCAGCGTGGCCGCACTGGCCACCTGGGCGGAGGAGGAGTTCGGCACCGACCGGCTGGCGCACGTCGTCGCCTCCACCTCGCTCAACTTCGACGTCTCGGTGTTCGAGATGCTGTGCCCCCTGCTGGCAGGCGGCGGGGTCGAGCTGGTCGACGACCTGCCCGCGCTCGCCGACGCGCCGGGGACACGGCGGGCCGGGCTGGTCAGCGGCGTGCCGTCGGTGGTCTCCCGGATGCTCACGGGCGACGCCACCGCGGTCGAGGCCGACACCGTCGTCCTGGCCGGCGAGGCGCTGCCCGCGCAGACCGTGCGGGACCTGCGGCGCGCGACACCCGGTGGTGAGGTGGCCAACATCTACGGGCCGACCGAGGCGACCGTCTACGCCACCGCGTGGTTCGCCGGGGACGCCGTGCCCGACCAGGCCCCGCCCATCGGCAGACCGGTGGCCCGCACCCGGGCCTACGTCCTGGACCGCCTGCTGCGCCCGCAGCCTCCGGGAGTCACGGGAGAACTCCACCTCGGGGGCGGCGGCCTGGCCCGCGGCTACCTGCGGCGCCCCGGCCTGACCGCCGCCCGGTTCGTCGCCGACCCCTACGGCGCGCCCGGCGACCGCATGTACCGCACCGGTGACCTGGTGCGCTGGACCGCCGACGGCGAGCTGGAGTACCTCGGGCGGACCGACCAGCAGGTCAAGGTACGGGGATTCCGCATCGAGCTCGGCGAGGTGGAGGAGGCCCTGCGCACGTGCGAGGGCGTGGCCGAGGCGGCCGCCACCGCCCGGGAGAGCGACGGGCACCGGCGCCTGGTCGGGTATGTCGTACCCGCCGCGGGAGCGCGCGTCGAACCGGAATCGGTGCGCCGGACACTCGGCGCGTCGCTGCCCGACTACATGGTGCCCGCGGCCGTCGTGGTGCTGAGCGCCCTGCCGCTCAACCCCAACGGCAAACTGGACCGCGCCGCGCTCCCTGACCCGGGACCCGCCACGCACACCACGCGCCACGTCGCGCCCCGCACTCCCACCGAGCGGACCCTCGCCGCGGTCTGGGCGGACGTCCTGCACGTGGAGCGGGTCGGGGCGGACGACAACTTCTTCGCGCTCGGCGGCGACTCCATCCTCAGCATCCAGGTGGTGGCGCAGGCCCGGCGGGCCGGCCTGACGGTGACCTCGCGCGACGTCTACCGGCACCAGACGGTCGCCGCCCTCGCCCGGTGCGCGGACGCCGCCGGAAGCCGCAGGACCGCCGCGCCCGCCCCCGTCGCGGCCACCGGCACCGCGCCGCTGACACCCATTCAGCACTGGCTCTTCGACAGCGCCGCCGAACGCGCGGGCCACTTCGCCCAGACGCTGTCCGTGGAACTGCCCGACACCGTCGACGCCGCGGCCCTCGAGGACGCCCTGAACGACCTGGTCACCCATCACGACGCCCTGCGCTCCCGCTTCGTCACCGGTCACGGCGACGCGGGCGTCCAGTGGCACATCGACGACGCGGCACCCCGGCTGCACCTGGCACGCCACACCGGCCCCGACGCCGACGCCCCGCACACGGGCCCCTTCGACCTGTCCCGCGGCCCGCTGCTGCGCGCCGTGCTCCACGACCGGGAGCCCGGCCGCCGCCCCGTCCTGCACCTGGCCGTCCACCACCTGGTCGTCGACGGGATCTCCTGGCGCGTCCTGCTGGAAGACCTGGACCGGGCCTACGCCGCCCGCCGCGAGGGCCGCGACGGGACGGCGGCCCTGCCGGCGAAGTCGTCGGCGCTGCGGGACTGGGCCGGGCGCCTGGCCGCCCTCGCCGCCGACGGCGGCTTCGACGACGAGACGGCGTACTGGTCGCAGCCGGTCACGGATGCCGACACCGCGCTCCCCACGGACCTGAAGGGCGCCAACACCTACGCCACGGCGCGCTCGGTGACCGTACGCCTCACTCCCGAGGACACCGCCGTCCTGCTGCGCACCCTGCCGGAGACCTACCGCACCCAGGCCAACGACGTACTGCTCGGCGCGCTGGGCCGGACCCTGTGCGGCTGGACCGGACACGACCGCGTCGTGGTGGACGTCGAAGGGCACGGCCGGGAGGAACTGTTCGCCGACGTCGACACCAGCCGTACCGTCGGCTGGTTCACCACCCGCCACCCCGTCGCCCTGACCGTCCCTATGGACGCGGACTGGGACACGGTGCTCAAGCGGGTCAAGGAACAGCTCCGCGCGGTGCCCCGGCACGGTCTGGGCCACGACGCCCTGCGCTACCTGGCCCGGCCCGGTTCGCTGCCCTCGGCGCCGACCGCACACATCAGCTTCAACTACCTGGGCCGGTTCGGGCTCGCGGACGGCCGGCCGGACAGCCTCTACCAGGCCCCGGGCCGCCCCCTGGAGCTGGACGCCGACCCGCTGGCCGAGCGCCCGCACGCCCTGGAGGTCGTGGGGCAACTGGACGGCGACGCGCTGGAGTTCACCTGGTTCTATTCCGGGGAGCTGCACCGGGAGGCGACCGTCGCGGAACTCGCCGGACGGTACGCCGACGCGCTGGCAGGCCTCGCCCGGCACGCCGCCCGGCCGGGCGCCGCGGGACGCACCCCCTCGGACTTCCCGCTGGCGCGGCTGGACCAGCGGGCCGTGGACCGGATCGTCGGGGACGACCCCGCCGCGGTCGAGGACGTCCACGCCCTCACGCCCACCCAGGCCGGCATGCTCTTCCACGGGCTCTCCCAGGACGACCGCAGCGCCTACTTCCAGCAGCTGACCTTCGTCCTGGACGGGATACCCGACCCCGCGGCGCTGGAGGCCGCCTGGCAGCGGGTCACCGACCGCACCCCCGTGCTGCGCGGCCACGTCGCGTGGCAGGACATGCCCGAACCGCTGCTGGTGGTCCGGCGCCACGCGTCCGTGCCGGTCACGCACGCGGACTGGCGGGAGGTGCCGGCACCCGAACGGGAAGCCCGGCTGCGGGAGTTGCTCGACCGTGACCGGGAACGCGGCATCGACCTCGGACAGGCCCCGCTGCAACGCCTGGTGATCGCCCGGCTCTCCGACGACAGTGTGCGGGTGGTGTGGTCCTTCCACCACCTGATCCTCGACGGCTGGAGCCTGTTCCAGGTGCTGTCGGACGTCTTCACCTGCCATGCGCTGCCCGCCGGGGAGCCGGGCACGGCGGCCGACGACGCCCTGCCCGACCGCCGGCCGTTCCGCGACTACGTGGCCTGGCTGCGCGACCGCGACGGCGAACAGGCCGAACGGCACTGGCGGGACCGCCTGTCCGGCCTCACCGAGTCCACCCCGCTGCCCTACGACCGTGAACCGCGCGAGACCCACCGGGCCGAGTCCACCCAGGCCGTCCGGGTCACGGTTCCCGCCGCCGCCAGCCGGGCGCTGGAAGAGCTGGCCAGAACGGCGGGCCTGACCCTCAACACCCTCGTCCAGGGCGCCTGGGCGCTCCTGCTGAGCCGTCAGGCGGGCCGCGACGACGTGGTGTTCGGCACCACCGTCTCCGGGCGTCCCCCCGAGCTGCCCGGTGCCGAGGCCATGACCGGCCTGTTCATCACGACACTGCCGACCCGCGTCGCCGCACCGCGCGACGAGACCCTCCAAGCCTGGCTGAGCCGGCTCCAGCAGGACCAGAGCGAGGACCGGCGGTTCGACCACATGCCGCTCACCCGCATGAAGGGGTTCACCGAACTCGCGGACGGCATCGCCCTGTTCGACAGCATCGTGGTCTTCGAGAACTACCCGGTCGACGACGGTCTCGCCGCCGCGCACGGGCTGCGCCTGAGCGACCTGGACGGCATCGAGACCACCAACTACCCCCTGAGCCTGGTGGCCTACCCCGGCCCCGAACTCGGGCTGCGCCTCGGCTACGACCCCGAGCTGTTCGACACCGCCACCGTCGCGCGGATGGCCGAGTACCTCACCGTCCTGCTGGAGGGCATGGCCGCGGCACCGCAACGTCCCGCCGCGCGACTCCCGTTGCTGACCACCGCCCGCCGGGACCAGGTCCTGTGCGGCTGGAACGACACGGCCACCGACACGCCGGACGCCACGGTCGCGGACCTGTTCGCCGCCCAGGTGCGGCGCACCCCGGACGCCGTCGCCCTGGAGGCCGGCACCGAGCACCTCACCTACCGGGAGCTGGACACCAGGGCGGCGGGGCTCGCCGCCCGGCTGACCGCGCTCGGTGTACGGGCCGAGGTCCCGGTCGGCGTGCTGATGGACCGCTCGGTCACCCTCGTCGTCGCTCAGCTCGCCCTCGCCCGTACCGGAGGGATCTACGTCCCGCTGGACGGCCGGGCACCGGGCGAGCGGCTGCGCCGGATGCTCACGGAGGCCGGCGCGCACCTGCTGCTCACCGACGCGGCCTGCGAGGAGACGGCCCGCGCCGTGCATCCCGAGGGGGAGGTCGTACGGCTGGACGGAGCCGCGGGCACGGGTGCGGAGACCGCACCGCTGGACGGAGCCGCCTACGGTGGGCCGGTACCGCTGGACGGAAACGCGGACGCTGCTGGAGCCGTACCGCCGGACGGAGCCGCCGGCGCCGGCGGTGACGCGTCCGGTTCCCGGCGCCCGGCCGGTGCCGCGGTGCACCCGGACAACGTCCAGTACCTCATGTTCACCTCCGGCTCCACCGGTATCCCCAAGGGCGTCGCCGTGCGCCAGCGGGACGTCGCCGCGCTCGCGCTCGACCGCGCCTTCACCGGCCACGACCGCGTCCTCGTGCACTCCCCGCACGCCTTCGACGCCTCCACCTACGAGCTGTGGGTCCCGCTGCTGCGCGGCGGGACCGCCGTGCTGGCCCCGCCTGCGGACCTGGACGCCGCCGTCGTCCGGCGCGCGATCACCGAGCAGGGCGTGCGGTGCCTGTGGCTGACCGCGGGACTGTTCCGCCTCCTCGCGCAGGAGGACCCCACGTGCCTGCGCGGCGCCCTGGAGGTGTGGACCGGAGGCGAGGCCGTGCCGGGCGCGGTGGTCCGCCGTGTCCTGGACGCCTGCCCCGGCCTGACCCTCGTCGACGGCTACGGCCCGACCGAGACCACCACCTTCGCCACCCGGCGCGTCTTCCGCGCCGGTGATCCGCTGCCCCCGGTGCTGCCCATCGGCCGCCCGCTGGACAACACGCGGGTGTACGTCCTGGACGACGCGCTCCAGCCCCAACCGCCGGGCATCCCCGGCGAGCTGTTCGTCGCCGGTGCCGGGGTTGCCCGCGGCTACGCCGGACGCCCCGGCGCGACCGCCGCCCGCTACCTCGCCGACCCGTTCGGACCGCCCGGCACCCGCATGTACCGCACCGGCGACATCGTGCGCTGGAGCGGCGACGGCGAACTGCATTTCGTGGGACGCGCGGACGACCAGATCAAGATCCGCGGCTTCCGGGTGGAACCCGCCGAGATCGAGGCCAGGCTCACCGCCCACCCGGCCGTCGTGGAGGCGGTCGTCTCCGTGTACGAGGAGGGCGGGCGCAAGCGGCTGGCCGCCCACCTCGTGCCCGCCCCCGCCGCCGCCGTACCGCCGGCCGCCGAACTGCGCACCCACCTGTCGGCCGACCTGCCCGACTACATGCTGCCCGCCGCGTTCGTCACCGTGGCGGAGCTGCCCCTGACGGGCAACGGCAAGGTGGACCGGCGGCGCCTCCCGGCCCCCGACTGGTCGGCGGCCGGCGACACCGCGTACCGTGCGCCCCGCACCGGGACCGAGCGAATCCTCGGCGAGATCTGGGCCGAGCTGCTCGGCGTCGAACGGGTCGGCGCCGACGACAACTTCTTCATGCTGGGCGGCGACTCCATCCTCAGCATCCAGGTCGTCTCCCGCGCCCGCGCCGCAGGCCTCGCCCTGACGCCCCGGGACCTGTTCCGGCACCCCACCGTCGCCGCGCTGGCCGCCGCCACCGGCACCGCCGCGCCCGTCGCCGGGACCGGCCCGGTGAGCGGCGAGGTCGCCCTCACGCCCATCCAGCACTGGTTCCTGGACGCCGGCCCGCACCGCCCGGAGTTCTTCAACCAGTCCGTCGTCGTGGAGACGGCCGACGTCGACCCGGCCGCCCTGCGCCGCGCGCTCGCCGCGCTGTGGGCGCACCACGACGCCCTGCGCTCCCGCTTCGCCCGCCGGGACGACGGGTCCTGGAGCCAGACCTGCGTCTCCGCTGACGCGGCGGCACCGGAGCTGCTGCGGGTCTGCGACCTGAGCGGTGCGGGCACCGCGGCGGCGGCGCGGGAGACCGAGGCCCGTGTCACGGCCGAGGCGCACACCGCCTTCCGGCTCGACACCGGCCCGCTGCTCACCGCCCGGCTCTTCACCGGCGATCCCGAGGCTCCCGCGGACTCCGGCACCCGCCCCGCCCGGCTGCTCCTGGCCGTGCACCACCTGGTCGTCGACGGTGTCTCCTGGCGCGTCCTCCTGGAGGACCTGGAGACCGCCTACCGGCAGGCCCTCGCCGGGGAACCGGTCCGCCTGCCGGCCCGCACCACCTCCGTCCAGGAGTGGGCGCGGCGACTGCGCGCCCACACCGGCGAAGGCGGCTTCGCGGCGGAACGCGCCCACTGGGACGCGGTGGCCCGGCACTGCGCGGCCCCGCTCCCGGTGGAACTCGACGGCGGCAACACCATGGCCGACGTGCGCGCGGTGACCGTCCGGCTCGACGAGGAGCGCACCGACGACCTGCTGCGCAAGGTGCCCGGCGTCTACCGCACCCGCATCGACGACGTTCTGCTGACCGCGCTCGCCCGGACGCTCGCCGACTGGACCGGCCGGCGCACCGTCGCCGTGGACCTGGAGGGGCACGGCCGCGAGGACCAGCTCTTCGACGACGTCGACCTGTCCCGTACGGTCGGCTGGTTCACGACCCTGTTCCCGGTCGCCCTCGACGCGGGGGAGGGGGACTGGGGCACCGCCCTGAAGTCCGTCAAGGAGCAGCTGCGGGCCGTACCGGAGCGCGGCCTCGGCCACGGCGCGCTGCGGTACCTCGCCGGGGACGGCGGACTCGCCGAAGCGCCGACGCCGGGCGTCAGCTTCAACTACCTGGGCCGGTTCGACTGGTCAGCCGCCGACGGCGTACTCGTCCGTTCCGTGCCCGACGGCCTGGACGGCGCCGAGGCACCCGGGCAGGAGCGCCCGCACTTGCTCGACGTGGTGGCCCGGGTGGAGGACGGCCGCCTCGAGGTCACCTGGTACTACAGCGCCGGACTGCACCGCGAGGAGACGGTGGCCGGGCTCGCCGAGGGCATGGTGGCGGCGCTCGGGAACCTGGTCGCCCACTGCTCGCGCCCGGACGCCGGCGGCCGCACGCCCTCGGACTTCCCGCTGGCGCGCGTCGACCAGGCGGCCGTGGACCGGGTCGTGGGCGACGGTCAGGCGGTCGCCGACCTGTACCCGCTGACGCCGATGCAGGCCGGCATGCTGTTCCACAGCCTGATGGACACGGACGCCGGCACCTACCTCAACCAGGTGCAGCTGGTGCTCTCCGGGGTCCGGGACGCGCACGCCCTCGCCGAGGCGTGGCAGCGCACCGCGGACGCCAACCCGATGCTGCGCACCCGGCTGGTGTGGCAGGAGACGGCCGAGCCCCTCCAGGTCGTGCAGCACCGGGCCGAGGTGCCCGTCACGCACCACGACTGGTCCCAGTGGCCGGCCGAGCGCCGCGAACGGGAACTCGACCGGATGCTCGACGAGGACCGCCGGGCGGGCGTCGACCTGTCCGCCGCGCCACTGATGCGGCTGACCCTGATCCGGCTGTCACCCGAGCGGGTGCGGATGGTGTGGACCTTCCACCACGTCCTGCTCGACGGGTGGAGCGCCGCTCAGGTGTTCGACGAGGTGTGCGAGCGGTACGCGGCCCTGACCTCGGGGCGCCGGCCGCAGGTCCCGGACCGCTCACCCTTCAGCGACTATCTGGGCTGGCTGGCCCGGCAGGACACCGGGCGCGCGGAACGGTACTGGCGCGAGGCGCTGGCAGGTTTCTCCGTCCCCACCGGGCTGCCGCGCGACCGGCGGCCCGCCGAGGTCCACGGCACGTCCTCGTCGGGGTCGGTCCGGGTGACGCTCGACGCCGGAGTGTCGGCGCGGCTGCGGGAGACCGCGCAGCGCGCCGGGCTCACCGTCAACACGGTGCTCCAGGGTGCCTGGGCCCTGCTGCTGTCCCGGTACGGCGGCGGTGACGACGTGGTGTTCGGCACGACCGTGTCCGGGCGCCCCGCCGAACTGCCGGGAGTGACTTCCATGGTCGGCGTGTTCATCAACACGCTGCCCACCCGGGCGCGGATCGACGGACGGCGTCAACTGCTGGAGTGGCTGCGCGAGCTCCAGGCCGCCCAGTCGGAGTCCCGGCGCCACGACTTCGTCTCCCTCGCCCAGCTCCAGACGTGGAGCGACGTGCCGGGCGGCACCACGCTGTTCGACAGCATCGTCGTCTTCGAGAACTATCCGTTCGACGCCAACGCCCTGGCCCGGCACGGACTGGCCATGGAGCAGGAACGCGACCTGGAGCCGACCAACTACCCGCTCAGCGTGGTGGTCGCGCCGGGTGACACCCTCGCGGTCGCCCTCGACTACGACCCGGAGGCCTTCGACCCCGCGACGGTCGAGGGGCTCGGCGCGAGCCTGCGCACCCTTCTCACCGAGATGGCCACCGACCCCGAGCGCTGCCTGGACGACCTGCCGCTGGTCGCACCGGAGCAGGGCCGCCGCCTCGTCGACCGGCTGGGCGGCCCGGTGATCCGGGCACCGCGGCGGACCCTGCCCGAGGCGTTCCAGGAGCAGGCCGCACGCACCCCGGACGCCCCGGCCGTCCTGGCCGGCGCCGAGTGCCTCAGCTACCGGCAGCTCAACGAGCGCGCCAACCGGCTGGCCCGGCTGCTGGTCGACGCGGGCGCCGGACCCGAGCGGTTCGTCGCGTTGGCGCTGCCCCGCACGGCCGACCTGATCGTGGCCCTCCTCGCGGTGCTGAAGAGCGGCGCCGCCTACCTGCCGGTCGACCCCGGCTACCCGGCCGAGCGGATCGCGTTCCTCTTCGAGGACGTGCGCCCCGACGCCGTGGTGACCTGCGCGCAGACGTCCGGGCGGCTGCCCGACGGCCCGTTCGCGCGCATCGCACTGGACGATCCCGCGTGCGCCGCACGGCTGGGCGCCCGGTCCGCGGCCGACGTCGGGGACGCCGAACGGCACGGGACCCTGCTGCCCGGGCACCCCGCGTACGTCATCCACACCTCCGGTTCGACCGGCCGCCCCAAGGGCGTCGTGGTCGCCCACGAATCCGTGGTGGCGCTGACCGACTGGGCCGGCGCCGAGTTCACCGGCCGGGGCCTCGCCCACGTCGTGGCCTCCACCTCGCTCAACTTCGACGTGTCGGTGTTCGAGATCCTCTCCCCGCTGCTGGCCGGAGGCTGTGTCGAGGTGGTCCGCGACCTGCTGGCCCTCGCCGAACGCGACCGGCCGTGGACCGCGGGACTGCTCAGCGCCGTCCCCTCGGCCCTCGGGCGGCTGCTCGCCGAGGACACCGTCGACGTCACGGCGGACACCGTCGTCCTGGCCGGCGAGGCGCTGCCCGTCCGTACCGTCCAGCAGGTCCGGGAGGCGGTGCCCGGCTGCCGGGTGATGAACATCTACGGGCCCACCGAGGCCACCGTGTACGCCACGGCCTGGACCTGCGACCCGGCGGAACCCGACCGTGTTCCGGCGATCGGCCGGCCGGTGGGCGGCGCCCGCGCCTACGTCCTGGACGCCCGGCTGCGGCCGGTGCCCGCCGGAGCGCCCGGCGAGCTGTACCTCGCCGGGACCGGCGTGGCCCGCGGCTACCTGGGCCGCCCCGGCCTGACCGCGTCCCGCTTCCTCCCCGACCCGTACGGGCCGCCCGGCAGTCGCATGTACCGCACCGGGGACCTGGTGCGCTGGACCGCGCACGGCGACCTGGTGTACCTCGGCCGGAGCGACGACCAGGTGAAGGTGCGGGGCTTCCGCATCGAACTGGGCGAGGTCGAGGCCGCGCTGGCCCGGCACCCGCTGGTGTCCGCGGCCGCCGCCCGGGTGGTCGAACAGGACGGCCACCGGCGGCTCGTGGGGTACGTCGTCCCCGCCGGTGCCGAGGTCCCCGAGGCCGCCGCGCTGCGGGACTTCCTCGCCCGCACGCTCCCGGGCCACCTGGTCCCGGCGACCGTGCTGCCGCTGGAGCGGCTGCCGCTCGGGGCCACCGGCAAGCTGGACCGCAGGGCGCTGCCCGAACCCGTGTGGGCCGCGCCGGCCTCCGTCGACGCCCGCCCGCCGGGCACCGGCACCGAGCGGACCCTCGCAGCGATCTGGTCCGAGGTGCTGGGCGTGCCGGAAGTCGGCGCGCTGGACAACTACTTCGCCCTCGGCGGCGACTCCATCCTCGGCATCCAGATCGTCTCCGCCGCCCGCCGGGCCGGCCTCGTGCTGACCCCGCGGCACCTGTTCCTCCACCAGACCGTCGCCGAACTGGCCGCCGCCGCCGAGGACCTGCCGGCCACGGCGACCACGGCCGAGCAGGGTCCCGTGGTGGGCGAGGCGCCGCTCACCCCGGTCCAGCACTGGCTGCTCGACACGCTCACCGGCGACCCGGCGCACTTCACCCAGACCGTCTCCTTCCACCTCGCCGACGACACCGACGAGACGCTCCTGCGCGCCGCCCTGACCGCGGTCGTCGAGCACCACGACGCCCTGCGCCTGCGGTTCGAGCGGGCCGGCGACGGGCGGTGGCGCCAGTACGGCGCCGCGCCCGGCGACCCGGCGCACCTGGAGGTGCACGACCTCCCCGAGAGCGCGGGCGCCGACACCGGGGCGGCACTGCGCGAGCGGGCCGCCCTGCTGGGCGCCGGGTTCGACCTGGGCGCCGGACCACTGCTCCGGGGCGCCCTGTGCCGCCCCGGCGCAGGGCGGCGGCCGGTCCTGCTGCTGGCCGCCCACCACCTCGTGGTGGACGCGGTCTCGTGGCGGGTGATCCTGGAGGACCTGGAGAGCGCGTACCGGGCGCTGCGCACCGGCGACCGACCGGACTTCGGCCCGAAGACCACCTCCTACCGCTCGTGGGCCGAGCGGCTCGCGGCGCACACCGCAGGCGGCGGCTTCGACGACGAACTCGCCCACTGGCGGGACCTGGAGGGCGACGCGGCCCTGCCCGCCGACCTCTCGGGCGGCAACACCGTCGCCTGCGAGGAGACGCTGACGGTCAAACTGGACACCGAGGAGACCCGCCGCCTGCTCCAGGACGTGCCCGACGTCTACCGCACCCGCGTCAACGACGTCCTGCTGTGCGCCCTCGGCCGGGTCCTGACCCGCTGGACGGGCCGGGACCGGGTGACGGTGGCGCTGGAGGGCCACGGCCGGGAGGAACTGTTCGACGACGTCGACCTGTCCCGGACCGTCGGCTGGTTCACCACCATGTTCCCCGTCGCGCTGGAGGTCCCCAGGGACGCGGACCCCGGGACGGCGCTCAAGTCCGTCAAGGAGACCCTGCGGGCCGTCCCGCGCCGCGGACTGGGCTACGGCGCCCTGCGGCACCTGCACCCCACGGCGGCCGGACAGCTGCCGGCCCTGCCGCAGGTCGGCTTCAACTACCTGGGCCGGCAGGACCGGGACGTGTCCCCGGGCGGCCTGCTGCACGCGCCGTGGGACGGACTCGCGGGCGGCATGGACCCCTCGGCGGACCGGCCCCACCTCCTCGACGTGCTGGGCCGGGTCACCGACAAGCGCCTGGAGTTCACCTGGTCGTACTCGCGTGAGGTGCACCGGCGTGACACCGTCGCCCGCCTGGCCGCCGAACTGGCCGACGAACTGCGCGCGATCGTGCGGCACTGCGCCGGGCCCGGCGCGGGGGGCCGCACCCCCGCCGACTTCCCGCTGGCCCCGCTGGACCAGGCGGCCGTCGACCGGCTGGCCGGCACCGGCCGCGACGTCGTCGACATCTACCCGCTCACACCCACCCAGACCGGCATGGTCGTCCACGCCATGGACGAACCGGGCGAGGGGCTGTACGTCGAGCAGATCACGTTCGTGATGGACGGCGTGCGCGACCTGGGGGTGCTGGCCGCCGCCTGGCAGCAGGTCGTCGACCGCACCCCCGTACTGCGCAGCGCCGTGGTCCTGGACGCGGCCCCCGTACCGCTCCAGACCGTGCACCGCGAAGTCGTCCTGCCCGTCGCCGAGCACGACTGGAGCGACCTGGCACCCGAGCGGCGCGAGGCGGAGCTGGAACGGCTGCTGGCCGAGGACAAGGCGCGCGGCCTCGACCTGGACAGTGCGCCGCTGCTGCGCGTCGCACTGATCCGGCTGGGCCCGGACGAGGTACGGGTGGTGTGGACCTTCCACCACGTGCTGCTGGACGGGTGGAGCGTCTTCCACGTCCTGGCGGACGTCGTCGCGTGCCACGCCGCGCTCGCCCGGGGCGAGGCGCTCCGGCTGCCGGAGCGCCGGCCCTTCGCGGACTACGCCGCCTGGCTCGCCGGCCGGGATGCCGCCGGGGCCGAGAACCACTGGCGGAAGGCCCTCGCGGACCTCACCGCCCCGACGCCGCTGCCGTACGACCGCCGGCCCGCCCAGGGCGCGGCGGCCCGCTCCGGCACCTGGCTGTCGCAGCATCTCGAACCGGCCGACACACGGCGGCTGCAGGACTTCGCCCGCCGCCACCGCCTCACCCTCAACACCCTGGTCCAGGGCGCCTGGGCGCTGCTGCTGGCGCGCTGCGGCGGCGAACGGGAGGTGTGCTTCGGCACCACCGTCTCCGGACGGCCCGCCGACCTGCCCGGCGCCGACACCATCACCGGGCTGTTCATCACCACCCTGCCCGCACGGGTCACCGTCGACGACGACGCGCCGTGCGACGCCTGGCTGCGCGAGATGCAGACCGCCCGCGCCGAGGACCGCCGGTTCGACCACACCCCGCTGACGGACCTGCACGACTTCAGCGCGGTGCCCGCGGGAACGGCGCTGTTCGACAGCCTGCTGGTCTTCGAGAACTACCCCGTGGGCGACACGACGGCGGGCGCCCACGGAGTGCGGGTGCGGGACCTGGACGCCCGGGAGGCCACCAACTACCCGCTCACCGTGGTCATCTCGCCCGGTGACCGGCTGGGCGTCGAACTCGGCTACGACCCGCGGTACTTCGAGGAGACCACCGCGCGGTCCCTGGCCGCCCGGCTGCTGCACACGCTGCGCGCCCTGGCCGGGTCCGCGGACACCGCGCCCCTCGCCGCGGTGGACGTGCTGCCGCCGGAGGAGCGGGCCCAACTGCTCGACCTGCCCGCCCGACCGCGGTCCCGGCCGGTGACCCCGGCGACGCTGCCCGACCTGATCGAAGCCGCGGTGGACCGCAGCCCGACCGCGCCGGCCCTCGGCGCGCCGGGGCTGCTGCTGTCCTTCGCGGAGACGGAGGAGCGGGCGAACCGCCTGGCGCACCGGCTCATCGCCCGCGGCGCGGGCCCGGGAACCCTCGTCGCCCTGGTCCTGCCGCGCTCCGCGGAGATGGTCCTCGCCCAGCTCGCGGTGGCCAAGACCGGCGCGGCGTTCCTGCCGGTCGACCCCGGCTACCCGGCCGAAAGGGTCGCGCTGATGCTGCGCGACGCCGAGCCCGCCCTCACCCTCGACGCCGGGGAGGTCACCGCCCTGCTCGCCGCGGCACCGGACGGCGTACCCGGGCACCGGCCCACCGACGCAGAACGCACCCGACCGCTCGACCTCGACGACCCCGCCTACGTCATCTACACCTCGGGCTCCACCGGGACGCCCAAGGGCGTCGTCGTCACCCACCGCGGCCTCGCCGACTTCGCCGCCGCCGAGGCCGAGCACTACCAGGTGGGTCCGGGGGACCGCGTGCTCGCCTTCGCCACCCCCAGCTTCGACGCCTCGGTCCTGGAACTGTGCATGTCGCTGCCGAACGGCGCCCGCCTGGTCGTACCGCCGCCCGGCCCGCTGCTCGGCGCCGAACTCGCCGGCGTCCTGCGCGACGCACGGATCACCCACACGCTGCTGCCCCCGGCCGCCCTGGCCACCCTGCCGCCGGACACCCCCGGCACCCTGCCGGACCTGCGTACCCTCACGGTCGGCGCCGACGCGTGCGGCGCGGACCTCGTCGCCCGCTGGGCACCTCACCATCGCATGATCAACTCCTACGGGCCCACCGAGGCCACGGTCGTCGCCACCTGGTCGGCCCCACTGGAGCCGGACGGCACCGCGCCCCCCGTCGGCCGCCCGCTGCCGGCGACCCGGGCATACGTCCTCGACGCGCGGCTGCGGCCGGTCCCCGACGGCGTCGCGGGCGAACTGTGGCTGAGCGGCCACTCCCTGGCCCGGGGCTACCTGAACCGGCCAGGCCTGACCGCGACCCGCTTCACCGCCGACCCGTTCGGGCCGCCGGGCACCCGGATGTACCGCACCGGGGACCTGGTACGGCGCGACGCCCGCGGCGAGCTGCACTACCTGGGCCGCACCGACCACCAGCTCAAGCTGCGCGGCCACCGCATCGAGGCGGGCGAGGTCGAGCAGGTCCTGGTGCGGCACCCGGCCGTGCTGGACGCCGTGGTGACCGTACGGGAGGACGAGCCGGGGCTGCCGCGCCTGGTGGCCCACCTGCTCGCCGCACCCGGCTGTGAGCCGCCCGCGTCCGCCGAACTGCGGGCGTCCGCCGCCCGCATCCTGCCCGGCCACATGGTCCCCTCGGCGTTCGTGGTGATGGAGCGCTTCCCGCTCACCGAGAACGGCAAGACCGACCGGGCCGCCCTGCCCGCCCCCGCACCCGGCGCGGAGGAGGCACCCGGGCACGTCGCCCCCCGCACCCCCACCGAGGAGGCACTCGCCGCGATCTGGGAGGAAGCCCTGCACACGGCCGTGGGCGCGGAGGACGACTACTTCTCCCTGGGCGGCGACTCCCTGCGCGCCCTGCTCATCGCCTCCCGCGCCAACGACGCCTTCGGGGTGGCTCTCACCCCCCGCGACGTGCTGGTCACCCGCACCGTCGCCGGGCTGGCGGATCTGGTGGAGGAGCAGGTGCTGAGCGAACTCGAGGACGCCCTGCGCGGCGACAGCGACCACGACGAAGAACGGTGAGGACCGGACGACCATGACGTCTTCGAAGCGAAACCGCGCCGAGGCACTGCCCCAGGACCTCCGGGAGGCGCTGCGCCGCCGGCTGGCCGGACGGGCCGGCGGCGCGCCGGGCGCACCCGCCCGGCAGGCCATCCCGCACGCCGACCGCACCCGGCCGCTGCCGCTGTCCTTCGCCCAGCAGCGGCTGTGGTTCCTGGACCGGCTGCGGCCCGGCGACGCCCGCTACAACAGCGCCGTCGCGCTGCGGTTCACCGGACCGCTGGACCGGGCCGCGCTCTCCCGCGCCCTGGACACCGTCGTGGGGCGGCACGAGGCGCTGCGCACCACGTTCGATGAGGTCGACGGACGCCCGGCACAGTCCGTGCACCCGGCGGGCCCCGTACCGCTGCCGGTCCGCGACCTGCCGGTGCCGGACGCCGCGGGCGGGGACGGCGAGGCCGACGGGACCGGGACGGGTGAACGGCCCGCCGGGGCGGACGCCCTGGAGGCGGCGCTGCGGGACGAGTACTCCCGCCCGTTCGACCTGAGCACCGGCCCGCTGCTGCGCGCCCTGCTGCTCCGGGAGTCGGATGCCTCGCACGTGCTGCTGCTGACCGCCCACCACATCGTCACCGACGGCTGGTCGATGGGCGTCCTGCTCCAGGAACTGTGCACCGCCTACGACGCCCTGGCCCGCGGTGCGGCGGTGGCACTGCCGCCGGTGGCGACGCAGTACCCGGACTTCGCCGCATGGCAGCGAGAGCAGCTGTCCGGTCCCACCCTGGAGCGCCAACTAAATTACTGGAAGGACCAGTTGTCCGGCGCGGTGGCGCCCGAGCTGCCGCTGGACCGCTCGCGCCACGGCGAGGAGTCCGGAGCGGGCGCGGTGCACTCCTTCGCCGTCCCCGCGGACGTCACGGCCCGGCTGCGGCAGCTCGCGGCCGAGCGGCACACCACCCTGTTCACCGCCCTGACCGCCGCCTGCCAGGCGCTGCTGGCCCGCTGGTCGGGCCAGGACGACATCACCGTCGGCTCCCTGACGCCCGGACGCTCCCGCACCGACCTGGAACGGACGGTCGGCTTCTTCGCCAACACCATCGCCCTGCGCACCCCCGTGGACACCGCCGGATCCTTCCGCGACCTGCTGGCCGCCGCGGCCCGGACCGTCAACGACGCGTTCGCGCACGGCGACACGCCGTTCGAGCGGCTGGTGGAGGCGGTGGGCGCGACCCGCGAGGCGGGCCGCAACCCGCTCTTCGACGTGATGGTCCTGCTGCACCCGTCCCCGCCCGAGGCACCCGCGCCGCACGGCCTGGCCATCTCACCCGTCACCGTGGAGCGGCGGGCCGCCACCTTCGACCTGAGCGTGGAGTTCATACCCGACGGGGACGGCCTGAGCGCTCTGCTCGAATACCGCACCGACCTGTTCGACGCGGCCACCGCCGAGCGGATGGCGGACCAGCTGCTGCGCACGCTGACCGGTGCCGCCGCCGAACCGGACCGGCCCCTGGGCACGGTCTCCCTGCTCTCCCCGCGCGAGACACGGCGGGTGACCGAGGACTGGAACGCCACCGGCCTGCCGGTCCCCGCCACCACCTACCCGGCGCTGTTCCAGCGGCAGGCGGCCCGCATCCCGCACGCCACGGCCCTGGTCGCCGGGGACACCCGGCTCGACTACGCGGCCCTCAACGCCCGCGCCAACCGCCTCGCCCATCACCTCATCGCCCAGGGCGCCGGGCCGGAACGGCTGGTCGCGCTGCGTCTGCCGCGCACCGCCGACATGATCACGGCGATCCTCGCCGTGTGGAAGTCCGGCGCCGGCTATCTGCCCCTCGACCTCGACCTGCCCGACGACCGCGTCCGCTTCCTGCTCGAGGACGCGCGGCCGGCCCTGGTGCTGGACGAGACCATGCTGCGCTCGGTGCCCGGCACCGCCCCCGACACCGACCCCGCCGACACCGACCGGCTCGCTCCGCTCGACCCGGACCACACCGCGTACGTCATCTACACCTCCGGATCCACCGGGCGCCCCAAGGGTGTCGCCGTGTCGCACCGGTCCCTGACGAACCTGCTGGCAGGTCACCGGGAGGGCTTCGTCGCCGAGGCCGGGGGCGGCCCGCTGCGGGTGGCCCTGACCGCGTCGTTCTCCTTCGACACCTCGCTGGAGGGTGTGCTGCTGATGGCCGACGGCCACCCGCTGCACCTGGTCGACGAGGCGACCCGGCTCGACCCCGCCGCCCTCGTCGAGTACGTCGTCGAGCACCGCGTCGACTTCCTGGACCTGACGCCGTCCTACCTGCGGCAGCTGCTGCCCGCCGGACTGCTCACCGACCCGCGGCACCGCCCGCGGGTGCTGATGCTGGGCGGCGAGGCCCTCGGCCCCGGCCTGTGGCGGGAACTCGCCGCCCACCGGGACGTCAGCGCGTACAACTTCTACGGGCCCACCGAGTGCACGGTCGACGCCCTGGCGTGCCGCATCGACGGCGACGACCGTCCGCTGGTGGGCCGCCCGCTGCCCAACGTGCGGGCCTACGTCCTCGACGACCGGCTGCGGCCCGTGCCGCCCGGCGTCGGCGGGGAACTGTACCTGGCGGGGGAGCAGGTGGCCCGCGGTTACGCCGGCCGCCCCGGTCTGACCGCCGCGCGCTTCCTGGCCGACCCGTTCGGACCGTCCGGCGGCCGGATGTACCGCACCGGGGACCTGGCCCGCTGGACCGCCGACGGACGTCTCGACTACCTCGGGCGCGCCGACGACCAGGTCAAGGTGCGCGGGCACCGCATCGAACCCGGCGAGGTCGAGGCGGCGCTGCTGGACCTGCCGGACCTCACCGCGGCCGCGGTCGTCGCGGTGACCGACCCGCACGGCCACACCCGGCTCGCCGCCTACGTCGTACCGGCCCCCGGCGCCGCCCGGCCCGCCGCCTCCGCACTGCGGGCGTCCTGCCGCCGCGTCCTGCCCGACCACATGGTGCCGTCCTCCTTCACCGCGCTGGACGCACTGCCGCTGACCACCAGCGGCAAGCTGGACCGCCGTGCGCTGCCCGCCCCCGACCTCGACACCGCCCCCCGCGAGCGGCAGTTCACCGCCCCGCGCACCCCCGCCGAGCAGACGCTCGCCGGCATCTGGTCGGACGTGCTGGGCGTGGCCGAAGTGGGCGCGGACGACAACTTCTTCGAGCTCGGCGGGGACTCCATCCTCAGCATCCAGGTCGTCTCCCGCGCCCGCGCCGCCGGAGTGCACCTCACCTCGCGCGACATCTTCCGCCACCAGACCGTCGCCGACCTGGCCGCCGCCGCGTCCGGCCGGGAGGCCGCCGCGGTGCCCGCCCCGCGTTCGCCGCAGGACGAGGGCCCCGCTCCGCTGACCCCCGTCCAGGAGTGGTTCTTCGCCACCCACGGGCCGCTGCGGCACTTCAGCATGTCGATGCTGCTCGACCTGCCGCACGACCTCGACGAGGCTGCCCTGACCCGGGCCGTGGAAGCCGTGACCGCCCAGCATGCGGCGCTGCGCACCCGGTTCGTCCGTACCGGGGACACCTGGCGACAGCACCCCGGCGCCGGTCCGGCGGCCGGGCTGCTCACCCGCCACGACCTCACCGCACTCGGCGGCGCGGACCTCGCCGCCGGCCGGGCCGAGGCGGCCGACGCGGCCCGCGCGGCCCTGGACCCGGAGACCGGCGCCCTGCTGCGCGCGGCCCTGCTGCTGCCCCCGTCAGGTGAACGGCCCCAACTCTTCCTGACGGCCCATCACCTCGGCGTGGACAGCGTCTCCTGGCGCATCCTCCTCGCCGACCTGGAGCAGGCCTACCGGCAGGCAGCCGCGGGCGAGCCCCTCCAACTGGAGCCCGTCGGCACGCCGTTCATCGCATGGGCGGCGCAGCTGTCCCGGCGGGTACGGGCCGGCGACCTCGACGACGACCTGCCGTACTGGACGGCCGAGGCACGGGAACCGCGCGTCCCGCTGCCCGTCGACCACCCCGCGACCCCGCTCGCCGGCTCGGTGCGCACCGTCCGCACCCGGGTCGACGCCGCCACCACCGAGGCCCTGCTGCGCCGGGTGCCCGGTGTCTACCGCACCCAGGTCAACGACGTGCTGCTCAGCGCCCTCGGCCGGGTTCTCGCCGACTGGGCGGGCACCGAGCGCGTGACCGTGGCTCTGGAGGGGCACGGCCGCGAGGACCTCGGCGACGCGCTCGACGTGTCGCGGACGGTCGGCTGGTTCACCAGCCAGTACCCGGTCACCCTCACCCCGGCCGGAACCCCGGCCGCGCCGGACTGGGCCGCCACGCTGAAGTCGGTGAAGGAGCGGCTGCGCGCCGTACCCCGGCGCGGCCTCGGCTTCGAGGCACTGGCCCGCCTCGGCTCACCCGACCCCGCCGCCGGTGCGCTGCGCGAACTGCCGCTTCCCCAGGTCTGCTTCAACTACCACGGCCAGTGGGAGGCCGACGCCGGGCGCGACTTCGCCCCGGCCGCAGCCGAGGTGCCCGGCCGGGACATCGCACCCGACCGGCCCCTGGACCACCTGCTGGACGTCTCGGCCGTCGTCGCCGACGGGGAACTGGAGATCACCTGGCACTACAGCGACCAGGTGCACGAGGCGGCCACCGTCCGCGACCTGGCGGACGGCATGGTCCGCGCGCTGGCCGCCGTCACCGAGCACTGCGCCCGCCCGGACGCGGGCGGCCGCACCCCCTCCGACTTCCCGCTGGCGGACCTCGACCAGGCCGCCGTGGACCGGCTGGCCGGGGACGGCCGCGGCGTGGAGGACCTGCTGCCGCTCACCCCCCTCCAGGAGGGCATGCTCTTCCACCGCCTGGTCGGCGGCGCCGACGACGTGTACGTGGACCAGGCCGCGCTCCTGCTGGAGGGCGTCGCGGACCCGCACGCCCTTGCCGTCGCCTGGCAGCGGGTGACCGACCGCACCCCCGCCCTGCGCACCTCGGTGGTCTGGGAGGACGTGCCCCGACCGCTCCAGATCGTGCACCGGGACGTCCGCGTGCCCGTGACCCACCACGACTGGCGCGACCTGGACCCGCGCGAGCGCGAGGACCGGTTCGCCCGGCTCCGCTCCGAGGACCTGGCGCGCGGCATCGACCTCGGCTCGGCGCCGCTGATGCGCCTGACCCTGGTCCGGCTGCCCGACGCGCGGCTCCACCTGCTGTGGACCTCGCACCACCTCATCCTGGACGGCTGGAGCCTGGCCCAGGTGCTCACCGAGGTGTTCGAGGAGTACGCGGCACTCACCGCCGGAAGCGAGCCCCACCCGCCCGTGCGCCGGCCGTTCAGCGACTACGTCCGCCATCTGGCCGACCAGGACACCGACGCGGCACGCGCGCACTGGCGCGAGGTCCTGCGCGGATTCGCCACCCCGACGCCACTGCCCGCCGACCGCCCGCTGCGCGAGGCGCACGGGGCGCGCTCGGCGGGCGTCCACACGGCCGGACTCCCCGGACCGGCCTCCGCACGCCTCGCGCGGACCGCCCGCGACGCCGGGCTCACCGTGAACACGGTGGTGCAGGGCGCGTGGGCGCTGCTGCTGGCCCGGTACGGCGCGGAACGGGACGTGGTGTTCGGCACCACCGTCTCCGGACGCCCCGACGACCTGCCCGGCGTGGAGTCCATGGTCGGCATGTTCATCAACACCCTGCCCACCCGCGTCCGGGTCGAAGGGCACCGCACGGCCACCGCCTGGCTGCGTGATCTCCAGGACACCCAGGCCGAGTCGAGGCGCTTCGCGGCGGTGTCCCTGGCCGAACTGACCGCGCTGAGCGACGTGCCGTCCGGCGCCCCGCTCTTCCACAGCATGGTCGCCTTCGAGAACTACCCCTTCGACGAGGCCCGTTCGGCCACCTCGGGGGTGCGCCTGGTGGACGTCGCCTCCCGGGACGCCACCAACTACCCGCTCGTGCTGCGCGCCTACCAGGGCGAGCGGCTCGGCTTCGACCTGGCCTACGACCCGGACCTCTTCGACGCCGCGACCGTCCGCGCGCTCGCCGACCGCCTGTGCCTGCTGCTGGCCGCGATCGCCGAGGACCCCGACCGGCCGCTGCGCGACCTGCCGTGGACCACCGCCGAGGAACGGCGGCGGATGCTGACCGACTTCAACGGCACCGAGCACGGCCGCCCCGACTCGACCCTGGTGGACCTCTTCGAGGCGCAGGCCGCCCGCACCCCCGACGCCCCCGCCGTCACCCACGAGGGCGACAGCCTCGCCTACGGCGCGCTCGACGCGGCGGCCGGCCGCCTCGCCCACCGGCTCGCCGAGGCGGGCGCGGGTCCCGAGCGGTTCGTGGCGCTCGCCCTGCCCCGCTCCACCGACCTGGTCGTGGCGGTCCTCGCCGTCCTCAAGACGGGCGCCGCCTATCTGCCCATCGACCCCCGGCTGCCCGCCGAACGCATCGCCCACCTGCTCCGGGACGCCGACGCCGTCACGCTGGTGACCACCGCGGAGACGGCCGGACGGGCACAGGGCACCGGCGTGCCCGCCCTCCTGCTGGACGACCCGGCGGTCAAGGCCGACCTCGAAGGGCGTCCCGCCACCGGGCCGGACCCCGCCCGCCGCCCGCTGCCGGAGACGCCCGCCTACGCCATCTACACCTCCGGCTCCACCGGCCGGCCCAAGGGTGTGGTCGTCCCGCACGCCAACGTGGTGCGCCTGTTCACCCGCACCCGTCACTGGTTCGGCTTCGACGAGCACGACGTGTGGACCCTCTTCCACTCCTACGCCTTCGACTTCTCCGTCTGGGAGCTGTGGGGCGCCCTGCTGCACGGCGGCCGGCTCGTCGTCGTCCCCGACGACACCGCCCGGTCCCCGGAGGACTTCCTGCGCCTGCTGGCGGACGAGCGGGTCACCGTCCTCAACCAGACCCCGTCCGCCTTCTATCCGCTGGTCCGGGCCGACGCCGAACACCCCGGGCTCAGCGCACGCCTGGCCCTGCGCACGGTTGTCTTCGGCGGCGAGGCACTGGACGTGGAGCGGCTGTCCGGCTGGTACGCCCGCCACCCGGACACCGCCCCGCGGCTGGTCAACATGTACGGCATCACCGAGACCACCGTGCACGTCACGTACGCCCCCCTGGACCGCACGACGGCCGGTTCCGCCGCCGCGGGACCCATCGGCACGGGCATACCCGACCTGCGGGTGTACGTGCTCGACGACGACCTGGCCCTCGTGGCGCCCGGCGCCGTCGGCGAGATGTACGTGGCGGGGGAGGGCCTGGCCCGCGGCTATCTGGGACGGCCCGGCCTGACCGCCGCCCGCTTCCCCGCCGACCCGTTCGGCGAGCCCGGCAGCCGCATGTACCGCACCGGCGACCGGGCCCGCCGGCGGACGGACGGCACGCTGGAGTACCTGGGCCGCGCCGACCAGCAGGTGAAGATCCGCGGCTACCGCATCGAACCCGGTGAGATCGAGGCCGCCCTGCACACCCACCCCGGCGTCGGCGCCGCCGCCGTCGGCGTGCACGAGGACACCTCGGGGACGCGCCGGCTCGTCGCGCACGTCGTCGGCACCGGCAACGGGGAGCACACCGCCGCACCGTCCGCGGCCGAACTCCGCGCCCACCTGGAGCGGCTGCTGCCCGCACACATGGTTCCGGCCGCCTACGTCCCCATGGCGGCGCTGCCGCTGACCGCCAACGGCAAGCTCGACCGGCGCGCCCTGCCCGCCCCGGGACCCGGCGGATTCGCCACCGGCACCGACCGCACTCCGCCGCGCACCCCGGCCGAACGCCTGGTCGCCGCCGCCTGGGCGGACGTACTGGACGCGCAAGGGGCGGGCGTGGAGGACGACTTCTTCGCGCTCGGCGGCGACTCGATCCTCGCCGTCCGCGTGACCTCCCGGCTGCGTGCGGCGTTCGGCGCGGACGTCTCGCCCCGGCTGCTGTTCACCCACCCGACGCTCGCCACCCTGGCCGCCGCCCTCGGTGACCCGGTCACGGACGGATCGACACCCGCGGGCGCGATACCCGTCGCGGACCCGGACACCCCGCCGCCACTGTCGTACGCGCAGCAGCGGCTGTGGTTCCTCGACCGCTTCGAGCCGGGCAGCACCGAGTACACGACCCTGTCCGTGCTGCGGCTGCGCGGCCGGCTGGACGAGGCCGCGCTGCGCGCCGCCCTGGACGGCCTGGTCGCCCGGCACGAGGCACTGCGCACCACGTTCGCCGAACAGGACGGCCGGGCCCGGCAGATCGTGCACCCGCCGCACCCGGCGCGACTGACACTGGACGACCTCACCGGCACACCCGCCGACCGGACCCGCCCGGCCCTGGACGCGCTCGTCGAGCGCGAGGCGGCCACCCCCTTCGACCTCGCCACCGGGCCCCTGCTGCGGGCCCGGCTGGCACGCCTGGCCGACGACGACCACGCGCTCGTCCTCGCCGTCCACCACATCGCCACCGACGGCTGGTCCGTCGCCGTCCTCGGGCGGGACCTGAGCGAGCTGTACGCGGCGGCGCTGGAGGGCCGCCGCGCCGACCTGCCCGACCTGCCCGTGCGGTACGCGGACTACGCGGCCTGGCAGCGCGCCCGCACCGAGCAGGCCGACGACCAACTCGCCCACTGGCGCGAGACGCTGGACGGCCTGGCACCGCTGGAGCTGCCCACCGACCGGCCTCGCCCCGCCGTGCGCACCCGCGACGGGGCCCTGGTGACCTTCGCACTCCCCGCCGCCCTGACGGAGCGGCTGCGCGAGAGGGGCCACGAGGCCGACGCCACCCTCTACATGACCCTCGTGACGGCCTGCACCGTGCTGCTGTCCCGCTGGGCCGACCAGGAGGACGTCGCCGTCGGCACCGTGACCGCGGGCCGCGACCGGCCCGAACTCCACGACGTGGTCGGCATGTTCGTCAACACGCTGGTGCTCCGCAACCGGGTGCGCCCCGGACAGTCCTTCCGCGCCCTGCTGGAACAGGTGCGCACCACCGTCCTGGAGGCGTTCGCCCATCAGGAGGTCCCCTTCGAACGGCTGGTGGACGCCCTCCAGCCCGAACGGGACACCAGCCGCACCCCGCTGTTCCAGGTCATGGTCGCGCTGCACAACCTGGGTGCCGAAGTCCCCGGACTCCCGGGGCTGGACGTCGAACCGCTCACGCCGCCGGTCCGCAACGCCACCTTCGACCTCGCCTTCGACTTCGTGGAACGCGACGGGGGCATCACCGGCTATCTGGAGTACAACACCGGCCTGTTCACGGCGGCCACCGCCGAGCGCCTGGCCGGCCGGCTGCGGATGCTGCTGGACGCCGTCGCCGAGGACCCCGGACGGGAGACCGGCGCGCTGCCGCTGATGACCGGCAGCGAACGACGCCAGGTGCTCGACAGCTGGCAGGGGGCGCGACTCCCGGCCGCGGACACCACCTTCCCCGCCCTGTTCGAGGCGCAGGCCGCACGGTCCCCCCACGCCACCGCCCTGGTGGCCCGGGACGCCACGCTGGACTTCGCGGCCCTCGACGACCGCGCCAACCGGCTCGCCCACCACCTGATCGCGCTGGGCGCCGGCCCGGAACGCGTGATCGCCGTCCGCCTGCCGCGCACCTCCGACCTGCTGGTGGCACTCTTCGCCGTCCTCAAGTCCGGCGGGACCCTGCTCTGCCTGGACCCCGAACTGCCCGAGGAGCGCGTCGCGTTCCTCCTCGCGGACGCCGCGCCGCACACCGTCGTGACGGCCGGCACCCTGCGCGAGGTGCCCTGGGACCGGCTGCCCGCGCACGCCCCCACCGACGCCGACCGGCGCCTGCCGCTGCGGCCGGAGAACGCCGCCTACCTCGTCTACACCTCCGGCTCCACCGGCCGCCCCAAGGGCGTCGCCGTGGAACACCGCCACCTGGTCAACCTCTGCCACGACCACCGCGAAGGCCTCGTCGCGCCGCACACCGCGGACGGGCGCCGGCTGCGGGCCGCGCTGAGCGCGTCGTTCTCCTTCGACACGTCCTGGGAAGGCCCTCTCCTCCTCGCCCTCGGCCAGGAGGTGCACCTCGTCGACGAGGACGTCCGCCTGGACCCCGACGCTTTCTGCGCCCTCGTCGACGACCGGCGGCTGGACCTGGTCAACGTGACCCCGTCCTTCCTGCGCGAACTGACCGCGGCCGGACTCCTCGCCCCCGGCCGCCACCACCCGCGCCTGCTGCTCGTGGGCGGCGAGGCCGTCGGCAGCACCGCCTGGCAGGAGCTGTGCGCGGCGGACAGCGACCTCGGCGTCACCGCGTACAACATGTACGGCCCCACCGAATGCACCGTCGACGCCGTCTACGGGCGCTGCGCCGAACACCCCGGGCGTCCCGTCATCGGCCGCCCCGGCCGCAACCTGCGCGCCTACGTCCTCGACGGCGCCCTGCGGCCGGTGCCGCCCGGCACCCCCGGTGAGCTGTACCTCGCCGGGGCGCAGGTGGCCCGCGGCTACCTGAACCGGCCCGGCCTGACCGCCGCACGCTTCCTGGCCGACCCCTTCGGGGAGCCGGGGGAGCGGATGTACCGCACCGGTGACCGGGCTCGCTGGGACACCGGCGGGCGGCTGGAGTTCCTCGGCCGGACCGACGAACAGGTCAAGATCAGGGGCTTTCGCATCGAACCCGGCGAGGTGGAGGCCGCACTCCTGGCCCACCCGGACGTCGCCGAGGCCGTGGTGACCGCCCGCGAGCACGGCGGCCGTCTCATGCTGGTGGCGTACCTGGTGCCCGCCGGTGAGCACACCCCGCCCGCCGACGAACTGCGGGTCCGGCTGCGCCGGACACTGCCGGACCACATGGTGCCCGCGGCGTTCGTCCCGCTGACGCGGATACCGCGCACCACCAGCGGCAAGACCGACCGGCGCGCCCTGCCCGCCCCGCCGGCCCAGCCCGACACCACGACGCCGTACGTGGCACCCCGGCCCGGCACCGAGGAGCGCCTCGCCGCGATCTGGGCGGAGGTCCTCGGCGTCGAGCGGGTGGGCGCGCGGGACAACTTCTTCTCGCTCGGCGGCGACTCGATCCTCAGCATCCAGATCGTCTCCCGGGCCCGCCAGGCCGGCCTCGCCCTCACCACCAAGGACGTCTTCCGCCACCAGACCGTCGCCGAACTCGCCCTGCGCGTCGCCGACACCGACCCGCGCCCGGCGGCGGCCGACGAAGCCGCGCCCGCCGAAGCCCCCCTGGCCCCGATCCAGCGCTGGTACCTCGACGGCCGCGATCCCGGCGACCCGCTGCGCTTCACCATGACCCAGCGCCTGGAACTGCCCGTCGGTACCAACCTGCTGGCGGTTCGTCAGGCAGTGGGCGCCCTCGTACGCCACCACCCCGCCCTGCGCACCCGGTTCCTGCGCAACGGCGACGGCTGGTACCAGGAAGTGCTGCCGGAGGCACCCGAAGGCGTCTGCACCCACCACGACGTGGCCCGTCTCGACGGGCCTGCGCTGGAGGCGGAGACGCAGCGGGCGGCGGAGGCCGCACAGGCCTCGCTCGACCCCGCCGAGGGCCGGGTCGTCCGGGTCCTGCTCCTGGACCGCGGCCCGGACCGCCCCGCGCACCTGCTGATCACCGCCCATCACCTGGTCGTGGACGGCGTCTCCTGGCGCATCCTGCTCGCGGACCTGGAGAGCGCCCAGCGCGCCGCGGCAGCCGGGCGCCCCCTCGACCTGCCCGCCGAGGGGACCACCTACGGACAGTGGGCGGCCCGCCTGGAGCGGCACACCCGCTCCGGTGCCCTCGACGCAGACCTGGCCCACTGGACCAGGACCTGCGCCGCCCCCGCCGACCTGCCCGCCGGCCGCACCGGCCCCAACACCTACGGCACCGCCGCCACCGTCACCGTCACCCTGGAGGCGGCGGAGACCGACGCGCTGCTGCGCCAGGTCCCCGAGGTGTACCGCACCCAGGTCAACGACGTCCTGCTCAGTGCTCTCGGCCGCACGCTGGCCGACTGGTGCGGACGCGACACCGTCCTGGTCGGCGTCGAGGGACACGGCCGCGAGGACCTTTTCGAAGACGTGGACCTGTCGCGGACCGTCGGCTGGTTCACCGCCGAGTTCCCCCTGGCCCTGACCGTCCCGGCCGGCACCGGCTGGGGCGATGTCCTGCGGTCCGTGAAGGAGACGCTGCGCGCCGTGCCGCTGCGCGGTCTGAGCCACGGCGCGCTGCGCCACCTGCTGCCCGACAGCCCGCTGGCCGGCGCCCGCGCGCCGCGGGTCGGCTTCAACTACCACGGCCAGTGGGACGCCGGCGGTGCCCACGGCACCGGCCTCTACCGGGCCGCGCTCCCGCCGGCCGGCCGCGACACCCACCCGGACGAACCCCGCCCCTACCTCCTGGACGTCACGGGCGTCGTCCAGGACGGCAGGCTCGAACTCGGCTGGACCTACCCGACCGCCGTCTACGACGAGACGACCGTGCGGCGCCTGGCCGAGGAGATGTGCGCTGCCCTGCGCGCCATCGTGGCGCACTGCGCCTCCCCGGACGCCGGCGGCCGCACCCCGTCCGACTTCCCGCTCGCCGGACTCACCCAGGACCAGCTGGACCGGCTGGTCGGCGACGGACGGCACGTGGCGGACGTCCTGCCACTCACGCCCCTGCAGTCCGGCATGCTCTTCCACGGGCTGGTCGACACGGCGGGCGCCTACTTCGACCGGACGGCCGTGCGTCTGTCGGGCGTGGCCGACCCGCGGGCGTTCGCCGCCGCCTGGCGGCAGCTCGCCGACCACACACCGGCCCTGCGCACGAGCGTCCACTGGCAGGGCCTGCCGCACCCCGTACAAGTGGTCCACCAGCGCGTCGAACTGCCCGTCACCCACCTGGACTGGCGTGACCTGACACCCGGTCAACGAGCGGAAGCCACGCAACGGTTGCTCACCGAGGACCGGGCAGCGGGCATGGAGCTGACCCGCGCGCCGCTCACCCGCATCACCCTGGCCGCCCTCCCCGGCGACGAGGTGCTGCTGCTGTGGTCCTCGCACCATCTGATCCTCGACGGCTGGAGCACCGGGCAACTGCTCACCGAGGTGTGCGAGCGGTACGCCGCGCTCACCACGGGCACGGACCTCGCCCCGCCGCTGCGGAGGCCCTTCGCCGACTTCCTCGGCTGGCTGCGCGACCAGGACGAGGCAGCGGCCGACCGCCACTGGACCGACGCCCTCGCCGGGTTCACGGCACGCACCCCGCTGCCGTACGACCGCACACCCGCCGAGGCGCACCGGGCCCGCGCCGCCGACGCCGTGCACCACGAACTCGACGAACGGCTCTCCCGGCGGCTGCGGGAGACGGCCGCCCGCAACGGACTGACCGTCAACACCGTGGTACAGGGCATGTGGGCGCTGCTGCTGGCCCGCTACAGCGGGCGCCGCGACGTCGTCTTCGGCACCACCGCCTCCGGCCGCCCGGCCGAACTGCCGGGTGTGGACTCCATGGTCGGCATGTTCATCAACACCGTGCCCACCCGCGTCCGCATCCCCGCGGACGGCGTCCTGCCCTGGCTGCGCGGGCTGCAGGAGGAGCAGAGCGACGCCCGGCGATTCGACTTCCTCGCACTGCCCCGCATCCAGGCGCTGAGCGAAGTCCCGGCGGGCGAAGCCCTGTTCGACAGCATGGTGGTCTTCGAGAACTACCCCGTCGACGAGGCCGCGACCGCCAGGACGGGGGTGAACGTCGAGGAGGTGCACGCCGAGGACGCCACCACCTTCCCGCTCTGCCTGCGCGCCCACCTCACCGACCGGCTCGGCTTCGACCTGGCCTACGACTCCACGCTGTTCGACCGGACCACCGTCGAGCGCGCCGCGTCCCGCCTGGCCGCCCTGCTCACCCGCTTCGTCGACGGCGCCGAGGGCGACGTGGACGGCCTGGACATCCTCAGCGCCGCCGACCGCGAACTGCTGGAGCGGTGGAACACCACCGCCCGGCAGGCACCGCCCCGCAGCCCCGTCGACCTGTTCGCCGAGCAGGTCCGGCGCACCCCGGACGCACCGGCGCTGTCCGACGGCGACCGCCGGGTGACCTACCGGCAGCTCGCCGACTGGTCGGACGCCCTGGCCGCGTCGCTGCTGGCCGGACGTCCGGCGCCCGAGGACCGGATCGCCCTGCTCATGGACCGCTCCGCCGAACTCGTCGCCGCCCAGCTCGCGGTCCTCAAGGCGGGCTGCGCCTACCTGCCGGTGGACACCCGCGCTCCCGAGGACCGGCGGCGCGCCCTCCTCGCCGAGGCGGGCGTCACGGTCCGGCTGACCGCCGAGGAAGTCGCCGCGGCGCGTACCGCGCCACCGGCACAAGCCGTGCTGCCGTCCGCCGACCCCGACCGCCTGGCGTACGTCATGTTCACCTCCGGATCCACCGGCCGGCCCAAGGCCGTGGCGGTCCGGCACCGCGACGTGGCGTCGCTGGCCACCGACAGCCGCTTCACCGGCGGCGTGTGCGACCGCGTGCTGCTGCACTCGCCGGTGGCCTTCGACGCCGCCACGTTCGAGGTGTGGGCGCCCCTGCTCAACGGCGGCTGCGTGGTGGTGGCCCCCGAGGGGACCGTGGACGCGGCCCTGCTGCGTCGCCGGGCCGCGGACGGCGGGCTGACGGCGGTGTGGCTGACGGCAGGCGTGTTCCGGCTGCTGTCCCAGGACGCGCCGGACTGCTTCGCGGGGCTGCGCCAGGTGTGGACCGGCGGTGACGTGGTCCCCGCCGCGGCCGTACGCCGGGTACTGGCCGCCTGCCCCGGCCTGACCGTGGTGGACGGCTACGGACCGACCGAGACCACGACGTTCGCCACGTCCTTCGCCCTCACCGACCCGGAGCGGGTGCCCGGCACCGTGCCGATCGGCCACCCGCTCGACGATCTGCGGATCCACCTCCTGGACACCCGCATGCGGCCCGTCCCGCCGGGCTGCGCCGGCGAGCTGTTCGTGTCCGGCGAAGGCGTGGCGCGCGGCTACCTCGGCCGCCCCGGTGACACCGCGGCCCGGTTCCCGGCGGACCCCTACGGGCCGCCCGGCGCCCGCATGTACCGCACCGGAGACCTGGCCCGCCGCCACCTCGACGGCACGATCGAGTTCCTGGGCCGCGCCGACGACCAGGTGAAGATCCGCGGCTTCCGGGTCGAACCCGGCGAGGTGGAGGCGGCGCTCGCGACGCACCCCGGCGTCAGCGACGTGGCCGTCGTGGCACGGGAGGACCGGCCCGGCGGCAAGCGCCTGGTGGCCTACGTCGTCGGGCCCGCGGGCGAGGACGCAATGGACCTCAGGGCGTTCGCCGGACGCACCCTGCCCGACTACCTCGTGCCTTCCGCGTTCGTCCCGCTGCCGGCCCTCCCGCTCAGCCGCAACGGCAAGGTGGACCGGGCGTCGCTCCCGGCGCCGGACGCCGGCGCCGGGCACGGCAGGCACGTCGAGGCCCGCACCGAAGCGGAACGCCGCACGGCGGAGGTCTTCGCCGAGGTCCTCGGCGTCGAAAGGCCCGGTATGGAGGACGACTTCTTCCAGCTGGGCGGTGACTCGATCCTCAGCATCCGGCTCGCCTCGCGGCTGGCCGAGACGTTCGGGACGGATCTGTCGCCCCGCGCGGTGTTCGCCCACCCCACCCCGGCCGCGCTCGCCGTCCTGCTCACGCGGCGGCGGACCGGTGAGGCCGACGTGCCCGCCATCGTCCCGGTCGCCCGCGACGCGGCGCCGCCGATGTCATACGCCCAGCAACGCCTGTGGTTCCTTGAGGAGTTCGCACCCGGCGGCGCCGAGTACGTCACGGCGCTCGCGCTGCGTCTGCGCGGCGCGCTCGACGCCGGCGCACTCGCCGAGGCCCTGCGCGCACTGGTCGCCCGGCACGAGTCGCTGCGGACCACCTTCGACTCGCTGGACGGCCACGGCGTGCAGATCGTCCACCCGCCCAAGGACGTCGCGCTGCCGCTGCACGACCTTTCGCGGCTGCCGGAGGACGAACGCGCGGACCGGCTGCACCAGTTGCCGGCGGCCGAGCGCACCCGCCCCTTCGACCTGCGCCAGGGCCCGCTCATGCGCGCCGCACTCCTCAGGCTGGCCGACGACGACCACGTGCTGAACCTGACCCTGCATCACATCGTCACCGACGGCTGGTCGACGTCCGTGCTGGCCGATGACCTCGCCCACTTCTACCGGGCCGAACTCGACGCCACCACCGGCCAACTGCCGCCGCTGCCCGTCCAGTACGCCGACTACGCCCACTGGCAGCGCACCTCGGGCGCAAGCGGTGCCGCCGAACACCTCGCCTACTGGAAGGAACAGCTGGCCGGCACCGAACCGCTGGACCTGCCCACCGACCGGCCGCGCCCGGCGGTGCGCACCAGCAACGGCGCGACCGCCCGCCTGGTCCTGCCGCCCCGTACGGCCCGCCGCCTCACCCAGGTCGGCCGGGACCGCGGCGCCACCCTGTTCACCACACTCGTCGCCGCCGCGCAGACGTTCCTCGCCCGGCTGTCCGGCGAGCGGGACGTCGCCGTCGGCACCGTCACCTCGGGCCGCGACCGGCCGGAGACCCAGAACCTGATCGGTTTCTTCGTCAACACCCTGGTCCTGCGCTCCCGGGTGGACACCGACCGCCCCTTCCCGGAGTTCCTCGCCGACGTACGGCGCACGGTGCTGGACGCCTTCGCCCACCAGGAGGTGCCGTTCGAGCAGGTGGTGGACGAGGTGCAGCCGGTCCGCGACACGAGCCGGACCCCGCTCTTCCAGGTCATGGTCGTCCTGCAGAACACGCCGGCGGCCGATCTCGACCTGCCCGGCCTCGACGTCTCCGACATCGAACCGGACCTCCAGCAGGCGGCGTTCGACCTCACCCTGGAGTTCGCCGAGACGGACTCCGGTGCCCTGCACGGCCTGCTCACCTACAACACGGACCTGTTCGACGCGGCCACCGCCGAACGCATGGCCGACCAGCTCGGCACCCTCCTCACCGCCGTCGCCGACGACCCGCACCGGCCCCTCGGCGCGCTCCCGCTGGCGACCGACGAGGAACTGAAGGCCCTCCTGGACCAGGGCCGGGACACCGCCCGGCCGGTGCCGGCAGCGACCCTGCCGGAACTGTTCCAGCGACAGGCATCCCGCACCCCCGACGCGGTGGCCCTCGCGGACGGCAGCCGGCAGCTGACCTACGCGGAGCTGGAACGCGCCGCCAACCGGCTGGCCCACCGGCTCATCGGCCGCGGCGCCGGACCCGAGCGGATCGTCGCCCTGGCCCTGCCCCGCGCGGCGGAGACGGTGGTGGCCCAGCTCGCCGTCGCCAAGACCGGCGCGGCCTTCCTGCCCGTGGACCCCGCCTACCCCGAGCAGCGACGGGAGTTCATGGTGCGCGACGCGGGCGCCGCGCTGGCCCTGGACGACCCGGCCGACGTGTGGGTCGAGGCGGGGCCCGACACCGCGCCCACCGACGCGGACCGCACCACCGCGCTCACCCCTCACCACCCGGCCTACGTGATCTACACCTCCGGGTCCACCGGAACGCCCAAGGGCGTCGTGGTCACGCACAGCGGACTGGCCGCCTTCGCCGCGGCCGCCGCCGACCGCTACGCCGCGGGCCCCGGTGACCGGGTCCTGCAGTTCGCCTCGCCCAGCTTCGACGCCTCCGTCCTGGAGCTGTGCGTCTCCCTGCTCACCGGTGCCGCCCTGGTGACCGGCGAGGAGGGCCCTCTGGTCGGCGAGCGGCTGGCCCAGATCCTCGCGGACCGGGCCGTCACACACACCCTGATCCCCCCGGCCGCGCTGGCCACCGTGCCGCCCGAGGCGGCCGGCGCCCTGCCCCACCTGCGCACCCTGATCGTCGGCGCAGAGGCGTGCCCGGCCGACCTGGTCCAGCGCTGGGCCCCCGGCCGGCGCATGATCAACTCCTACGGGCCCACGGAGGCCACCGTCGTCGCCACCTGGACCGGCCCCCTGACTCCGGAGGCGGGCGCCCCGCCGATCGGCCGCCCGGCCGGCGCCACCCGCGTGTACGTCCTCGACGCGGCCCGCCGCCCCGTCCCGCCCGGCGTGACCGGCGAACTGTACGTGGCGGGCCCCGGACTGGCCCGCGGCTACCTGAACCGCCCCGGCCTGACCGCCCAGCGGTTCACCGCCGACCCGTTCGGCGAACCGGGGGAGCGGATGTACCGCACCGGCGACCTGGTGCGCTGGGGAACCGACGGCCGGCTCCGCTTCGCCGGACGCGCCGACGACCAGATCAAGCTGCGCGGATTCCGGATCGAACCGGGAGAGATCGAGAGCGCGCTGCGCCGCAGCTCCCTGGTGCGCGACGCGGTGGCCGTCGTCCGCGCCGAGGACTCGGGCGACGGGACCGCCAAGGGTCACGGACGACTGGTGGCGTACGTCGTCCCCGAGCAGGGCGCTCCCGCTCAACTGCCCCTCGCCGAACTGCGCGAGCATCTCGCCGGGCTGCTGCCTCCCCACATGATCCCGGCGGCCTTCGTACCCCTGGAGCGGCTGCCGCTCACCCCGAACGGCAAGACCGACCGCCGTGCCCTGCCCGCACCCGGTCCGGCGCACGCGGCCGGCGGCCCGCGCACCGCACCGCGCACCGACACCGAACGCCACATCGCCCGCATCTGGGAGGACGTGCTCGGCGTGGACGGCGTCGGCGCCGACGACAACTTCTTCCACCTCGGCGGCGACTCGATCCTGAGCATGCAGGTCGTGTCGCGGCTGCGGCGCGACGGCCTGCACCTGGCCACCCGCGACCTGTTCACCCACCAGACGGTGGCCGAACTCGCCACCGTCGTCGGCGCCGCGCCCGAGCGCGCCGGGGACGGCCCGGCGACCGGGGAGGTGCCGCTCACCCCCATCCAGGAGTGGTTCCTCACCACCCCGCGCCACAGCCACCACCACTTCAACCAGTCCGTGCTGCTGGAACTCGACGGCCCGCCCGACCCGGTGGCCCTCGCCACGGCCCTGGACGCGCTGCTGGAACACCACGACGCCGTCCGCATGCGCTTCACCCGGGAGAACGACGGCTGGCACCAGTTCAACCCGCCGCCCGCCGACGGCGACGGCGACCGTGTCCTCGCCCGGTACGACCTGACGGGACTGTCGCCGGCGCAGGCCGACGACGCCATGGAGCGGGCCGCCGACGACCTGCACGCCGGTTTCGACCTCGCCCACGGTCCGCTGCTGCGGGCGGGGCTGTTCACCGGCGGGGCGGACCGGCCCGCGTTCCTGCTCCTGGTCGCCCACCACCTCGTCGTGGACGCCGTGTCCTGGCGGATCCTGAGCGACGACCTGGAAGCGGCCTACCGGCAGGCGACGCGGGGCGAGACCGTGACGCTGGGGGAGCGCAGCACCTCCTTCCGCGACTGGGTCCGGGCCCTCGCCGCGCACGTCGCCGAAGGCGGCCTCGACCACGAACTCCCCTACTGGGAGGAGGCGGTGACCGTCGAGCAACTGCCGGCCGCCGCAGCCCCCGGAGCGGACGCCGGCGAAGCACGCGTGCTCACCGTGGAACTCGACGAGGAGGACACCGCGGCGCTGCTGCGCTCCGCACCCACCGCCTACCGCACCCGCGTCAACGACGTCCTGCTCTCCGCGCTGGCCCTGGCGCTCGCCCGCTGGAGCGGACGCGACCGCGTCCGCCTGGACCTCGAGGGGCACGGTCGCGAGGACGTGCTCGACGGGGTCGACCTCTCCCGCACGGTCGGCTGGTTCACCACCGTCCACCCGGTGGCCCTCCAGGTACCCGACCCGGACGACCTCGGTCCCGCCCGCGACTGGCGCGCCCTGGTGAAGTCGGTGCGCCGTCAGCTGCGTACGGTGCCGGGGAACGGGCTCGGCTACGGCGCGCTGCGCACGTACGGCTCGCCGGAGGTCCGCGAGCGGCTCGGCTCGGCGGCGCACGGACAGGTGGTGTTCAACTACCTCGGCCAGTGGGACGCCCGCCCGGCCGCCCCGGGCACCGGCCTCGTCCGCGCCGAGCACGGTTCCTTCGGCCGGGACCACGACCCGCGGGACAGCGGATCGCACCCCCTCGAAGTGGTGGGCGCGGTGCAGCACGGACGCCTCGCCTTCACGTGGCACCACCGGACCGGTCTGCACGACACGGAGACCGTGCGCGGCGTCGCCGAGGAGTTCGCCGACGCACTGCGCCACATCGCCCGGCACGCGCGGGGCGGCCGGTGACGATCCCCCGCCGCAGTGACGCCGCGAGCGGCCGGAGGTGCCGCGGGCGCCGGGCGCCACCGCCCCGCGCGCCCACCGCAGCCGCCCGGTCCGCCGGGAACAGGACCGGCCGGTTCCCGGCCGGCCGCCACCACCGTACCGACGACGAAAGAGCGTGACATGGACGAGAACACCCGCTACCAGGTGCTGCGCAACGACGAGGACCAGTACTCGCTGTGGCCGGTCGACGTCGACGTGCCCGCCGGCTGGCAGCCCGTCGGCAAGGAGGGCAGCGAGGCCGAGTGCTCCGCCTACGTCGACGAGGTTTGGACCGACATGCGTCCCCGCAGCCTGCGCGAGCGCATGGAGAAGGCGGGCTCCTAGCCCGCCCGTCCCGGCCCGGACCCCGGGCCGGTGAGCACCCGTTGCCCGGACTCGCGGCGCCGGGGCGGCGACACCGCCGCCCCGGCGCCCGGCGCACGGCCCTCCCCCCACCACGTCTTCGCGCCGCGCCCCTCCGCGACGCCCGTCCCGCCCCGCATCACCCAGAGGAGTACGCCGATGACGCCCACGCTGCGCACCGAGCGACTGGAGTTCATCCCCTACCGGCCCCAGGACGAGGACCCCTTCGTGGCGCTCCTGCGCGACGAGGAGGTCTGCCGCTGGATGGGCCAGGAGCTGGTCCCGGAGGCCGACCTCCGGACCCTGTTCCGCACGATCCTGACCGACGTGTACCCCAAGCGGATGTTCGACGTCTGGGGCCTGTGGTTCGAGGGCGCGTACGCCGGCCACGCGGAGGTGAAGAAGACCGGCAACGTGGACGGGTACGAGCTGATCACCGCCCTCGCTCCGCAGTACTGGGGCCAGGGGCTGGGCACCGAAGTGGTCCGCGGCCTGCTGCGCCACGCCGCCGGCAACCTGGGCCTCAAGGAGGCCTACGGCATGGTGGGCGCCGGGAACACCGCCAGTCTGGCGATGGCCGACCGTATCGGCTTCCGGCACGTGCGCGACGTGGTCGGCGACGACGGTTCGGTGACGAAGATGCTGGTGATCTCCACGGCCGACACGTCCTGAGCCCGTCCCCGGCGGCTCAGTGGCCGGCGCTCTGACCTCCGTCGACGGCCAGGACCTCGCCGGTGACGAACGGGGCGTTCTCCAGGTACAGCACCGCGTCGACGATGTCGCTCACCTCGCCCATGCGGCCGACGGGGTGGAGCGCGGCGAGGGCCGCGTGGTTCTCCTCGGGGTGCATCGGGGTCTTGATCGTGCCCAGTGCGACGGCGTTGCTGCGGACGCCCCGGTCGGCGTACTCGATGGCCAGGGCTCTGGTGGCCGCCTGGAGTCCGCCCTTGGTCAGCGAGGCGAGCACGGACGGCACGGCGGAGTTGGGGTGTTCCACGAGGCTGGTCGTGATCTGCACGACGTGGCCGCCGCCGTGCTCCAGCATGTTCGCGACGGCGAGCTGGGTGATCCGGAAGAAGCCGGACAGGTTCACGCCGAGGACCGCGTCGTAGTCCTTCCGCGTGTACTCCGTGAACGGCTTGGCGACGAAGATCCCGGCGTTGTTGACCAGGGTGTCGATCCGGCCGAACCGCTCCAGGCCCGCGGCTATGACGCGCTCGGCCGTGGCGGGGTCGGCGATGTCGCCCCGGACGGTGAGGACGTCGGCGTCCGGTGACTCGGCGATGCTCCGCGACGTGGCCACGACGGCGTGGCCGAGCTTCCGGAAGCCGGCGACCAGGCCCGCGCCGATGCCCTGCGAAGCACCGGTGACGACGGCGACCTTCTGACCCTGAGAGATCATGACGGTTTCTCCTGACGGGATACGGCGCGACTGACGGGACACGGCCGGCCCGGCGACTGCCCGACCGGCCGTGCATGGAATATAAGCGACCGGTCTACTATTCTCAAGGCCAGTCGCCGCGGGCGTTTCCCCGCGGACGCGTCACAGAACGGAGAAGCGCCATGCGTGAGTTCCTGGTCGAACTCGTCACCACCGTCCCCGAGGGCACCGACCCCGCCGAGGTCGACCGGCGCCGCGCCGCCGAGGCGGTCCGGGCGCGGGAACTGGCGAGCGCGGGCCGGCTGGTGCGCCTGTGGCGGCCCCTCGGCGAGCTGCGCAGCGTCGGCATATGGAAGGCCGCGGACGAGGCGGAGCTCCACCGGGAGGTGCTCGGCACGCTCCCGCTGCGCCCTTGGATGAGGGCGACCGTCACCCCGCTCGTCTCCCACCCGAACGACCCGGGCGGGGCCGGCGCCGCCGCGTGACCACCCGTTCCGCGGGCGGCCCACAGGAGGGCGCACGCCGGGGGCGTTTGGCCCGCTTCGGGTCCGGCCGTACGGCAGGCGCCGCACCACCGTCGCGTCGTACCGTGGTTCCCACCTCCGAGAGGATGCCGACATGACCACAGCGCGGGACCTGCTGATCGTCGCGATCGACTTGGAGCCGGACCGCTCCGTGGACCCCGGCGCCCTGTCGCTCACGCTCGCCGGCGCCGAGGTCCTCGATCTCCTCGACGGGGGAGTGCTCCGGCTGGACGGCGTCCGCATCGTGCCGGGCGATCACTCGCAGCAGGACGACCCCCTGCTGCGGGAGGCCGCCGCCTCACTCGTCGGGCAGGAGCCGCACGAGCCGGTGGAGGACTGGCTGTGGCGCAGGGGCCGCGACCTGTCCTCGGCGTATCAGGCCGCTTTCGAGGCGGAGGGCCAGCTCACGCGGCCGCACCGCCGTCTCGCGTCCTTCCGGACGGCGGGCCCCGCGACCCTCGTCGACTCACCGGCCCGGAGCCGGGCGGAAGCCCGCTGGGCGGCCCGCGAGCCGGTCCTCGTCGCTCTCGCGACGGCCGCCGGCCTGTACGACGAACCGTCCGGCGAATCCGGTGAGAACGACCCGGACATCCCCGACGACACGGTGGCGACGGTCCTGGCCGCGGTCAACGACGCCGTGATGGAGCTGGAGGCCGTACGGCAGCGCCGGGCCGTCGAGGAAGCGGCCTTCGACAACGTCTGGCGCGGCAGTGTGTGACGCGAGTCGGGCCGACGCCGAACTCGGGCGCCGGCCCGGGCTCGCCCTCCGCCCGGCACTCGACCGCTCGACTCTCTTATAGTCGGTCGGTCGTATACTGGGCGTATGGGACGTACCAGCAATGCCAGGGAGAAGATCCTCACCGCCGCCCGGTCGCTCATCGAGCAGCGGGGCTACTCGGCCCTCGGCACCGCCGAGATCTGCAAGGCCGCCGGTGTGCCCAAGGGCAGTTTCTACTACTTCTTCGAGTCGAAGGAGGCCCTCGCACTCGCCGTGCTCGACGAACAGTGGGCCACCCAGCGCGGCGACTGGACCCGCGTCCTGCGAGGCGACGCCGATCCTCTCCAGAGGCTGCGGCAGCTCTTCGAGGAGACGGAAGCCGGACAGCGCGCGGGACAGCAGAGCTGCGGCACGGTCTCGGGGTGCATGTTCGGGAACCTCACCCTGGAGATGAGCAACCAGACCGAAGCCATCCGCGCGCGTCTGCAGGAGATCTTCGACGCGCAGGTCGCCATGGTGGAAGAGGTCGTCGCCGACGCACGCGAGCGGGGGGAGGTCACGGTGGGCGACCCCCGCGAGGCCGCCCGGTCCGTCGTGGCCCAGCTCGAGGGCCAGGTGCTCTTCGCCAAGCTCTACAACGACACGCAGCGGCTCGGCGTCCTGTGGCGGAACTGCCTCGCCATCCTCGGCGCCCGCGAACCGGAGACGGCCGCGTCCGCCGGGTGACGTCCGTGTCGGGGTGCGGTGAGTGCGGGAACTCGGATCGGGAAAGGGTCCGCCTCGGGTCGGGAAAGGGTCCGCTTCGGGAACCCGGCTCCGCGTCGGCGCGCGCGGCGGGCGGGGAGCTGGTCTGCTGGTCGTGGGGGCCGTCGCATCTGTTCCGGAGAGACAGCATGAGTACCTACCGAGTAGCGCAGGTGGCTGCCGCGAACGGCCCGTTCGAGATCGTCGAGCGCGATCTTGCGCGACCGGGCCCGGGCCACGTGCGGGTCGCCGTGGAGGCCTGCGGGATCTGCCACAGTGACGCGTTCTTCGTGTCGGCAGGTATGCCCGGCATCCGCTTTCCACTGGTTCCCGGGCACGAGATCGCCGGGCGCGTCGACGAGCTCGGTGAGGGCGCGCGGGACAGCGGCTGGCAGGTCGGCGACCGGGTCACCGTCGGCTGGTTCGGCGGCAGTTGCGGCCACTGCGAGCCCTGCCGGCAGGGCGACTTCGTCGTGTGCGAGAACCTCAAGGTCCCCGGGTGGGCGTACGACGGCGGCTTCGCGGAGGCGATGGTCGCGCCGGTCGACGCCCTGGCCCGTATCCCCGACGCGCTGACGGCGAGCGACGCGGGACCCATGGCCTGCGCCGGTGTCACCACGTACAACGGGCTGCGGCGCAGCTCGGCGCGGCCGGGGGACCTGGTCGCCGTCCTCGGCATCGGCGGTCTCGGGCACCTCGGGGTGCAGTACGCGGTCGCCATGGGCTTCGAGACCGTGGCCATCGCCAGGGGGCCCGACAAGGCGGACTTCGCCCTGCGGCTCGGCGCCCACCACTACATCGACAGCACGGGCGGGACCCCCGTCGCGGACGCACTGCAGTCACTCGGCGGCGCCAAGGTCGTCCTCGCCACCGCAGGCAGTTCCGACGCCATCACGGCGACCGTGGACGGGCTGTCGCACCGCGGCGAGCTGGTGGCCATCGGGGCCAGCCCCGAGCCGCTCGGGATCAGCCCGCTCCAGCTGCTCATGAGCGGCCGTGTCGTCCGCGGCCACCCCTCCGGCACCGCGCAGGACGTGCAGGACACCATGGAGTTCAGCGCGCTGCACGGGATCCGCCCGACCATCGAGTCCGTGCCCCTGGACCGGGCAGACGAGGCGTATCACAAGATGCTGGCCGGCGCGGCCCGCTACCGGATGGTGCTCACGCCCAGCTGACGGAGCAGCAAGGAGACAGGGCCGGGGCCCACGTCACGGTTCGGAGAGGTGGCGTGGGCTCCCCTTCGGATGATCCGGATGAGGGGACAGCGCTCAGTTCCACAGGGGCTGGATCACCGTTCGCCCGACGCCGTCCGGCCTGCTGCCGGTGTAGACCAGGCTCATCCGCGTGTAGTGGGACAGCTGGGGTTGCTTCTTCCACGTCTGGGTGCGGTCGAGGCGCACGGTGACGGGGTACGCGTGGAACTTCCCCGCGGCGCAGTACGGCTTGCAGTCGTTCACGACGTTGAAGCCCGTGGCCACCGCGCGGTTGCCGTCCCACCGCGACCAGTGCAGCGAGGAGAGGCGGCTGTTGCCGTCGCCGCAGGCCAGGATGAAGCGGGCGGGACGCACCTGTGCGTGCGAGAAGCAGTCGACGATCACCGGCGTGCGCGCCTGCCGGTCGACGGTTTGCGTGGACGTGGGCGACGCCGCGGGGGAGGCGGCGGCCGTGGCGGTCGCCAGCGACGCGGCGGCGCAGAACACGATGGCCGCCCTGACTGTTCTTGTGGGCATGTCCGCTCCCGGCCTGCTCTGCGGGACCTCGGGCCCCGCGCCTGTCCACCCGGCCGGGCAGGCCGGGGTGGCGGGCGGCCGTCGACCGCGTGACTCGTCGCCGGCCGTCGTCCTTGGTCCCGACGCTACGGCTCCGCCGGGGGATGCACCACTCGCACGGAGCAACCCGTTCCGCCCGACGGCGGACCCGCCACGCCGGACTGACCGACGAATGGCGCCTGGCCGTCGTCCCGCTCCTCGTCGGCCGGGGCGAACAACGGCTCGACAGCCTCGGGGACGGGATCTACGGCCGGGGAACGGGATCTACGGCTGGGGGACGCGATCTACGGCTACCGGGGTGGCCGGGATGGCGGGGTCACCGGCCGCCGCGCACGCCCTCCCGCTCAGGCGCCGACCGACCGGGGCGACGAGGGCCGCCCGGCCGGCCGGGAGAGAGGAATCAGGAGCGGGAGTCGCCGGACTCGTCCGCACGCTCCGCCTTCTTCTCCTTCAGGCGCACGGACTCCTTGCGGACCTCGGCCTGCGTGGCGCGCTCCCGCCGCAGCCAGGAGGGGCTCTCCTTCTTCAGCGCTTCGATCTGTTCCGTGGTGAGGGCCTCGGTGACTCCGCCGCGGGCGAGCCCCGCGATCGAGACGCCGAGCTTCGCCGCGACCACCGGTCGGGGATGCGGGCCGTTGCGCCGCAGCTCCACCAGCCACTCCGGCGGATCGGTCTGCAGCGCGCTCAGCTCGGTGCGTGAGACGACACCCTCCTGGAACTCGGCGGGCGTGGCCTGGAGGTACACACCCAGCTTCTTCGCCGCGGTGGCGGGCTTCATGGTCTGGGTGGTCTGCTGCGACGTCATGGTGTCAAGGGTATCGAGCATGTGCGCCCCCTCTGACCACGCCCGGTAGCCTGGCCAGGTGACAGGCTCGGAAGCATCCCCCTCGTTCCGGCTCGCGTATGTCCCGGGAGTGACACCCACCAAGTGGGTGCGGATCTGGAACGAGCGCCTGCCCGACGTCCCGCTCACCCTCGTCGCCGTGTCCGCCACCGAGGCGAGTGCCCTGTTGCGCGGAGGCGGCGCGGACGCCGGTTTCGTCCGGCTCCCGGTCGACGGCACGGACCTCAGCGCGATCCCCCTCTACGCCGAGACGCCGGTCGTCGTGGTCCCCAAGGACCACATAGTGGCGGCGGTCGACGAGGTGTCCGCCGAGGATCTGGCCGACGAGATCGTGCTGCATCCCCTCGACGACGTCCTCGACTGGGAGCGCCTGCCCGGGCGGCCCGCGATCGAACGCCCCGCCACGACCGAGGACGCCGTGGAGCTGGTGGCGGCGGGCGTGGGGGTCCTCGTCGTCCCGCAGTCGCTCGCCCGGCTTCACCACCGCAAGGACCTCACGTACCGCCCGGTCTCGGACGCCCCCGAGTCGCGGGTCGCGCTGTCGTGGCCGGAGGAGAAGACCACCGACCTGGTCGAGGACTTCATCGGGATCGTCCGGGGGCGCACCGTCAACAGCTCACGCGGACGGTCAGCGGCCCCGGCGGCCACGCCGGCACAGCCGAGGCGGAAGCAGCCCGGGAAGGGCGACTCCCGGCAGAAGCCCGAAGGCGGCAAGCAGCCCGGCAAGGGTCCGCGGGGCGGTGCCGGCGGCGCGTCCAAGGGCGCCAAGCGCGGCAAGCCACGCCGCCGCTCGTAACCCCCGGCGGATCATCGCCGGCCACACCGAACGCCGACCCCGCGTCCGGCCGCCCCCGGCGTGGACCCGCGGGCCGCACGCGGCGCGCCTCGGTGCAGTCGACGGACCGCCCGTGGTCCCCGGGGCGTCCGTCTGAGACTGGCCACGCGGCCCCCGTGCATGCGGTCGGCAGCCGGGCACCTCGACGACCGGCGACGGGACACCGGCACGCTCGGTGCCGCCTGCCCACCGGCACGTTCCGGGCGACCGCCCGGGGGAGCCGTCGCCCACCTCCCGGGGGCGAGCCGTCGCCCGCCGCCCCGGACTCGCCGCCGCACGTGGAAGGCCCCCGCCCCGCGCCCATCCGGCCCCGCAGGGCTCACGAGGACCGGCTCACGTCCGACCGACCGGCCCCCGGCGCCCCGCGCTCATGACGCCCGCCCGGCTCACCCGGCAACCACCAGCTCACACCCGCCCGGCCAGGCCCGCTGCCCCGCTTCCGTCCGCAGGGCTGACCCGGCGTCGGCCACCCCGCCGCCCCCGCCGACCCGGCTCACCACGTGTCGACGAACCCCCGGCCCTCCCGTGGGCCGGCGTCCTCGTGGCCGTCGATTGCCGCCAGGATCCAGTGATCGGCAGCGTTCCCAGGGCTGTGCACCCCGCGGGAGCCCCGCTCCTGACGGGCGGGGGACGGGAGTTTGATTCCCCGCCCCGGAAAGGGGAGTTGTGGGGGCGCTCCCCTCTGTGCAGGATGCTGCGGTGACTTCGTCTCCCGCCATACGTCCGTACCGCAGCGAGGACCGAGTGGCCATTGAGGACATCTGCGTCCGCACCGCCCACAACGGCGGTGACAGCAGGCCTTGTTACAAGGATCCCGGGATCTTTCCCACGATCTTCGCCGTCCCGTACGTGGAGCTGGAACCGGAGCTGGCGTTCGTGCTGGACGACGGGCGGGGGGAGGCGGTCGGCTACATCCTCGGCACCGCGGACACCGTCCGCTTCGCCGCGGCCTTCCGCGACCGGTGGCTGCCCCTGGTCGCGGACCGCTATCCGCAGCCGCCCGAACCGGCGGGCACGGCCGACGAGGAGATGATCCTGCTGCTGCACCGTCCCGAGCGCATGGTCGTCCCGGAAGTCACCGCGTATCCGGCTCATCTGCACATCGACCTGCTCCCCCAGTGGCAGGGGCGGGGCCACGGCCGTGCGCTGATGCGGACCCTGCTGCTGGCCCTGCGGGACAGGGGGGTGCCGGCCGTCCACCTGGCGATGGTGACGTCCAATCGCCCGGCCAGGGCGTTCTACGACCGTCTGGGCTTCCACGAGATCGATGTGCCCGACCCCGGCCCGGTCACCTACCTCGGGCGCGCGACGGGACGGCTCGACGGACTGTGAGTCCCGACCGGGACGGGCGTGACGTGCGCCCGGTCACTCGCCCCCGCTGCCCTGCGGGCGCTGATGCGGTGACGGACGGTGCGGCGGCTGCGGGGACCCGTGGACCGAGCGGCCCCCCGGGCGGGATGCCACCGGGGGCCACACCGGACGGTGCTCCGCGGGCAGGTCCAGCAGGGCCTGCCCGACCGTGAGCCGGGTGGGCAGCAGCTCCGAACTCCCCGTCTGCGCCAGCAGTTCCGTGAGGCGGCGGCCCGCTCCGGCCAGCATGAGCTTTCCCTGGCGGCGTTCCAGCAGCCACCGGACGGCCAGCAGGCTGTTGAGTCCCCGTGAGTCGCAGAAGACGAGGGCCGTGACATCCAGCACCAGGTGCCGGTGACCGGCGTCCACGCTGGCGCCGAGCGTGCCGAGGAAGAGCCCCTCGCAGCTGTGGTCGAGTTCGCCGCTGACCCGCAGGACCGCGCACTCGTCGCAACTGGTGATCTCGGTGATGGTCAGACGGTGGGTCTGTGTGGACATCGCACCTCCATCCGGCCCCGGTGCGGCGAGCCACGACTACCGGCGCTCTCCTGCACGTCCGTGCTCGTCCGGGCCGGGCGAACGGCCCGGACGGTTCTCCCCAGGCCTCCCGTACCGGGCTGCCGTGCGCTCCAGGTGCCCTCCGATCGCCACCCGTACGGGTGCGTGTGCCCCGCAATCCCGGCGGTAGCACACGGGCGGGGCGACGAAGGGGTCCGGTCCGGGATCACCGGTACCGGTACCGGCCCCAGGGCTCCGGAGGGGCCTCCCGGTCAGCTTTCGGCCGCGCGGCGCATCGACTCGACCAGCGGCAGCAGCCGGTACGGAACGCGCTCGCGCAGCACCACCTCGGTGCGGGTCCGGACGACGCCCGGCAGACTGATCAGGGACTGGATGACGTCCTCCAGATGCGCGTTGTCGCGCGCCACCACCCGGGTCAGCAGATCGCCGCCGCCCGTGATCGAGAAGGCCTCGACGATCTCCGGCACGCCGGCGAGCGCGTCCCCCACGTCGTCGAGGTTGCCCTGGGTGACCTCGACGTGCACGAAGGCGAGCACGGGGTGGCCGAGTGCGGCGGGGGACAGGGAGGGCGCCGTGCCGGTGATCACGCCGTCGCGCTCCAGCCGGTCCAGGCGGGCCTGCAGCGTGCCGCGCGCGACGCCGAGGATCCGCGCGTACTCCCGCACGCTGGTGCGCGGCTGCTCCAGGAGGAGCCGCAGGATGCGGGTGTCGAGTCCGTCCACGGCCATGGTCCGTTGGCCTCCCTGCCGTCATGAGCGATCAGACGTGACTGTACCAATGGCCCAGTGAAATGTGAGCCGGTTGAGCCATCGCCGAGCTGATGCTTACCTAGTGCCCATTGATGGCGCCGCGCAGCGCAGGACAGGCAACGAAGCCGGATCCGTGCCCGCGGCGCCATTCCCATGTCCTGAGGGTGTCCTCGAAAGGCTGTGTCGACGCGAGATGGGGGCGGGCTGCCGGCGGTGAAGAAGATGTTCAAGGCTCCGGATCCGGGACTGTTCCGGCTGCGGGTCTCGGCGCGGGCGGTGCTCGGCATCGGCCTCGCCGTGACCCTGTCGGAACTGGCCGGACTGTCGTTGCCCGCCTCGATCACGGGCGGGCTCGCGGCGCTCCTCGCGCTCTTCACCGTGGGCGACCCGACGGTGCGCGGCCAGGCGGTCACCACCGCGCTGCTGCCGGTCGTCGGCTTCCCCGTCCTCGCGGTCGCCACCGCGCTGCACGGGGTGCCGGCCCTGCGGGACGCGACCTGGCTCGCGGTGATCTTCTGCGGGGTGTACGCCCGCCGCTGGGGACCGCGCGGCCACGCCCTCGGGATCTTCGCGTTCATGATGTTCTTCACCACCCAGTTCCTGCACGCCGAGACCGGCCAGCTGCCGGAGCTGTACGAGGCCGTCGCGCTGTCCCTGGCCGCCACCTCCGCGGTCCGCTTCGGCGCATGGTGCATCGAGCGGCGCACTCCACTGCCCGCCGCGCCCGCCCCGCTGGACGGACGCGGGCTCGACCGCCCGGCCACCCGCCAGGCCTTCCAGGCGACCGCCGCCTGCGCCTTCGCCGTCGCCGCGGGCCCGGTCCTCTCACACGAGCGCTGGTACTGGGCCGTCGGCACCGCATGGTGGATCTTCGTGAACACCGCGTCGCGCGGCGAGACCCTGGTCCGCGGCTTCCGGCGCGTCGTCGGCACGGTCACCGGCATCGGTGCCGGGCTGCTCGTCGCCGTCCCCCTGCACGGTGCCCCGGCGCCCACCGCCGCGCTCGTCGCCGTGTGCGTCTTCGGCATCTTCTACACGGCGGCGCCCTCGTACAGCTGGATGATGTTCTTCGTCACCGTCATGGCGGGCCTGCTCTACGGGCTCCTCGGCGTGCTGCATCCGGGGCTGCTGGCGCTGCGGTTCGCCGAGACCGGCGTCGGCGCCCTCGGTGCCGCGCTCGCCGTCACGCTGATCCTGCCGGTCACCACGCACGCGGTGACCGACCGCTGGGTCGAGCGGGCGCTGCACGCGGTCCACGGCTGCACCGCCGCCGCGGCCCGACGGCTGGCAGGTGACGCCCTCGCCGATCCCGCGCCCCGCGTGGCGGAACTCGAAGCACTCCTCGGGCGGGTCCGCCTGGCCCTCGCGCCCCTGGTCCATCCGCTCAACCCGCTGCGGGCCCGCAAGGCACGGGCCCGTCAGGTCCTCGCCCTGCTCGACGAGTGCGCCCGCGAGGCCCGTGGACTCGCCGCCGTGGCCGCCGACCCGGACGCCTCGCACGACGCGCGTCTGACCGCCGCGTGCGGACGCGTAGAGGCGGCGATGGAGACGCTCGTCGGCGCCGTACCGGAACGTGCCCTGCCGGCGCACGCGGCCGTGCCCGGCCACCACCCCGGCGCCGAGCAGGCCCTCGCCCACCTCCACGGCCTGGAGCGGGCGCTCGCCGCCCTCGCCGCACCGCTGGGAGGCTCGCGCCTGCTGGGGGCGTGAGGCCGCGGGGTCGGCGGTGCGGTTCTGCGCAGGCCGAACGCGCCGTGCGCCGCAGCGACTTGGTCCGGACCGATGAACCCCGGCTGCTACCGTCGCCCCGGACAGCGCAGGAGCGAGAGGGGACGGCAGTGACAGACGGCGTCATGCGGCAACCACGGGCGTTCATCGGCTCGTTCACGGCGGCGGGAGGCCTCGGCGTCCTCACCGCGGACGTGGACGCGGAGAGCGGCACCCTGACGGTGCTGAGCGCCGCGGACGGCGTGCCCGACCCCTCGTACCTGGCGCTGTCGCCCGACGGCGGCACGCTCTACACGGTCAGCGAGACGGCCGACGGGGCAGTGGCCGCCTACCGCGTGGCCGGCGACAAGCTGGTCGAGGCCGGGCCGCCCGTGCCGGTCGGTGGCAGCGGGCCCACCCACCTCAGCCTCTTCGCCGGCCACGTCCTGACCGCCAACTACGACTCCGGCAGTGTCACCGCGGTGCCCGTCCGCGCCGACGGGAGGCTCGCCGACGCACCCTCCCACGTGTTCACACACACGGGCTCGGGCCCGCACGCCCCCCGCCAGCAGGGCCCGCACGCCCACCAGGTGCAGCCCGACCCGAGTGGCCGCTGGGCCGTGAGCGTGGACCTCGGCACGGACTCGGTGCGGGTGTGCACGCTGGACGGCGGAACGCTCGCGCTGCACCGCGAGACGGCGCTGCGGCCCGGCTGCGGCCCCCGCCACCTGGCGTTCCATCCGCACGGCGAGCACGCGTACCTCGCGAACGAACTCGCGCCCACCGTGACCGTCTGCCGTTGGGACGCCGCCGAAGGGGCGCTGCGGCCCCTCGGCGAGACCTCCGTGCTGCCGGGCTCCCCGGACGGCGACGCCTTCCCGTCGGGCATCGTGGTCTCGCCCGACGGCCGGTTCGTGTGGACCGCCGTCCGGGGCGAGGACGTGATCTCGGTGCTCGCGCTGGATGGAGAGGAACTGCGACTCGTCGCGACGGTCCCGTGCGGCGGCACCTGGCCGCGCGCCCTCGCCCTCCACCCCTCGGGGCGCTTCCTCCACGTCGCCAACGAACGCTCCGGGGACGTGACCTGGTTCGCGGTGGACCCCGTCACGGGGATGCTGCGCAAGGGCGGCTCGATCCAGGCGCCCGCGGCGTCCTGCGTGGTGTTCGGCTGAACCGCGGAACCGCTCTCCGGCGCCCCCGGACCTCCCGCACGGCGAAGGGCCCGTTTCCGTGGAAACGGGCCCTTTCGGCGTCCGAAGTGCGGTGTGCGCCCTGCCGGTGGCTTCCGCGAGCGCGCCGGCCGGACAGCTCTAGCGGACCGGCGCGCCCTGCGGCTGCTGCGGGGCGATGCCCAGCGCCGTCGTGTACTTTGCGAGCGCGAGCTTGCCGATCGCCGGGTACGGGCCGAGCGCCTCGGCGGCGGAGCAGCCCGCTTCCCTGGCGGCCTCCTCGAGCAGCCCCGGGTCCAGCTCGGGACCGATCAGGTACGGCGCGAGCGCCAGCTGCTGGGAACCGGAGGAACGCAGCTGATCGGCGATGGCCGCGATCGAGCCCTCCTCGTCGAGCGCCGCCGCCATCACCGGCACCGCCAGCCGCGCGGCCAGCAGCATGCCGGTGATCCCGGCCGCCTGCACGGCCTCCTCGCCGCCCACCGACGCGAGGATGATGCCGTCCGCGGCGGTCGCCACGGTGAACAGCCGGGCCCGGTCGGCGCGCGCCAGACCCGCCTCGGACAGCCGCACGTGCAGCGCCTCGGCGAGCAGCGGGTGCGGTCCGAGCACGTCGGTCAGATCGGCCGCGACCCGGCTCTCCATGACGGCCTGGCGGATCCGGCGCAGCAGGGCGTTGTCCGGACCGGCGAGCAGCGGCACCACGACGGCCACGGGGCCGTCGGGCTCGGCCGCGTCCGCCCCGGCGGCGCGCGCCTGCTCGAAGCGGGCGGTGCGCTCGCCGGCGGCACGGCCGAGCACGGACTGAAGGGTGGGGAACTCGGCGTCGTCGCCGTCCAGGTACCCGATGCGGGCGTCGAGGCCGGGGAGCTCGGAGCGGGCGATGCTCACGACCTCCTCGGCGAGGCTGCGCGTGGCGGCACTGGGAGTGCCCGGCAGCGCGAGGACGAGCGCGGGCGCGCCCTCGGGAGCCGCCAGGGGTTCCGGGCGGCGGTGCCGCCCTGGCTGGCGGGGTCGCGGCATTCGTACGGGCAGGCCGGACGCGGGCCCAGTGGGGGAGCTCATGGCGCCGCATGTTACTGGTTTCCTGGGTTCCCCTGTTCGGGGAGGGTGCAGGTGAGCGGTATCCGTCCGCTTTTGTCGCATGAGTTGCGTACGGATCAGAAATGATGACTGGTGTGCGACTTGACGCGCCTGCCGTGACTGTCCGGTTTCGTCCGGTGGAAAGTTCTCGCACACCCGGGTGAAACCGGTCAACCGGTCTTCTCGGTCACCACGTGCAGCATGCGTTCGTCGCGCGCGAGCGCGAGTTCACCGCGGGCCAGGTCGACGGCGATGAGCATGGCGCCGTGCAGGGGGTCGCCGGCGGCCGGTACGGCGCGGGCGTGCGGCAGTTGCTCCGCCAGCTCCGCGCGCAGCGGTACGAGGAGCGGTTCGCCCATCTTGAACAGGCCACCGGTGAGGGCGACCTGCGCCCTGCGGCCGTCCGGACAGACGGCCGCAGCGGACTCGGCCATGTACCGGGCCGCCGTCCGCAGGATCCCCGCCGCCACCGGGTCGGCGCCCGCGCAGGCGGCGACCTCGGGAGCGAACGACGCCAGCACCGCGGCCCGGTCGGCCCGCGCGTACAGCCGGCCCGGCAGCTCCGGCACCGGCCCGAACATCTCCTCTGCGCGGGCCAGCAGCGCCGCCGAACCCCCGGGCCGCCCGTCGAAGGCCCGGACCGCCGACTCCAGGCCGGTGCGCCCGATCCAGGCCCCGCCGCCGCAGTCGCCGAGCAGATGACCCCAGCCGTCGGCCCTGCGCCAGCTCGTCAGGTCCGTACCGATGGCGATCATGCCCGTGCCCGCGGCGATCACCGCGCCCGGCTGCCGGCCGAGAGCGCCCGTGTACGCCGTGACGGCGTCGGCGGCCAACACCACGCGTGGTACGCCCAGTTCACGGTGCAGGGCGGAGGGCAGCACGGCGCGCAGATCGGCACCGAGGGTGGCGAAACCGGCGGCGCCGAGAGCGACGGCCCCGAGTTCACCGACACCGGCGTCGGCCATCAGCCGCCGTGCCATCGGCAGCAGTCGCTCCAGCAGGTGTCCCGCGTCGATGCCACGGGGGCCCGTGCGTACCGGCTCCTCGCACGTCAGCGGCGCGGGGCGGGCGGTGCCGCGGCCGGCGGGGACACCGAGCGCGGCCCGCACCCCGGAGCCTCCCGAGTCCACGGCGAGGACGCCGGACACCGGGCCGGGCCGCGTCACGGCAGGCGCCAGTCCACCGGCTGGGCGCCCTGCTTGATCAACAGGTCGTTCGCGCGGCTGAAGGGGCGGGAGCCGAAGAAGCCCCGGTCCGCCGACATGGGGGAGGGGTGCGCGGACTCGATCGACGGCAGGTCCCCGAGGAGTGGACGCAGATTGCGGGCGTCGCGGCCCCACAGGATCGACACCAGCGGCCGTCCGCGGGCCGCCAGCGCCCGTATCGCCTGTTCGGTGACCTCTTCCCAGCCCTTGCCGCGGTGGGCGGCGGGGCTGCGCGGCGCCGTCGTGAGCGCCCTGTTGAGCAGCAGGACGCCCTGCTGTGTCCAGGGCGTGAGGTCACCGTTGGAAGGCTGCGGAAGCCCCAGGTCGGTGGTGAGTTCACGGAAGATGTTGATCAGGCTGCCGGGCAGCGGCCGCACCTCGGGCGCGACCGAGAACGACAGCCCCACCGCGTGCCCCGGGGTGGGATAGGGATCCTGCCCGACGACGAGGACGCGGACCTCGTCGAAGGGCTGCTGGAAGGCGCGCAGGACGTTCGGTCCGGCCGGGAGGTAGGTGCGTCCCGAGGCGATCTCCGCGCGCAGGAAGTCACCCATCTCGGCGATCCGCCCGGCGACGGGTTCCAGGGCCTTCGCCCAGCCCGCTTCGACGATTTCGTGCAACGGTCGTGGTGCCACGGGCGTCACCCTACTGCCGTACGGGCAGCGCTGATCAACCGGTGGCCGAAGGGTGACCGGAGACGACCGGCGAGGGCTCCGGGGCGACGAGACCGGGGGGACGGCCCGCGGCCTGCCTGCCGCACGGGATCGCCTGCTCGGCCCGTCCCGCCTCCGCGTGCCGGGCCCCGCACCCGCTGGCATGACGGGCCCTCACTCCGGGGGGTGACCGCCCCTGCCACGTCGCCGTCCGTGACTCGCGGACCGCGGCCGGTCAGTCCACCACCGCCGCCCGTACGCACAGCACGTCCGGCAGGTGCGAGGCCAACTGCCGCCAGCTGTCGCCGTCGTCGGAGGAGGCGAACACTTCGCCGTTGCGATTGCCGAAGTACACACCGGCCGGGTCCGCGTCGTCGGTGCACAGGGCGTCGCGCAGCACGGTCCCGTAGTGGTCGCCGTCCGGGAGGCCGGCCGTGAGGGGCTCCCAGTTCGTGCCCGCGTCCGCGGTCCGGAAGACCCGGCACCGCCGGTCGGCCGGGACCCGGTCCGCGTCGGCGTTGATCGGGAAGACGTACGCCGTGTCCCCGCGGCGGGGATGAGCGGCCACCGCGAACCCGAACGTGGACGGCAGCCCCGCGCCGATGTCCGTCCAGTGCGCCCCCGAGTCGTCGCTTCTGTAAACACCCCAGTGGTTCTGGAGGTACAGCCGGTCCGGGTCCACCGCGTCCCGCGCGACCTTGTGCACGCACTGGCCGAACTCCGGGTCGGGATCCGGCAGGAACACCGCGGAGACACCGGAGTTGGACGGCGCCCAGCTCGCGCCGCCGTCGCCGGTGCGGAACACTCCGGCGGTGGACACGGCGACCGTCACGGCCTGCGGGTCGCGCCCGTCGGTGAGGATGGTGTGCAGCCCTTCGCCGCCGCCGCCCGGCACCCACTTCGAGCGGGTGGGGTGCTCCCACAGCGGACGTACGAGTTCGAAGGTCTCGCCCCGGTCCTCGGAACGGTACAGCGCGGCCGGCTCCGTGCCCGCGTACACCACGTCCGGCTCGGCGGCCGCCGGGTGCAGCTGCCAGACCCGCTCCAGCGAAGCCCCGGTGTCCTTGGGGAACTTGACGGCCGGCCGGGCCGGTTCGGTCCAGGTGCGGCCGAGGTCGTCCGAGTGGAACACGGACGGGCCCCAGTGCGCGCTGTCCCCTCCGGCGAGCAGCCTGGGCGTCTCGCCGCGGGTGTCGATGGCGACCGAGTAGACGGCCTGCGCGTTGAAGTACGGACTCTCGTCGAACTGCCAGGTGCCGCCCCGGCGGCGGCCTACGAAGAGTCCCTTGCGTGTACCTACGGTGAGCAGTACGTCGGCCATGCCGACCACCTCCGCGACGTCGTTGTCCCAGCACCGGTCAGTCTGCACCCCGGCACTGACAGTCACCCCCGGACCGGCGTCCTCGCAGGTCAGAGCGTGGTGTCGGGGTCCGTGCCGGCTGCCCGGGCGCACGGTGGCCCCTCCCGGGCCTCCGCCGTCCCGAGGAGGGGGGCGAGGACGGCATGAGGGCGCCGACTCGGAGCATCTGTATGAGCATCGACGAGTCGGCTCCCGTACGGGTGGGCGGTCCGGCACGTCCCGAAGCCCATGAGGAGGATGCCCCGGTGACGGCATTCCGTGGTTCGAAGGTGTGGCTGTGGCGCTGGCGAAGCAACTCGTTGCGACGTCCCGGCGACGTCCTCGATGCATGGGTCCTGCTCGTCGCCTGGACCCTCACCGTGCTGTGCGGGGTGTTCACGGGGCTGGCGACGGCGCGGTCCGTCGAGAGCGGCCTGGCCCGGGAACGCGTCGAATGGCGTCCGGTCACGGCGACGGTCACGGAGGACGCCCCACGGCTGAGGTCCGCCGCCACCTCCTACGGCGCCGACCGGGTGTGGGGGAAGGTGCGCTGGACGGCGCCCGACGGCGCCTCGCACACCGGACAGGCGCGGGTCGAGTCCGGCAGCGCGGCCGGCACCGCGGTCACCGTGTGGACGGACCGCGCCGGCCGGCTGGTCGCCCAGCCCGTCTCCGCGTCCCAGGCGCGGCTGCGGGCCTCGTTGGTCGGCTTCCTCGTCGGGGCGGGGGCGGCGAGCGTGCCCTTCGCGGCCGGCCGTCTGGTCCGCGGGCGGCTGGAGCGGCGGCGCATGGAGCAGTGGGACGTGGAGTGGCAGCGGTTCGGCCCCCTGTGGGGCCGCAAGACGAGCTGACCCGCGCCCCCGCCCGCAGCCCCCTCACCACCAGGCCCGCGCCCCGCCACCGCCCGCCGCAAACCCGTCCCCGCAGAAACCGCTCGTCCGCAAGGACGTCGTGGCCACCGAGGCGGGCCATCGAGGCCACCGGAGCGTGCCCTGACCGCCCGCCGGCGTGGCTAGACGGAGCGGTGGTACTGGTCGGGCACGTGCACCTCGGCGCCGAGTTCGCGGGCCGCGAGGCGGGCGAAGGACGGATTGCGCAGCAGCTCACGGCCCAGCAGTACCGCGTCGGCCTCGCCGTTGGCGACGATCTTCTCGGCCTGCTCGGTGCCGGTGATGAGACCGACGGCGGCGACGGGCATCGGCGTTTGCGCCCTCACCCGGGCGGCGAAGGGCACCTGGTAGCCCGGGCCGACCGGAATGCGCACGCCGGAGGCGTTGCCGCCGGTCGACACGTCGAGGAGGTCCACGCCGTGCTCGTGCAACTGCCTGGCGAAGCGCACGGTGTCGTCCGCGGTCCAGCCGCCGTCCTCGAGCCAGTCCGTCGCGGAGATGCGGAAGAACAGCGGCTTGTCGTCCGGCCACACTCCGCGCACGGCGTCCACGACCTCCAGCGCGAACCGGATGCGGTTCTCGTACGAGCCGCCGTAGGCGTCGGTGCGGTGGTTGGAGTGCGGGGAGAGGAACTCGTTGATCAGATAGCCGTGGGCGCCGTGGATCTCGGCGATCTCGAAGCCCGCGGCGAGGGCGCGCCGGGCCGCGTCGGCGAACTGCCCGACGACCGCGTGGATCTGGGGGACGGTCAGCTCGGTGGGAACGGGGTGCTTCTCGTCGAAGGCGAGCGCGCTCGGCGCGAGAGGCTGCCAGCCGTGGGCGTCGGCGCCGACCGGCGCGCCGCCCTTCCAGGGGCGGTCGGTGGACGCCTTGCGGCCGCTGTGCGCGAGCTGGATCCCGGGCACGGTGCCCTGCGCGGTGAGGAACCGCGTGAGCCGGCGGAAGGCCTCGGCCTGCGTGTCGTTCCAGATGCCGAGGTCGTACGGGCTGATCCGGCCCTCGGGGGAGACGGCCGTCGCCTCGACGACGATCAGGCCCGTGGCGCCGGCCGCGCGAGCGGCGTAGTGGGAGAAGTGCCAGTCGTTCGGGGCGCCCGCGTCGGGACCGTCGGGTGCGGCCGAGTACTGGCACATCGGGGGCATCCACACCCGGTTCGGGATGGTCAGATCGCGCAGGGTGAAGGGCTCGAAGAGCGCGCTCACGGCGGACTCCATTCGTCGCGGAGGCAGATACAGCTCGTACGATAAGCATCGTAGTACGGGAGATGTCAAACTACGAGAGGTGTCGTACTATGGGGCCGGTGGGTCCCACTCCGCGGACGTCGCCGGACGTGCGCCCCGCCCCGAAGAACTGGAGCAGCCGTGACCACCGCCGCCCCCGCAGGCAGCAGCCGCGATCTCCCGCACCCCGCGAACGAGGAGATCCGGCTGGAGAGCGTGCTGCACGCGCTGTCCGACCCGATGCGGCTCCGGGTCGTGCGCGAGCTCGCCGCCGACGGCGGCGAGCTCTCCTGTTCGCGCTTCGACCTGCCGGTCACCAAGTCCACGACCACCCACCACTTCCGGGTGCTGCGTGAGAGCGGAGTGATCCGCCAGGTCTACCGGGGCACGGCCAAGATGAACGAGCTGCGCCAGGACGATCTGGACGCGCTGTTCCCCGGCCTCCTGGACAGTGTCCTCGCCGCGGCCGCCCGGCAGGCGGACCGGCCGGGCAGCGGCTGAGGACTGCGCCGAGGCACCCCGGGGCCCGCCGGGACGGCAGCGCCCCGGTCGTCCCGGCGGGCCCGGGGCGCCGCGAGGCCGCCCTCCGGGCGACGACGGATTGCCAGACAGGCCCTAGGAACCCGCCGCCCGGGCGGCCGCCAGCAGCGACGCCCAGTCGGGGAGCTTGACGACACCCCGCCCGAGGGACGCGCCCAGTTCCGCCTCGGCGCGCTCGATCGCCTGCCACCCGGTCCACTCCACCGGGGCCGTCCCGGCCGCTCGCAGCGCCGCGAGCGGATCCCCGGGCACGTTCCGCCGTACGAGCAGCGGCGCGTCCTCCAGCAGCGAGGTCGCCGTCTCCTTGGCGCAGGGACGGTTGGTGCCGATGACACCGGTCGGGCCCCGCTTGATCCACCCCGCCACGTACTCGCCGGGAGCGACGGCGCCGTCCCGCAGGACCCGGCCCGCCAGGTGCGGCACCGTGCCGCGCGCTGCGTCGAACGGCAGCCCCTCCAGCGGTACTCCGCGATAGCCCACCGAGCGCAGCACCAACTGCGCCTCGACGTCCTCGTACCGGCCCGTGCCCGTCACCCCGCCCTGCCCGTCCGGCGCCGTCCGCTCGAACCGGACGGCGCCCACTCGCCCGCCGACGGCGAGCAGTTCCACCGGGCGCAGGAAGAACCGCAGCCGGATCCTCCGCGAGCGGGTCGCGGGTGGCGCGGCGGCCCAGCCCCGCATCACCTCGACGTTGCGGCGGTTCGCGGCAGGCAGCCCCGAGGGGTCGGCGTAACCGGGGTCCAGGGCCAGTTCCTGCGGATCGACGAGTACGTCCACGTCGGGCAGCGCGCCCAGCTCGCGCAGCTCCTTGGTGGTGAAACGGGCCTGGGAGGGGCCGCGCCGGCCCACCATGTCGATCTCCGTGATCTCGCTGGCGGCCAGGGCACTGAGCGCCGCGTGGGGTATGTCCGTGGTGCTCAGCTCGGCGGTGCCGCGGGCCAGTATCCGCGTCACGTCGACGGCGACGTTCCCGACGCCGATGACGACGGCCCGGCGCGCGCCGGTCACGAAGTCGCCGGCTGCGGCGTCGGGATGGGCGCTGTACCAGGACACGAACTCGGTGGCCGACCAGCTGCCGGGCAGGTCCTCACCCGGGATGCCGAGGTGTCGGTCGGTGGCGGCGCCGACGCAGTAGACGACCGCGTGGTAGAGCTCGCGCAACCGGTCGGCGGGCAGTCCGCCCGGTCCGACCTGGACCCCGCCGAGGAACCGGACGCGCTCGTCCTCCAGGACCGTGCGCAGATTGTTCTGCAGGGACTTGATCTTCTCGTGGTCGGGTGCCACCCCGTAGCGCACCAGGCCGTAGGGGCAGGGCAGCCGGTCGAGGACGTCCACGCGGACGTCCGGCAGCACGCTCTGCTGGACGAGACTCTGGGCGGTGTAGACCCCGCTGGGCCCCGAGCCGACGACGGCGACATTCAGCACGGCGGAACTCCCTTGCGACGTCGAACGGTCCGAGGAGATCGCTGGTGGCTCCAGCATGGCACCGGGCGGCGTCCGGCGGGAGGGGGCGGCCCGGGTGCCGCGGGCCGGGCTGCGCCGTCGGGGTACGGAGCCCACTGTCCGCATGCGTGCCTGTGCGCATTGAATGTGATCATGCTGTTACGTTGCGTATGTGCTGGAAGCATCCTTTCTTAATCTTTCTGATCGTGATCGACCGGATGGTGCGGTGTCCGTGCGGCCCGCGTGGGAAGTGCGGGAAAACGAGAGCCGGACGTCGTGGTTCGACGTGCGCCTCGGCTTCGGCGACGGCGCCCGGATCGACGTCCTCGCGGTGGTGTCCGAGGAGGGCGTCTTCGTGGAGGACGTGCAGGCCTGCCCGCCACTGTCCCTCGACGATCTGGCGGTGCTCGCCGAGTGGATCGAGGGTCCGCTCTACGAGGCGTGCGGTGCCGGGGCGTCCGACGGTTGCCCGCGGTCCCCGCGCCGCGCCCGGCCCCCCTGGCCGCGGGGCACGGAGGGGCGGCGTCTGGTCGCGGAGGAGTACCGCGCGGCCCAGGAGGCCGGCGCGGACCCGGTTCTCGCGGTCATGTGCGCGACCGGGCACAGCCGCCGACGCGCACTCCGGCTGATCGCCGCCGCGCGTGACGCGGGATTCCTGACGCCGCGTCACGCACGCCGCCGAGCCGTCCCGTCGGCGCCGCCCGGGTGACCGGCGCCGCCCGGCACGGCCGGTGCCGACTCACATGTCGCGCATCCGGCTGATCTCGCTCGTCTGCTGCGCGATCACGTCGTCCGCCATCTCCTCGATCTGGACGCTGTTGCCCTGCGCCTTCACGTCGGTGGCCATCGTGACCGCCCCGTCGTGATGGGTGATCATCAGCTTGAGGAAGAGTTCGTCGAACGTCTTCCCGCGTGCCGCCCGCAACTTCTTCAGCTGCGCCCCGGTCGCCATGCCCGGCATGGCCCCGTGCTGGTGCTCCGGGCTCCTGCGCGCCCCGCCGTGCTTCTTCAGCCAGCTCTTCATCACGGCGATCTCCGGCTGCTGCGCCGCCGTGATCCGCTCGGCGAGCCGGCGCACCTTGCCCGACGCCGCCCGCCCGGGCGCGAGTTCCGTCATCTCCAGGGCCTGGGTGTGGTGCTCGATCATCATGCGCGCGTAGGAGATGTCCGCCGAGTTGGGGGCGCCGTCGCCGGAGTTCTGCTTGCGCGCGTCCTCGGCGGAGAGGGTTTCGGCGGCCTCCCCGGGTTTTCCGGGGGCGATCACCGAAGGGCCCGTCCCCGCAGGGGACTTGGCGGCGGAATCCGGTGAGTCCGCGTCGCAGCCCGCGAGGACGAGTACGGCAGTCGCCAGCGACGCCGTGACCAGGTAGGTGCGGGACCTACGGCGAACGAGCACAACGACCTCCTGTGGCCCGGGCATTGACGGACACCCCTCGGGTGCCGAGGTCCGTCCTAGCATGCTTCGGCAGCTGAGTGATCAGGAACTTTTGTTAAGGGTCCGTTGCCATCTGTTGATCTGTGCATGATAAAGACGATACTGCGGGGGTCCGTGCCGTTCGAACCCGAACGGCGACTAGGGAGGGCACAGTGACCCTGTTGAACAATCCCCGAACGCGGCGCAGACGCCTCGGAGTTGCGGCGTCCGCGGCCGGACTCCTGGCCGCGCTGCTCACGGCCGGCCCGGCGGCCGCGACCCCCGACCCCGGGGACGGCCCCGCCGCGCAGAAGAAGGTCTCCAGCAGCGAGGCCGCCGAGGTCAAGGCGGACATCGCAGCCGGTGAGATACCCGGACAGGACGAGATCGTCCACTCCGACAACATCGAGCATCTCGTCAACATCCCCAAGGAAACCCTCGCCGGAACCAACTCGGACCTGGCGTTCCAGGGCCACTACGCATTCGCCGGCAACTACGACGGCTTCCGCATCTTCGACATCCGGAACCCGAGGGCGCCCAGGACGGTCGCGCAGGTGCTCTGCCCCGGCTCGCAGAACGACATCACCGTCTCAGGGGACCTGCTGTTCCTGTCGACGGACTCCTCGCGCAGCGACAACTCCTGCAACAGCACCACGCAGCCGGCGACCGAGAAGTCCTCGTGGGAGGGCATGAAGGTCTTCGACATCAGCGACAAGGCCAACCCGAAGTACGTCGCCGCCGTCGAGACCGCCTGCGGCTCGCACACCCACACGCTGGTGCCCGAGCGCAGGAACGTCTACATCTACGTCTCCTCGTATTCGCCGAACGCGGCCTTCCCCGACTGCCAGCCCCCGCACGACGGCATCACGGTGATCAAGGTGCCGCGCAGGGCCCCCGAGAAGGCCGCCGTGGTCAACTTCCCCGTCCTGTTCCCCGGTGAGGGACCCGACGGCGGCGGCAACCCGGGCGCGCCCACCAACCCGGGTGTCTCGAAGACCACCGGCTGCCACGACATCACCGTGCTGCCCTCCAAGGACCTCGCGGCAGGCGCCTGCATGGGCGACGGCATCCTCTTCTCCATCGAGGACCCGGAGAACCCGAAGGTCATCGACCAGGTCCAGGACAACGTGAACTTCGCGTTCTGGCACTCGGCCACCTTCAACCAGAAGGCCGACAAGGTCGTCTTCACCGACGAGCTGGGCGGCGGCGGCGCGGCCACCTGCAACGCGGCCATCGGTCCGAACCGGGGTGCCGACGGCATCTACGACATCGTCGGCCGGGGCGACCACCGCAAGCTCGTCTTCAAGGGCTACTACAAGATCCCGCGCCACCAGGCCGACACCGAGAACTGCGTGGCCCACAACGGCTCGCTCATCCCGGTCAAGGGCAAGGACCTCATGGTCCAGGCCTGGTACCAGGGCGGCGTCTCCGTCTGGGACTTCACGGACTCCGCGAACCCGAAGGAGATCGCCTACTTCGAGCGCGGCCCGCTGTCCACCACCACCCTCGCGACCGGCGGTTCCTGGTCGGCGTACTACTACAACGGCTACATCTACTCGAACGACATCGCCAAGGGCTTCGACGTGCTGAAGCTCAGCGACCGGCGTACGGACCCGGCGAGGCGGATCCGGCTCGACCAGCTCAACGTCCAGACGCAGCCGGACTACTTCGACTGACCTGACGGCCCGGACGAGTCGCGGCTCTCCGTCGCGAAGAACCGTGACAGGTCCTCGTCGCCGATCCCGCCGGACGCCTCGGCTTCCGGCGGGATGCCCATCGTCCGGTCCAGGCCGTAGCGCTTGAACAGCTCGGCCCGCAGGACAGGCACCGGCATCGGAACACCCGGCACCAGGGCCGCGAACACCGCGCCCATCAGCAGCGCCCGCAGCATCGGATAGTCGGAGGCGGCGTCCGGCGAGCCGTGACGGGCGACCGTCTCCCGCAGCAGCTCGGCGAGACGCTGCTGCTCCGGGCACTGCACGAAACCCTCGGCCTGCAGGATCCCCGCCATGTGCTGCCGCATGAGGACGGGGTGGTCCCGGGTGAGGCCGAGGACGGCGTCGATCGCCCGGGCCATCCGCTCCCGCCCGTCCTCGGTGCGAGGTTCCCGCTCCAGCGCCTCCTCCAGCGTGCGGTGCATCAGCCGGTGCACCGCCGACTGGAGGAGCTGTCTCTTGCCCGGGAAGTAGTACGACACCAGGCCCCGTGCCGAACCCGCGCGATCCGCGATGTCGCCGAGCGTCGTCGCGTCGTAGCCACGCTCGCGGACCAGTTCCACGGCCGCCTGCAGAAGCCGCTCCCGGGAACGCCGCCGCAACTCTTCATTGACCGAGGCGCTGCGCGGGGACATGCTGTAACTCCTGCGTTGACTGGCTGCCAGCCAACTATACTCAACGCGTCCGGCCAAGACCCCTCGCGGGTCCCGTCCGGGCTGCCGTCCGCCCTGGGCGACGCGGGGGATCGTCCAGGGCGGACGCGCGCGGCCACCTGTCGCAGCGCCGGCGAACCGTCCCTACAGTGGGCACGGGGGCCGAGGAGGCGATGCGGACATGGATCAGGAAGAGATCCTGGCCAGGATCACGACGATGGTGGACGACGAGCGGCGCCTGCGTGACGCCCTCGCCTCGGGACAGATCGACAGCGCCACGGAGAACCAGCGGCTGGGACAGCTGGAGCGCGAACTCGACCGCTGCTGGGACCTGCTGCGCCAGCGCCGCGCGAAGACCGAGTTCGGAGAGAACCCGGACGACGCGCAGGTGCGTCCTTCCTCGCAGGTCGAGGGCTATCAGAACTGAGCCGTCCGCGCGCCGGTCAGCCGGTCGGGTCGCCCGCGCTGCCGGTCAGTCGAGCAGGTCGAGCACCGGACGCAGTCCCGCCGGGCGGTGCGCCGCCGGCAGGTGGTCCACGAAGTGCACCCGGCAGCCCAGCGCCGCGGCGCCGCCGTCGGCCCGTCGGTCGTCCCCGACCATCACGGTGTCCCGCGGGGCGATCCCGAGCACCCCGCACGCCGTCGCGAACAGCCGCGCGTCCGGCTTCTGGATGCCGTGCTCGTACGACAGCACGTACGCGTCGACGTACGCGTCCAGGCCGTGCTTGCGGAAGACCGGCCGCAGGTCCCAGCCGATGTTGCTGACCACGCCCACGGCGACGCGCCGCTCACGCAGCCTCGCCAGCACCTCACGGGCGTCGGGGTAGGCGGTCCAGGCCCCCGGCGTGCGGTGCCGGTCGTACAGGGCGTCGTACAACCGGGGATCGGGCAGCGGAACCTGACGGCAGACGCCGGTGTACGCGGCCCGGTGCAGTTCGGCGCTGCGGTCCCGGTCCGCCCACACCCCGGCGAGGTCGTCCGGGACCGGCCGGGTCGCGGAGCCCCCGCCCGGCAGCGCGCCCACCGACTCGAGCTCCCGTGCCGTGCCGGCCACCTCGGCGTCGGGCAGGGTGATCTCCGCGTCCGCCAGCACGGCCCGCAGCCAGGACTCGGTGGACTCGATGCGGAAGAGGGTTCCGGAGAAGTCGAAGAGCGCACCTTTGATCGCCATGGGAGTCGATCTTTCGGGTCCGCGTCGCGGGGGTCAAGACCGTCCACGCCGTTCGACGGGGTCAGGACCGCCCGGCCGTCGGACCCGGGGGCGGGCCGAGGGGTTCGGGTCCGGCCGGCTCGACCCAGCGGTGGTGCGCGAGCACCCCGAGCGCGACCAGGAGCCCCCCGAGGAGCCAGCCGCCCAGGACGTCCGAGGGCCAGTGGACGCCCAGCCAGACGCGCGTGAGCCCGACGCCCGCGACGGAGATCACCGCGAGGACGAACCCGGCCCACCACAGGGCGCGCCCGGCACCGTACCGGTGCAGCAGCCACAGCAGCAGCCCGCACACCAAGGTGGCCGTGAGGACGTGCCCGGAGGGGAAGGCGGAGTAGTGGGCGGAGTCCACGGGGTCGGGCCACACCGGCCGGCGGCGGTCCACGGCCGCCTTGAGGCTCTGTTGCAGCACGGTGCCCGCCGCGCAGGTGGCCGCCAGCCACAGGGCCGTCCGCCAGGCGGAGTGCCTCAGCACCAGCCAGAGGATCACAGCCACGCACAGGATGCGCATCGTCGTCGGATCCCACACCCAGTCGGTCAGCACGCGGAAGGCCCGAGTGGTGCCCGCGTCCTCGACCGCCCGGCGATGTGTGGTGCGTGAGATGTCGCCGTCGAGGTCGAGCAGCGGATGCCAGGAGGACGCGACCAGCAGCAGGAGCACCAGGGAGGCGACGGCGAGCGGGACCGCGGCCAGGACCGCCGCGCGCGGGGCGGGCGTACGGGCGGTGGAGCCGGCGGGCGGGTTGTGCATACGCCGATCCTCGCCGATATCCGGCATGTGGTCCCGTATCCACCCGCGGGCGAAGCGATGGAGGGGGGCGACGCACGCCCACGCACGCCCACGCATGCCGGCGGAGGGTGGTGCGACCCGGTGTGATCCGGCGGGCGCGGCGAGGGGCCGGCGGACCGGCGGGCGTGCGGCACCCGCGGGCGTCAGGCGGATCCACGGACCGGCGGTGCCCTGGTCCCCGGTCTCACTGTCCGAGCGCCCGCAGGCCCGGTATGAACGCGATCAGTACGGGGATCACCGGCACCAGTGCTCCGGCCGCCGTCAGCCGCAGCCGGCGCGCCGCCGTGAGCCGGGCCGCAGGGGTGAGGAGCCGGTGCACGCGCTGCGGGACCTGGGCGTGCGGAGCGGGACCGGGACCGAACACGCCGCGGTCCTCGTTGAGTTCGACCAGTGCGAGCGCGATGCTGAGGCGGCCGAAGCGGCGGGACGCCATGTCGTCGGCGGCGAGTTCGACCAGACGGTGCATCTCGTCACGGAACGCGGCGAAGACCGGTACCTGCGGGAACCCGTTGGCCAGCGCGGCCGAACAGTGCAGCAGCCAGTCGTGGCGTGCCCGCGCGTGCCCCTGCTCGTGGGCGAGTACGGCGTCCAGCCGGCGTCCCTGGAGGCGCTGCAACGCGGCCGTCGTGATGACGAGCCGGGGCGCAGCGCCGGGCAGCCACCAGGCGTCCGGGCGCTCGCCCTCCAGGACCACCAGGCGCTCACCGCCGGTCGTCTCGCCGGGCAACAGCGGCGCGCGGTCGAGGAGTTCGGCGCGGCTGCGCCGACGGTGCGCGGCGGCCCGAGCGATCTCACGGGTCAGCATCGCCGCGGTCCACACACCTCCGCCCGCGAGCACCAGCGCGGTCGTCGCGGCCCAGGGACCGCCCGTGCCCAGGGCGTAGGCGTCCACGACGGAATGCGGTGCGGGGGCGAACACATGGCCCCGCACGGCCGCCCAGGCGGCGGCGGCGCTCAAAGTCATCGACAGCACGCAGCACAGCAGGACGGCGGCCACCACGCACTGCCACACCCACAGGGCGACCACCGGTTCCCGGTCGGTCCAGTCGGCCCGGGCGAGCAGCCGAGGAGCGGCGACGGCGGCGAGGGCGCCGAGCAGCAGCAGTGCCACGGGGACCATCATGGGGCGAAGCCTATGAGCGGGAACCGCCGGAGGATACGGGCTGCCGCGCCAAGTGACGCACACCACGGGGGAGTACGGCCCGCTGGACGGGTCCGCCCGTATGCCACGGGCCCGCACATGTCCGTCGGTCCGGCGGCGCCGACGCGCGGGCGGCGTGGGGTTCAGAGCGTCAGCAGCATGGCCACCATGGCGATCCCCATCGACAGCCGGCACGCCCGCGCCAGCTCGGGCCGGTCGCCCCAGCCGGCGGTGCCGCGCCGGGCCGGGGACGCGGTGCTCGTCCCCGGCGGCGCCCCGGCCGTGCCGGTGACCGGCAGCAGTCCGGTGCCGGACCACAGCACGTATCCGGCGAAGTACAGCAGGAGCGCCCCGGTCACCAGCGGGGCTCCGGACCCGCCGTGCCCGCCGTGCTCCTGTACCGAGGGGGACGCGGCCATCACCCCGCCCATGTAGGCCATCGCGAGGGCTCCCACCAGGTGGTGCAGATGGTGGGTGCCTTCCCGGGCGGCCCACAGCGCGCGGACCGCGGCCGTGCCGAAGACGCCCGCGTACACCAGCCAGGCCCAGCGCGGCACAGAGGCCACGGCCGCCGGGACGGCCATCGCCGCCATGCCGAAACCCATGAGGGCCTCGCCGCCCGCCGCGCGGCGCTGCTCGTCGACCGGGCTGCGCATCCGCAGCAGGCAGTACGCGCCGGTCGCCGTGCACAGCGCGACGAGCAGCCAGCCGGACGAAACCGGTCCGTGCACCGCGCACCTCCCCCTTCGACGGTGTCGGACAGTCGGTCAGGGCATGCCCGTGCCGCCCGGTGCGCAAGCGAGCGCAAGGGTGTACGCGGGGGAGCGTGCGGGGTGCACCGCGGGCCATCGCCTCGACGGCACACGGCGGACAGCGCGTCCTCCACGGTGCACGGCGCACGACGCGCGGCGGCCTGCCGAGAGTCAGCCCGAGGAGGATGAACTCCACGGGCAACACTTTACAAGTAAAACACCTGTTAAAGTTCGTCACCATGAGCAGTGCGTCCCCCCTGTCACCCCTCGTCCGCGTACGCCGCCGCTCGCCGGGGTGCTGCGGCTGGGCAGACCCTCCGACATCTGGTTCAAGCCCGCCCTGAGCGTCGTCGCCGCGGTCGCCCCGCCCAACCTCACGCTGCTCGCGTCCGACCGCCTTGACCTGGCGATGTACTCGATGGCCGGATCCCTGTGCGCGCTGTACGCCCACAACCGCCCGTACGCCGCCCGGGCCCGAGTACTGTCCGGCCGGCACCCCGCGCCCGGGGCCCTCGAATCCGCTCGCCGCCACCTCGCCGCGGCCGTCGTCGAACTGCGCGCCGCTTGCGACGCCGCGGCCGGCGAGTGGTGGCAGCGCGCCCTGCCCGAGGAACGGGTGATGCGGGCCGAGCAGGCCGCACACCGTACGCTCGCGGCGACGGTACGACGTCACGGACCCCACTCCTTGGAGGACGCACAGGCATGACGGCAGCACACGGGCGGGCGGCGAAGGCGGCGGCCGGGCGGGACACGGCCCGGCGGGCGCCCGCGGGGGAGACCCCGGGCGGGACGCCCCGGAGCGGTCCGGGGGCCGCGGAGCCCGTGACCGGGGCGGGAGCGGCGGCACCCGTGGACACCATGGGTGTCGTCGTACGGCAGTGGCAGTCCGTGCACCCCGGTATCGACACCGGTCCCATGGAGATCATCGGCCGTATCAACCGCAGCGCGGCGCTCCTTCAGCAGGCGGAGGACGCTCCGCTGCGCCGGGCCGGACTGACCCGCCCCGAATTCGACGTCCTCGGCACGCTGCGGCGCACCGGCCACGAGCTGACCCCGAGCGAGATCGCCCGCGAGACCTTCTCGTCCGGTGCGGCCGTCACCAAGCGGCTCAAGCAGCTCACCGGGCGCGGCCTCGTCGAGCGGCGCGGCGACACCCGCGACCGCAGGGTCGCGCACGTCCGGCTGACCGACGAGGGCCGCAACCTCGTCGACGGCGTCCTGCCCGACCAGCTCGCCTACGAGGCGGCCGTCCTGTCCGGCATCGACCCCGGCCGACAGCGCGAACTCGCCGTACTGCTCGGCGAGTTGCTGGGACGGCTGGAGGGGAGCCTCGGCAGGCCGCGCGTCTGACGGCGAGGTCAGATGCCCGGGCGGTACCGCAGGGGATGGTCCGCCGGGATCTCGACCAGCACGATCTGTGTCCCGTCGGGGTCGGCGATCCACATCTCGATCAGTCCCCAGGGTTCCTTGACCGGCGGACGCACGATGCCGACGCCCGCGGCCGTCAGCTCCTCGTGCGCCGCCGCCGCGTCGGGGACTTGGAGCCACAGCTTGAGCGTGGGGGAGGCCGGGGTGTCGGAGCGGCCCGCGACCTCCAGGAAGCCGCCGCCGAGGAAGTAGACCGTGCCCCGCTCGGCGCCCGTGCCGAACTCGCGGTGGACGGCGAGGCCCAGCTGCTCGCCGTAGAAGCGGCGGGAGCGCTCGGGATCGGTCGGACGCAGCAGGGTCCGGCTGCTCAGTACATGCACCATGCACCCGGAGCCTAGGCGAGGGTTAGGCTCGGCGGTGCCCGAGCCGCGCCACACATCGGAGAGCCGCCCCATGGACACCCCTGCCGCCGGACCGACCTTCCGCGACGCCACCGACGCCGACGTCGATGCCCTGGTCGGGCTGATCGAGTCCGCCTACCGCGGAGAGACCAGCAGGACCGGGTGGACCACCGAGGCGGACATCCTGGACGGGCAGCGAACCGACCCGGAGGGCGTGCTCGCGGTGATCAAGTCGCCCGACAGCCGCCTGCTGACGGTCGAGCGGGACGGCGCGGTCGTCGCCTGCTGCCAGCTCGAACACCGTGGCGATCACGCCTACTTCGGAATGTTCGCGGTGAGCCCGGCACTTCAGGGCGCCGGCCTCGGCAAGGTGATCATGACAGAGGCGGAGCGGTACGCGCGTGACGTCTGGGGTGCCGGCGAGATGCACATGACCGTGATCTCGGTACGCGACGACCTGATCGCCTGGTACGAGCGGCGCGGCTACCGCCGTACGGGCAGGATGACGCCCTTCCCGTACGGCGACGAGCGCTTCGGCGTCCCGCGCCGAGCCGACCTGCAGTTCGAGCTGCTGGTCAAGCCCCTGGTGTGACGCTCATGCGGTGAAGCGGCCGGTGCGTTTGATCTCCGGGTAGTCGGTCGTCGCGCCGTCCAGCCCGAGAGCCCGCACCAGCCGCAGCTGGTCCTGGGTGTTCACCACCCAGCCGATGATCCGCAGGTCCGCCTTGCGCGCGTGCTCGACGATCTCCAGGGTCAGCCGCCGGATGTTCAGGACCAGACAGGCGGCGCCGACGGCGGTGGCGCGGTCCACGACGTCGACGCCGTAGCGGCTGGCGACCAGGGCCGTGCGCACGCCCGGCACGAGACGGGCGATCTCGGCGATGGCCTCGTCGTGGAAGGAGAGGACCTCGACGCGTGCGACGAGGTCCCGCCGGTGCATGACCTCCGCCAGTGCCCGCGCCGCCGCCACGTCCTTGATCTCCGCTTGGAGCGGCGCGCTGACGGCGTCGAGGACCTCCTCGAAGACGGGGACGCGCTCGCCCCGCCCCGCATCCAGTACGCGCAGCTCGGCGAGCGTCTTCTCGGCGATCGGGCCCGTGCCGTCGGTCGTGCGGTCCACGTCGGGGTCGTGCATGACGACCAGGGCGCCGTCCTTGCTCAGATGCAGGTCCAGTTCGATCAGGTCGAGGCCCGCTTGCTGGGCGGCGACGAAGGAGCGCAGGGTGTTCTCGGGTTCGACACCCATCACCCCGCGATGACCGATGGTGAGGAAGTTCAAGGTTCGTCTCGCTTCCGTCGACGGCGGCTCGGCTCCGGCGTGGGGTCCGACGGGGCGTCCACGCGGCAAGGCCGCAGCCTAACGGCCCCCGCCGTGCGGTGTACCCGCTCCTGCGCCGGGCAATGGGGGCGCTCCGCAGGGCGGACCCGTGCCGCGGCACGGAGGGTGCGTCACCCCGGGGTGGGCGAGTCCCACGCCGGTTGACCGCCGTCCCCGCCCTCGCCCCGATCCCGGCAACGGATGGTGGAAGTCGTCGCATCGACGGTGTCCGACAGGAAAAAGCGCGGCGAAGACGGGGGTCGCGCAGGATAATTTGCCGAGGCTCCACTTGTGGGAAGGAACCTCGAATGCATACGGTGTCGATACGCGAGGTTCTCTGGTGGAGGATGGGTCATGACGGAAATTCTTGTGCAGACGGCTACGGAGGAACGGATTCCTCCCTCGGTCAGGGTGGTGGAGCACCCGGCTTGGCCCGTGCTCAAGGATGCCGTGGAGGAGATACGGCCGTGGCAGGCCAAGGACGGCTCGATCGACTTCGAGGCCGAGGATGCCCCGGACGCCTCCGACGTCGAGCTGGCCGTGCGCCGTGCCATAGACGCCGTGGAGCAGCTCGCCCCGCTGCTGCCGCACGACGCGGCCTACCACGAGGCGCTCGTCAAGGACCTGCGGCGCTGGGCCGACGGCGGCTTCGAGGTGCCCGACTTCCTCGACTCGCTGCTGGCCTTCCAGCCCGCCGCGCGCCGCGAGGACGGCCTCCAGCACCTCGTCCTGTTCCCCATGTACACGCAGAACGGCAACCCGGACCGCAACTTCGAAGCGGTCGTCCTGCGCATGGTCTGGCCGGACTGGCTGGCCGAGCTCGAGCGCACCCGCTACGACAACCCGTTGTTCTGCGGCATCACCTTCGAGGACTTCACCGCGGGCTACGACACGAACTCCGCGGTCCTCTTCCCGGAGACCATCGCCGTGCGCGAGGCCCCCGAGCGCTTCACCTGGGGCGGCATCTTCTGCGACCGCGAGGCGGCCCGCTTCCGCGCCGTCACCGACGCCGCGGTCGACATCCTGGGCCTCGACCTGCCCGAGGACATCGCCGCCATGGTGCACGACCAGAAGCGCTGCGAGGAGGCCTTCGTCCTGTGGGACATGGTCCACGACCGCACCCACAGCCACGGCGACCTGCCCTTCGACCCCTTCATGATCAAGCAGCGGCAGCCGTTCTGGATGTACGGCCTGGAGGAGCTGCGCTGCGACCTCACCGCCTTCAAGGAGGCCGTGAAGCTGGAGGCCGACGGGGTCCCGCAGGCCCGTGACGTGCAGTACGCGGTCCTCTTCGACCGCATGTTCCGCTTCCCGGTGACCGGTGAGCGCGTGCGCAACTACGACGGCCTCGGCGGCCAGCTGCTCTTCGCCTACCTGCACAAGCACGACGTCGTCCGCTGGACCGACAACAAGCTGCACATCGACTGGCAGCGCGCCCCGCAGGTCACCAACCAGCTCTGCGCCGAGATCGAGGACCTCTACCGGGCGGGCATCGACCGCCCCAAGCTGGTGCACTGGTTCGCCGCGTACGACATGGTCTCCCAGTACCTCGCCCCGCACCCCGGCTCGCGCTGGGCCAAGGGCCCCGACGCCCTCGACCTGAGCCTGCCCCCGCGCAAGCTCGTCGACGACGTGCTTCCCGACGAGTTTCCGCTGAGCATGTTCTACGAGGCGCTCGCGAAGAAGCTGAAGAACGTGATCGCCGCGACCAGGGGCATCACGGCGGAGAACGCCGAGCGGATCGCCGCGTGAGCGCCCGCGCCGAGGACGCCCAGGAGGCGAAGACGATGGCCCAGGGGAACGGCAACGGAGCACTCGGCGGCGCGGTGATCGCGGTGGCGGGCGCCGGAGGACCGGCCGGACGCGCCGCGCTGATGCGGCTCGCCGAGGCGGGCGCGGTCGTCGTCGGCTCGGACGCCGACCCCCAGCGACTCGCCGAGGCCGTGGACGCGGCACGCTACGCGCACGGCGGTGCCACCGTCGTGGGCGACACGGTCGACCTGCTCGACCCGCAGGCGGCCCGTGACTGGGCCGGCCGCATCGAGAAGGACTTCGGCCGCGTGGACGGTCTGGTCCACCTGGTCGGCGGCTGGCGCGGCAGCGCCTCCTTCGCGCAGACCGACCTCGCGGACTGGGAGCTCCTGGAGAAGCTGCTGATCCGCACGGTCCAGCACACCTCGCTCGCCTTCTTCGACGGGCTCCAGCGCAGCGACCGCGGGCGGTACCTGCTGATCAGTGCCGCCGGTGCCTCCCAGCCCACCGCGGGCAACGCGGCGTACTCCGCGTCCAAGGCCGCCGCCGAGGCGTGGACGCTGGCCATGGCCGACGCCTTCCGCAAGGCGGGGGGCGAGGACGGGCCGCGTTCCGCGGCTGCGATCCTGGTGGTGAAGGCACTGGTGCACGACGCGATGCGCGCCGAGCGCCCCAACGCGAAGTTCGCGGGCTTCACGGACGTCACGGAACTGGCCGAGGCCATCGCCGGCGTCTGGGAGAAGCCCGCCCGTGAAGTGAACGGAAACCGTCTGTGGCTGACCGAGAAGCCGTGAACCCTCCGAAGACCGATGCCCGGCGTCACCACGACCCGGACGTCCGCGGCTTCGCCAGCGACAACTACGCGGGGGCCCACCCCGAGGTGCTCGCCGCCCTGGCCCTGGCCAACGGCGGGCACCAGGTCGCGTACGGCGAGGACGACTACACGGCCAATCTCCAGCGGATCATCCGCAGCCACTTCGGGGCCGGCGCCGAGGCCTTCCCGGTCTTCAACGGCACGGGTGCCAACGTGGTGGCGCTCCAGGCGGTCACCGACCGCTGGGGTGCGGTGATCTGTGCGGAGAGCGCGCACATCAACGTGGACGAGGGCGGTGCCCCCGAGCGCATGGGCGGCCTCAAACTGCTCACGGTGCCCACGCCCGACGGCAAGCTCACCCCCGAGCTGATCGACCGGCAGGCGTACGGCTGGGACGACGAGCACCGCGCGATGCCGCAGGTCGTCTCCATCACCCAGAACACCGAACTCGGCACCCTCTACACGCCCGACGAGATCCGCGCGATCTGCGAGCACGCCCACGCCCACGGCATGCGGGTCCATCTCGACGGTGCCCGGATAGCCAACGCGGCCGCCGCCCTGGACGTCCCGATGCGGGCGTTCACCAACGCGGTCGGCGTGGACATCCTCACGCTGGGCGGGACGAAGAACGGCGCGCTGTTCGGCGAGGCGGTCGTCGTCCTCAACCACGACGCCGTCCGCCGCATGAAGCACCTGCGCAAGCTGTCCATGCAGCTGGCCTCCAAGATGCGCTTCGTCTCGGTGCAGTTGGAGGCCCTGCTCACCAAGGACCTGTGGCTGCGCAACGCCCGGCACGCCAACGAGATGGCGCAGCGGCTCGCCGAGGGTGTCCGCGCCGTCCACGGAGTGGAGATCCTCCACCCCGTGCAGGCGAACGCGGTCTTCGCGCGGCTGCCGCACGACGTCAGCGAGCGGCTCCAGAAGCGCTACCGCTTCTACTTCTGGAACGAGGCCGCGGGCGACGTCCGCTGGATGTGTGCCTTCGACACGACGGAAGAGGACGTGGACGGGTTCGTGGCGGCGCTCAAGGAGGAGATGGCCCGCTAGCTGCCCCTGACCCGAAGACAACACGCTGCATAGATATACGGTCGATCGAAAAGTCATTGACTGCCGGTCGGCCGTGTTTCTATGCTCTGCGGTCATGGAGCTGATCCAGGAAACCCCTGACCTGTCGGCGTACTTGGCCGCCGACGACGCCATCGACCACCATCACCCCGCGGTGCGGAAGGCCGCCGCCGCGCTTGCCCGGGACGCGACGGACTCGTATGCCTATGCGCGAGCCGCCTACGAATTCGTCCGTGACGCCATCCCGCACTCGCAGGACGCGGAAGACCCCCGCGTCACCTGGCGCGCCTCCGACGTGCTGGAACAGCGCACCGGCATCTGTCACGCCAAGGCGCACGCACTGGCCGCGCTCCTGCGGGCGGAGGGCGTCCCCACGGCGCTGTGCTATCAGAGACTGCGGCACGACGACGGTGACGGATACGCCGTGCACGGCCTGGTCGCCGTGCGGTTCGCCGGGGCCTGGCACCGCCAGGACTGCCGTGGCAACAAGCCGGGAGTCGACGCGCAGTTCTCACTCGACGGTGAGCGGCTGGCCTGGGTGCCCGACCCGAAGTCCAATGAGGTGGACTATCCGGTGCTGTACGCTGAACCTCAGTCGACGGTACTGGCGGCACTCAAGGCCGCTCAGGACCGCCCGCAGCTGTGGAAGACACTTCCCACCGCACTCTGAGGCAAGGCAGACGATGACTCTCACGCTCACCGTGTCCGACGAGCTCCGCGCGCTCGCGCCCGGTTTCACGCACGTGGCGATCGAGACGGACGGCCTCGTCAACGGGCCCAGCACGGAGGGGACTTCCGCGCTGCTCGACGACGCGGCCCGCCGTCTCGCCGTACGACTCGACGGCCGCGCCCCGCACGAGGAAGCGCACATGGCGGCCTGGCGCGAGACCTACACGGCGTTCGGCTCGAAGCCGTCCCGCACCCGCAACTCGGCCGAGGCGCTGGCGAAGAGGGCGCTGTCGGACGCCGGGCTGCCCCGGATCAACCTGCTCGTCGACGTCTACAACGCCGTCAGCGTCGCCCACCTGATCCCGGTCGGCGGCGAGGACGCCGCCCTCGTCGAGGGCGGGATGCGGCTCGTGCGCGCGACGGGCGACGAGGACTTCGTGACCGTCGCGGGCGGCGAAGAGGTGGTCGAGCACCCGGACGCGGGCGAGGTGGTGTGGCGCGACGACGCGGGCGTGACCTGCCGGCGGTGGAACTGGCGCCAGGGGCCGCGGACGCGGCTCACGGAGAAGTCGACCTCCGCGATCTTCCTGCTGGAGAGCCTCGCCCCGATGCCGGTCGCCGACGTCGAACGTGCCGGTGCCGAACTCGCCGAGCTGCTCGAGAAGTTCAGCCCCGGGGCGCGGATCACCGTCCACGCCCCGGCCTGACGGCTGTCAGCGCGCCTCGGCGGCACGCACCTCTTCGGGGGTCGGCGCCGTGCCGCCCAGGTGCGCGGGCATCCACCAGGCGTCTTCCGGGCCCTGCGGGCGTCCGGGATAGGCGTGCTGCGCGGCTTCGAGGAGTTCCTGGACCCGGTCGCGCAGCCGGCGCGTGATCGCACCCGCGTACTGGTCGCGGGGAGCCTCGACCGGCTCACCGACGCGGATCGTGACCGGGATGTGGCTCCGCTTGAAGTTGCGCGGGTGCCCCTTGGTCCACAGGCGCTGGGTGCCCCACAGAGCCATCGGGATCAGCGGGACGCCGGCCTCCTGGGCCATGCGCGCGGCACCCGACTTGAAGCTCTTCAGCGTGAACGACGGGGAGATGGTGGCCTCGGGGAAGACGCCCACGATCTCACCGGAACGCAGCGAGTCCAGCGCGTGCGCGTAGGCCTGCTCGCCCTGCTTGCGGTCCACCGGGATGTGCTTCATGCCGCGCATCAGGGGGCCGGAGACCTTGTGGCGGAACACCGACTCCTTCGCCATGAAGCGGACCAGACGTTTCTGGGGGAGTGCGGCCATGCCGTCGAAGATGAAGTCGAGATAGCTGATGTGATTGCTCACCAGCACGGCGCCGCCCGAGCGCGGAATGTTCTCCGATCCCTTGCAGTCGATTTTGAGGTCCCAGGCCTTGAACAGCGTGAGGGCGAGACCGACGACGGGACGGTAGACAAGCTCTGCCATGGACGGGGTGGACCCTTCTCTCTGCCTGGGAAAGGGGCTCCCGGCGGTAAGTTACGCAGCCGTAGGTTTACGGCATTGCGCAGATCGTGCCCCAAGAACGGACCGGGGGCCAGTCCTGGTGCCGGAGTGTGGCGAGATCCTCGTCACGTCGCCCCTTGATCGACCTCGGCGTTTTCCCCCGGCTTTACTCCGCGCGCACCGACAGGCGGCGCACGACCAGATACATCTCACACCCCAGGCAGTACCCGAAAACGGCGTTGAGGAACGCCGCGGCGAGCGCCGCCGCGGTCGCCGCCATCCCCAGCCACTGCGGACCCACCGCGTAACCCGCCAGGCCCACGACGGCGAAGGCGAGTCCGACCGCCTGCGCGAACCGCGGGGGCTCGGGCGGCTCGAACTCCGTCGGCGGCCCGATCCGCGGCCGTACGAGCGTGCGGAACAGCCACCCGTACGGCGAGCACCCCACGCCGCCCGCCGCACCCAGGGCGAAGGCCAGGGTCTGCCAGGCCAGCAGCCAGACGCTGCCGGTGATCAGCACGGTCGCGAGCACCACGGCCGTCACGGCCGCACCGAACCGCGGCCCCCTCACGTCGATGTCCATGAATCAAGCATTCCGTATGGGGCGGGATCCGTGGGACGGGAATCTTTGCGGTCTCGTGAACGCTGCTCCGGGGGATGACCGGACTCGTGGTGTGCGTGGCGGTGCTCGTGGTCGCGAGCGCCTACGGAGTGCTGCATCGGCGGCGGAGCGGGAGAGTCGCAGTGCGCGGGCGTGACGGCGGTAGGCGAATCGGCGCGGCCGAGCTGGGGGCCCGGCTCGGTGAACGGGCCACGCTCGTCCAGTTCTCCAGCGCCTTCTGCGCTCCCTGCCGGGCCACCCGTCGCGTACTCGCCGAGGTGGCCGGCCTGGTCCCCGGCGTGTCCCACGTCGAGATCGACGCCGAGGACCACCTGGACCTCGTGCGGGAACTCGGCGTCCTCAAGACGCCCACGGTGTTCGTCCTCGACGCGGACGGCCGGATCGTGCGCCGGGCGACCGGGCAGCCGCGCAAGGCGGACGTGATCGCCGCGCTCGGCGAGGCCGTCTGACCCGTGGTGATCTTCGTGAGGCATCTCGCAGAACACGGGACGCCCTTGACTGTGCCCGCCACCTATCGTCAGCCTGACCGTATGCCCCGGGAACTCCTTCTCTTCGAGCGTGTCCATGTGGACCTGGCCCGCACCGCGAGTGCGTGCTGTCCGGGCCGTTGAGCACCTACGGACCCGCCCCCGACCGCGGCCTCGGCCGAGTGGGGGGACCGCCACGCCGCCTCGCGAAGAAGGACCACCAGATGACGGCCACGCCCGGCCTCGGCACCGCGCAGTTCGCCTCTCCCGACCTCCTGCGCGCCGTTTTCCGGCAGCACGCGGCGGGAGTCGCCGTGATCACCGCCCAGGGGGCCGCGGGCCCGGCCGGCTTCACCGCCACCTCGCTCACCTCGGTCTCCGCCGAGCCCCCGCTCGTCTCCTTCGGCATCGGCACCGGCGCGTCCAGCTGGCCCGCGGTGGCCGAGGCGGACCATGTCGGCGTGCACATCCTCGGCGAGCACCAGCAGGATCTCGCCGCCACCTTCGCGCGGAGCGGCGCCGACCGCTTCGGGGCGCCCACCCGCTGGCGCGAGGGCCCCGAGGGCGTCCCCCTGCTGGACGACGTCCTCGCCTGGCTGGTGTGCCGGGTCGTCGCGCGCGTGCCGGCCGGGGATCACCGCATCGTCCTGGCCGAGGTCTCCCAGGGCGACCCCTCCGGCGCGGGCCGCCCGCTGCTCTACCACCAGGGGCGGTTCAACGGACTGCGTGACTGGCGGACGTGATTCCGGACCAGGTGTGGCCGATGCCACAGGCGCCCGCGGTTGATTACGCAGCGTTGTCAAGGTCACAGTTCAAAGCGCTTGCTTAGTGGGCATCCGGTAGGTGTACTGACGAGTAATATTTCGTTCGGAGCGCGGGTCGCCCCGACCGGGACCGGCCGCTTCAGGCGCCTATGCTGCCTGCAAGAAGGCAGCCCAGAAATGACGATGCAGTAGGAGAGCCGGCGTGAGCTTGAGGATCGTTGTCACTGTGAAGTACGTGCCCGACGCCACCGGCGACCGGCACTTCGCCGATGACCTGACGGTGGACCGCGACGACGTGGACGGTCTGCTCTCGGAGCTCGACGAGTACGCGGTGGAGCAGGCGCTGCAGATCGCCGAGAACGCCGACGACGCCGAGATCACCGTGCTGACCATCGGCCCCGAGGACGCCAAGGACGCGCTGCGCAAGGCGCTGTCGATGGGCGCCGACAAGGCCATCCACGTCGAGGACGACGACCTGCACGGCACCGACGCCATCGGCACCTCGCTGGTGCTGGCGAAGGCGATCGAGAAGGCCGGCTTCGACCTCGTCGTCTCCGGCATGGCCTCCACCGACGGCACCATGGGTGTGGTTCCCGCCCTGCTGGCCGAGCGTCTGGGCGTGCCGCAGGTGACCCTGCTCTCCGAGGTCTCCGTCGAGGACGGCGTCGTCAAGGGCCGCCGTGACGGCGACGCCGCCTCCGAGCAGCTGGAGGCCTCGCTCCCCGCGGTCGTCTCGGTCACCGACCAGTCGGGCGAGGCGCGTTACCCGTCCTTCAAGGGCATCATGGCCGCCAAGAAGAAGCCGGTGGAGTCCTGGGACCTGTCGGACCTGGAGATCGAGGCGGACGAGGTCGGCCTCGCGGGTTCCTGGACCAAGGTCGACTCCGCTGCCGAGCGTCCGGCGCGCACCGCCGGCACGATCGTCAAGGACGAGGGCGAGGGCGGCAAGCAGCTGGCCGAGTTCCTCGCGGGCCAGAAGTTCATCTAGGCCCGCAGATTCGCCCGGGGTCCGGCCCGTCGGACCCCACTGCCCCCTCACACTTCGTAAGCAGGAGAGAAGAAGTCCCATGGCTGAAGTTCTCGTCTACGTCGACCACGCGGACGGCGCCGTCCGCAAGCCCACGCTGGAGCTGCTGACGCTGGCCCGGCGTATCGGCGAGCCCGTCGCTCTCGCCCTCGGCGCCGGTGCCGGCGACACCGCGGCCGTGCTCGCCCAGCACGGCGCGGTCAAGGTCCTCACCGCCGACGCCTCCGAGTTCGCCGACTACCTGGTCGTACCGAAGGTGGACGCGCTCCAGGCCGCGTACGAGGCCGTCTCCCCGGCCGCCGTGCTGCTGCCGTCCTCCGCCGAGGCCAAGGAGATCGCGGCCCGTCTCGCCGTCCGCATCGGCTCCGGCATCATCACCGACGCCGTCGACATCGAGGCCGGCGACGAGGGCCCGGTGGCCACGCAGTCCGCGTTCGCCGCCTCCTTCACCACCAAGTCCCGTGTCTCCAAGGGCACTCCGGTCATCACGGTCAAGCCGAACTCGGCTCCCGTGGAGGCCGCGCCGGCCGCGGGCACCGTCGAGGCCCTGACGGTCTCCTTCTCCGAGAAGGCCACCGGCACCAAGGTCACCTCGCGCACCCAGCGCGAGTCGACCGGCCGCCCCGAGCTGACCGAGGCCGCGATCGTGGTCTCCGGCGGCCGTGGCGTCAACGGCGCCGAGAACTTCTCGATCATCGAGACCCTCGCCGACTCCCTCGGTGCGGCCGTCGGTGCCTCGCGTGCCGCGGTCGACGCCGGCTGGTACCCGCACTCCAACCAGGTCGGCCAGACCGGCAAGTCCGTCTCGCCGCAGCTGTACATCGCCTCCGGCATCTCCGGTGCCATCCAGCACCGCGCCGGTATGCAGACCTCGAAGACCATCGTGGCCATCAACAAGGACGCCGAGGCCCCGATCTTCGACCTGGTCGACTACGGCGTGGTCGGCGACCTCTTCGAGGTGGTCCCGCAGCTCACCGAGGAGATCAACACCCGCAAGGGCTGATCCCTCTCACGGGAGACCGGTCCGCCAGGGCCACGTCTCCCGCTCCTGCCGGGGCCGCGCGGTGTTCGTCACCGCGCGGCCCCGAGCGGTTCCGGGGGACCATTGACGCAGATCGCGACCGCCTATAACTTCGCTATACGGATTGTTGATTCCGTACAGCGGAAAACAGGAGGGTGTGGGATGGGTCAGGGTCAGCAGGAGAAGGTGGCAACGAGCCTCGCGGGCGCCGTCAGCGAGGAGATCAGCGCCTCCCTCGCCCCGGTCGACACGGAGCTGGAGCGCCGCTATCCGGGAGACCCCGGCACCCGGCAGCCCGTCCACACGGTGTACGTCCCCGGTGACGCCTTCGCCGCCGACACCATCCGCTCCTGGGGCGACCGGGCCCTGGCTGCCCTCGACGAGCACGCCCCCGACGCCGCCTCCTTCGCCGCAGTCCTCGGCCTCGCCGACGACCTTGCGGGACCCGTGTACGACCGCGTGCGGGCCAAGCTGGAGCGTGAGCCCGTCGAGGACCTGCGCGTCGACTTCGAGGACGGCTACGGCCCGCGCCCCGATGCCGAGGAGGACGCGGCCGCGGCGCGCGCGGCACGACTGATCGCCGAGGCGTACGCGAACGGCACGGCGGCCCCGTACATGGGCATCCGCATGAAGTGCCTGGAGGCCCCGGTCCGCGACCGCGGCATCCGCACCCTCGACATCTTCCTCACCGGCCTGATGGAGGCCGGCGGCCTGCCCGGGGGACTCGTCCTGACACTGCCGAAGGTGACGTACCCGGAGCAGGTCACCGCGATGGTCCGGCTCCTGGAGGAGTTCGAGAAGGCGCGCGGCCTCGAGCCCGGCCGGATCGGCTTCGAGATCCAGATCGAGACCAGCCAGTCCATCCTCGCCACCGACGGCACCGCCACCGTCGCCCGCATGATCCAGGCCGCCGACGGCCGCGCCACGGGGCTGCACTACGGCACCTTCGACTACAGCGCCTGCCTTGGTGTGAGCGCCGCTTACCAGGCCGGCGACCACCCGGCCGCCGACCACGCCAAGGCGGTCATGCAGGTCGCCGCGGCGGGCACCGGCGTCCGCGTCTCGGACGGCTCGACCAACGTCCTGCCGGTCGGCCCGACCGCCAAGGTCCACGACGCCTGGCGCCTGCACTACGGGCTCACCCGCCGCGCCCTCGCCCGCGCCTACTACCAGGGCTGGGACATGCACCCCGGGCACATCCCCACCCGGTACGCGGCCGTGTTCGCCTTCTACCGTGAGGGCTTCGAGCAGGCCGCCGCCCGCCTCGCCCGCTACGCCAACCAGGCCGGCGGCGACGTCATGGACGAGCCCGCCACCGCGAAGGCGCTCAGCGGCTACCTGCTGCGCGGCCTCGACTGCGGTGCCCTCGACGTCGCCGAGGTGGCCCGGTTCAGCGGCCTGACCCGCGCCGACCTGGAGGCGTTCACGTCCCCCCGGCGCGGCAACCTGACCGCGTCGGCCGAGTAGCCGGGTGCGGTGCGTGTACAGCTGGATCGTCGAAGGCGACGAGGTACGCGGCGGGATCGCGTTGAGGTACGGCCCCGACGAAGTCCTGAGCCAGGCTCGTGTGGAGGACTTCGAGGACAGGGGCGCCTGGCGGTAGGCCCAGCACGGAAGCTTCCTCCGGCGTCGGCCTATGGGCAGCGATCTCGTCACCGGCACGGGACACGACGTGGCCTGGTTCTTCAAGTCCGGCTGCCCCGTGCGGGCGGTTGCAGCCGCGGGACCCCGTGGGCATGGGTTGACGGCATGGAGCAGGGGGCGAACTCCGCGGTGTCGCAGGCCGTGCCGCGGGAGCATGAGGCAAGCGGGCGGCCTGCCGACCGGCGGAACATCGGCAAGAGCCCGGGCGGGGCGGCTCGTTCGTCCTTGCTGATGGCCGTCGGCACGGTGGTCTCACGGGCGGCCGGGCTGATCCGCCAGGCACTGTCCTCCCCAAGCTCCAGCGAAGTGACATCTGGCTCGGGGTGACCGGCCGGGGCCTTCGGCTTGGAGCGCAGTCGACCGGGGTCGGCACCCGCAGCAGCTTGGCGAGCCGGGCGACCTCTTTGAACCGGCCCCAGAACGAGGGGGCGGCATCACCATGCGGCCACCGGGGCCGCTCCTTGCCGGCCGCCCCGCGGTGTAATAGCATTACGAGCGTAAGCCAAACGATCGTAATTCAATTACTCAGGGAGTCCGTCATGGCGAGACAACGGCCGGTAGCACTCGTGACGGGGGCGTCATCGGGGATCGGTGACGCAACCGCTCGCGCCTTCGCCACAGCCGGGTTCGAGGCGATCGGAACCGGACGGAGCACCTCGGGACTCGCCCCGCCCGCCGGTGTGACCTTCCTCGACCTCGACGTGACCAGTGACGAATCCGTCACCGCCGCCGTCCAGGAAGTGATCGGACGGTTCGGACGGATCGACGTCCTCGTCAACAACGCCGGCCTGGGCTCGGCCGGCGCCGCCGAGGAGAACTCCGTCGCCCAGGCCCAGAGCCTCTTCAACCTCAACTTCTTCGGTCTCGTCCGCGTGACGAAGGCCGTCCTGCCGCCCATGCGCGATCAGGGCCGTGGGCGCATCATCAACCTCTCGTCCGTCCTCGGCGTCGTCCCGCAGCCCTACATGGCCCTCTACGTCGCCGCGAAGCACGCCATCGAGGGCTATTCCGAGTCCCTTGACCACGAGGTCCGCGAGCACGGCGTCCGCGTCCTGCTCGTCGAGCCCGGCTACACCCGGACCGCCTTCGACGCCAATGCCGCGCAGCCCGACACCCCGCTGCCGCTGTATGCGGAGCGGCGGCGTGTCTTCGACGAGGTGGTCGCTGCGGCGATGAAGACCGGCGACGACCCCGGCGTCGTCGCCAAGGAGATCGTCAGGGCAGCCACCGCCCCGAAGCCGAAGCTGCGCTACACCGCCGGACCGCTCGCCTCACGCGTCACCACCGCGCGACGCCTCGTCCCCGCCGGGATCTTCGACAAGCAGATCCGCAGGTTCAACCGGATGCCCGGCTGACGTCGCACCCGGGCCATCGACCTGCAGTGCGCGTGAGGGCGCGTTTCAGTTCTGACCTGACGACGAGCATCACCATGGGAATCAGCACGGAAGCACAGCAGTTCGCGCAATTCCTGACCCCGCTCACTCGTCGTGGGCTTCCGTCTGGCGCCCGACCGCCCCCCACCGGCAGAGATCGACGACGCCGAGACCGCTACAGCTGGCTGCTCGCCCGTCTTCTCACGGGCCGGCGGGCGATCGAGTAGACGGGTCAGTGGCTTCGCCGGCACCTCGGGCAGCTGACGTGGAAGCTGCCTGACATGCGCATCGTCCGCCGAGAAGGCAACCGAGAAGATCACGCAAAGGGATGACCGACATGAAGGCATTCGTCGTCGAGAAGTACGGCAAGGACGGCCTGCGCGCCGCAGACGTTCCCGAGCCCACCGTCGGGGACGGCGACGTCCTGGTCCGAGTGAGCGCCACCAGCATCAACCCGCTGGACAAGATGGTCCGCAACGGGGAGTTCAAACGACTCCTGAAGTACAGGCTTCCGTTCGTGCTCGGCCACGATGTCGCCGGGGTCGTGACGCAGGTCGGGTCGGCCGTGCGCGACTTGGCGGTCGGCGACGAGGTCTACGCACGTCCCCGCGACCTGCGGATCGGAGGCTTCGCCGAGTTCATCGCGATCGACCAGGACGACGTCTCGCCCAAGCCGGAGTCACTCACCCTCCGCGAGGCGGCCGCGGTGCCGCTGGTGGCCCTGGCCGCCTGGCAGATCCTCGTCGACCGCGCCCACGTGATGCCGGGTCACAAGGTGCTCATCCATGCCGGTGCCGGCGGCCTCGGATCGACGGCCATCCAGCTCGCCAAGCACCTCGGTGCCACGGTGGCGACGACCACGAACTCCCGCACCGAGAAGCTGGTCAGGAGCCTCGGCGCCGACATCGTCGTCGACTACACCAAGGAGGACTTCTCGCAGGTGCTGTCCGGCTACGACCTGGTGCTGGACTCCGTTGGCGGGGCGAACCTCGAGAAGTCACTGACTGTGCTGAAGCCGGGCGGCCTGGCCATCGGTGTCGTCGGCCCACCGGACGCCGGGTTCGCCAGGCAACTCGACGCCCCGTCGTTCATGGGCGTGGTCATGGCCGCGCTCAGCCGCAAGGTGCGCAAGCGGGCCAAGGCCCTGGGTGTGCGCTATCAGTTCTTCTTCATGCAGGCCAGCGGCGCCCAGCTCCGTGAACTCGGCGCCCTGTACGACAACGGACAGCTCCGCCCGGTCATCGACCGGACTTTTCCCTTCGACCGGACGCTCGAGGCGATGGCGTACGTCGAGCAGGGGCGTACCACGGCCGGAAAGGTCGTGATCTCGATGGCGCCCGGCAACGACTGAACCGGGCGGGCGGCAGAGAGAGGCGTGGCGGTGCTCCAAGAGGCCATTCGCCCACATTGGAGTGCGCTCGTAATCCAATATGATGACGAAGCCGACGGAGGGCGCGTGTCCCTTCCCGCGCACAAAGGAGCGAGCGCGTGGCGCGTTACGGGAAAGAGCACAAGCAGGCGACGAGGCAGCGGATCATCGAGACCGCCGGCCGCCGGTTCAAGCAGGACGGTATCGACGGCTCGGGCATCTCGACGCTGATGGCGGACGCCGGACTGACCAACGGCGCCTTCTACGCCCACTTCGAATCCAAGGACGATCTCGTGGCCGCCGCGGTCGCGGAGCAGTTGCGCGCGCAGTACGCGAACGTCATCGAGCAGGCGGCCCCCGGGATCGCCGGACTCGAGCAGATCGTACGGTGGTATCTGTCGCCCCAGCACCGCGACAGTCCCGATGACGGCTGCCCCTCTGCCGCACTCCTCGATGAGATCGGGCGCTGCGCGGACGAGACCAGGCAGGCGTACACCGACGGCGTGCTAGCCGTCATCGACGGTATCGCCGCTCGCCTGGCGCCTGCCGATCCGCACTCGGTGCACACGAAGACCCTCAGCGTCTACGCCATGATGGTTGGGACACTGCAGCTCTCCCGCGCCCTGGCCGACCGCCGACTCTCCGACGAACTCCTCGAAGAGGGCATCCGCAACGCCCTCACTCTGCTCAGCGCGCAGGAGTCCCGCTGACACGCCACTGAACCGCACCGAGGGCCAGGAGCGGGCCCTTTACGCTGCCGCGGAAATGGAGCAGCGGACGCCGCCTCGGTCCGTCCGCTGGGGTACATGCTCCAGGCGTTCGGGCTCGGGCTGATCCCGTCCTCCACCCGTCCTGTCCGGCGGGCCTCGCCCTCACCGCGTGTCTGCTCCGCGGGAAGCTCGGTGGTCGCATCGACGACGGAGGTGTGCGCCGCACCTACGTGAAGCTGCCGTGCGCTCCGGGCCCGGCAGCGGCCCTGGGCTGGGCCGCGACGAGGCGCGACGCCGCGATGCGGGGGACCAGGAGCGTGGGCCCGGTTTTCCGGTGCGGGCGAGCGCGGCGGGGTCCGGACTCCGGCCGTCAGCCCGACGGGGGCAGTTCGCCCGAGCCCCGGGTGATCAGGCGGGTCGGCAGCTCGATGCGTTCCGGGGTGACGAGGCTGCCGTCCAGCTGGCGGAAGAGACGCTCGGCGGCGGTGCGGCCGAGGGCTGCGGCGTCCTGGGCGACGACGGTGACGCCGGGCTGAAGGAGGTCGGCCAGCTCGAGGTCGTCGAAGCCGACCAGGGCGACGGGCCTGCCGCGCTCGGCGATGACACGGACGACGGTGACGGTCACGCGGTTGTTGCCCGCGAAGACGGCGGTGACGGGGGAGGAGCCGGACAGCATGTCCTCGGCCGCGCGGCGCACCCGCTGGGGGTCCGTGACACCGAGGGACATCCAGGCGTCCTCCACCGGTATGCCCGCGTCCTGCACGGCGGCCCGGTAGCCGCGCAGACGCTCGGCGGCGGTGTGGATGCGCGGCATGTCCCCGATGAAGCCGATCCGCCGGTGACCGTGCGCGATGAGGTGGGCGACGCCGTCGCGGGCACCCCCGAAGCTGTCCGACAGCACGACGTCGGCGTCGACCCTGCCCGCGGGGCGGTCCACGAAGACCGTGGCGACGCCCGCCTTCATCTCCGGCTCCAGATACCGGTGGTCGTCGCCGGCCGGGATGACGACGAGCCCGTCCACGCGGCGGGCGCACAGGGCGAGCACCAGCTCCTGCTCGCGCTCCGGGTCCTCCGCACTGGACCCGTTGATCAGCAGGGCGCCGTGGGCGCGGGCGACCTCCTCGACGGCGCGGCTGAGAGGGCCGTAGAACGGGTCGGCGAGGTCCTCCAGGACGAGACCGATGCTCGCGGTGCGCCCCTTGCGCAGCACCCGCGCACTGTCGTTGCGGCGGAACCCCAGCGCGTCGATCGCCTCCTGGACGCGGCGCTCGGTGTCCGGGGTGACCCCCGGCTCGCCGTTCACCACGCGCGAGACCGTCTTCAGGCCCACACCGGCCCGTGCCGCCACGTCCTTCATGGTGGGACGATTGCCGTAACGGGTCTCGGATCGGCGGGCGGTCTCGGCCACGATGTGCTGTCCTGTCCTGTCGTCCACGGGGATGCGTAGGTCCATGGGGTTGTATGAGGATGTGGCGTCGAGCATAGAGCCTGGACAACGTTGTCAGATGCGGGAGACACTGTCCACCGCAATCTCCGGTCCCGCTCCCCACCAGGGGGAGCGTCGTTCTGCCGGTTCCGGCCGGGGATCCGGGCCCGCCGCGGCAGCCGCCGCGCGCCGGGACCGGCATGACACAGCAGCGGGAGACCTGACTCTGATGCACACCGACCTCGTGGCCGCGCTCGACATCGGCGGCACCAAGATCGCCGGAGCGCTGGTGGACGGCCAGGGCCGGATCCTCCTGCGCGCGCAGCGCGCGACGCCCGCGCGGGAGGACGGCGACACCGTCATGCGGGCCGTCGAGAGCGTCCTCGCCGAGCTGGCGCTCTCCCCGCTGTGGGGCGGGGTGAGGGCCGTCGGCATCGGCAGCGCGGGCCCGGTGGACGCCTCCGCCGGCACGGTGAGTCCCGTGAACGTGCCCGGCTGGCGCGGCTACCCGCTGGTCGAGCGGGTCCGTACGGCCACGGCGGGGCTGCCGGTCGAACTGATCGGTGACGGCGTGGCGATCACGGCGGCCGAGCACTGGCAGGGCGCCGCCCGCGGTCACGACAACGCCCTGTGCATGGTCGTGTCCACCGGCGTCGGCGGCGGTCTGGTGCTGAACGGGCAGTTGCACCCGGGCCCCACCGGCAACGCAGGTCACATCGGACACATCAGCGTGGACCTCGACGGTGAGCCGTGCCCTTGCGGCTCCCGCGGCTGCGTCGAGCGCATCGCGAGCGGCCCGAACATCGCCCGGCGTGCGATCGAGGGCGGCTGGCGGCCCGGCCCCGACGGTGACACCTCGGCAGCCGCGGTGGCCGCCGCGGCGCGGGCGGGCGACCCGGTGGCCGTCGCGTCCTTCGCGCGTGCGGCCCAGGCGCTCGCCGCCGGCATCGCGGCGACCGCCACCCTCGTCGAGATCGATGTCGCCGTCATCGGCGGGGGTGTGGGCAAGGCGGGGGACGTCCTCTTCACCCCGCTGCGCAGGGCACTGAGCACGTACGCGACGCTGTCGTTCGTCGAGCGGCTGACCGTGACGCCCGCGCTGATGGGTACGGACGCCGGTCTGGTGGGTGCGGCGGCGGCCGCGCTCAACGGGAGGCCGAGCACGACCGCCGGCGTGTGAGTGTCCCGGGCGGGGAGCGAGCGGCGACCCCGGTGGGAGGACGGTCAGCGGCGGTTTTGAGCGGGGCGAGGCCTACCCGGTCCGCACCGGAACCCGCGCACCATGCCGGTGTCAGTGCCCGTCGCTACGCTGGCGGCAATGTAACTACGAACAAGTCGGGTTACTGCTGTGCCCCGTCCTTCCGCCCCGTCAGGGACAGCACCGGGAGGGCGGGGCATGCTGCTGCCGGGGGCCCGTGAGCCCGATGGCGAGAGGTGTGAGCGGAGCGGGCGGGCGGTGGGTCCGGCGGGGGAGTACCCGTGACTCATCCCCGGGTCCGTAGTTGATCCGGGCATGAAGAAGCGAACCATGCTCGCCGTAGCCTCCCTCGCCACCGGTTTCGTCGTCGCGGCGGTCACTCCCTCCCACGCCCTCGGAGGGGACGCGCTGGGCGACCTGAATCTCGAGAGCACGCTCAGCACCGTGGACCACACGGTCAGCAGCGACAGCCTGGCCATGGAGGAAGGCGTCCTGGACCAGGACGGCTGACCGGCACCTTCGCGGCGCCGGCATCCCGGAGGTCGGCCGGGGTGCCGGCGCCGACGCGTGCCGCCCTTCGGGAGGCTCCCTCAACAGCGCCTGGTTTCCGTGGCAGGGTGGAGCGGGCAAGCCCCAGGGGGCCAACAGAAGAGGGGGAACCGTGATCGTCTGGATCAACGGTGCGTTCGGTGCGGGGAAGACGACGACCGCACGGGAACTGATCGACCTGATCCCGAACAGCACGCTCTTCGACCCCGAGGTCATGGGCGGAGCACTCACGCATCTGCTGCCGGCCAAGCGCCTCGCCGAGGTCGGCGACTTCCAGGACCTGCCGATCTGGCGACGCCTCGTGGTCGACACCGCGGCCGCCATGCTCGCCGACCTCGGCGGCGTCCTCGTGGTCCCGATGACCCTGCTGCGCCAGGAGTACCGCGACGAGATCTTCGGCGGCCTCGCCTCGCGCCGCATCTCCGTACGCCATGTGCTCCTCGCCCCGGCGGAAACGATCCTGCGGGAGCGAATAGCCGGGCGTGAGGTGCCACCGGACCTGCCCGACGGCGAATTGCGGGTGCGCAGGTGGTCCTTCGACCACATCGAGCCCTACCGCGCCGCGCTCGCCTCCTGGCTCACCGCCGACGCGCACCTCGTGGACACCAGCACGCTCACCCCGCACGACGCCGCCCTGCGCATCGCCGAGGCCGTGCGCAGCGGGGACGCGGCCGTCAGCGACATCGTGCAGACGCCCGAACCGACCGCCGAGACCCTGGCGGCCGGCGTGCTCCTCTTCGACGAGCAGGACCGGGTGCTGCTCGTCGACCCGACCTACAAGCCGGGCTGGGAGTTCCCGGGGGGTGTCGTCGAGCCGGGCGAGGCTCCCGCGCGCGCGGGGATGCGCGAGGTCGCCGAGGAGACCGGCATCGTCCTCGACGAGGTGCCCCGGCTCCTCGTCGTCGACTGGGAGCCGCCCGCACCGCCGGGCTACGGCGGCCTGCGCCTCCTCTTCGACGGCGGGCGCCTGCCCGCCGATAAGGCCCGGCGCCTGCTGCTTCCGGGCCCCGAACTGCGCGAATGGCGTTTCGTCACCGAGAAGGAGGCGGCCACACTGCTGCCACCGGTTCGCTACGAACGGCTGCGCTGGGCGCTGCGGGCCCGGGAACGAGCGGCGGCACTCTACTTGGAGGCCGGTGTCCCGATGGGCTGAGGACGACGGGCGTACGAGGAGTCGACTCCGGCGGTTGAGAGCAGTCCGTTCGCGAGCCGCGGGGCCTACGGAGCGTACGAGTCCGTTCGCCTGCGGAGGAGGCCTGCCGGGCGTCCTACGCCGAGAGCGGGGCCCCTCTGCTGAGGGCAGAGGGGCCAGGGGGCCGGGCCGGCGGGGGCCGGGCCCGCCGGATCAGCTCGCCGCGTAGTTGCGCAGGAAGAGCGTCTCCGCCACGGACAGGCGCTCCAGCTCCTCGGGAGACACGCTCTCGTTCACCGCGTGGATCTGGGCCTCCGGCTCGCTGAGCCCGATCAGCAGGATCTCCGCCTGCGGGTACAGCGAGGCGAGGGTGCTGCACAGCGGGATGGAGCCGCCCTGGCCGGCGTACTGCATCTCCTCACCCGGATAGGCGACCGCCATGGCCTCGGCCATCGCCGCGTACGCCGGGCTGGAGGTGTCCGCCTGGAACGCCTGGCCCTGGCCGATCTGCTCCGTCCGCACGCGCGCCCCCCACGGCGTGTGCGCCTCCAGATGATTCTGGAGCAGCTTGGTCGCCTCGGCCGCGTCGGTGCCCGGCGGCACCCGCAGGCTGATCAGGGCACGGGCCCCGGCCTGCACGGAGGGCGTCGCCCCCACCACCGGCGGGCAGTCGATGCCGAGCACCGTGACGGCCGGACGTGCCCAGATGCGGTCGGCGACCGTACCGGACCCGATCAGCTGCACGCCGTCGAGCACCTTCGCGTCCCTGCGGAAGCTCTCCTCGTCGTACTGAAGCCCGTCCCACCGCGTGTCGCCGGTGAGGCCGTCGACGGTCGTCGAACCGTCCTCGGCGCGCAGCGAGTCCAGTACGCGGATCAGCGCGCCGAGCGCGTCGGGCGCGGCGCCGCCGAACTGCCCTGAGTGCAGGTTCCCTTCGAGCGTGTCGACCTGCACGCGTACCAGCGTCATGCCCCGGAGCGTCGAGGTGACCGTCGGCAGGCCCGCCCGGAAGTTGCCCGAGTCGCCGATGACGATGGTGTCGGCGGCCAGCAGCTCCGGGTGCGCCTCGGCGTACCGCTCCAGACCGCCCGTGCCCTGCTCCTCGGACCCCTCCGCGATCACCTTGACGTGCACGGGCACACCGCCGTTCGCCTTCAGCGCACGCAGGGCCAGGAGGTGCATGATCAGACCGCCCTTGCAGTCGGCGCTCCCTCGTCCGTACCAACGGCCGTCGCGTTCCGTCAGCTCGAACGGCGGAGACGCCCAGGCCGCCTCGTCCAGGGGCGGCTGCACGTCGTAGTGCGCGTACAGCAGGACCGTCTTCGCGCCCTCGGGCCCCGGCAGGAAGCCGTACACCGACTGCGTGCCGTCCGGGGTGTCGAGCAGTGCCACGTCCTGGAAACCCTCGGCCCGCAGCGCGTCCGCGACCCAGCCCGCGGCGCCCTCGCTCTCGCTCCGGGGGTATTGGCCGAAGTCCGCCACCGACTTGAAGGCCACCAGCTCGGTGAGCTCCGCCTTCGCCCGGGGCATCAGCGAGGCGACGGTCTCGGCGACCGGATTCGACGACATGGGCACGCTCCTTGTGGGTGCGACGTGGTACTTCGGTGTACGAGTACGGGCGGTGCGGGGTGCACGGGGTGTGCGAGGTGTGGACCTCGTGGGGTTGTTCCACGATGTTTTCCTGGTGCGTACGCGCGTACCGGTGTGCAGGGCGCATACGCTGCCGATCCTCCCACAGTGGCCTGCGGCGATACCCGCCGTAGGATGCGGGGGAAAGGTGCGGCAGGCGGCTGGATCGGGAGCACTGGACCATCGTGAGCAGCGAGAACTCTTCGACGGCGGACGACGCGCAGCGGGTATGGGACGTCGTCGTGGTGGGCGCGGGACCCGCGGGGGCCTCGGCCGCCTATGCGGCAGCGGTCGCGGGACGCAGCGTCCTGCTGCTGGAAAAGGCGGAGCTGCCCCGCTACAAGACGTGCGGGGGTGGCATCATCGGCCCGTCCCGTGACTCGCTGCCGCCCGGCTTCGAGCTGCCGTTCCGGGACCGGGTGCACGCGGTCACGTTCTCCCTGGACGGCAAGTTCGCGCGCACCCGGCGCTCCAGGCAGATGCTGTTCGGGCTGATCAACCGCCCCGAGTTCGACCAGCAGCTCGTCGAGCACGCCGAGAAGGCAGGTGCCGAGCTCCGTACGGGTGTGACCGTCTCGCGGGTCGAACAGCACGGCTCGGCGGTACCGGACCGGCGCACCGTCGCCGTCGTACTGCAGGGCGGCGAGTCGGTGCTCGCGCGTGCCGTCGTCGGAGCGGACGGCAGCGCCAGCCGGATAGGAGCACACGTCGGTGTGAAACTCGACCAGGTCGACCTCGGCCTGGAGGTGGAGATCCCGGTGCCCGACACCGTCGCCGAGGACTGGAAGGGCCGCGTCCTCATCGACTGGGGCCCGATGCCCGGCAGTTACGGCTGGGTCTTCCCCAAGGGGGACACCCTCACGGTCGGCGTGATCTCGGCCCGCGGTGAAGGCGCCGCCACCAAGCGGTACTTGGAGGACTTCGTCGCCCGGCTGGGGCTCGCCGGCTTCGAACCGAGCATCTCCTCCGGGCACTTGACGCGCTGCCGGGCCGACGACTCACCGCTGTCGCGCGGCCGGGTGCTGGTGTGCGGCGACGCGGCGGGACTGCTGGAGCCGTGGACCCGCGAGGGCATCTCCTTCGCGCTGCGCTCGGGACGGCTGGCGGGGGAGTGGGCGGTACGGATCGCCGAGGCGCACGACGCCGTTGACACCCGGCGCCAGGCCCTGAACTACGCCTTCGCGATCAAGGCGGGCCTGGGCGTGGAGATGAGCGTGGGCAAGCGTCTGCTCGCGGCCTTCGGGCGCCGTCCGGGTCTGTTCCACGCCGCGCTCACCGGTTTTTGGCCCGCGTGGAAGGCGTTCACGGGGATCACCCGTGGCTCGACCTCGCTCGGCGAGATGGTGCGCAGCCACCCCATGGCGGGGCGCGCCCTGACCGCTCTCGACCGGCAGCCCGCTCCGCCGACCGACTGACGCGTGAGAGCGGCCGTCCGTGGGCCGGCGGGTGCGCAGGCCCACCGCGTACTCCGCGGGGAGTACGCCTGATCACCACGCCCGGCTGACGCCGGGAACACCGGACGGCGTCTAGCGTGACGGTCATGGAAGAGCAGCACGCCCGCAGGCCCCCGGCCTGGGCCTGGCCGTCCCGGTGGTGGCGGTACGGGCCGCCGGGGCGCAACCGCCGGGACGACGAGGACCGGGGCGTCGGCCGGCCGTGGCGTTCCACCCTCCTGCTCACCGTCCTCGTGCTCGCCGGTTCGCAGTTCGCGGCTCACGCCCAGGCGGGTGAGCGCGCCCCTCTGGACACCTTCGCCCGCGTGCTGCTCCTCGCGGGCTGCGGCGTGCTGCTGTGGCGGCAGCGGTACCCGGTGTTCGTCGCCTTCGCCACGGCCGCGGCGGCGATGGTCTACCTGAGCGCCGGGTATCCGTACGGTCCGGTGTTCCTCACCGTGGCGGTCGGCTGCTTCGGCGCTGTCGTCGCCGGGCACCGCAGGGCCGCCTGGACGGCGGTCGGGTTGCTGTGGGCCGGCCATCTGCTGGTGGCGCACTGGCTCTACCGCCGGCTGCCTCCGACGGGGGACGGCGCCGCCGCCTGGAGCCAGGAGATCGTGACGGCCGCCTGGGTGGTGGCGATCGTGGCGATGTCGGAGTTGGTCCGCGTGCGGCGCGAGCAGTGGGCGCGCGACCGGACCGAGCGGGCGCTGGCCGCGGCGCGCCGCGCCGACGAGGAGCGGCTGCGGATCGCCCGCGAACTGCACGACGTGCTCGCGCACAGCATCTCCGTGATCAACGTCCAGGCGGGTGCCGGTCTCGCGCTCCTCGACTCCGACCCGGAGCAGGCGCGTACGGCTCTCATCACCATCAAGGCCGCCAGCAAGGAGGCGCTGGGGGAGGTCCGGCAGGTTCTCGACACGCTGCGGGCACACGGGGAGGCGCCGCGGGCCCCGGCGCCGGGCCTCGGCCGGCTCCCCGAACTGGTCGAGCAGGCGGCGAGCGCCGGACTGACGGTCGAGGTGCTGGGTGAGGTCACGGGGCTCGCGCCCGGCACCGACCTCGCCGCGTTCCGTATCGTGCAGGAGGCGCTGACCAATGTCGTACGGCACTCGGGATCGCGGCACGCGCGGGTGCGGATCGACCGTACGGAGGGCGCGTTGCGGCTGCGGGTCGACGACGAGGGCCCCGCGACCGGCGCGGACGCCGGCGGCAGCGGCAACGGGCTCGCCGGGATGCGGGAGCGGGCCGCGGCGCTGGGTGGCACGATCGAGGCCGGACCGCGCGCCGACGGAGGTTTCCGCGTGCTGGCGCTGCTGCCACTCGGACTCGGGGAGGACCGGTGATCCGCGTACTGCTCGCCGACGACCAGTCGCTGGTGAGAGCGGGCTTCAAGGCGTTGCTCGACGCGCAGCCGGACATCGAGGTGGCCGGGGAGGCCGCGGACGGCGAGGAGGCGCTGGGCAGGGTTCGCGAACTGCGGCCGGACGTCGTCCTGATGGACATCCGCATGCCCCGCCTCGACGGTCTCGCCGCCACCCGCCGCATCACCGGCGAACCGGACCTGGAGGGCGTCAAGGTGGTCATGCTCACCACCTTCGAGCTGGACGAGTACGTCTTCGAGGCGATCCGCTGCGGAGCGTCGGGCTTCCTCGTGAAGGACACCGAACCGGAGGAACTCCTGCGCGCGGTGCGGGCGGTGGTGGAAGGGGACGCGCTGTTGTCGCCGGGGGTGACCCGGCGGCTGATCGCCGAGTTCGCGGCCCGCTCCAAGGAGCCGGCGGCCGTCCGGTCGCTGTCCGCACTCACCGAGCGGGAACGGGAGGTGATGGCCCTGGTCGGCATCGGTCTGTCGAACGACGAGATCGCCCGCCGCCTGGTCGTCAGCCCACTGACCGCGAAGACCCATGTCAGCCGGACCATGGTGAAGCTCGGAGCGCGCGACCGGGCCCAACTCGTCGTGCTGGCCTACGAGTCGGGACTGGTGCGGCCGGGCTGGCTGGGCTGACGGACGTGCTGGAAGCGGATCAGCACCGTCACCACGGTCGCGAAGAAGGTGACGGCCGCGAGACCGGCCGCGGCCTGCTTCAGCGTGTCGCTCGTCCCGCCCGGAGCCCCGAAGAGGGCGGGGACGGCGAAGAGCACGCCCAGGCACGCCGCTCCGGCCAGCACCGCGCCCGCGAACAGCGCGTAGCCGATCTCGACCGTCATCGCGTCCCGCTCCGCCTGCGTACGTCTCCCCATGCACCGAGTCAAACAGGCCAACGCCCGGCGGGCAAGCAAGTGTCCGCCGGGCGTTCCGTGCTGCGGGTGTTGGACCGGCCCGGGCGCGAGAGCGGGGCGACGAGCCGGTTGATGCGCGTGGACAGGCGGGCCGGTCAGTCGACGACCGCCACCCGCGCCTCCTCCGTCTCCTCGTGCGCCGTGCCCGGCTCCTCGTGCGGCGAGCGGGCGACCACGATCGTCTCCCGCGTCCGCGGAGTCCGCAGGCCGGTGAGGGTGACGAGCAGCCCCGCGAGGGCGATGCCGGTCACGACGACCAGGCCCGACCGGTAGCTGTCGAGGACGGCCTGCGGGGAGGAACTCCCGGAGGAGTTCGCGGTCACGACCGCGGTCACGACGGCGAGGAAGATCGCGCCGCCCACCTGGACCGAGGTGTTCAGCAGGCCGGAGACCATGCCCTGCTCGTGGTCCTCCACGCCGTTCGTCGCCTGGATGTTGAGGGACGGGAAGACCAGGGCGCAGGCCGCGCCGATCAGCAGCATCGTCGGCAGGATGACCGCCGCGTAGACGGGGTCGAGGTCGACGCGGAGGAACAGGGCGTAGCCGACGACCATCAGGGCGAAGCCCACGGCGATGAGACGCGGGGTGCCGAACCGGTCGACGACCGAGCCCACCTTCGTGGAGGACAGCGCGACCAGCGCGCCCGCGGGCAGGAAGGCGAGGGCGGTGTGCAGCGCCGACCAGCCGAGCAGCGACTGCATGTACAGCGTCACCATGAACTGGAAACCGACGTACGAGCCGAAGAACGCCATCGCGCCGAGCTGGGCGCGGACCTGACTGCCCGAGCGGAGTACCCCGAGCCGGATCAGCGGGCTCGGGCTGCGCCGTTCGACGGCGACGAAGACCGTGAGCAGGAGCGCGACGGCGGCGAAGGAGAGCAGGGTACGGGCCGTCCCCCAGCCCACCTCGGGCGCCTGGACGACGGTGAAGACGAGCAGCAGCATCGAGGCGGTGCCGATGACGGCGCCCGGGATGTCGTAGCCGCGGTGGTCCTTCTCGCGCTCGCTGCGCGGGATCAGCTTCAGGCCCGTGACCAGTGCGACGACGGCGATCGGGGCGGGCAGCAGCATGGTCAGCCGCCAGCTGGCCTCGGTCAGCAGGCCGGACAGCACGAGCCCCATGGAGAAGCCGGTGGCCGCGCAGGTGGTGTAGATCGAGAGCGCGCGGTTGCGCAGCGGGCCCTCGGCGAAGGTCGTGGTGATGATGGACAGGCCGGCCGGCGCGGTGAAAGCGGCGCTCAGACCCTTGATGAAGCGGCTGGCGATCAGCAGCGGTCCCGAGTCGACGAGTCCGCCGAGCAGCGAGGCGAGTGCGAAGACGCCGAGGGCCACCAGGAAGACCTCGCGGCGGCCCAGCAGGTCGGCGGTGCGTCCGCCGAGGAGGAGGAGCCCGCCGTAACCCAGGATGTAGCCGCTGACGATCCATTGGAGCGTCGACGTGGAGAGGTCGAGTTCGGAACCGATGGACGGCAGGGCGACGCCGACCATCGACACGTCCAGCGCGTCCAGGAACATCGCGGCGCAGAGCACCAGCAGGGTGCCCCACAGCCGAGGCGTCCAAGTGCTCTGGGACGCGGGGGCGGTGAGCGGAGAAGTCATGACGAAGACAGTACATGCATGCGCATCCAATGCAAGTGCATTTAATTCCGATGCAACAAAATGGATTCTTTGCTACGGTGCGCCCATGGCGGCGAAGAAGGCCGAGCAGGTACTCGTGGGCGAGTGGCGGGACATCCTCGCGGTGCATGCGCGCACGCTGTGTGAACTCGACCGAGCACTGCACCCGTACGGCCTGGGCGCGAGCGACTTCGAGGTCCTCGACGTACTGGCGCAAGGTGCGGCGTCGGACGGCGGCCCCTCGTACCGCGTGCAGGAGATCTCCGAGCGGGTGCACCTGAGCCAGAGCGCGCTGTCCCGGCTGATCGGCCGCCTGGAGAAGGACGGGCACGTCTCGCGCTGTGTGTGCCCGACGGACCGCCGGGGCGTCCGTGTAACGCTCACGCCGAATGGGCGCGAACTGCACGGCGAGGTGCTGCCGGTGCAGCGGGCGGTGCTGCACCGGATGCTGGCGGACCGCCCGGCCACAGGCCGCTGACCTGAACGGCCCCCGGTCAGGTCGGGCCGCCCGGCTGCGAACCACCCGCCCTCGGATCGGTCAACTCGCCGCGGGCGCCGACGGGGCGCTCGTAGAAGATCCTCCCGCACCTCACGGTGACCGAGAACCTGGCGCTGCCGCAGCGCCGGGTCCGTCGCACGTGCGCCTCATCGGTCCGATCAGTTCCAGGTGACGGCCGACTTCTCCCGCCACAGGTCGGCGAGTCCGGTGTCGCCCGCCACGCTCGGGAAGGGCCGGCGGTTCCACAGCGCCAGGTACAACTGGTCTGCCGGTCCGGCCAGTTCGCAGTCGGCGTCCCCTTCCTCGCCCGGCTCGCCCACGGGCGGCTCAGCCGACAGCCGTACGGTCCACACGGCGTCCACGGCGTCCACGGCTCCCGTGGCGTGCGCGAGGTCCGCGGTGCCGGTGGCTCGCACGCGCAGCACGCGGGGTACCTCCGAACGCACCCTGCTCTTCGGGCGGGTGTGGAACCCGCGCAGCAGCTCGTCGACACCGTCCACCGCGAAGGCCGTGGCGATCGCGGTCGGCTCACCTCCGAGTGCCGACTCGGCGTCGACCCGGTGCACGGTCGTCTCGTGGGCCTGCCGTCGTGCCCAGAAGGCCAGCGGTGAGGGCGCGGGCAGGAAACTCCAGCACTGTATGCCGGACGGTGCCGCGGCCAACGTGTCGACGAGCCGGCGGTGGCCCTCCCTGAACCATGCCAGGAGTTCTCCGCCGTCCAGGTCGGGCAGGCCGCCGTCGGGCTGGTACGAGGTGTGCCCGTCGGCGACGAACGCCGTTGCCCAGCGGTGCACCATGCCCGTGTGCCGCAGCAGGTCGCGCACCTGCCATCCCGGGCAGGTCGGCACTGCGGCCTCGACTCCGGCCTCCGCGGCGGCCGAGGCAAGCAACTGGCCTTCGCGGTCCAAGGTTTCCAGGAACTCTGTGATCTTCACTGCGCAAGTGTGGCGGATGGACCGAGGTCGGGGCAGAGCGACTCAACCGCCAGGAGACAGCCCCGCACGTCCCTTCCCGCGGACCGGATCGCGCTGCGGGAACGCGAACTGCGCGCTCCCCGCGCGGGTTTCGGCCGAGCAGGCCTGCCACGTGCCGCCCCGCTCCCCGAGGCAGGCCGTCAGCCCACCGCCGAGCGGCGGGTCGCGAAGCCGATGACGGCCGCCACGGCCGACAGTGCCGCCACGCTCGTGAGGGCCGCGGGCAGTGAGAACCAGTCCGCCATGAATCCGATCGCCGGCGGTCCGAGGAGCATGCCGCCGTAGCCGAGGGGTGGACGCGGTCGCGACGCCGCCCGGCCCTGCCAGCGCGCCCGCACGTTCGACGGCGACCGGGAAGATGTTGGCGAGGCCGAGTCCCGTGACCGCGAAACCCAGCAGTGCCGCCCAGGCCGCGGGTGCCAGCGCGCCGAGCAGCATGCCCGCGCATGCCAGAGCGCCGCCCGCCACCAGTGTCCGCGTCCGCCCGGCCCGTTCCAGGAGGGTCGTGCCGCCGACCCGGCCGATCGTCATGCCGAGTGCGAAGCACGCATAGCCCGCCGCGGCGACGCCGGGGTGGGCGTCCAGGTCCTGTTCCAGGTGCAGGGCGCCCCAGTCCGCCAGGGCGCCCTCCCCGTAAGCGGTGCAGAGGGCGATCAGGCCGAGGACGACGACGAGGCCCCGAGTCCGCGCGTCCCGACTTCGTGGCGTGCTGTCGCTCTCCCGGGGCTGCGTGCGGGCCGCGGGCGCCGGCGGCTGGCATGATCGGCGCCGGGCTCGGCGGACTTGTCGCCGGCGCGCTCTCCCCCGCACAGCATCTGCTCGGCCTCACCGTGATCGGACTGCTGGTGACAGCCGTCGTGAGCCGCACCCTGCTGCGCCTGGAGTGGCGGATGCGGCTCAGGGGCTGCGCGCGGAGTTCTCGGACGGGCGGATCAGACCGCCAGGACCTCCACTCCCGCCTCCTCGAACCGCCGCACCGTCTCTTCGGCGACCGCGGTGTCCGTGACGAGGGTGTCGACCGCGTCGGCCGCGCAGATCCGCGCGAACGCGCGCTGTCCCAGCTTGCTGGAGTCGGCCGCGACGATCACCCGCGCGGCGCGCTCGCACAGCAGGCGGTTGATCGCGGCCTCCGCCTCGTCGTGCGCAGCGGCCCCGTGCTCGGCGTCGAAGGCGACCACGCCGAGCACGGCCACGTCGATGGTGATCTGCCCCAGCACGCCGTCCGCGAGCGGCCCGATGAGCTCGTACGACGACGGGCGCGCCACCCCGCCGGTCACCACGATCTTGAACTGGGGCCGCACGGCCAGTTCGTTGGCGATGTTGAGCGCGTTGGTCACCACCGTCAGCGCGGGTGAGCCGGACGCCAGGTCGGGGCGTACGGACAGCGCACGGGCCACCTCCGTGGTGGTCGTGCCGCCGGTCAGGCCCACCGCCTCGCCCGGCGTGACGAGACCGGCCACCGCCTTGGCGATCCGCTGCTTCTCCGAGGCCCGGCGGGCGGTCTTGTAGCGCAGCGGCAGTTCGTACGAGACCCCGTGGACCACCGCGCCGCCGCGGGTGCGGACCAGCATCTGCTGCTCGGCGAGCTGGTCCAGGTCGCGCCGGATCGTCGCGGCGGACACCTCCAGCTCCGCCGCGGCCTGCTCGACGTCCAGCCGGCCCCGCTCCACGAGCAGCTCCAGCAGCGCCTTCCAGCGGGCGTCGCGCGACATGCGCACTCTCCGTTCCTCGATCTTCCGCGACCCTAGCGCACCGTTCCCCCGTCCGAATGCTTGATTGTGCTCGAAAGGTGGCAATATCTTGCACGAACAAGCAGCGACGCCATTCGTGGAGTGGAAGGGATACGGCATGACCCATGTCGAGAACGAGCTGATGAGTCAGCCCGAGTGCTGGGCCCGAGCCACCGAACAGGCCGAGGGGCACGGTGCCGCGCTGCCGACACCGGGGGAGCGGGTCGCCGTCGTGGGATGCGGCACCTCGCTCTTCATGGCCCAGGCCGCCGCCGCGCTGCGCGAACAGTCGGGGCAGGGCGAGACCGACGCCTTCGCCGCATCCGAGTTCCCGCACGGCCGGACGTACGACCGGGTGGTCGCCCTCACCCGCTCCGGCACCACCACCGAGGTGCTGGAGCTCCTCGGCCGGCTCCGGGGGCGTACGCGGACGACGGCCGTCACCGCCGACCCGCGCACGCCCGTCATGGACTGCGCCGACGACGTCGTGGTCCTCGACTTCGCGGACGAGCGGTCCGTCGTGCAGACGCGGTTCGCGACCACCGCCCTCACCCTGCTGCGCGCACACCTCGGTCTGCACTCCGACGCCGTCGTGGCCGACGCGGCCATCGCACTTCGGACTCCGCTGCCCGAAGGGCTCGTCGACGGCACGCAGTTCACCTTCCTCGGCCGCGGCTGGACCGTCGGGCTGGCCTGCGAGGCCGCGCTCAAGATGCGCGAGGCGTCGCTGGCGTGGACCGAGGCCTACCCGGCGATGGAGTACCGGCACGGTCCGATCAGCATCTCCACCCGCGGCACGGCTACCTGGATGCTCGGACAAGCCCCTGACGGGCTGGCCGAGCAGGTGCGGGCGACCGGCGCCCTGTGGGTGGCCGGCGTGCTCGACCCGCTGGCGGAACTCGTCCGCGTCCAACGGCTCGCGGTCGCGGTCGCCGCCGCCCGTGGGCTCGACCCGGACCGGCCGCGTCACCTCACCCGGTCGGTCATCCTCCGGCAGAACGCACAGTGAGTCGGCTCAACCGCCATTACAGAAGGAGGAGTTGTGCCACTCGCCGCAACCGGTGACCTGATCGCCACCGCCGTCGGGACGCGGACCGCCGTCCCCGCGTTCAACATCATCACGCTGGAGCACATCGAGGCGGTCGTCACCGGAGCCGAGGCCGTGAACGCGCCCGTCGTCCTCCAGGTCAGCGAGAACGCCGTGCGGTTCCGTCACGGACGCCTGCTCCCGCTGGCCCGTGCCGCGGCCGCGGCGGCGGAGCGCGCCGCGGTCCCCGTCGCGCTCCACCTCGACCACGTGCGCAGCGACGCGCTCCTGCGCCAGGCCGCCGACGCCGGGTTCAGCTCCGTGATGTACGACGCGGCCCGCCTGCCGTACGAGGAGAATCTCGCCGTCACCCGGGCGGCCACCGACTGGGCGCATGCCCAAGGGCTCTGGATCGAGGCCGAGTTGGGCAAGGTGGGCGGCAAGAAGGGTGAACCGGCGCTCGACGCGCACGCGCCCGGCGCCCGCACCGACCCCACCGAGGCCCGCGCCTTCGTGGCGGACTCGGGCGTGGACGCCCTGGCGGTCGCGATCGGCAGTTCGCACGCGATGACCACCCGCACCGCCGCCCTCGACCACGAGCTGCTCAAACGGCTGGCCGCCGCGCTGGACGTGCCGCTCGTCCTGCACGGTTCCTCGGGCGTACCGGACGACGAACTGACGGCGGCCGTCGCGGGCGGCATTGCCAAGGTCAACATCGGAACGGCGCTGAACCTCGCCATGACCGATGCCATCAGGGAGTTCCTCGCCGCCCACCCCGAGGCGGCGGACTCCCGCGCGTACCTCGGCGTGGGGCGGGAGGCCATGGCGCGGACGGTGGCGCGCCTCATCACGGTGCTGCGCGGCTGAGGCGCACCCGGTGAGCGCCCGAGACGCCGGTGAGCGACTGAGACGCACCCGGTGCGCCGAGTCGCGTCCGGTGCGCATCGGCTCAAGGACCTGCGCGCACCGGGCGCCGGCCCGGTGAGCCGGCACCGCAGCGGGGCGCAGCTCGGGGCGCGGCTACTTCTTGACCGCCCTGAGAAGCACGAACTTCGCGTCGCTCGCGACCAGTTCACTGTTGCCGAACAGACGGCGCAGCTTGAGGTGGTAGCCGAGATGCCGGTTGCCGATGACCCACAGCTCGCCGCCCGGCCGCAGCGCACGGCGTGCTCCGCTGAACATCCGCCACGCCGTCGCGTCGGTCGTGGCCTGGTGGGAGTGGAAGGGCGGATTGTTCAGCACGACGTCGACACTCCCGCTCGGTACGTCGGTCAGCCCGTCCCCGACGAGGAACTCCGCCGAGCCCGCCATGTCCGCCGGGCCGTCCGCCGCTGCCGGCTGCTCCACGTTCGCCCGGTACGTCGCCTCGGCGGACGCGACCGCCTGGTAGGACTCGTCCACGAACAGCACACTCGCCCGCGGATTGGCCAGCGCGACCGCCGTACCGACGACCCCGTTGCCGCAGCCGAGGTCCACGACGCGCTCGGCGCCACGGCTCTCCGGCAGGTGCTGGAGGAGGAAGCGGGTGCCGATGTCGAGGCGGTCGGCGCAGAAGACCCCCGCATGATTGGTGACGGTCCGTCCCGACACCACGCCGACGCCGTCGGGGAGTTCGTAGCGGTACGGCCACGGGTTCGTCGGCCGTACGAGCCCCGGCGAGGGGGTGCTGAAGATGAGCCGGGCCTTCTGCTCGGCGAGGGACGTGCGGGTCGGGCCGACGATCCGCTCGAACAGGCGCAGCGTCGAGGTGTGGATCTCCTTCACCATGCCGGTGCCGACGACGACCGTCCCCTCGTGCAGGGCCGGTGCGAGCCGGTGCAGCTGGTCCTCCAGCAGCGCGAGGCTCCGGGGGACCCGCACGATCAGGACGTCGACGCGGTCGGGCGGGGTGTCCCGCGTGGTGAGGAGGCGTACGGAGTCCTCGTCGACGCCGTTGTGCCGCAGATTCGCCCGGGTCGCCTCCCGCGCGAGGTGGGAGTCGGTGATCTGCACCGGCCGGTGCGCCGCCAGTGCCGTGGTCAGCGCGCCCCACCGGTCGCCGGTTACGACCACCGACCCGGACAGGGAGGTGTCGCTCGCCGCGAGGTGGCGCAGGACATAGGCGTCGGACGCGTCCCAGGCACGCAGCCGGTCGCGGGGGTCCTCGGGGAAGCGGGCCAGCGTGTACTCGCCCCAGGGTGTGGCCATCCGGTCGTTCATCGTGCCCCAGGCTATCCGAGGCGCGGCTCAGCACCGGTCAGGGTGGGTGCGGGCGGTGCACACAGGGCGCGCCGGGCCGCGCGGGCCCCGCGATGCCGGGCCGCGGTCCCGGCCCTGACCCCGCGGGTGACCCGGCCCCGTCGGCGCCTGAGTGATGATGGAGTCATGGACAGCGAGCTGTTTCCGCGCGGACGGACGGAGGTCGCGCCGGGCGCGGTGCACCTGCCGGACTGGCTCGACCCCGTGGGCCAGCGGGAGCTGCTGGCGGCCTGCCGCGCGTGGGCCGCACCGCCCGCGGGGCTGCGCACGGTCCGCACCCCCGGCGGCGGCACCATGACCTCCCGGCAGGTCTGCCTGGGCCTGCACTGGTATCCCTACGGGTACGCGCGCACCGTGGTGGACGGCGACGGCTCGCCGGTGAAACCCTTCCCGGACTGGCTGGCGGACCTCGGCCGCCGCGCGGTGACGGATGCTCTCGGCCGGGCGGCCGCGGGTCACCCCGCCCACGACATCGCACTGATCAACTTCTACGACGCCGACGCCCGGATGGGCATGCACCGCGACAGCGACGAGAAGTCGGACGCGCCGGTGGTGTCCCTGAGCCTCGGCGACACCTGCGTCTTCCGGTTCGGGAACACCGAGGCGCGGACACGGCCGTACACGGACGTCGAGCTGCGCAGCGGGGACCTCTTCGTCTTCGGCGGCGCCTCCCGGCTCGCGTACCACGGCGTCCCGCGGGTGCACGCGGGCACGGCGCCCCCCGAGCTGGGTCTCACCGGCAGGCTGAACGTCACTCTGCGGGTGGGCGGCTTCCCGGACGCGTCCTAGCGCCTGTCCGGATCATGGGAGACTCGCCCTCATGAACGGCAAGGCGGCCCCCCGGGCGGCGGGGGAAGGGAACACGCGGACGCGGCTGGACCGGGGGCGTGGTGCGCTCGGACCCGCGCTGGAGCTCGTGCACACCGGACGTGCGCCGACCCGTGCCGTGCTCACCGCCGAACTGGGGGTCACCCGGGCGACGGCCGGCGCGGTGGCCGCGGAGCTGGAGGCGCTGGGCCTGATCCGCGTGGACGCGCGGCCCGGAGCGGCCGCCGGATCACAGGGCCGCCCCTCGCACCGCCTCGGGGTCGCCGAGGACGGCCCCGTCGCGCTGGCCGCGCAGGTCCACGCCGACGGGTTCCGCGCGGCGCTGGTCGGCCTGGGCGGCCGGATCGTCGCCACCGCGCCCGGCTGTGAGACGGTCGACGCCGACCCGGCGAAGGTCCTCGGCTCGGTGGTCGAGGCGGGCGCCGACCTGCTGGCGGCGACCGGGCGGCGCTGCGTCGGCGCCGGACTGGCCGTGCCGTCGGCGGTCGCGGAACCGGACGGCCTCGCCCTCAACCCGCTCCACCTCGCCTGGCCCGCCGGTGCGCCGGTCCGGCAGATCTTCGCCGAGCGGGTGCGCGCCGCCGGCATCCTCGGACCGGCCTTCGCGGCCAACGACGTCAACCTCGCCGCGCTCGCCGAGCACCGCCACGGCGCGGGCCGCGGCGCCCGTGACCTGCTGTGCGTAGCCACCGGCCACCGGGGTGTGGGCGGCGCGCTCGTGCTCGACGGGCGGCTGCACACGGGCAGTTCGGGCCTCGCGCTGGAAGTCGGGCACCTCACCGTCAATCCCGAGGGGCGGCCCTGCCACTGCGGGAGCCGGGGATGCCTCGACGTCGAGGCGGACCCGCTGGCCTTCCTGGACGCTTCAGGACGTACGCCGGGGCCCGAGGTCTCGCTGCTCCAGCAGTCCAACGACCTGATCCGCGGCCAGTACGCCGACCCTGCCGTCCGTACGGCCACCGAGGCACTGATCGACCGGCTCGGGCTCGGGCTCGCGGGGCTGGTCAACATCCTCAATCCGGACCGCATCATCCTCGGCGGACTCCACCGCACGCTCCTGGACGCCGACCCGGACCGCCTGCGGGCCGTGGTCGCCGACCGCAGCCTGTGGGGGCAGAGCGGCGGTGTGCCGATCCTTCCCTGCACGCTGGACCACAACAGCCTGGTGGGCGCTGCCGAGTTGGCGTGGCAGCCGGTCCTCGACGACCCGCTGGGGGCGCTCGCCGTCCTCTGACACCCCGGCCCGGCGCGGACCGCCTAGAGCCACTCGACCGCGAAGGCGCGGCCAGGGTTCTCGACGAGGACGCGTTCCACCAGCTCCCTGCCGAGGGCGAGTTCGAGCCGCGGCCGGACCCGGCGCAGCAGATACGGCATCCCGGGGCCGCCGTTGACCGAGCGGGCACCGGCGGTCGTCGTGTCGCCGCCCAGGAGGAGCCGATGGCCGAAACCGGCCTCGGCGAGCGCCCGTACGGCGTCCGGCATGCGCCAGTCCGTGGCGTGGTGGGCGCGCGAGGGCCCGTCGAAGGCGAGGTAGGCACCCGCCTCGGCGGCGCGGCGCTGCACCACCGGGTCGGGCGACCGGTTGAGGTGGCCGAGGATCACCCGGTGCGGCGGAACGCTCAACTCCCCGCACAGCAGGTCGAGTACGTCGAGCGCACCCGTGCCCAGCTCCAGGTGGACGGCGACGGGTGCACCCGTGGCGTGGTGGGCCTCGGCCGCCGCGGTCATGGTCCAGCGGGCGTGTGCGTCCAGGGTGTGGAAGCCACCGGCGACCTTGATCAGCCCCGCCCGGACCCGTGTCGTGCCGATGCCCCGCGTCAGTTCCGCGACGAACACCTCCGCCAGCCTGCCGCGCAGCTTGCTGAGCAACTCCGGTGCGTAGTGCTCGGCTTGGTGCAGGCCCGTCGCGGCGACCACGTGCACTCCCGTGTCGCGGGAGAGGAGCGGCAGATCCGCGGCCCGCCGGCCGAGTCCGTACGGCGTCCACTGCACCACGCTCGCACCGCCCTGCTCCCGGAACGCGGCCAGTTCGGCCCGCGCGGAGGCGGCGTCGCACAGTTCCTGGCCGGGGAGGCGGGGGCTGCCGAAGAAGAGGTGGTCGTGCGCGTCGCACACGCCCAGTTGTCCGGGGAGCACATCCCCGAGGACGGTGCGGACCGTGCTCACCACTGCGGCCCCCGTGGCAGCAGGCCTCGCCCGGGCTGCGACATGTGCAGGACCTCGAACACCTCACCGGCCGTCCCGGGGTCGTCGTGGGCCCACACCGAGAAGTGCACCACCTCCCAGTTCCGGGTGTCGACGGCGGTCGCCGCGCAGACGGCACCGTCCAGTGCGGCCAGCCGCCCGGCCTCGCGCGCCGCATCCTGCGCCGCCTCCGACAGCGGCACCCCCTCCGGGAGGGACAGGCGGCGCCGCAACGCGACCGCGCCGGGCGAACCGGCGGTGCCCCCTTCCTCGTACGCGAGTCCGGTCCACTGCTGCACCACGGGCCGTCCGAAGTCATCGACGATCCCCTGGAACGGGCCGGTCCAGAGGAAGGCGTTCATGCCCTCCACCGTGTTCCACAGGTAGAACGGGGCGTACTGGTTGACCGGGGAGCCGTGCACGCCCCGCTCGCGTATCAGATAGGTCTTGAAGCCGAGACCGTCCCAGTCGTCGAGCCGGTGTCCGAGCCGGGCGACCCGGTCGCGGACGACGCTCATGTCGTAGTCGGCCGGCAGGGTCAACTCGTACTGCATGGCGTGCATCGTGCCTCCGAAAGGGCTGATCGGGCCGGGTGCCGGCCGGGAAGCCGTGCTCAGCGCGAAGGGGAGAGAAGGGCGAGCAGTCCGCGCACGCCCGTGTCGAACGCGGCGGGCGAGCCGGACGCGCGGGCGAGGACGTAGCCGCCCTGGACGGTGGCGACGATCGTCGCGGCGATCTCCTCCGCGTCGAGGGAGGGAGCGAACTGCCCCTGTTCCTTGCCCTCTTCGACGATGTGGGCGAGGCGCTCACGCAGCCAGTCGAGTGTCGCGTCGACGGGAGCGCGCAGTTCCTCACTCGCGATGACGTCCGGATCCATCGTCAGCCGCCCGACGGGGCAGCCGCGCAGCACGTCGCGCTCGCGCCGCAGATACGCCTCGATGCGCTCGTACGGCGTGCCGGAAGCGCTCAGTACGCCCTCGGCGGTGGCCCGCAACTCCCCGGCGGTCCGGGTGATGGCCGCCAGGGCCAGCTCGGGCTTGCCCTTGAAGTGGTGGTACATGCTGCCCTGGCCGGCGCCCGCGTGCTGCTGGATCGCCTTGGGACTGGTGCCCACGTAGCCGCGCTCCCACAGCAGTGCGCGGGTGGACTCGATCAGTCGCTCCGAGGTGCTCATGACCGCACTGTACATACTAGTAGGTACAGAAGTCGAGAGGGTTCGTGAACCACGGGAGCAATCCATGAACCCCCGCGTACTCCCGGGGAGGTACGCACACTGCCGCTGTCCGTACGACGACCCGGCGCCCTCCCCGGGGAGAGGCTCGGAGCATCACGAGGCAACGACCGAGGAGATGAACCGAGATGCAGACCCTGGCGAACTGGGACGGCGGCCCCGGCCCGTGGATCCTGTTCTTCCCGCTGATCTGGGCGGCCGTCGTGATCGGTGTCGTGACCGTCCTGCGCCGCACCGCCCGGCGCGGCGGAGGCGGTCCGTGGCGGACAGCCGGCGGAGGCCGCCCGGCCGGTGACTCGCCGATCGCCGTGCTCGGCCGCCGCTTCGCCTCCGGCGAGATCGACGAGGACGAGTACTGGCGTCGGCTCTCCGTCCTGGACGAGCAGTTCGGGCGCACGGGCAGGGGAGACGCGGCCTGAGCACGGGACCAGCCGTCACCGTGACGGCCACCGTCCGCCGTCCCGCACCGGTCACCGAGGCCGTCGAGGTGTGCGGCTTCGGTGAGTCGGCCGTGCGGACCTGTCACGGTGAGCGTCGGGTTCCCGGCCGGAGGCTTCACCGCGATCGGCCTGCACCGTCCGTTCGGTCCACGGCCGGTCGGGGCGCCCTCGCCTCTGCGGTACCGCCCGCGCACTCATGGCGGTCGCGGCGGTCGCGCCGGTCGCCCTCGCTGGGCTGCGTCCGGCCCGGCGTGTGGCGCGGCCGGACGCGCTTCGCGCCCTCGCCGCCGAATGACGCAGCCCCACGGCGCGGAGGTCACCGCCCGGTCAGCCGGCAACGGCGGACCGGGCGGGAGCGTGCTCGGGCCTGCGTCCCTCGGGGCCGAACCCGTGCGCAGGCGTCTCCAGGGCGGTGCCGTACGGCGGTCGGGGCGGTGCGGCGAGCGCGGCGGAGTGCGCCGGCAACGTGAACCACACGGCCTTGCCCGAGTCCCCGTTCGGCCGCACACCCCAGCTCTCGCTCATGGCGGCGACCATGGCGAGGCCGCGGCCGCAGGTGGCGAAGGGTTCCGCGTCCTCCACGACGGGCAGGCGCGGGTCGTTGTCGTGCACCGAGACCGTGAGCCGGTCGAGCAGGAACTCGATCTCCACGGTGCACATCTTGTCGGGCTGGGCGTGCCGGTGAACGTTGGTCAGAAGCTCGGTCACGCCGAGCGCTGCGCGGTCTATCAACGAGTCCAGATGCCAGTAGCGCAACTGCGCAGATACGATTCTGCGGACCTGGCCGATCCGCGCCGGCAGGGCTTGGAGCCCCACCGTGCAATGCCTGCTTGGCTGGCTGATCACGGCTGCGACTCCCCGAATTGAGGTCCGGAAGAAGACGGAGATCGGATCCAGCAGATGGCTGCGTGGAACGACCGCCTGCTGTGATGTCCGGCGGGCTGGTTCGCAGCGTTATCGCCGGTAGACCCAGAGTGACGTGAGATCAGCGTCACCCAGGGGAGGCCGTCCCGCAACTCGCGGCGCATTCAACCGTTGCGCCCCGCCGCCCTGCGCACCGCTTCGATGAACCGCCGTGCCGAGGGCGGGCCCGGCTTTCCCGGCGCCGGATCGTGCTCTCCGAGAGTGAGCTGGTAGCGCGTGCCGTTGATGTCGGCCGACGCGCGGTCGTCATGGGCGAACCACGGCTTCGACGCCCGCACCGCCTGTACCGGCGCGCTGTCGATCTCGCTGCCGTAGCTGGTGAGCAACTCGAGCCTGCCGTCGCTGATCCGGACCTGTCCGGCCCGGGTGAGTGAGCGCAGCCTCTTTTCGATCCGCACCCCCGTGGCCGTGAACTCCGGCTCCGCCATGACGCCCCGCCCCCTCGTGCGGTCGGCTCCCGCTCCGTCGTGCTCCAGCGTGGTTCCTGGTCCAGTGAAGCATCCCCGTGCCGTGCAGTCTGCCCGCCTCCGGCGACGAGCACCAGTACGCGCGACGAGGTCCCGCGGGGCGGCGGAAGCACTCACCCCGATGCGCCCCCGAACCGCGACACCCCGTGCCCCAGGGCCTCCTTTGGGTTGCTCAAAGATGCGTTTATGCAGGTGAGAAGCGTGAGGAAGGTGCTTATGATCGAGGTGTCCGACCATGTCGACCGGCGTCGGCGCAATGCGTAAGGAGCCCCGCCGTGACCACCACCCCTCCGGCCAGAACCGGCCAGACCCTCGACGTCGACCACAGCGACACCGCGTATCGCGCCTGGCTCAAAGAGGCCGTCCGCAAGGTCCAGGCCGACGCCAACCGTTCGGCCGACACGCATCTGCTGCGCTTCCCGCTGCCCGAGCAGTGGGGCATCGACCTGTATCTGAAGGACGAGTCGACCCACCCGACCGGCAGTCTCAAGCACCGGCTCGCCCGATCGCTCTTCCTCTACGGCCTCTGCAATGGCTGGATCCGGCCCGGACGCCCCGTCATCGAGGCGTCCAGCGGGTCGACGGCCGTCTCGGAGGCGTACTTCGCGAAGCTCATCGGGGTCCCCTTCGTCGCGGTGATGCCGCGTACGACGAGCGCCGAGAAGTGCCGGCTGATCGAGTTCCACGGCGGGCGGTGCCACTTCGTGGACGACCCGCGCCGGATGTACGAGGAATCCGCGGCCCTCGCCGTCGAGACCGGCGGCCACTACATGGACCAGTTCACCTACGCCGAGCGGGCCACGGACTGGCGCGGGAACAACAACATCGCGGAGTCCATCTTCCGCCAGCTGGAGCGGGAGCGGTTCCCTGAGCCGGCGTGGGTCGTCGCCACGGCCGGCACGGGCGGCACCTCGGCGACGATCGCGCGGTACGTGCACTACATGCAGCACGACACCCGCATCTGTGTCGCCGATCCGGAGAACTCGTGTTTCTTCGAGGGATGGACGACGGGTGATCCGGCCGTCACCACCGACTGCGGATCCCGCATCGAGGGGATCGGCCGGCCGCGGATGGAACCCAGCTTCGTGCCCGGCGCCGTCGACCGGATGATGAAGGTCCCCGACGCCGCCAGCGTGGCCGCCGTCCGCGCACTGGAGCGCGTCATCGGACGCAAGGCGGGCGGGTCGACCGGTACCGGCCTGTGGAGCGCGCTGAAGATCATCGCCGAGATGGTCGCGGAGAGCCGCACGGGAAGCGTGGTGACCCTGCTGTGCGACCCCGGTGACCGCTACCTGGACAAGTACTACTCGGACGCCTGGCTCGAGCAGCAGGGGCTGGACATCGCGCCCTACACGGCGGCGATCGAGTCGCTGCTGCTGACGGGAGTGTGGCGGGACTGAACCGGCGCGAAGAGCCGGCCGGGGGTGGGGGCACGCCGGGCTCGGCGAGGTCCGGGATCGACCTGGCGGGGCGGTGACGCGCAAGTCCGGTCCCGCGGCGCACCGCGCCGCGGGCGACGACACCGTGTCCGGCGGACCGTCAGATGTCCGTACCGTCTTCCGGTTCGCCCGCCACCATGAGGCGCGTGAGGTGCTCCGCGATCTCCGTGCGCACCTCGGCCGACAGCCCCGCGTCGGTCACCCACGTGTCGACCTGCTCCAGCGCGGCGAACGAACTCAGACCCACCGTGCCCCACTTGGTGTGGTCCGCGACCACGACGACCCGCCGCGCTGACTGCACCAGCCGCCGGTTCGTCTCAGCCTCCGCCAGATTCGGCGTGGACAGACCGGCCTCCGCCGATATGCCGTGCACCCCGAGGAACAGCAGGTCGAAGTGGAGCGCGGCGATCGCCTGGTCGGCCACGGGTCCGACGAGCGAGTCGGAGGGCGTGCGCACTCCACCGGTCAGGACGACCGTGGCGGCTCCCTGCCGCTGGCCCGAGACGCGCTGCGCCGAGTGGAAGACGTCCGCCACCCGCACCGAGTTGGTGACCACGGTCAGGTCCGGCACGTCGACGAGCTGATGGGCGAGCGCGTACGTCGTCGTGCCGCCGGAGAGCGCGATCGCCGTCCCGGGAACGACCAGCTCGGCCGCGGCCCGGGCGATGTCCTCCTTGGCCGTCAGCTCCAGACCGGACTTGGCCTCGAAACCCGGCTCGTGCGTGCTCGCCTCGGCCAGCGGGACCGCTCCGCCGTGCACCTTCTCCACCACGCCCTGGCGGGCGAGGGCGTCGAGATCGCGGCGGACCGTCATGTCGGAGACGCCGAGCCTGCGCGTCAGCTCGTTGACCCGGACCCCGCCGCGGCGCCGTACCTCGTCGAGGATGAGAGCGCGCCGCTGCTCCGCGAGGAGGTTCTGATTCTCGCTCACGTCCGCTCCGGTTCCTTTCGCCTCAGCCCGCCCGACACGCCGCCCGGACCCGCTCCGACGAGGGACATTCTCCGCGCCGGGGGTCCGGAGGACGACCCATCCTCGCACGGCTCGCCGACGGTCGCGCCACTGCCTGTGCACGGTTCCGGCCGTCATCGTCACACGTACAGGGGAGATTCCGTGCCGAGAGGTGTGAGCCGGTCCCCGAATGGAGATCCTGTGCCTGCACATGACACGCCATCGGGCAGCACGGGGGAAGTGCAGAACAGTGGAGCGTGCACGGGAACAGGCCTCGACCGGGGAGCGCGGCGACTCCCTCCAGCACTCGACGGGAGAGCACGCCGGCGCTCCCGGGCGGCCCGCGGAGGACGAGACGGCCCTCGAACTCCTGGTCCACGGAGTCGGCGGTGCCACACCCCAGGACATGCTCGACGACCCGCGCACGGTGCGGATCACGGGCGACGAGACAGCGGCCGTCTACCGGCGCATCGACGACGCGGACGCCGAACAGCGCCCCGGCGGGTGCCGCGCGACACCGGTGCCCGAGGCGTACGTCTGGTGCAACCTGACCTCGGGCAACGGCGCCCGGGCCCTGTGGCTGTTGCTGCTGCCGTTCATGGTGGTCAACCTCGCCCACTGGATGCGCCCCACCGCCCAGGGCAGGACCCGGACCGTGCGGCTGTACGGGCTGATCGTGCGGCTCGCCGGACTCAGCCTGACCGTGCTCCTGGTGGCCGCCGCCTGCGAGGTGGCCCTCGACCTGACCGCCTGGCAGTGCGCGGGCACGCGCGCGTGCGCCGCGAAGCACTCCTGGCTCGGCTTCCTCTCGCCCGCCGTGTCCGACGGCGGCTGGTGGAGCCTGCCGGGGCGCAGACTGGCGCTGGCCGCAGTGGTGCCTGCCGCGCTCACCGGACTGCTCTGGTACCTCTCCCACCGCACCTGGAGCGCGTACGAGTCGCAGCAGCCGATGTCGCGCGTCGCCGAGCCCGACGAGGAGACCGGGCGCACCGGTCTCGGCCGCCCCGGGTTCTGGTACGGGCGACGCCTGGTGGCCCGGCTGCGCGCCGCCCACACCGCCGCGGGCTTCCTGACCGTGGCCGCGGCGGTCGGCACCTCGGCCGCCCGCCACGACCGGGGGTCCGGCGGCCCCGCCCTCCTGGAGGCGCTCGGGCGGCTTCTCGACGCGACGCTCCTCGTGGGCGCGGCCGTCGTGGTGTGGGTGGTCTGCCGCCGGGGCCGCAGTGAGCACCGCCTCGACCGGAAACTCGACGAGACACTCGTCCGCCGGCTGCCGCAGGGCGCGATCGTCCTTCTCGGGCTCACCATGCTGTACGCCGGCTGGTCGCGCCCCGGCTGGGAGTCGACGGGACGGCTGTCGGGTGACACGACGTTCGGTGCCATCTGCCTGGGACAGGGGCTGCTCGTCGTCGCGCTCGGCGTGGTCGCCCGTGTCCTGTACCGCACCCGTCCCGACCGGCGCACCGCGATGCGCGGTCTGGCCGGTCCCGCCGTCGCGATGCTGGCCTGTGCGCTGGGCGGCGTGATGTCCGGGGGAGTGGCCCAGCGCGTCGCCGACTGGCTGGACGGCACCCGGGACACCCTGGTGAGCCCCCCGGTGCTGCTGACGTGGCAGGCGTCCGCGATCCCGCCCCTGCTGCTGGTCCTGCTGGCGCTCGCCGGATGGCTGGCCGGGCGCACCCGGCTGCTGCGGCGCGTCGAGATGGAGCGGGTGGAGCTTGAATACCCCGGCGAGGCGAAGGACACCGTCCGTACCCGTCGCATCGCGTCCACGCGCGCGCACGCCTCCCTCACCGACCGCGCGCCCCGCATCGTCGGCATCGTCTCGGCGGCGACCCTGTTCCTGGGCGCAGCAGCCCTGGTCGGAGCCGCGACGACCGAGAAGGCGCCCGGCGAGGCGGCCCGCGGTTCGTCCGCCTTCGTGCAGGGCGCCGCCGAGACCGCGCAGGCCCTGGGATCCTGGCTGATCGGGCTCGGCTTCATCCTGTTCGTGACCTGGGGGCGCCGCGCCTACAAGGACGCCTCCGCGCGCCGCACCATGGGCATCCTCTGGGACGTCGGCACCTTCTGGCCCCGGGCTGCCCACCCCTTCGCTCCTCCCTGCTACGCGGAGCGCGCCGTACCCGACCTGACCTGGCGCATGGCCTCCTGGACCCGCGCCACCGGCGGACGGCTCGTCATCTCCGGCCACTCCCAGGGCAGCGTGCTCGCGGCCGCTGCGGCCTGGCAGCTGAAGCCCTCCGTCCGCAGGCGGGTCGCACTGCTCACGTACGGATCACCGCTGGCGCGCCTGTACGGCCGCTGGTTCCCCGCGCAGTTCGGGCCGGCCGCGCTGACCTCCCTGCACCGCGAGGTCGACTGCTGGCGCAACCTGTACCGCCCCACGGACCCCATCGGCGGCCCCGTCCGGCTGCCCGGCGACTGCGGGCCGCAGGTCGACCGCGAGGCACTGAAGGACCCCCTCGCCTACGGCCGCACCGAGCGCCACCCGCTGCCCGCGCCGATCCTCGGACACAGCGACTACCAGGCGGATCCGGCGTTCGCGGAGGAGCGGGAGCGGCTGCTCGCACGGCTCACGCCGGACGTGCCGGGCCCGCGTGCCACGTGCGACGACGAGGGGCCGCGTCCGCCGGACGGCGACGGTTCTCAGGGCACCTCCGGCAGGTCCTCCGCGTAGAGCAGGGTGAGGTCGTCCGTGCTCGGTTCGTGCAGCTGGGCGACGCGCCCCGCGTGCCGCTCCACCATCGCCTCGAACGTCTGGCGCGCCGTGCGGCCGTTGCCGAAGGCGGGGCCCTTCGGGATCGCCGTGAAGTACTTCAGGAGAGCCTCACTGGCGCCCGGAGCGAGCCGGTACTCGTGCTCCTCCGCCTGCTGTTCCACGATCCGCAGCAGCTCCTCCGGCACGTAGTCGCTGAAGGTGATGGTGCGTGAGAAACGGGACGCCACACCGGGGTTGACGGAGAGGAACCGCTCCATCTCGGCGGTGTAACCCGCGACGATCACCACCACCGCCTCCCGGTGGTCCTCCATCAGCTTGACGAGCGTGTCGATCGCCTCGCGGCCGAAGTCGCGTCCCGAGTCCTCCGGGGACAGCGCGTACGCCTCGTCGATGAACAGCACACCGCCGCGCGCCCGGTCGAAGGCCTCCTGGGTGCGGATCGCCGTCGATCCGATGTGCTCGCCCACCAGGTCGACCCGGGAGACCTCGACGAGGTGCCCCTTCTCCAGCACGCCGAGCGAGGCCAGAATCTCGCCGTAGAGACGGGCGACGGTCGTCTTGCCGGTGCCGGGGGAGCCCGTGAAGACCAGGTGGCGGCGCGCGGATGCCGCCTTCAGGCCCGCCAGTTGCCGGCGACGGCCGACCTCGATCATGTCGGTCAGGGCGCGCACCTCGCGCTTGACGCTCTCCAGGCCGACGAGCGCGTCGAGCTCACCGAGGACGGCCTTCGACGGGCGCGCGGGCCGTTCCGGCTCCGGAGCGGGCGCGGCGAGCGGCTCCTGCCCGCCGGTGCGCTGGCCCGGGACGGCGCCCAGCAGGCCGGGGGAGTGACTCGCGGTCTGTACGGCCGTCTCCGGCGCCGGGGGCCGGGGGTGGGCGCTCTCGTCGCTGGTGCAGTCCTCGACCAGCGGCCCTCCGCCGGGCGCCGCGCCGGTGGCGGCCTCCGCGAACTCGTAGCCCCCGCGCGCGCACCGCTCCGTGCGGCACTTCTTCAGCGTCGTGCGGCAGCCGTCGATCACGTGGAAGCCGTAGCCGCCGCTGCCCGTGACCCGGCAGTTGTGGAAGCTGCCGCGGCCGCCGGCCGACACGTAGAAGCCGGCCTCCGCGGGCGAGTCGACCGTGCAGCGCTCGATCGTGGGGTCGGCGCCCTTGGTGACGATCACGCCGGTCTGGGTGCCGTCCACCGTGCAGCCGGACAGGGTGCCGCCGCTGCCGTGGTCGCGGAACCAGGCGCCGGTCGCGGCGTCCCGGATCCGGCAGTCGTCGAGCTGCGCGGTGGCGCCGTCGCTGACCGACACCGCCGTGTTGCGCACCTGTGAGAGGTCGCTGTCGACGACATCGGCCCGGGAGCCGCGGTCGAGGACGAAGAGGGCGTCCGGCACGTCGTGCACCCGGCACGACTCGAGGACGACGGCCGCGCCGTCGCTGACCCACACCGCGGGGTAGTCGCCGGTGCTGTCGAAGATCTCGCACTGGTTGGCGTCGACGCGCGTGCCCGGGTCCCACACGGACAGGCCGTTGCGGCCGAACTGCCGCACTGTGGTGCGCGTCAGGGTGAGCACCGAGCGGGAGCGCAGGTCGACCGCGTTCTCCGGGATGTCGTGGATGCGGCAGTCGGCGAGCGTGAGGACGGCGTCGGTGTCGAGGGTGACACCGTCCGCGGTCGTACGGTGCACGTCGCAGTCGGTGAGGTGCGCGGTGGCCCGGCCGGTGATCTGCACCCCGGATCCCTTGACCTCGTACACCTCGCAGCCGACCGCCTCCAGGGACGAGTTCTCGCCCGTGGCCGAGAGACCCGCGCCCGAGGCGTGGTGGATCCGGCAGCGCTCCAGGCGGGGGCGGGCGCCACCGCGCACCGCGACGCCCGACTGGCCGGCCGCGACGACCTCGCACTCCTCGAAGACGCCGCCTCCGCCGTCGAGCACCGCGATGCCGACGCCCGCCGGATTGTCGACCGTGCACCGCCGCACCGTCGGGCGGGCGCCGCCGCGCACCTCGATCCCCGCCGCGGACCGCGTGACGATCCTGAGGTCCATGAGTTCCGGCGTGCCCTCCTCGACGAGTACCGCTGGGGCCGCCGCGTCCTGGCCCTCCACGTACAGGTCCTGGACCACGGCGGAGGCGCGCACGGTGAGCGGCACCCCGTCCACCGGGGCGATGCGGACCGAGCCGGGTGTGCCGTCCGGGCCCCGCAGGGTCACCGCCCGCTGGACGACGAGGTTCTCCCGGTAGGTGCCGGGAGCGATGGTGAGGACGTCGCCGTCGGCCGCGGCCTCCAGGGCGGCGGCCAGCGATGCGTACTCACCCGTGCGGCGCCGCCACCGCGACGTGCCGGTGTGCGTCACCTGGACCGTGCCCTGTGCCATGGCGCTGCTGTGCCCCCACCTAGTCGTACGCGGGTCCCTGAGTGGCCGGCCGCGTCATGTCGAGGAACGGATCCCCCGAGGAGATCCGATCATGTCGAAGACCGCGGACAACCTCTCACGAAGGTGCCGAACCGTTCGGCCGGTCCACCGTAGCGTGCGCGGGCACGGCGGGTTGACCGGAGCGGGAAGGCCGTCAGCTGCCGGTGCCGGTCCTTCCCCAGTCCGGGCCCGCCCGGTCCCAGGCCCGGTCCCAACGGGCGTACCTGCGAAGGACCATGCGCCAGACGATCAGCCGCCTGCCGCCCTCGACGAGCCCGGCGGTCACCGCCGCCGCTCCGAATCCGGCCAGGAAGGCGTGCGTCGTCGCCGTGGCGGAGTCCAGGGGGCGGCCGGCTATTCGGCCGTGCCGGTCGGTCCACACGACGAAGCGGTCACCGCGGTGGGGGGTCCTGAGGTCGGCCATGACCGTGCCGTGCCGCGCGGCGCGGTCCGGACCGGTCCAGCGGGCGAGCACCCGGCTGTGCGCGTCGCGCGTCGAGGAGGTCTCGGGGTCCGGGTCGAGGGGGGAGCGGTCCAGCCGCCTGACCACGGTGGCCACGACCTGATGGCGTGTCTCGCGCTGGTCACGGACGGACTGCTGGAGTGCCCGCTGCGCGGCGCCTCCGACGGTGATTCCGGCGAGCGGAGCGGCGAGGAGCACCAGCAGGACGGCCGCCAACGCCAGCCAGGCCTCGATGAGATCGGTCGTCCGGCGCAGCGGATTGCGCCGCCACCGCCAGAGTCCGCCGAGTGCTCGCACCGTCCCGCACCCCCTTCCGCCTCCGTGATAACCCTCCGCGAGGCCGTTCACCCGTGAGCCCCGGGGAAGAGAGAGCGAAATCACCCGCCCCTCCCCGCGGCCTCTCATGGACTGCTCATGCTGTCCCAACGCCGGTGCCGGGCCCACCAGTTCCCGCCCGGGAGTTCCCTCACCGGTCCGGGACGAGCGGGTCCGGGAGGAGCGGGTCCGGGAGGAGCGGGTCCGCCGCGTCGAGGGTCCGGGCGGCGGTCAGCCGAGAATCCTCACGGGGTCCCCGACCCGCACCGTGCCGGGGGACTCCGGCACCAGGTTCTGGCCGAAGGCGAGCTTGTCACCGACGCGGCGGTGACGGCCGAGGGTGCGCAGCGGTTCCTTGCCGCGCTCGGCGGTGCCCTGGTCGGTGGTGGTCACGACGCAGCGGCCGCACATCTTGGCGACCCGGAAGGTGACCTCGCCGATGGCGATGCGCGCCCAGTCGTCCTCGGCCCACGCCGGGGTGCCGGCCACGACGAGGTTCGGCCGGAAACGGTTCATGGGCAGGGGGCCCTCGTCGGGGTGGTCGCCCTGGGCGATCAGGGCGTTGAGGGCGTCCAGTGAGGAGAGTGTGGTGAGCAGCAGCGGGTAGGCGTCGGCGAGGCTGACGGTCTCGCCGGGGTGGGAGTGCGGGGCGTCGTCGATGGGCCGGCGCGTGGCGGGGTCGTCGAGGTGGACGAGGGTCACGTCCGTGCCCAGGTAGGTGCTGAACCACGCGCTCGCGGAGGCGTCGGCGACGACCGTCTCGATCTTCTGGCGCGGGAACGCCGCCGAGGTCGTGGCGAGGGGATCGGGCACCGCCACGGTCAGCGGGTCGAGACCGGGCCCGGACAGCCGGATGCCGCCACCGGGCAGGGGCTCGGCGGCGGCCAACGCGAGGCGCGGCTGCTGGCGTTGCGTGACGACCTTCCCCGCGTCGTCGATCAGTGCCCAGCGCCGGTCTCCGGCCAGCCCCCAGGGCTCCACCACGGCCGCACCGGGCGCGTGGGCCCGCAGTGCCTTGACCGGGTGGACGTGAATCGCGTGCAGCGCCGGATTGTTCGACATGGGGCCATGGTGCCAGCAGGCACCGGTCTCGGCCCCGACGGGTCGAAGGCCGGTCAGTAACCGCGGTACTGCTGCCCGTTGTTGTACGGGTCCTGGTACGGCACGGGGGCGGGGCGGGGAGCCGCGGGGCGCATGGCCTCGTAGCCGGTGCCGGCCGCCATGGGGCGAGGCTGCTGTTGCTGCGGGCCCGGGTAGCCACGGGGTCCCGCGGCCTGCTGCGGGATGTAGCCGGTCGGAGCCTGGTGGAGCGGTGCGGGCTGCTGGGCCTGCGGGTAGCCGTAGGCCTGCTGGGAGGGCCCGGCGGGCAGCGCGGGAAGAGCTGACGGCAGCGCGGGCAGGTGGCTGCTCGTGTCGTACGCGGAGGGGACCCGGATGGGGGCGATCTGAGGGGTGCCCCGTTCGGCGACGAGGGAGTCGTAGATCGGGGTGTCCGGGAAGGACGGCGCGGAGTAGTAACCGCCGCCATAGGTGGAGCGGGGGGAGGTCATGGCACATAAGTTAAGCCCACGATGTGCTGGTTGGGGAGACCGATAAGAGGGTTGTTTTCCGTGTCGGCGGTGACGTGGGATCCCCAATGCGAGCGAACTCGGCGAAAAAGGACGCCAAACGGGGTTGAGATCGTGTAAAGGTCCAGTTCCTGGGGGGTTACCGGCGGTCGGCCGCGGGGCTTCCGGCCGAGATCATGGGCGTTCGCGGCCGGGGGGATTAGGTTGGCCCCCGACGGATCCGGAGTCGGCCGGGTCTACCGCACCGTCCCGGGTGGCGCGGTGCGAAGACGTCGATGGGGGCGTACATGTCAATGTCCAAGGGGTCGAACGTGGCCGTGCCGACGGCCGCGCTGCGTGTCGAACTGGGCCGGCGTTCCGGCCCCGGCGTGCCCGACGCCGACGCGTCGGCACTGCTGCTGGTGTCCGGGAAGGTCCGCTCGGACGACGACTTCGTCTTCTACAACCAGCCGCAGCACGCCTCCGGTGCGGTCCGCCACGAGGGCAGGGGCGAGGCGGGCGGTCAGGCGACCGACACGCTCCTCGTCGACCTCGCGCGCGTGGAGCCCGCCATCGAGACCATCGTCCTGGCCGCTTCCACCGACGGCGGCACGTTCGGACAGATCCCGGGCCTGTACATCCGTGTGCTCGACGCCCGGCAGGGCACCGAGATCGCCCGTTTCGACAGTGCCGCCACCGTCGAGACCGCGTTCGTGCTCGGCGAGTTCTACCGCCGCCAGGGCGCCTGGAAGTTCCGTGCCGTCGGCCAGGGCTACGAGAGCGGACTCGAAGGGCTCGCCACGGACTACGGCATCACCGTGGACGAACCCCGGCAGGCGGCGCCCCCGGCCGCGCCCGGCCGAGCCGGCGGCCCGCCCCCGACGGCACCGCCCGTCCCCGTGCGCCCGCCGGCCGGGCCCCCGCCCGTCGCGCCGCCCGTCACCGTGCCACCGCCCGCAACGACTCCGCCGCCCGCACCGCCCGCGGTGCCGGTCCGGCTCACCAAGGTCACGCTCACCAAGGAATCCCCCTCGGTCTCGCTCAGCAAGCAGGGCGGCACGTCCGGTGCCATGCGGGTGAACCTCAACTGGGAGGTGCGCAAGCAGTTCTCGGGGTGGGCCGGCAAGCTCGGCCGGGCCGTCGCGATGCACGCGGACCTCGACCTCGACCTGTGCGCCCTGTACGAACTGACGGACGGCCGCAAGGGCGTCGTGCAGGCGCTCGGCAACGCCTTCGGGTCGCTGCACCAGCCCCCGTACATCCATCTCGACGGCGACGACCGCACCGGTGCCGCGACGAGCGGCGAGAACCTCTCCATCAACCTCGACCACAAGCAGAGCATCCGGCGCATCCTCATCTTCGTCACCATCTACGAGGGGGCGCGCTCCTTCGCCGACCTGCACGCCACGGTCACGCTCCAGCCGCTGAACGGCGCGCCGATCGACTTCTCGCTCGGCGAGTGCACGGTGCCCTCGACCGTCTGCGCCCTCGCGCTGATCACCAGCGACCGCGGCGACCTGGTCGTCCAGCGCGAGGCCCGCTACCTGATCCCCGAGCGCGGCGTCAGCCCGCAGCGCACCGTCGACCACGCCTACGGGTGGGGCATGAACTGGACCCCCGGCAGGAAGTGAGCCGTCAGCTCTCGTCGAGGGCCGCGGTGTCCGGACGTGCGTAGGTGCGGCCCTTCCAGGCCGCACCGCGCCCCCGGTAGTGCTGCACGGCGGAGTCGACCGTCATGAGGAGATAGAGGAACGCGGTCGCCGGCAGCAGCGGAGCGAGCCACAGCGGCCGGCGGTAGTAGCGCAGCATCGGCAGGTACGTCGCCGTCATCACCAGCCAGGCGAGACCGCCCGCGATCGCCGCTCCCGCACTCCGTCCGGCCAGTCCGGCCACGAGCGTGACGGGCGGCGCCAGGTACACCAGGGCCAGACCCAGGACCGTGCCCAGCAGCAGCGGCGGGCTGTGCCGCAGCTGGGCGTACGCGCTGCGGGAGACCATGCGCCACAGGTCGTGCAGCCGTGGGTAGGGGCGCACGCTGTCCACCCGCTCGGCGAGCCCCAGCCAGATGTGGCCCCCGCTGTTCTTGACCGCTCTCGCCAGCGCCACGTCGTCGATGACGGCGTGCCGGATCGCCTCGGGGATCCGCGCGCGCTCGGCGGCGTCGGTGCGCAGCAGGACGCAGCCGCCCGCCGCTGCCGCCGTCCGCGACCCGCGCACCCCGATCCGTCGGAACGGGTAGAGCTGGGTGAAGAAGTAGACGAAGGCGGGCACCACGAGCCGCTCCCACCTGCTGTCCACGCGCAGGCGGGCCATCAGGGAGACGAGGTCGAAGCCGCCCGTGCGCGCCGCCGCCACCAGCTCCCTGAGGCTGTCCGGCGCGTGCGCGATGTCGGCGTCCGTCAGCAGCAGATACGTGGGGGTACGCGCGCGTGCGAGGCCGATGCCGTGCCGTACGGCCCACAGCTTGCCCGTCCAGCCGGAGGGGGGCTCGCCGGGGGAGTCCACGGTGAGCGGCAGCCCTCCGTGACGACGGGACAGCTCCCGGGCCAGCTCCCCTGTGCCGTCCGTACTTCCGTCGTCCACCAGGAAGATCTCGGCCCGCCCCGGGTAGTCCTGCGCCAGCAGCGACGGGAGGCTGTCCGGCAGCACCGCGGCCTCGTCCCGCGCGGGGACGACGACGCACACGGACGGCCAGTCGTCCGGCTCCCGGCGCGGCGGGAGCCGTACGTCCGTGCGCCAGAAGAAGCCCTGGCAGAGCAGCAGCCACAGCCAGGCGGCGAGTGATCCCACGGCAGTCCACGCAACGGCGCTCACCCGGCGAAGTCTGCCCCACCCCGCAGGCCCGTCGAGGCCCATCGTCTATGGTGACCGGGTGAAGATCGCGCTCATGGACTCCGGAATCGGTCTGCTCGCCGCGGCCACCGCGGTACGCCGTCTGCGGCCCGACGCCGATCTCGTCCTCTCCTCGGACCCCGGCAGCATGCCCTGGGGGCCCCGGACGCCGGAGGACGTGACCGCGCGCGCGCTCGCCGTCGCCGAAGCGGCCGCCCGGCTCGAGCCCGCCGCGCTGATCGTCGCCTGCAACACCGCCTCCGTGCGTGCCCTGCCCGCCCTGCGTGCCCGCCTGGAGCCCGAGGTGCCCGTGATCGGCACGGTCCCGGCGATCAAGCCGGCGGCGGCGGGTGGCGGACCCGTGGCGATCTGGGCCACGCCCGCCACCACCGGCAGCCCCTACCAGCGCGACCTCATCCGCGCGTTCGCCGCCGGGGTGCGGGTCACCGAGGTGCCCTGCCCCGGGCTGGCCGACGCCGTGGAGCACGCGGACCAGGCGGCCGTCGACGCGGCGATCGCGGCGGCCGCGGCCCGCACCCCCGACGACGTGACCACCGTCGTCCTGGGCTGCACCCACTACGAGCTGGTCGCCGAGCGGATCCGGGAGGCCGTACAGCAGCCCGGCCTTCCGCCGCTCGTGCTGCACGGTTCGGCCGGGGCGGTGGCCGCCCAGGCACTGCGCAGGATCGGCGCGTCCCCCGCGCCGGACGCACCCGCCACCGGCTCCCTCACGGTGCTGCTCGGCGGACGCGAGGGCGCCCTGCCCGAGGCCGCCCTCGCGTACGCGGAAGGCCGCCTCCTGGGGACGGTCAGCCCCGCCCGCTGACCGGAAACCCCCGGCGGCACCGCGCGGAGCAGGCCGCCAGGGCCGGAGCAGTCACAGTCCGCCACCGGGTACCCGCGCTGCGAAACCTGGGTAGTCTCATAGGCATGAGGGACCACCCCCACGGCGAGAACGCCCCCCACCCCAAGGTCTGGACGGGACGCGCGAGGAACCGCGTCCAGTGGCTGCCGGCCCTCGGCGGTGCCGCCTGCATGGCGCTCGGCATCGAGCTGGCCGTCGACTCCGCATGGACCTCGGGCAGCGCGCCGCTCGTGATGTCCGTCGTCGGATGCATCGCGACGGGACTGCTGATCCTCTTCGGCACGCTGGCCTTCGTGCACGTGGCCGTGACCGTCGACAAGGACTGCCTGGAAGTGCGCTGCGGCCACATCGGTCTGCCGCGCCGCCGCATCCCGTTGGCGCACGTGGTCGGGGCGGACTTCGCGCCCCAGGTCACCCCGCGCCAGTGGGGCGGCTGGGGCTACCGCTGGCGGCCCGAGAAGGGGACGGGAGTGATCGTCCGGCGCGGCGAGGGCGTGGTCCTGCGCCTCGGCGACGGTCACACGTTCACGATCACGGTCGACAACGCGGAGGCGGCGGTACGGATCATCCGCGACCACCTGCGTCCGGGTACGGGGAAACCCGCGGCCCCCTGACGGGACACCCGGGCGCGGGTCGCCGTGCCGGTGGCGGCCGCCCGGGTAGGCGGGGCGAGCCGCGGACGCGGGCGGGACCGCCCTGACACCCGGCCCCTTCCGGGGGTGCTTCCTCGCCGTACGGGCGGGCCGGGTCCGTCCCGGGCGGGCGGGGCCGACCGCGCTGTCGGCGCCCAGGTCACGCGCCGTAGACTCGCCGGGTGACCGCGACCGCAACCTCCGTGGACGAGCCGGAGCAGCTCGGACCCCAGGCCCCGTCCGTCTCCCGCGGTGCCGGACGGGTACGGCGGCTCGTTCCGTGCGCCGCCGCGGCGCTCTCCGGCCTCCTGCTCTACGTCAGTTTTCCGCCCCGCACGCTGTGGTGGCTCGCGCTGCCGGCCTTCGCCGTCTTCGCCTGGTCCCTGCGCGGGCGCACCTGGAAGGCGGCTCTCGGCCTCGGCTACCTCTTCGGCCTCGGATTCCTGCTCCCGCTGCTGGTGTGGACCGGCGTGGAGGTCGGCCCCGGCCCGTGGGTGGCGCTCGTCGTCGTCGAGGCGGTGTTCGTCGCGCTCGTCGGCGCGGGCATCGCGGCGCTCTCCCGGCTGCCCGCGTGGCCCCTGTGGGCGGCGGCCCTGTGGACGGCGGGTGAGGCGGCGCGCGCGCGTGCGCCGTTCGGCGGCTTCCCCTGGGGCAAGATCGCCTTCGGCCAGGCGGACGGTGTCTTCCTTCCCCTGGCCGCCGTGGGCGGGACTCCCGTACTCGGTTTCGCTGTCGTGCTGTGCGGCTTCGGCCTCTACGACGTCGTCCGCCTGGTCGTCGAGGGACGCCGCACCGGTGCCGTGCGGCGCGGGGCCGCCGCGGTGGCCCTGTTGAGCGTGGCCGTGCCCCTCGTGAGCGCGCTCGCCGCGCGTTCCCTGGTGAGCGACGGGGCGGAGGACGGCACGGCGACCGTGGCGGTGATCCAGGGCAACGTGCCGCGGGCGGGACTCGACTTCAACGCCCAGCGGCGCGCCGTTCTCGACCACCACGTCAAGGAGACCGAGCGCCTGGCCGCCGAGGTGAAGGCGGGCAGGGCCGCCCGGCCCGACTTCGTGCTGTGGCCGGAGAACTCCTCGGACATCGACCCGTTCACCAACCCGGACGCGCGCGACGTGATCAACGGCGCGGCCCGGGCGATCGGCGCCCCGATCTCGGTGGGCGGCGTCGTGGAGCGCGACGGCAGGCTCTACAACGAGCAGATCCTCTGGGACCCGGACGAGGGCCCCGTCGACCGGTACGACAAGCGACAGGTGCAGCCCTTCGGCGAGTACCTCCCGATGCGCTCCCTCCTCGGTGCCGTCAACGAGAACTGGACGTCCATGGTGCGCCAGGACTTCAGCCGCGGCAGCGAACCGGGCGTGTTCACCATGGCGGGCACCCGGGTCGGTCTCGCCACCTGCTACGAGGCCGCCTTCGACTGGGCGGTGCGCGACACGGTCACCCACGGCGCCCGGATGATCTCGGTGCCCAGCAACAACGCCACCTTCGACCGCAGCGAGATGACCTACCAGCAGCTGGCCATGTCCCGCGTGCGCGCGGTGGAGCACAGCCGCACCGTCACGGTGCCCGTGACCAGCGGAGTCAGCGCCGTGATCATGCCGGACGGGCACATCACCCGGCGGACCGGGATGTTCGTCGCCGACTCCCTGGTCCAGAAGGTGCCGCTGCGCTCCTCCGAGACCCCCGCGACCCGCCTCGGGATCCTCCCCGAGACGGTCCTCGTGGCGCTCGCGTTCGGCGGACTCGGCTGGGCGGGCGCCTCGGCGGTCCGTGCCCGGCGCGGCGACGACGCCCGGGGCCAGTAGCGCTCGGTTCGTGACCGTCCTCGGGGGGTCAGCTCTCCTCGCGCCGGCCCCACGGCGAGCCGTACTCGTTGAGCAGGTCGAGGAAGGGACGGGGCGGCAACGCTTCCGGGCCCAGCACGCCGGCGGCGGACCAGGTTCCGCGGGCGACGAGTTCGAGTGCGATCACGGGATTGACGGCGGTCTGCCACACCACCGCCTGGGACCCGTACTCGCGCATCGACCACTCGTTGTCGACCACGTGATACAGGTATACCTCGCGTGGTGAGCCGTCTTTGGTCCCCTTGACCCACGTGCCCGCGCAGGTCTTGCCGGTCATGCGGTCGCCCAGGGTGGCCGGGTCGGGCAGGCAGGCGGCGACCACGTCCCGCGGGGAGACTTCCACGGGTCCGTTCTCCGAGGGAACGGTGACCTTCCCGGTGGCGTCCAGACCCAGTTCGTGGAGAGTCTTCAGCTTGGCGATGAAGTCGTCACCGAGGCCGTACTTGAACGTCACCCGGCGAGCGTCGATCCAGCGGGGCATGAGCAGGACTTCTTCGTGCTCGACGTTGACGCACTCCACCGGGCCGATGCCCTCGGGGAAGTCGAAGACCTCCGGCTCGCTGAAGGGAGCCGTGGTGAACCAGCCGCGGTCCTTCTCCCAGACCACTGGCGGGTTGAGGCACTCCTCGATGGTCGTCCAGATGCTGAAGGACGGCGCGAAGTCGTAGCCCTCGACCACCAGATTGGCTCCGTCGCGGACGCCGATCTCCTCTATCTCGTCGAAGAGTTCGTCCGCCGCGTACCGCGCGAAGACGTCCGACAGGCCCGGCTCCACCCCCATGCCGACCAGGGCGAGCCGTCCGGAACGCTCCCAGGCAGTGGCTTGTTCGAACTGCGCGTCACCGAGCTTCACGCCGCACTGCTCGTACGGGTGGGCGACGTGTGGCGTGGACAGGGACATCGCCATGTCGAGGTAGTGCGTGCCCGCCGCGCGGGCGGCGCCGAACAACGGCATCACGAAGCGTGGGTCGGTCGCGTTGAGCAAGGCGTCGCACTCCTCCTCGACGAGCGCCTGACGTACTGCGTCCTCGTCGGAGGCGTCCAGGCGCATGGCGCTGAACCGGTCCCCGTGTCCCTGTAGCGTCGCGACGGCCGCCTCGGCGCGTGCGAGGTCGTAGTCCGCGACGACCATGTGGGTCAGGAAGTCGCGACGGGCCGCGATCCGGGTGATGGCCGTGCCCACGCCACCCGCGCCCACGAGAAGTACACGCATGCCCCACACCTTTCGGTTGCCGGGGACGGACGCCCCGGGGTTGGACGAGATACAACGGGAACGCCACAGTTAAGGTCAACGGTGTTGGCATAAGAGCGGCGAGTGTGGGACAGGAGGACCGGGCGTGGCGAAACCAGTGGTACCGGAGGCGGCGCGACGCAGGCGTCGGCCGACGAGACAGGGCACGGTGCTGTCCGAGAAGGTGATCGTGCACACCGCGCTGCGGATGCTGCGCGAGCACGGCAGCACGGGACTGACGGCACGCAGACTGGGCGCAGCGCTGGGTGCCGACCCCAGCACCCTCTACCGGTACTTCGCCGGCCTGGACGACCTGACCAGAGCCATCGGCGAGGAGCTGATGGGGCAGGCCCTGGACGCTTGGACGGCCACCGGAGAGTGGCAGACCGACCTGCGGTCCCTCGGCCGGGCCATCCACGCCACCTACCTCGCCCACCCTCAAGCGGCGGTCCTGACCGCAAGCCGAGTCACCGGCCGCCCCCGTGAGATCGCGGCGGACGAGACCATCCTCCGCATCCTGCGCACGGCAGGCTTCCCGGACGCGAACGCGGTCGTCGTCTATCACGCGTTCATCGACCTCGCCCTGGCCTTCTCTGCCCTGGACGCCGGATCCCTGACGCTGAGCGACGAGGCCCGCGCGGCGGACGAGCAGATGTGGAACTCCACCTACGCCGAACTGTCCGCCGACACCCATCCGCACATCGCGGCCACGGCCCGGCTCCTCGCCGGGCGGATGACACACAGTGCGTACCCCGTACTCCTCGAAACGTTGCTGAACAGCGCCGAAGCGGTGCTCGCCCGGACGCGCGCCCGACCCGTCGGATGAAACTGCAGCACTAAACCACCACTGGTCCACCGCCATGAACGACAGCCCATGAAAGCAGCCCAACCCTGCGCGATGCGTGAAGGGGCCCGCTGCCGCGGCCGGAGCTGTGGAACGGGGCCGTTAGGGTCGCTGCATGGCCACTCCTGACTTCATCCGCACGATCCGCGCCTCCGCGGGCCACCAGCTGCTCTGGCTCCCCGGGGTCACCGCCATCGTCCTCGACGACGACGGCAGAGTGCTGCTGGGGCGTCGTACCGACACCCGCAAGTGGTCGGTGATCGGTGGCATCCCGGATCCGGGTGAGCAGCCCGCGGCCTGTGCCGTGCGGGAGGTCTTCGAGGAGACGGCGGTGCGCTGCGTCGTCGAACGCGTCGTGCTCGTCCAGGCCCTGGAACCGGTCACGTACGCCAACGGCGACACCTGCCAGTACATGGACATCACGTTCCGGTGCCGGGCCGTCGGCGGCGAGGCCAGGGTCAACGACGACGAGTCGCTCGAGGTCGGCTGGTTCGGCATGGACGCCCTGCCGGAGCTCAACGAGTTCGGACGGTTCCGGATCAAGCAGGCACTGTCCGATGCACCCACGTGGTTCGACCCCATGAACTGAGCGCGAAGTATGGGTGGTGACCATATCGGGACGGGTGCGGGGGCTGCCTAGGGTCGAGACATGACCGCGCCCAGTGCCCTTCCGGGTCTCCCCGCCCCGCCTCTCGACCTCGGCGGCCGCACCGCCCTCGTCACCGGTGCCGCGAGCGGCATCGGCCGTGCCTGCGCGCTGCGGCTCGCCGGCGCGGGCGCCAAGGTGAGAGCGGTCGACCGGGACGCCGCGGGCCTGGACTCCCTCACCGAACAGGGGCGGGGACTGCCCGGCACCGTCGAGTCGCACGTCCTCGACCTGACCGACCTGGACGCGGCGGAACTCGTCGCCGCGGGCACCGACGTCCTGGTGAACAACGCGGGACTGCAACTCGTCCGTCCCCTGGAGGAGTTCCCGCCGGACGTCTTCCACACCGTGCTGACCGTGATGCTGGAGGCCCCGTTCCGGCTCATCCGCGGAGCACTGCCGCACATGTACGGACAGGGGTGGGGCCGGATCGTCAACGTGTCCTCGGTGCACGGCCTGCGGGCCTCGGCCTACAAGTCGGCGTACGTGTCCGCCAAGCACGGCCTCGAAGGACTCTCGAAGACCGCCGCCCTGGAAGGCGCCCCCCATGGAGTCACCTCCAACTGTGTGAGCCCCGCCTATGTGCGCACCCCACTGGTCGAGAAGCAGCTCGCCGACCAGTCGCGGGCGCACGGGATCCCCGAGGAACGGGTGCTCACCGAGATCCTGCTGCGGGACAGCGCCGTCAAGCGGCTCATCGAACCCGAGGAGGTCGCCGAGGCCGTCGCGTACCTGTGCAGCCCGCATGCGTCCTGTGTCACCGGCACCTCCCTCGCGCTGGACGGCGGCTGGACCGCCCACTGATGGACCCGCGGCAGAGTTGTCCACAGGGCTGGCGGCGCCGGCCCGCCGACAGGTAATCCTGTGAGCATGTCCCGCGATCACGTGCAGTCCGCCGAGCGCTCCGCAGCCGGCGCCGAGGCGCCCTTCCTGGAGCTGCTGGCCCGCGGCGCGTCCGCCGAGGCGTACGAGCAGCCGGTCCTGCTGGCCCGCGCCGAGGGCCGGCCCGCCGAGCGCGTCGCCGCGCTCGAGCAGGCGAAGCTGCTGGCGCTGCGCGTGCGCTCGGAGATGGAAGGGCGGCGCCGCCGCGAGGCGGAGCTCTCCGCGCTCTTCGCGACCGCGCACGACCTGGCGGGACTGCGCGACCTCGACGCCGTGCTGAAGGCGATCGTCCAGCGCGCCCGGTCGCTGCTGGGCACGGACGTGGCGTACCTCAGCCTGAACGACCCGGTCAGGGGCGACACCTACATGCGGGTCACCGAGGGTTCGGTGGCCGCGCGCTTCCAGCAGTTGCGGCTCGGCATGGGGGAGGGACTCGGCGGACTCGTCGCGCAGACCGCCCGCCCGTACGTCACCGACGACTACTTCGCGGACGGCCGCTTCCAGCACACGCACACCATCGACACGGGGGTGCGGGACGAGGGGCTGGTCGCGATCCTCGGCGTGCCGCTGATGATCGGGCACCACGTCATCGGGGTGCTGTTCGCCGCCGACCGGCGCGCGCGTGTCTTCGAGCGCGAGCAGATCGCCCTGCTCGGTTCCTTCGCCGCCCTGGCCGCGGCCGCCATCGACACCGCGAACCTGCTCACCGAGACCCGCTCGGCCCTCGACAGGCTGGGCCGGGCCAACGAGATCATCCAGGACCGCAGCGCGGTGATCGAGCGCGCCTCGGACGTCCATGACCGCCTCGCCGAGCTCGTGCTGCGCGGCGGCGGGGTCCATGACGTGGCCGCCGCGGTGTCCGAAGTCCTCGAAGGCACCGTGGAGTTCACCGAGGACGGCACCACCACCGACGCGGCCCTGGAAGCGTCGCGTGCGGAGGGGCACGCGGTGCGCCGCGGCGGCGACTGGATCGCCGCCGTGACGGCCGGGGGAGAGCTCCTGGGCGCCCTGGTGCTGCGCGGCCAGCCCCGCCTCGACCCCGTCGACCAGCGCACCCTGGAGCGCGCCGCGATGGTCACCTCCCTGCTGCTCCTCGCCAGACGCTCGGCCGCCGAGGCCGAACAGCGCGTGCGGGGCGAGCTGCTGGACGACCTGCTCGACTCCCGCGACCGGGACCCCCGTCTGCTGCGCGAGCGCGCCGCCCGGCTCCACGCCGACCTCGACGCCCGCCACGTGGTGCTCGCCGCCCGGCTCGACGGCCCGGCGGCCGACGCCGACCAGGAAGCCGCCGCCCGCCGGCGCCTGTGGTCCGCCGCGTCGCATCTGGCAGGCACCCGGCGCGGGCTGGCCGCCGCGCGGGACGGCGGCACCGTCCTGCTGCTGCCCCTCGACCCCGGCGACGCTGCGACGGACCTGGCCCGTCGCACCGCCGGACACCTCGGCACGGCCGTCCACGAGGCCGTCACCGTGGGCGCCTCGCCCCCCGTGGAGGACCTCGCGACCCGTCCCGACGCCGTGGCCGCGGCGTACGCGGAGGCGCTGCGGTCCCTCGAAGCCCTCCGGCTGCTCGGCCGCGCCGGGGACGGTGCGGCCGCCGAGGACTTCGGGTTCCTGGGACTGCTGCTCGCCGGGGACCGCGACATCACCGGGTTCGTCGAGCGCACCATCGGGAAGGTCGTGGCGTACGACGAGCGCCGCGGCACCGACCTGGTGCGGACCGTCGACGCGTACTTCGCGTGCGGCATGAGCCCGGCGCGCACCAAGGACGAGCTGCACGTCCACGTGAACACGGTGGCGCAGCGACTGGAGCGCGTGGGGCGGCTGCTCGGGGACGACTGGCAGCGCCCGGCACGGGCGCTGGAGATCCAACTCGCCCTGCGCCTGCACCGGTTGTCGGCTGCGGCACAGCGCTGACCCTCGTACGCGTCGGCGTACGAGGGTCGGTGGCACGTTCCCGGGTCAGACGGGCCGTACGTCCGCCGACGGCGCCGCCGGGGCGGGCTCCGCGTCGGACGGGGTGTCCACGTCGGACGGGGTGTCCACGTCGGTCAGGTCCCGGTGCCGGGTCTCCTTGGCGACGCCCACCGCGATCAGCGTGAGGACGACCGCCGCGATCACGTACAGCGCGATCGGAGTCGAGTCGTCGTACTCGGCCAGCAGGGCGGTCGCGATGAGCGGGGCGGGCGCGCCGGCCGCGACGGAGGCGAACTGGGCACCGATGGACGCGCCCGAGTACCGCATCCGGGTCGCGAACATCTCCGAGAAGAAGGCCGCCTGGGGCGCGTACATCGCTCCGTGCAGCACCAGGCCGACGGTCACGGCGAGGATGAGGCTGCCGAAGCCGCCGGTGTCGATCAGGCGGAAGAACGGGAACATCCACAGCCCGACTCCGGCCGCGCCCAGCAGGTAGACGGGGCGGCGGCCGACGCGGTCGGAGAGGGCACCCCAGGCGGGGATGACGGCGAAGTGCACGGCGGACGCGATGAGCACCGCGTTGAGCGCCGTCTGCTTGGAGACACCGGCGGACGTGGTGGCGTACACCAGGATGAAGGCGGTGATCACGTAGTAGCTGATGTTCTCCGCCATGCGCGCGCCCATCGCCACCAGCACGTCGCGCCAGTGGTACCGCAGGACGGAGACCAGCGGCATCTTCTCCGGTTCCGCGGCCGGGGCGCCGGCGGCCTCCGCCGCCTTGCGGGCCTGCGCCTGCGCCAACGCCTCCTTGAACACGGGGGATTCGTCGACGGACAGACGAATCCACAGACCGACGACGACCAGCACGCCGGAGAGCAGGAACGGGATGCGCCAGCCCCAGGAGCCGAAGGCGTCGTCCGACAGCGTGGCGGTCAGCAGCGAGAGCACTCCGGTCGCCAGCAGCTGTCCGGCAGGCGCTCCCGTCTGCGGCCAGGAGGCCCAGAAACCGCGCCGTTTCGCGTCCCCGTGCTCCGACACCAGCAGTACGGCGCCGCCCCATTCGCCGCCGAGCGCGAAGCCCTGGACCAGGCGCAGGGTGGTCAACAGCACCGGGGCAGCGACGCCGACGGTGCCGTACGTGGGAAGCAGGCCTATCGCGAAGGTCGCTCCGCCCATCAGCAACAGGCTCAGCACCAGCAGCTTCTTGCGGCCCAGGCGGTCGCCGTAGTGTCCGAAGACGAGGGCGCCCACCGGGCGGGCCGCGAACCCGACGGCGTAGGTCAGGAACGAGAGCAGGGTTCCCACGAGCGGTTCGGAGTTGGGGAAGAAGAGCTCGTTGAAGACGAGCGCGGCGGCCGATCCGTAGAGGAAGAAGTCGTACCACTCGATGGTGGTGCCGATGAGACTCGCGGCGACGATGCGCTTGAGGCTGGACGGGGCTGGCGGAGCGGTCGCGGGGGAGGACATCGGCACCACTTCCTGGCGTTCGACGGGGACGATTGCGTGTCGCCACACCGTAGAAACGCGCAGGGCAGAGGCGTATGTGGTGGGACACCATAGTTCTGCGCGTGAGAGTGCGCACGCTCCCCATGTCTGCGGTGCGGGGGTCCCGGTGATGGCGTCGGTCAGGTCGCCGAGGAAGGCGTGAACGCGGCGGCCACGGCATCTCCGAGCTGAGCCAAGACGTCCCTGGAGAGCTGCACCGACCCGGTGAACGAGAAGAACGCGTGGGTGGCGCCCTTGACCGGAAGGTGCTTGACCGGCACGCCGGCGTCGGCGAGCTTCCGCGCGTAGCCCTCGCCCTGGTCCCGCAGGGGATCGTGTTCGGCGGTGACGACGACGGCGGGAGGAAGCCCGGCCAGGTCGTCGGAGCGGGCCGGGGAGACGCGCGGGTCGGCACCTTCGTCCGGCGTGTTGAGGTAGAGACCCCAGAACCACTCGAGCCAGCTGCGGCTCAGCAGCGGTCCAGCCATGTTCTCGTACATGGAGGGGCTGTCGTCGAACCGGTCGACCGCCGGGTACGCCAGCACCTGAATGGCGATCCGGGGTCCCCCGCGCCGCTGCGCCTCCTGCACGAGGACCGCGGCGAGGTTGCCGCCGGCGCTCTCGCCGAACACCGCGATGTTCTGCCCGTCGCCTCCGAAGCTTCCGGCGTTGGCCGCGACCCATGTCAGGGCCGCGTAGGCGTCTTCGATCCCCGCCGGGAAGCGGTGTTCGGGCGCGAGCCGGTAGTCGACGGAGACCACGATCGTGCCGGAGCGGTTGGCCGTGATGCGGGCGATGTGGTCCTGGCTGTCCAGGTCTCCGAGGACCCATCCACCGCCGTGGAAGAAGACCGTCACGGGGAGCGGCCCGGAGCGCGGGACGGTGGCGGGGGTGTAGATACGGACGGGGACCTCGAGGCCGACGGCGGAGGCCACGGCGTCGTACACGCCGCCGACCGGCTCAAGGTCGCCCGCGAGGACGGAGAGGTTGCTCGCGAGGTCGCGGTTCTGCCTCACCGTTCGGCTCTCCGGTGCCGGTTCGCCTCCTTCGGCCAACTTCCCGAGCAGGGCGTCGATCTGGGGGCGCCGGCTCCTTCGAGCGCTGGGAAGCACCCATCAGGTCGGGGCTCGCCCGCATGCAGGCTCGCGGGGAGCTGAGCGAGCGCGCCGACGTCGCCGCCTTGGCCACCACCCTGCTGGCCGCCGTCCAAGGCGGCATGCTGCTGTCCCAGGTCCGCCGGTCGAGCACCGCATACCGGCATGCCGTATCGACGGTCATCGACCACATCGAGAGCTACGTCGTTCGATACCGCTTGCATCCCGTTTCAGGACTGCTCTGCCTCGCGAGGGGCCGCCCCAAGGTGTGGCTCCTCACGTCGGCGCCTCGTGGTTCCCCGCGCAGTCTTGGTCCCAGTCGCCGGGGCAGGGGACATCCGTGGGGTGAGCCTCGTCGCATCGGGGCGGGCGAGGCTTGCTATGCAACGAGTTGCATAGCAGGATCGGCGTCATGGCGCTCGAACAGGCGATCCTGGTGTCGCTCCTGGAAAAGCCGGGATCCGGCTATGAACTGGCCCGGCGTTTCGAGCGGTCCATCGGCTATTTCTGGACCGCGACGCACCAGCAGATCTATCGCGTGCTCAAGCGCATGGAGAACGACGGCTGGGTCGACGTCCGGGACGTCCCGCAGCAGGGGCGGCCGGACAAGAAGGAGTACTCCGTCGCCGACCTCGGACGGGCGGCGCTGTCCTCCTGGCTGCGCGATCCGATCGAGCCGGAGAGCGTCCGCCACGACCTGGCGGTGAAGATCCGAGGCGCCGCCTTCGACGACCCCGCCGGCCTGATCCGCGAGGTGGAGCGACACCGGCAGGCACACCGGGGCCGGCTGGCGCACTATCTCGCGGGCGAGGCAAGGGACTTCACGGGGCCAGAGGCGGAGGCAGCCGGTACGCGGGCGCCGCTCGACGCGCAACGAGAACTCCAGCACGTCGTCCTGCGCGGCGGTATCGCGTATGAACGGATGATGATCGACTGGCTGGACGACGTACTCGTCACGCTGGCCCGGTTCGGTCCGGGCCGCTGATCGGCGCCGCGTCCCAGACGCCCTGCGGCCTGCCGCTCCTCCCGGGCCGGCCCGCACCCTCCGCAGCTCCCGGTGCGACCCGTGCCCTCCGCCGCTCCCGGGCCGGTCCGCCGCCCCCTCCGCAGCGCCTCCCGGGCCGCACCGCCCAGCCGTCCAACCCGATGTCCGCCCTCACCACTGCCGAAAGGCCCCACCATGGCTGACCAGCTACTGTTCAACCCGCGCGGCTACGACCCCGCGCACTTCGACCCCGAGACGCGCCGCCTGCTGCGTGCCACCGTCGACTGGTTCGAGGAGCGCGGGAAGCGGCGGCTGCTGGAGGACTACCGGACCCGTGCGTGGCTCGGTGACTTCCTGGCCTTCGCCGCGAAGGAGAACCTGTTCGCCACCTTCCTGACGCCGTCGTCCGCCGCGGGGGAGGGGGAGCCGGACAAGCGGTGGGACACCGCCCGGATCGCCGCGCTCAACGAGATCCTCGGCTTCTACGGCCTGGACTACTGGTACGCCTGGCAGGTGACGATCCTCGGCCTCGGTCCGGTCTGGCAGAGCGACAACGCCGCCGCCCGCACCCGCGCCGCGGAACTCCTCGCCCAGGGGGAGGTGTTCGCGTTCGGTCTGTCCGAGAAGGTCCACGGCGCCGACATCTACTCCACCGACATGTTGCTCGAACCCGACGGCGACGGGGGCTTCCGCGCCACCGGCTCCAAGTACTACATCGGCAACGGCAACGCGGCCGGACTCGTCTCCGTCTTCGGCCGCCGCAACGACGTCGAGGGCCCCGACGGCTACGTGTTCTTCGCCGCCGACAGCCGACACCCGGCCTACCACCTGGTCAAGAACGTCGTCGACTCCTCGAAGTTCGTCAGCGAGTTCCGTCTGGAGGACTATCCCGTAGCGGCCGCGGACGTCCTGCACACCGGCCGCGCGGCCTTCGACGCCGCCCTCAACACCGTCAACGTCGGCAAGTTCAACCTGTGCACAGCCTCGATCGGCATCTGCGAGCACGCGATGTACGAGGCCGTCACCCACGCCCACAACCGCATCCTGTACGGCCGTCCCGTCACCGCCTTCCCGCACGTGCGGCGCGAGTTGACCGACGCCTACGTCAGGCTCGTCGGCATGAAGCTGTTCAGTGGCCGCGCCGTCGACTACTTCCGCTCCGCGGGCCCGGACGACCGCCGTTACCTGCTCTTCAACCCGATGACGAAGATGAAGGTGACCACGGAGGGCGAGAAGGTCATCGACCTGATGTGGGACGTGATCGCCGCCAAGGGGTTCGAGAAGGACAACTACTTCGCCCAGGCGGCGGTCGAGATCCGCGGTCTGCCGAAGCTGGAGGGCACGGTCCACGTCAACCTGGCGCTGATCCTGAAGTTCATGCGCAACCACCTCCTCGACCCGGTCGAGTATCCCGGCGTCCGCACCCGCCTCGACGCCACCGACGACGACTTCCTGTTCCGGCAGGGGCCGGCCCGCGGCCTCGGTTCGGTGCGCTTCCACGACTGGCGGCCCGCCTTCGAGGCATACGCGCACCTGCCCAACGTGACCCGTCTGCGCGAACAGGCCGACGCGCTCTGCGCGTTCGTCACCACCGCCGCCCCCGACGCGGAACAGAGCCGCGATCTCGACCTCGCCCTCGCGGTCGGCCAGCTCTTCGCCCTCGTCGTGCACGGGCAGCTCGTCCTGGAACAGGCGGCCCTCACCGGACTCGACGAGGACGTGCTCGACGAACTCTTCGCCGTGCTCGTGCGGGACTTCTCCGCCCACGCCGTCGAACTGCACGGCAAGGACTCGGCGACCGAGGCGCAGCAGGAGTGGGCGCTGGGCGCCGTGCGGCGACCGGTCGTCGACGAGGCCCGCACGGGGCGGGTCTGGCAGCAGGTCGAGGCGCTGTCCGGCACGTACGAGATGGCCCCGTAGACGCGCAGTGCACATCACCGGAGGCCGGGCCGCTAGAGCCCGGCCTCCGGTCTGTCAACGCTCGGCTCTCTCCGAGATCCTGGCTCAAGGCTCCGGCCGCCCGCAGGAGGCGCATGCCGCCGCACGGACTGACGGTCAGTCAGCCGTGCGCCACGGAACCGCCCCGAGAGATCCTCTTTCGGCGATGTGTGCCGAATCACCCCTTCCAGTAGGCGCCCAAGTTGTCTGCGTCACAGCGGAAATGTCCCTTTAGCGTCCATGCTTGCCAGGACAGCGACTCCCGAAGCGGACCCCTCCTCATGGGCACGAAGCCCGAAGTGGCCCATGGCGCAGCCCTCGTGACGTTCCTCCGCGTTCCCCTGGAAAGGTGCCCATCATGACCGCATACCTCTGTCCTCCTGCCGTCATACACGGCGAGCACACCGTGGAGACCAGCCGGATCGTGGCGGAGGTGCGCGACCGGCACCCGCACGCGCCGTGGGCGCCGCGGATCGACGGCATCGCGGCCAGTACGGGCATCGAGACCCGCGGGTGGATGCTGCCGCTGGAGACCGTACTCGCGCCCGGCAACGGCGGCGGCCTGGGGGCTGTCGGCGCCGGGCCCGCCCAAGAGGCGCTGGTCCGTGACGGGTTCACCCAGCAGGACGTGGACCGCGTGATCGCCGCGCTCGAGGCGATACCCGCGCCGCAGACCGTCGAGGAGCGCACCGCGCCGGCCTGGGAGGCCGTGCAGTCCTACGGGGAGCGGGCGGCGCGCGGGGCCCTGCAGATCGCCGGGCTGGACGCCGCGGACGTCGACTGCCTGATCACCAGTCACTCCACCACCCCGGCGCTCCCGGGTCTGGACATCGCCCTGGCCAACAGGCTTCCGCTCCGCAACGACGTGCTGCTGCTGCCGGCCACGCAGTGGGCCTGTGTCGCCGGGACCCGCTCCCTGGCCCTGGCGGCGGACCTCGTGGCCGCGGACCCCGACCGGGTGGTCCTCGTCGTGATCGCGGAGGCGCTGAGCACGACCTACCAGCCCGCCGACGACACCCTCGAGTCCCTGATCGTCCGGTTGCTGTTCGCGGACACCGCGGTAGCCGCGGTGGTGACGGGCCGCCCGAGGCGGGAGTCGGCCGTGCGGCTGGATGCCGCCTGGCACCACACCCTGCCCGGCACCCAGGACCTGCACCGCCTGGACACGCGGGCGGACGGCACCCACTTCGTGATGGACCGCCGCGGGCCGCGCGCCGTGCAGGAGACGGTCACCGCGATGTGGGAGTGGCTGCGCCTCCGTTACCAGGACGACCCCGACTCCTGGCACCCCGACGTGCTGCTCGCGCACCCCGGCGGTACCAGGGTGCTGGAGTACATGGAGCAGACGATGCCCGACGCGTGGCCGTCGGGGCTGCTGGACCACAGCCGGGACAGCTACACCAGCGGCAACCGCGGAGGCGCGGCCGTGTTCGACATCCTGCGGCGGGCGCACGACGCCGGGCAGAAGCCGGGCAGCCGCGCCGTCCTGTACGCGGCGGCTCCGGGCCTCACCGCCACCGCGCTTGAAGGGGAATGGCTGTAGGACGAGCCCAGGCGAACCCCGCCGGCGGACGGGACGCCCGCATCATCGGGCACGCCACCGGTCCCGCAGGCGCGGCGGCGTCACCTCGCGACCTGCGCCCAGACCACCTTGCCGGTGTCCGTCCACCGCACCCCCCACCGGGTGGTGAGCTTGTGCACGATGTGCAGGCCCCGCCCGCCGTCGTCGAGAAGTCCGCCCCGGCTCAGACGCGGCCTGCCGTTACCGGTGTCGCCCACCTCGCACAGCAGGCCGTGACCGCCCCTGATCAGTCGTACCGTGATGGGACCGCGGGCACAGCGCACCGCGTTCGTGACCAGCTCGCTGACCAGCAGCGTCGCGTCGTCCCTGATGTCGTCCCTGGTGCGCCACTGCCGCAGCAGCGCGGAGACGTGCGCGCGGGCACGGGCGGGCGCGTCGTCGCGGGCGGGCAGCCGCCAGGTCGCGGTGTCCCCCTTGCGGTAGCCGATCATGCGGGCGAGCAGCAGGGTCACGTCGTCGCGCTGGCGCGCGGGCGCCAGCGTGGAGACGACGTGCCGTGCGGCGTGCTGCAGGGCGTCCCAGGGGTGCACCGTGGACACGGCATCCGCCAGCCTGCTGATGCCCTCGTCGATCAACAGCGCCGGATCCTCCACCAGGCCGTCGGTGTAGAGCGCGAGCAGGGAGCCCGGGGGCGCGCCGAACGTGTGCACGTCGAACGGCTCCCGCAGCGCGAACTCGGCGCCCAGGCCGGGGTGAGGGCGGACCGCGAGTGGGCCCGCGTGCCCGTTCGGAAGCACCAGGACCGGGGGCAGGTGACCGGCGCTGGAGAGCGTCACGTCGTGGCTGACCGGGTCGTAGAGGGCGATGCAGCAGGTCGATCCGAGAGCGCTGTAGCCGGCCGCCAGCCCGGACTCCGCGTCGTCCAGCAGCGTCACGGTTTCGTCCAGGTGCTCCAGCACCTCGTCGGGTGCCAGACCCGCGGACAGCAGCGCGCGGGCCTCCATGCTCAGCTGGCCCATGGTCGCCGCTGCTCCCAGGCCGTGTCCGACGACGTCTCCGACCACCAGCGCGGTACGGCCGTCCGGCAGCGGAAAGCTGTTCACCCAGTCGCCGCCGACGCCCGCGCTGTCGGGGGTGGCGGGTTGGTAGACGCTGGCGATCTCGATGGTGGCGCCGCCGGTCCGGGGCAGCAGGCGGCGCTGCAACGCCAGCACCTGCGTGTGCTCCCGCTGGTGCTGACGGGCCAGGTCGACGTGATGGGCGGTCCTGGCCACCAGTTCCTGAAGGTCGAAGAGCTCGCTGTCGCGGAAGGGGCGGTCCGCCCGCCGCCAGACCTCCGCCACGCCCAGCACGACGGTCGGCGCGCCGACCAGGACCAGCGGTATGCACGCCACACTCGCCGACCGGTCACCGGGCACCAGGGCCCGTATCACCCGCGCACTGCCGAGCACCCGCTCGACCGCCTCCCGGTCGGGTATGACGATGGCCTGCGGGGCGTCGTCCCGCCGTACCGCCTGCGCCAGCAGGCGACTCGCGTCGCTCGGAAGATCGTCGCCCGGAAGCACGTACCCCTCGGGCCAGGCCCGGTCCGGCACCAGGGCCGCCCGCCGTAGCCGGATGCGGCCCTGCGCCTGCTCGGTGACTCCCTCGCCCGTCCATACGGCGAAGTCCAGGTCGACGGCGGCCACGTCTCCCCAGGCCAGCAGGGACTCCGCCAGTGACTGCGCGGTCTCGGCGATGTCGAGCGAGGTGCCGATCGCGGTCTCGGCGGCGTACAGGTGCAGCCGCCTGGCCATGGCGATCACCGAGACGGTCAGGCCCTCATGGGGCGCCGCGGCGGGCAGGATGCTCATCGAGACCACCAGCTCCGACCCGTCGCCGCGCCGCAGGCGCTGGATCCTGGCGACGTGCGCCTCACCGATCTCCAGGACCTGCCGCAACCGCCGCGTGACCGTCGGTACGTCCCCGGGGGGCAGGAGATCGGCGAACGGAATCCCGGCCGCGGCGACCAGGCCCGCGAAGACGGGGGCGTCCAGATTGCAGCGGGTGATTCTCAGATCCCCGTCCAGATTGACCACGCCGAGGATCTGGTCGTGACGGTCGGACGGTGGGTCGTCGGGTACGCGCCGGCGGGTGCCGCGGTCGCCCCGCGCGTCGGCGGGACCTTCGGCCGCTTCCTCCGCGCCGCGCGGGATGTAGCGTCCCAGGGCGCTGCTGACCTGCTCGAACGGCGAAGAGGACGAGGGGGACGGTGTGGAGTCCATGCGGCTCTCTCGGCAATCCCCGGCGCAGCGCCGGGGCCGTACTCGGACCCGTGCGACGGGGCCCCGAGATCCCTGACCGCACACCTCATTGAACAACACCGGGGAGTGCTTCGCCCACACCGGCGGATCGCACGCTGAACGCCGGAAGTGAGGGAATGCCGCGGCAGGTGGAGCCGTGTTCCGGGTCTCCCGGCCGCCTCACTCAGGCGAGGAGTTTCGCCTTGGCCCGGTCGTACTCCTCCGCGCTGATGTCGCCCCTGCTCTTCATCTCGGCCAGCCGCGTCAGGCCGTCCACGTGGCTGCCGCGGCCGCTGCCGGAGTCCGCGGACGCCTCCTGCACATACTTCCGGAACGCCGCCTCCCGCTCCCTGGCCTCCTCGGCGTCCCGCTTGCCCATGGTGCGGCCGCGGACGATGAGATAGACGAACACGCCGAGGTACGGGAGGACGAGGACGACGATCAGCCACAGGGTTTTCGCCCCTCCGCTCAGCGAGTGGTCCCGGAAGATGTCGGTGACCACCTTGAAGAGCAGGAAGAACCACATCGTCCACAGGAAGAACCACATCATCGTCAGGAAGACGTCGAGCAGCGGATAGTCGTCCATGGGCCCGCTCCGTTCGAGTGCTGTCCCCCACAGACAGTCATACCGCGACCCCCTTCCCGCCGCACCCGGTGGCCGCGCTCGCTCCGGTGCGGCCGTCGCCCTGTCTGCGGGCCGGCGGCCATCTCGCGGCCGGCTCATCGGGGGCCCGGGCCGCTGGTCCGATCGGACGAACCCGCCCGGTCCGCTCCCCGGAGGGTGGTGTGCCGGACAACCCGCGCGCCGCGGCCCTGATTGCGTGACCTCCGCAGCCGGGCGGACCAAGCCGCGCAGCGAGGAGGCAGGCATCATGGATTCCACCGTGGAAGCACCGCCGGATGTCATCCCGTCGGATCTGCTCAAGCGTCAGGCCGGCCTGCGGCCCGGCACGGTGGGCCGGTTCGTCGATCGCCACAAGCGGCCGCGTGAGGACGCCGCGGGGAGGTGACCGGAACCGGTGGCCCGAGCACTCCGAGCCGATCCCCGCGGTGACCCGGCGGCGGTGACGGGTGCCGCGTTCAGAGTTCCAGGATGCGGGCCTTCTGTGCCGCGAACTCCGCCTCGGAGAGCACCCCTTGTTCCTTGAGCTCAGCGAGCTCCTTCAACTGCGCGATCTTGGTGTCCATCGACGCTGCGGCCGCCGGCTCGGCCGCCGGCTCGGGCGCCGGAGCGGGTGCCGGAGCGCCGTAGGCCTGCTGGGGCGGCGCCGCGGGGGTCTGTTCGTAGTCCTGCTGCGCCCACCGGCCGGCCTGGCGGCGCGAGACGCGGTTGGAAACGGCGGTGGCGGTACCGGAGATGACTGCGGTGCGGGCGACCCCGCGGAGCAGACCGGGCATGGCAGGTGTCCTTGTCGTGGGGCGGGCGTCGGCCTAGGAGGGGGATCCGGCCTCGACGGATTCCAGAGTCGCCAGGAGGTTCTCGGCCGGGATCCTCCCGTTGGCGACCATCCGGGCTCCGCTGCGCCGCAGGGCCGCCGCCAGCGGTGCGGCCCACACGTTCTCGTACACGATGACGCCCGCGGAGTTGCCGGGTTCGAGGACCGCGGCGGCCTCCCGGAGGTCGTCCTCGCCGAGCAGGCCGGAGGAGGCGCCCTCGAACACGGCCAGATCGAGTTCCCCGTCGCCGTCCATGTCGGTGAGCTCGAGCGCTCTGACCGAGCCGTCTTCGTCCTTGCGGACGAAGGACAGGTCGAGGATGCGGATGATGTGCCGGTCGACGAGGTCGAGCAGGAGGGGCATGCCCTCCCCGGTCATGCGATTACCGGGAAATTCCAGGATCAGGTAATCGACAGGTCCCATTTCCGAGAATGCGTCGACGCTCATACGGACTCCTCGCCTGGCGGCCTTCTGCCTCCGACGGCGCGTCAGCCGTGCCTCGATGGACGCGCTCGTCGCCGCCTCAATTCCAACACCGCAGGACCTCGTACGCACCTTCGGGGTGAAGGCGGGCCACCGCCGCCAGGCAGCGCGTGGCCCGCAGATCGGCCGCCAGCGCTCAGGGCGCCGCCCTGCCCGGTGACCTCCGCCCAGTCGATCCTCCCCACGGGCATCCTCGGCGGCTGAGGAGTACCGCACACGAGAGCGTCCCCGTCGGCCGGCGGAGCCCGCGGCCGACGGTCCCGCGCGCACGTGATGTCAGCCGGTGCCGAGGAAGCGCACCAGTTCGTCACGGAAGGCGGGATCGCGCACCGCCTGCATGTGGTCGCCGGGCACCAGGCGCAGCCTCCCGTCCGGGAGGGCGTCCGCGAGAGTCTGCGGCCGGGCGGCGAGAGGGTCGTCCCGGCCGGCGAGGACGAGCGTCGGGGCCTTGACCGCGTCCAGCGGTATCGGCCGGTCGTGCGCGGCGGTGACCTGCGCGGCCAGCGCCTTCCGGTCACCCCCGACGGCGTCGACGAAGGCGCGGAAACCGGCGGCCGCCGGATCGGTGACCGTGGCAGGATCGTCGGTGCCGAGCGCGTGCAGCAGCGCCGGGCGCCCGACGGCCCGCGTGTCGACACCGCCGAGTTCGACCACGGCGGCGCCCACCCCGCCGACCACCAGGCGGCGGACGCGTGGATCGCGTACCGCCGTGAGCAGGGAGACGATCGCTCCCATCGAGTAGCCCACCAGGTCGTAGGACGCCTCCCCGAGCAGGTCGACGAGCGCGCGGACGTCCTCGGCCATGCGGGCCTCGCCGTAGCGGGCCGGATCGTGCGGCTTGTCCGACCTGCCGTGCCCGCGGGCGTCGATGGTGGCGACCCGGCGGCCGGCGGCCGTCAGCGCGGCGACGATACCGGGAGCGACCCAGTTGGACTTCCCGTCCGCGATGAAGCCGTGCTGCAGCAGCACCAATGGCAGGTCCGAGGTGCCCGGCCACACCTCGTAGGAGAGGCTGACGCCATCGGGGGCGGTGAAGACCGGCATGCGTGGTCCTTTCTCGAACGGCGGAGGACGTGAGGCTGCGCCCGCGAGCGTACTGACCGCGCTCCCGCCGTCGACCGGCCGAGACCGACCGGCTGCAGAACACCGAGTCCTTCCGCGACGTGGCGGAGATCCTGCGCGCCACCCTCAGCGGGGTCCCCTGGCAGGCGCTCGGCGTGATGACCGGCGCCTGCCAACTGGCGCTGGACCACGCCACGGAGCGGGAGGAGTTCGGCCGGCGAGCGGGGACGGAGCGGGTCAGGCGCGCCGCTCCGGTGGCGCGGCCTCGCCTCAGACGGTGCGCGTCACGGTGAAGTGCGCCCCGTCGGGGTCCGAGAGGACCGCCTCGGTGGACCCGGTGCCGCCCTGCCGCGCGGATCCGCCGTGGGCGCGGGCGGCTCGGGCGCAGGCCTCCACGTCGTCGACCGCGAAATGGATCTGCCAGTGGGGCCGCAGGGTGGGCTCGGGGGCGGCTCCGAGGGCGCCGGAGTGGATCCGGGCGACCACGTCGCCGCGGCTGCGCAGCACGACCTCGTTCTCCTCGTAGTCGACGTCGCAGCAGCCGGCGCGGTCGGAGGCCCAGTCGAGGACCTCGCCGTAGAAGATCGCCGCGTCGAAGGCGTCCCGCGTGTGCAGCCGCACGAAGGTGGGAGCCACCCGGCGCCAGTCCTCCCAGCCGGTGACGAGCTTGCCCTCCCAGATCCCGAAGACCGCCCCGTCGCGGTCGGCCAGCAGGGCCGCCCGCCCCGGAGGGAAGGCGATCGGCCCCACTGCCGTCGTACCGCCGCGTTCCTGACTGCGCGACACGGCCTCGTCCGCGCTCGGCACGGCGAAGTACGGAGTCCAGGCGGCGGCGATCTGCCACATGGACGCCACCGCGGCCACTCCCGCCACCGGGACTCCGTTCACGTGCGCGACCTTGAACTGGTCGCCCAGCTTCACCGAACGCCACTCCCAGCCCAGCACCGCCGCGTAGAAGTCCTGGGTGGCCCGCAGGTCGCGTGCGGTCAGGCTGACCCAGCACGGGGCCCCGAAGACCGACTGGCTGAAGTAGACCTGGCTGCGAAGCGTTCTGTCGCTGTTCATGGTCGTCGCACTGCCGTTCTGTTCTTGTGGCCGGCCCCTGAGTTCAGAGCCGGGTGCCGAAGCGCTCCCACACACGATGCTGGCCGAGCAGGCCGGTGACCTGTTCCAACACGCCCGTGCCGGTTTCGGCGGTCACCACGCCCGGAGCGTCCACCGGGATGCCCGCGGCCGTCAGGACGGCGTCCGCGCCGGCCCAGCCACCGATGGCCTTGCCGTGCCGGAAGGCCTCCGCCAGCATCAGTGTCACCCGCGGGTCCGCGGTCGCGCCGACGGCGCCGTCGCCCGCCTTCGCGTCACGCGCCCCGAAGGCGTCCTTTGCGGGACCCGGAACGCCTGCCAGAAGCAGCGCGTCGCACTCCACGGACCTGGCCGTGGCGAAGGAGCGCTGCACCGTGACCGGCTCGCCCTCCGCGTCCAGCTTCCCGCCGGCCGGGGCGATGACCAGCGGCACCATGCCCGCCTCCAGGACGGCCTTCTGCACGGCGCGCACACCGTCCAGGTCGCCCTGCTCGTCCGTCACGATGCCGATGACGCGCCCTTCCAGCGGCCAGACCTTGCCCAGCTGGGAGAGGGCCGGGCTCGGTTCCGGCGTCACCAGGGGTTCGCTGGCCTCCGGGGCCGGCAGCCCGAGCCCGGCGGCGACCTGCCCGCACAGCTCGGGGTCGATGTTGGCGAGCACCTGGAGCGCCCGCTCCTTGATCGCCTGCTCGTAGCACTTGCCCAGCTCGAACGTGTACGCGCCGACGATGTGCTCGCGCTCCGTCGGGGTCATGCTGAGCCAGAACAGGCGGGCCTGGCCGAAGTGGTCCGAGAACGACACGGGCGCCTGCCGGACCTTGCGGGCCGCGGGCACCTCTACCGGGGTCTCGATGTACGCGCCGGTGTCCGCACCGGCCAGGAACGGGCAGCCGCCGTCGAGGGAGTTGGGCTTGTAGGGGGCCACTCCGGTGTGCACCGCCGTCTGGTGCATTCCGTCGCGCAGCATGTCGTTGACGGGGGCGTGGGTGCGGTTGATCGGGAGCTGGCCGAAGTTCGGGCCGCCCAGCCGGCTGATCTGCGTGTCCAGGTAGGAGAAGAGCCGTCCGGCCAGCAGCGGGTCGTCGGTGACGTCGATGCCGGGGACGAGGTGCCCCGGGTGGAAGGCCACCTGCTCGGTCTCCGCGAAGTAGTTGGACGGGTTGGCGTTCAGCGTCAGCATGCCGATCGGCTGCACCGGCGCAAGCTCTTCGGGCACGATGTTGGTCGGGTCGAGCAGGTCGATGCCCTCGAAGGTCTGGTCCGGGGTGTCCGGGAACGCCTGGATGCCCAGCTCCCACTGCGGGTACGCGCCGGCCTCGATCGCGTCGGCCAGGTCCCGCCGGTGGAAGTCCGGGTCCGTGCCGTTGATGAGCTGGGCCTCTTCCCACACGAGCGAGTGGACGCCGAGTTTGGGCTTCCAGTGGAACTTCACCAGGGTGGTCGCGCCCTCGGCGTTCACCAGCCGGAAGGTGTGGACGCCGAAGCCCTCCATCATGCGGTACGACCTCGGCAGGCCCCGGTCGGACATGTTCCACAGGGTGTGGTGGGTGGCCTCGGTGTGCAGGGTGACGAAGTCCCAGAATGTGTCGTGTGCGCTCTGCGCCTGGGGGATCTCCCGGTCGGGATGCGGCTTCCCGGCGTGGATGACGTCCGGGAACTTGATGGCGTCCTGGATGAAGAAGACCGGGATGTTGTTGCCGACCAGGTCGAAGGTGCCCTCACTGGTGTAGAACTTCGTCGCGAAGCCCCGGGTGTCACGCACGGTGTCCGACGAGCCGCGGGACCCGAGCACGGTGGAGAACCGTACGAACACCGGCGTCTCGGCGTCCTTCGCGAGGAAGGCCGCCCTGGTGACGTTGGCGGCGGTCCCGTAGCCCTGGAAGACGCCATGAGCGGCCGCGCCGCGGGCGTGCACCACGCGCTCCGGGATGCGCTCGTGGTCGAAGTGGGTGATCTTCTCGCGCAGATGGTGGTCCTGGAGGAGGACGGGCCCGCGGGCACCGGCCTTCAGGGAGTGGTCCGTGTCGTGGAGACGGGTCCCCTGGGCCGTGGTCAGGTAGCCGCCCCCCTGAGCCATGTCGGCCGGGGCGGCGCCGGTCGGCAGACCGGTGGGGCTGACCGTCTCGGGGGACCCCTGATCGGCCTTGGGCGGGAGCGGCTCACGCGGCTCGGTGGGCTCGGCGACCCGCGGCGGCTGCACGGCCGGCCTGCCCGGCACGGAGTCGGGCGCGCCGGCCTCACGGATCGCGTCGACGACCTGCTCGGCCTTCGCCTTCAGGGGGTTCTTCTCGCTCATCACACTTCCAAGGGGTCGGAGGTCCCGCCTGGGTACCCGGGCCCCGCTCGTCGAACCGCCCGTCGACGCAGGTTCACCGGCCGTCGAGCCGCTGCCGGCGGGGCGGAGGGCGAACCGCACGGCAGCGACGGTGCGCACCACCCCGGCGAGAAGTCCAGCGGTGGCGGGTGCGCGAGGTGAGATGCCCGACACCACGACTCCGCCGGTTCTGCCGGCCGAGTACCCGGTGGGCCCGGGCCAAACGGGTACTCGGCCCCGGGCCGTCCCGCCCGCGGACCGCCGCCGCCGGGTTTCGCGGCGGCGAGGAGGGGGACCCGGCCGGACAGACAGGTACGAGCGTGCAGCATTGGCAGTCCCGCGCGCGCGGGGCCCGGAGGCAGAAGGAAGTTGGAGTGCCGTGACCGCGGACGTCCGTAATGACAACAGCATGCGCCGGCCCGAGACGGGCTGGGCCGAGGCACGACGTGGGCGCGCAAGCGCCATACGCACCTGCGTGGCCGCCCGGGCCGAGAGAGACAGCCGGCAGGCGCAGGCGGGCTCCGACTGGAACATCGTCAGGGGCGAGGACTGACCGGCGTCGCGTGCCGGCGAAGGACCCGCGAGGGCAGGCAGGGGAAAGAACCAGGGGCCGGAGAGGCGCATCGTCTCTCCGGCCCCTGTGCCGCGCGCGTCCGTCCGAGGGGCGTCGGGCCCGTGTGGGGGAGGGGCACAGGGGAACCCGGACAGCCGCTCCGACGGAGACCGAGGCTCGCGGACCCTCCGGTGAACGGAGGCACCGTCGCCGGAGCCGTGGCGCTCCGGGCTCTCACGAGAGGACTCACGACGTGACGGACTCACCCGGTAAGAAGATCGTCGTCACCGGAGCCACCGGCAACGTCGGCACCAGCGTGGTGCGCCTGCTGAGCGAGGATCCGGCGGTCGCATCCGTCGTGGGTCTGGCGCGCCGGACCCCGCACTGGTCGCCGCCCCGCACCACGTGGAAGGCGGTGGACCTGGAGAAGGACACCGGCCTGGTCGAGCTGTTCCGCGGCGCGGACGCCGTCGTCCACCTCGCCTGGAAGTTCCAGCCCGCCCGGGACCCCGCGGTCACCTGGCGCACCAACGTCCTGGGCAGCGTGCGCGTCTTCGAGGCCGTCGCGCAGGCGGGCGTCCCCGCGCTGGTCCACGCCTCGTCCGTCGGTGCCTACTCGCCCGGCCCCGACGACCGCGCCGTCGACGAGTCCTGGCCCACCCACGGCTGGCCCGGCGCCGCGTACACCCGGGAGAAGGCCTACCTGGAGCGCGTCCTCGACACCTTCGAACGGGAGCACCCCGGCACACGCGTCGTACGCATGCGGCCGGCGTTCCTGTTCAAGCGGGAGTCGGCCAGCGAACAGCGGCGCATCTTCGGCGGCCGCCTCCTGCCGGGACCGCTGCTCAGGCCCGAGGCGCTGCCGGTCGTCCCGGACATCCCCGGCCTCCGCTTCCAGGCCCTGCACACGGACGACGCCGCCGAGGCCTACCGCCTCGCGGTGCTGCGCGGGGTGCGGGGAGCCTTCAACATCGCCGCCGATCCGCCGCTCGACGCCGGTGTCCTCGGCGAGCTGTTCCACGCCAGGCCCGTGCGCGTGCCGAGCCCGGTGGCCCGCTCCGGACTCGCGGCCGCCTGGGCGCTGCACCTCCTGCCGGCGTCGCCGCAGCTGTTCGACGCCGTCCTGCGGCTGCCCCTGATGGACTGCACGCGCGCCCGCACCGAACTGGGCTGGCAGCCCCGGCGCACCGCCGTCGAAGCCTTGGAGGAACTGCTGGAAGGAATGCGCCGAGGTTCGGGAGCGGACACCGCACCGCTGCGGGGCCGTGCCGTGGGCTGAGGTGTGGAGCACGGGCTCGTGGGCACTCTCGACCAGCGGGCGCCAGGCTTCCCCACGAGCGAGCGCCGCGCTTCCCCCCACGAGCGAGAAGAAAGGCCCCACCCATGAACGACCACGGGCAGCAGAACCCCGTAGCCAAGCACCCGCAGCCCGACTTCCCGCAGCAGGAGCAGCAGCACCCCGGCTGGACCGGGCCCATGGACCCGCCGCCGGACCACGGGGAGGAGTCCTACCGGGGCAGCGGCCTGCTGACGGACCGCAAGGCCCTTCTGACCGGCGGCGACTCGGGCATCGGGCGGGCGGTGGCACTCGCCTATGCCCGGGAGGGCGCGGACGTCCTGTTCACCTACCTGCCCGAGGAGGCGGAGGACGCCCGCGAGACCGCGCGTCTGGTGGAGGACGCCGGGCGCAAGGCCGTCGCGGTGCCCTGCGACATCCGCGAGGAGGAGCAGTGCCGTCGGCTGGTCGAGCGCGCCGTCGCGGAGTTCGGCCGCATCGACATCCTGGTCAACAACGCCGCGTACCAGATGTCCCAGCCGGACGGGATCTCCGCCATCTCGACCGAGCAGTTCGACCGGGTGGTGCGCACCAACCTGTACGGCATGTTCTGGCTGTCCAAGATGGCCCTGCCGCACATGCCCGCGGGCGGCTCGATCATCAACTCGACGTCCGTGCAGGCCTACAAGCCGAGTCCGCACCTCCTCGACTACGCCATGACCAAGGGCGCGATCGTCACCTTCACCCAGGGACTGGCGCAGATGGTCGCCGGTGACGGCATCCGCGTGAACGCGGTGGCACCGGGACCCGTCTGGACGCCGCTGATCCCCGCGACGATGCCCGACACGACCGAGTTCGGGAAGCAGTCCCCCATGGGCCGGCCCGCGCAGCCCGCCGAGATGGCTCCCGCGTACGTCTTCCTGGCCTCGCAGCACGCGAGTTTCATCACCGCGGAGATCATGAACGCCACCGGCGGGACGCCCCTGCCGTAGCCGGGCGACGACTCGACGGCGCACGCGGAACGCCCGCGCACGACATGGACGACGACAGGAGGACGGTGGAACAGCGGGCCACGGAACGGGCGACGGGCAGGGAACGCCACATCGTTCTGCACACCCTGGGCTGGGAGCTGGAGGGGATCCGGCGCTCCGTGTGGCGGGCCTTCACGGTGGCGGGCTCGGAACGCAACACCGCGGTGCAGTCCCTCAAGGCGGCGGGGGCGGCGCTGCTGGCGTGGGCGGTGGCCGGGTGGTGGTGGGAAGCGCCCATGGCGCTGCTGGCGCCCTGGACCGCGCTGTTCCTCATGCACCACACCGTCTACCGCTCCCTGCTGTCCGCGCTCCAGCAGTTCGTCGTGGTGCTGGTCGGCACGCTGCTGGCCGCCGGAGCGGGAGCGCTGACGCACAACGAGATGGCCGCGATGGCGCTCGCGCTGCCGATCACCGTGCTCCTCGGCAACTACGCCCGCTTCGGCTCCAACGGCCTGTACGCGCCGACCGCCGCGCTGTTCGTCCTCGTCTACGGCTCCTACGCCGGCGCGGACATCCTGCACCGGCTCCTGGAGACGCTGCTCGGCGCGGCCATCGGCATCGGCGTCAACGCGTTGATCCTCCCGCCGGTGCATGTGCTCCGGGTGACCCAGCTGCGCGAGGAACTCCCGCGGTCCTGCGGCGAACTGCTGCACCAGGTCGCCGACGGACTGCCGGCGGACCGCGGCCAGGAGCAGGCGCGCCGGTGGTACGAGAGCGCCCAGCGGCTCACGGACGTGGTGACGGACCTGCGCGAGGCACGCCGGTGGGCGGACGAGAGCTACCGGGTCAACCCGGCCCGGCGGCTGCGCCGCATCCCGCCCGAACCGCCGGCCGCCCGCGACTTCGTCTGGGACCAGGTCACCGAGCACATCATGAGGACCACGCGCGCGCTGACCGAGGCCGCCCCGAGGCCCCAGCTCCCGGCGGACGCGCGGACCGCCCTGGCGGAACTGCTGCGGGCGGCGGGCGACGTGTGCCTGCTCGACGACCACCTCCAGGAGGACGGACGCCGGGACGAGGACCGGACGCGTGAGTGCCGACGGGCGCTGGCCAGGGCCTCCACCGCCCACCGTCGTCTCACCTCCGCGTGCGCGCAGGGGCCGCGGGTGCTCGCCCCCGCGATTGGCGGTGTCCTGGCCGACACACGGCGGCTCCTGTCGGCTCTCGTGCGCATCGCCGATCCCGACGCGGCCTGTGAGGCGCAGGGCGCCCGGCAGGCCCGTACGGAGCAGCCCGCGGGGCGCTGAGCCATCCGGGCGACGACGCGCTTCGGTCGGGACGGCCGGGGAACCCGGGGCGCATGAACACGCACGCGGCCCAGCAGAAGTCGTACTGGATCGATTCGGCGCCCGCGGGAGACCTGCCGCCTCTGAACGCGGACATCACGGTCGACGTCGCCGTGATCGGCGCGGGAATCGCGGGGCTCAGCACGGCCTGGGAGCTGGCGTGCCGGGGGCGCAGCGTGGCGGTGCTGGAGGCCGACCGGATCGCCGCGGGCGTCACCGGTCACACCACGGCCAAGCTCAGCGCGCTGCACACCATGATCTACGCACGGCTGCGGCACACCCGGGGGCCCGAGGGCGCCAAGCTGTACGCCCGCTCCCAGACGGAGGCCATCCGGCACGCGGCGGCGGTCGTGGACGAACTGGGCATCGACTGCGACTGGGAGGACACGGCCGCCTACACCTTCGCGCAGGACCCCTCGGGCGTCGGCGATCTGAAGGCGGAGGCGGAGGCCGCCCGGGAGGCCGGACTCCCGGCCGAGTACGTGACCGAGACGGGCCTGCCCTTTCCCGTCGCGGGCGCCGTCCGGGTCACGGAGCAGGTCCAGTTCCATCCGCGCAAGTACCTCCTCGCGCTCGCCGACGACCTGCGCAGGCTGGGCGCGGTGATCCACGAGAGGACCAGGGTCGTCGGACTCAGGGAGGGCGAGCCCTGCCGGCTCACCACCGAGAGCGGGTCGACGGTGACGGCGACGGACGTCGTGGTCGCCACGCACTACCCGGTCTTCGACCGGGCGCTCCTGTTCACCCGGCTCTCCCCGCGCCGTGAACTCGTCCTGACCGCGCCCATCCCGGCCGACCTCGATCCGCACGGCATGTTCATCACCCAGGAGCAGAGCACCCGCTCGCTGCGCACGGCCCCCTACGAGGACGGCCGGCGGCTGCTGATCGTCACCGGGGAGCACTTCACGCCCGGTACCGCTGACGTCGAGGAGCGGTTCGGGCGGCTCGCCCACTGGGCCACCGGGCACTTCGGGGAGCTCGCCTTCACGCACCGCTGGGCCACGCAGGACAACGACTCCAGCGACTCGGTGCCGCTCGTCGGACCGCTGCACGCGGGCACCCGTCACGCGTACGTGGCCACCGGCTTCGGCGGCTGGGGTCTGAGCGGCGGCATCATGGCGGGACAGCTCCTGTCGGCGCTGATCAGCGGGGAGAAGTCGCCGTGGAGCGGTCTGTACGACCCGCGGCGGGTGCTCTCGGCCGTGCGGGAGGCGCCGGCCTTCCTGAAGAACCAGGCGAAGGTGGCGCGCCACTTCGTCGGCGACCGGCTGTCCTCGCCCGGACCCGAGCACTCCGTGGACGACATCGCTCCGGGCGACGGAGCGGTGGTACGCGTCGGGGGACAGCGGTGCGCGGTCTTCCGCGACGACGGCGGAGAGGTGCACGCCGTCTCCGCGCGCTGCACGCATATGGGGTGCCTGGTCGCCTTCAACCGGGCGGAGCGCGCGTGGGAGTGCCCCTGCCACGGTTCTCGCTTCGGCACGGACGGCGAGATCGTCCAGGGACCCGCCACCAAGCCGCTGGAGCGGCGCGACATCTGAGGACGGGCCGCCCCGCGGGCCGAAGAGGCAGAGGTCAGCGGGGGTGACCGAGGGGCGCAGGGTGGATTAGTTGCCTTCTGCGGGGTACCCGGCAGCCATGAAAGCGACGGGATACGAACTGGCTGTTTTCAAGGACGCGGCATTCGGCGTGATGGGAGCCTTCGTGGGCGGTCTCCTCGTCGTCGCTGCCCTGATCTGGGCCGTGCGGCTCGGCATCAAGGTGCGGCGCCGGGAGCCGGAGCCCCCGAAGCCCCATGAGCAGCCCACGCTGCCGGAGACCGGCGCCGTTCACGAGACCCGGGAGACGCCGGAGCCGAACGAGGTCCCCCGGGCCACGGACGGAAAGCGGCTCAACCCGCAGCAGGTCCGCCAGTCCGGCAGCACCACCGACGGCGAGAACCAGCCGCGGCCCCGGTGGGACTCCGGCTCCGGTGGTTTCGGCAGCGGCGGCCCTGGCCGCACCTGACGGCTCTCGTCGCCTAATGCGGCGACGAGGGGGACTCGAACGGCACGGGGTTCGGAAGGGCAGCCCCGTTGGGCTCTCCGCCGCCGAAGGCGCGGAGAGCCTCAAGCCTTTTCAGCGCCGTTGCGGGTGGTGCCCGCCCGGCGTGCCACGGCGTCGGGCGCTGCGGCGGGTGGCGCGCGGTCCTGACACCGCGGTCCGGGACGCTCAGGACGTGACGTGCGCCAGCACCTCGCGCATCGCGCGGTGCACGGCCTCGCGCCACTCGTCCGTCGGGTCGAGGGTCTCGAAGCCGTGGTGGCCGTGCGGCACGTCGACGACATCGACGGCCGCCCCGCAGTCCTCGGCCGCGGCCAGGAACTCCTCGACGGTGGCGGCGATTTGGGGAACCTCGAGGCCCGCCCGGGTCAGCACCACGGGCAGGGCGCCGGCGTGGGCCACCGCGTCCGCCGGACGGAACCGGCCGCCGGACATCCCCCAGTTCGGCAGCGGCGCCATGATCGGGTACGTGGCCGCCAGGCAGCGCAGCCACGCCGGTGGCGCCCCCAGCCAGTCCGCCGTGATCGGGCCGCTGCCCGAGAAGAACCACAGCGCGACCCGGTCCGCGTCCACCCGCGGATCCGCCCGGACCCGTTCCACCGCGGCGGCGACGTCCGCCGCGGCCCGCCCGTAGTCCTCCACCCCGTGCAGCCGGTGATCGAGGGTCACACCCACCACCCCCTGCCCGGCGGCATACCTGGCATAGCCCACCAGGGTCGGCCAGTCCCGGGGCGTCGGCCGGGCCCCGGCGGGCACCGGGCCGCCGTGCACGAACACCACCGCGGGCCGCGGACCCTCGGCGTCGGGCAGGTACAGGTCGATGTTCCCGGCCCGCTCACGGGGGACTTCGGGCACGTCCAGCAGGAACGGCCGCAGATGCGCGGGCGCTTCGGCGGCGCCGGACGCCTTCAGCCGGTGCCCCTCACCGGCCGCGGCGCGCAGCAGGACCCCGGCCAGCTCGGCGGGACAGGACAGCATCGGCCAGTGCCCGGTGGGGAGTTCGAAGAAGGTGACCCCGGGGCCGGTGAGGGCTTGCAGCGCGGGATCGCCGAAGTCCACCTGCATCTGCACCAGTTCGATGCTCCCGCCGTTGCCGGTGCACAGCACCCCCGTACTGGGCACGGCGTCCACAGCGCCGGTCAGCCGAAGGGGCTGGAGCAGCGTGCCGAGCGGCTGCGGAGCGGCGAGGGCGGTGAGCCGGTCCAGCGCCGCGTCGGGTACGCCCGCGGTGCTGCCCCAGCGCGGCCACTCGTCGCGCGCAGGCGGCGCCAGCTCGCCGGTGACGCCCGCGACCCCACCTGCGCCCGCACCGACCCCGTCCGTGCCCGAACGGGCCCCACACGCGCTCGCATCGGCCCCGGCACCCACCGCGCCCGTGCCCGCACCTGCCCCCACCGCGCCCGCGGCGGCGCATGCGGCCAGCCGCTCGCGCAGTGCCTGGTCGGGTACCGCCGCGAGGGCCGGGACGCCGTCCTGCGGCATCCCCGCGTCCAGGTGGACGATCCGGGCGATGCGCTCGGCGCGCCGGTCGGCGGCGCCCCGCACCGGATGGATCCCGTAGTCGTGGCCGACCAGCACGATCTCCCGGCCGGCCGCCGCATCGACCGAGTCGATCACCGCGAGCACATCCGCGACATGCGTGTCCAGGTCGACGACCGGAGTCGCAGCGGCGTGGGGGCCGCCCGGCCCGGTGAGGGCGACGGCGTGCACCTCGGCGCCCTCGGCGGCCAGTCGCGCCGCCGTCTCCTCCCACACGTGTGCGCCGGTGAACACGCCCGGCACCAGGATGAACACAGTCATGGCCTTCTCCTCGACACGTCGTCCTCCGCGGACGTCCCGATCACCCGTCCGCGCTCGCCGGTACGGTAGGAACTCCCCCTGAGGGAGGTTCAAGTGGTCACGTCCCACGACGGTCTGTGCGGCATCGGAGAGCTCGCCGAAGCGGCGGGCGTCACCGTCAAGACCGTCCGCTTCTACTCGGAACGCGGCCTGCTGCCCGAGGCGTCCAGAAGCGCCGGCGGCCACCGTCGGTACGGCCCGGGCGCGCTGGAGCGGCTGCGCCTGATCCGCTCCCTGCGCGCCTTCGACCTGCCGCTGCCCGAGGTGCGGCGCGTCCTCGACGAGGACGAGGGCTGCGGGCCGGGCGGGGTCCTGGAGGACGCCGTCGCCGGACAGCTCCGCGAACTCGGTTCCCGCCTACGGGAGTTGCGCTGGCGGGAGGCCGCTCTGCGGCTGGTGCAGGAGTGTCCGCCCGGTGAGCGGGCCGACCGGCTGCTCCTGGTCGGCGCCCTCACCGCCCCGCCGAGTACGGCCCCGCTCGCCCGGTTCTGGCGCGCCTGGCTGCCCGCGCGGATGCCGGCCCGGTCGACCGCCGCGTTCCTGGACGTGGCGGTGCCGCAGCCGCCCGACGATCCGCGACCGGCGCAGGTCCTCGCCTTCGCCCGGCTGAACGCGCTCACGCTCGCGCCGTGCCCGGCCGCCGCCGGACAGCCCCAGCCCGAGGCGCACCGGACGGCGGGAGCCCGCGGGGCGGCGGTGCTGTACGCGGGTCTGGCCGAGGCGTACGAGCTGGCGGCCGTACACCTGCGACGGGACCGGGAGCCGCACCGGGGCGAGGCACTGGACAGCTTCGTCGACGCGTACGCGAGCGCGTACGGCATCCGCGACACCCCGGACTTCCGCCGCCTGCTGGCACGTCAGCTCGCGGCGGACCCGCGGATCGACCGGTACTGGGAGCTGGTGGCCGAGGTCATCACCCCGCCGGGCGCCCGGGCGGAACCCACCCCCGGTGCCGCGCACGACTGGCTGCTCGCGGCGCTGACCGCCCCGGCGGCCTGAGAGGGAGGCCACCGGCGGTGCCGCGGTTCCCGCCCGAGCGGGGCGCGTCCGACGTCTGTTGCCGTCCGGTGACGAAGGGGACAGGTCCGTAGCAGTGACAGGGGGCAACGAACGGGGACTGTCGTGGGTCATAGGTGGCGTGACGGTCGGCCATGGGCGTTCTCCGGCGTGGCCGACGAGCATCTGTACGACGGACCATCAACAGGGGGAAACATGAACATCCGTACGCGTGGCACGCGGCTCGTCCTGGCGGCTGTGGCGGTCGGTGCGGCGGTGACGGCGACCGCCGTCCCGGCGAGCGCCGCCGGATCCGGCTCGCCCCGGTTCCTGGAACCGTCCGAGCTGCCCGCGCACTCGTCGTCCGCCTGGTACGCGGGCGAAGTGACCGCCGGTCAGCCGGATCCGCTGCCGATGTGTGTCGGGGAGGCCCTGCCGTCGATCTCCAGCCACCGCGCGTACTGGACCGACTACGACACCAACGCGCTCCAGGTCACGGTCGAGGAGCGGAGCGTGCAGCGGGCCAAGGACTTCGCGGCCCTGCTGCGCAAGGACCTCGCCGGCTGCGCGGCGAAGCTGATGGAGCAGGACCCGGAGGTGACCGCGACGCAGAAGTACTACGGCAGGCTCGACGTGGAGGAGGGGGCCCACGTCTACGGCATCCACACCGAGACCTCCTGGGGCGCCTCCGACATCGGTCTGTTCTCGGTCGGCAGGGACGGCACCGCCGTGACAGTCGTGCGGTGGGCGCAGATGGGCACCTTCCAGCACGCCGAGGTCGCCGGCTTCAAGGCGACGACCGTCACCGCGGTCAACAAGCTCCACTGAGCCGGGGTACGGAGCCGGGGACGGTCGCCCCGGACGGCTTGCCGCCGAGGACACCGGCCGTGCCCGGGTCCGTGACCCGGCGGGAATGCCCCGGCTGCGGCCGGGTAGGCGACGGTGGCTGCGCCCCGGGCCGATCTTGTCCCGGGTGGCCCGTCCGAACTACCTGGGAATCAGTCATGGAGACACCCTCGAACGACCACACCGCCCCCGCGCCCGACGACGCCGCGGTGCCCGTGCCCGCGAATCCGGCGCAGGAGGCGCTGGACACCCTCGCCCGCGACACCCAGGACGTGGTGGCGCTGGACACGCTGGCCGGGAGCGACATCCTCGTCCCCGTGCCCGACGACGCCGAGGAGGACGCGGCCGACCCCTCGGCCGTGGCGTTGCCCGTGCTGGAGCAGCCGGGCGGCGTGCAGGTGGTACCGGTGTTCACCTCCGAGGTGGAGATGGCCGGGCTGCTGCCCTCCGTGTCGCGCTACCGTCTCGTGCCGCTCGGAGCGCTGGCAGCGCAGTGGCCCGCCGGTGATCTGTCGCTCACCATCGACCCCAGTTCGCCGCGCGGTCTGACCCTCACGTCCGAGGGCGTCCGCACCCTCCTGGCCCGGCCGCGGGCGTAACAGCCGCGCGCCGTACGGGCCCGGTCGCCGTCGAGGAGGGGAGCGGCCGGGCCCGCAGGGCCGGGCTCCCCGCGATGGCCCGGCGCGACCGGTGTCCGTCAGCCGTCCAGCATGCGGGCGAGGGCGTCCCGTTGCAGCGGAAGCACCTCGGCGTGCAGGTCGCGGCCCTTGGCGGTGAGGGCGACCCAGACTCCGCGCCGGTCCTCCTGGCAGACCGTCCGCTCGACCAGCCCCTCCTTCTCCAGCCGGCCGATGAGACGCGACAGCGCGCTCTGGCTGAGATGGACCCGCCCGGCGAGGTTCTGCACGCGGCAGTGCTCGCCGGCGTCCGCCGCGGAGCTGGTGGCGAGGATGTCCAGCACCTCGAAGTCGCTGGCACCGAGGCCGTGCGGATGCAGTGCACGGTCGATCTCGCACATCGTGCGCGCGTGCACCGACAGGATGTCCCGCCACCGCTCTTCGAGGCGGGCGCCGGTCGTCTTGGCTGCCATACATGCACGGTAACAGAATGCCGTCATTCATTGAGCATGCAACTAGTGCAGACGCATGCAGCTCGGGCCGGCTAGGACCCGGCGGAGTCCTGGACCAGGCCGATCGGATTCCCGTCCGCGTCCTTCACCGAGGCGATCAGCCTGCCGCCACCGACGTCCTGGACGTCCTGGAGCGTCTCCGCCCCGGCGGCGAGCAGGGCGGACAGCGCGGCCCTGATGTCCTCGACGGTCCAGTAGGGGACCGGACCCGTCATGCCCTTGGCGTGACCGTTGGGGTCCAGTCCGGTGTCCTGGCCGGCCGTCCTGAAGCCTACGTAGTACGGCTCGTCCGCGTACGGGTCGACGCCCAGCAGGGCGCCGAAGACGGCCTTCGCCCGGGCGAGGTCCTTGACGGGGTAGACGATGGTCTTGAGGCCACTGGTCATGGCGCACTCCTCCGTGCTCGTGGGAGCCGGCGTCCTCGCGCCGGCTCCTCCAACCTAGGGCGGGGAGCGGTGGACCGCTTCTCCGATCCTGACCGGTGCCTCCCGGCCCGTCCTCACGTCGACTGGCGCCGCACCAGCTCCGTCGGCAGGATCACCGCGGCCGCGTCCTGGCCCCCGATCTGTGCGAGCAGGACCCGCACCATCTCGGAGCTGATCCGGTCCCAGGGCTGGCGGATGGTGGTGAGGGCGGGAGTGGCCGAGGTGGCGGCGGGGGAGTCGTCGAAGCCGCCGACCGCCACGTCCTCGGGGACCCGCCGTCCCGCCTTGTGCAGGGCGGCGAGCACTCCCTGCGCCATCAGGTCGGAGGCGACGAAGACGCCGTCCATGTCGGGCACAGCCGCCAGCAGCCGCTGCGCCCCGGCCTCGCCGCTGGCCCGGCTGTAGTCGCCGGACACGACGAGACGCTCGTCGGCCTCCATGCCGGCCTCCGCGAGCACCTCGCGATACCCGGCGAGCCGCTCGACACCACCCGGGGTGTCCAGCGGGCCGGTGACCATCCCGATGCGGCGGCGTCCGAGCGACAGCAGGTGGCGCACCATGTCACGGGCGCCGTCCCGGTCGTCCGCGGCGACGTAACTCACCTTGGAACCGAGGCCGATCGGCTTGCCGCACGCGACGAGCGGCACGCCCGCCTCGCGCAGCTCCTCGGCGACCGGGTCGCCGGAGTGGCTGGACACCAGCAGCACGCCGTCGACATGGCCGGCGGTGATGTACCGCGTGATGCGCCGCCGTTCGTCCCGCGTGCCCGCGAGCATCAGCAGCAACGGGACGTCGTGCGCGGCCAGGGCCTGCGTGCAACCACGCAGCAGCACATTGAAGTTGGGGTCCTCGAAGAACCGCTCCTGGGGTTCCGTCAGCAGGAAGCCGATCGAGTCGGAGCGTCCCGTGATGAGCGAGCGGGCGTGCCGGTTGACGACGTAACCCGTTCTGCGGATGGCGGCGTTGACGGCTTCCTGCGCGGCCGGACTGACGTAGTGGCCGCCGTTGAGGACACGCGACACCGTCCCGCGCGAGACACCGGCCTCGCGCGCCACGTCGTGGATCGTCGGCGGCCTGCGTCTGCCCCCCGTGTTGTTCATGGTCACGACTTTACGGCTCCGGACAGCAGATCAAGGCTCCAGAACCGCTGGATGACAAGGAACAGGGCGATCAGCGGAACGACCGCCAGCAGGGCTCCGGTGATGACGAGGGTGTAGAGCGCCGGGGTGTTGGCTCCCTGTTCGAGCAGGGTGAACAGGCCGAGTGTGATCGGGAACTTCTCGTCGTCGCTGAGCATGATGTACGGCAGCAGGAAGTTGTTCCACACCGCGACGAACTGGAACAGGAACACCGTCACCAGTCCCGGCACCATCATCGGCAGCGCGATCCGGGTGAAGATGCGCCACTCGCTCGCTCCGTCCATCCGCCCCGCCTCCACCACGTCGGCGGGCACGGCCGCGGCGGCGTAGATCCGCGCGAGATACACGCCGTACGGGGACAGCACGAGGGGGAGGAGCACGGACGCGTAGGAGTCCGTGAGGTCGGCCTTGGCCAGCAGCAGGTACTGGGGGACGGCGAGGATCACCGGGGGCATAAGCACGCCGGCGAGCAGCACGTTGAACACGCTTTCGCGGCCCCGGAAGCGGTAGACGGCGAGCGCGTAGCCGCTCAGTGCGGAGACCGCGGTCGACAGGAGCGCGCCGAGACCGGCGTACAGGGCGGAGTTGCCCATCCACCGCCAGTAGATGCCGTCGCGGTAGGCGTGGAGGTCCTTGAGGTTCTGGGTGAAGCCGGTGCCGGGCAGGAAGGTGAACGTGGAGAACAGCTCGCGGCCGGACTTGGTGGCCGCGATCACCACCCAGGCGACCGGCAGCAGGCAGTAGAGGGCGCCGAGCGCCAGCGTGAGCGTCGGGACGAGGGCGATCCGGCGGCGGAGCGGCGGCCCCTGCGCGGTCCCGGGCGTCGTGCCGGCGGCCGGGACCGACTTGCGTACGGCAAGGGAACTCATCGTGCTTCCTCCTGCTTGTTACGGGAGTTCGCGGCCCGCAGGAAGGCGAAGGACAGCAGGAGGGTGGCGACGGCGATGAGCACGGCGGACGCGGCCGCCGAGTGGATGTCGCCCTTGCCGAAGGCGTCCTGGTACACCTTCATCAGCGGACTCCAGGTCGTGGAGACGGAGTTGGTGAGCGGTTTGAGGGTGGTCGGCTCGCTGAACACCTGGAGGGTCGCGATGATCGAGAAGAAGAAGGTGAGCACCAGCGAGGGCGCCACCATCGGGATCTTGATCCGCAATGCGGTCTGCAGCGGCGTGGCGCCGTCCAGCTTCGCCGCCTCGTACACCTCGGCCGGGATCGCCCTGAGCGAGGTGTAGATGACGATCATGTTGAAGCCGGTGCCTCCCCAGATCGCGATGTTGGAGAGGGCCAGGTACAGCGGACCGCCGTCCAGCAGGTCCGGCTGGGGCAGGCCCAGTCTGTCGAGCACGAAGTAGAAGGGGCTGACGTCGGGCAGGTAGAGGAAACCCCACAGCAGGGCGGCGACCACGCCGGGAATGGCGTACGGCAGGAAGATCGCGAGCCGGGTGACCGGCGCGAGGCGGACCCGCTCGGTGTCGAGCATCAGCGCGAAGACCAGCGCGAGGCCGAGCATGACGGGGACGACGATGGCGCCGTAGCCAAGGACGCGCAGCGCGCCGCCGAGCAGCTCGGAGTCGGTGAACGCGTCGGTGTAGTTCTCCAGTCCCGCCCAGACCTCCTCGCGGGCGCCCGCGCCCAGGCCCAGGCCCTTGACCTGGACCTTGTGCAGGCTGAGCCAGATCGCGTAGCCGATGGGCAGGGCGAAGAACAGGGCGAACAGGACGCCGGCGGGGAGGAGGAAGACGTAGGGGGCGCTGCGCGTCCGCTTGACGGGGGCGGCGCACGGGGCCCGCTCGGCCCCGTGCGGCCTCCGGTGTGCTGTCGTCACCGAGCGACCTCGAAGCCCTGCTTCTTCAGGTCGGCGACCGTGTCGTCCTGCATCGTCCTCAGAGCGGCACCGAAGTCCGACCTGTTCTTGGCGGCGGCGGCGAAGGCGTCCTTGAAGGACGTGTACGCCACGTTCACGTTCGGGCCCCAGGCGGCGGGCGCGGTCGTGTCGGCGATCTTCGATGCCTGCGGGTAGAAGTCCGGCTGGTTGGAGAAGAAGGCCGGCGGCTTCAGGAACGCCTCGCTGGTCTGCGCGGTCGTGGCGGCCGGGTAGATGCCGCCTTCCTTCGCCAGGGCGGTCAGCGCGTCCCGGTCCGTGTTCAGCCAGGCGGCGAACTTCGCGGCGGCCTCGCGGTGGCCTGAGTCGGTGGTGACGGCGGTCGACGAGCCGCCCCAGCTTCCGGTGACGTCCTCGGAGGCGGACCACTGCGGCAGCGGGGCCATCGCCCACTTGCCCTTGGTGTCGGGGGCGGCGGTGGTGAGTGTGCCCGGCGCCCACACCGCGCTCACCCAGGCGATCTGCTTGCCGGTGTTGAGCGCCTTGTTCCAGGCCGGCGTGTACATGGGCTGGTTGTCGATCGCGCCCTCCTTCACCAGCCCGCCCCAGAAGTCGGCGACCTTCCGCGTCGCCCCGTCGTCGATGGCGACCTTCCACTTGTCGCCCGAGGTCGTCCACCACTTGGCGCTGGCCTGCTGCGCGAGACCGGCGAAGAGCCCGGAGTCGTTGGCGGAGAAGGTGGTGAGGTCCTTCTCCGGGGCCTTCTTCTTCAGCGTCCGGGCGGTCTCGGCGAACTCGTCCCAGGTCGTCGGGACCGTCAGTCCGTACTTCTTGAAGAGGTCCTCGCGGTAGTAGAACATCATCGGCCCGGAGTCCTGCGGGATCGCGTAGACCGCGTCCGAGCCCAGGGTGGTCTGCTGCCAGACGCCCTCGGCGAACTTGTCCTTCACCCCGTCCACGTCACCGGATATGTCGGCGAGGGCGTCGTTGCTGACCAGGGTCGGCAGGGCCTGGTACTCGGCCTGCACCAGGTCGGGGGCCTTCTTCGCCTTGTGCGCGGTGAGGATCTTGGTGACGAGCGTGTCACCGGACGCCTGCTTCTTGACCGTGACCTCGATCTGCTGCTTCTTGCCCGGCCCCTCGTTCCACAGGTCGACGACCTTGTCCATGCCCGGGGTCCAGGTCCAGTACGTCAGCGAGACCGGCCCCGACCCGGCCGTGTCGTCGTCCGACGAGCCGCAGCCGGCGAGTGCGGTGGCGCCGAGCGCGACGGCGACCGTCCCGGCGGCGAGGCGGTGGAGCTTCTTGTTCGGCATGGAATGTTCTCCCCTGACCTGGGTCCCCGCCTGCTGCGGACGACCTGCCATGCTTCTGTGAGCGTTCACAGTAGAGAAACATCCCGGACACTTGTCAATGGTTGTTGCTGTGCGGTTATGTTGAGCTCTCGCCGTCGGCGATGTCTGTGCACGTTCCCAAATGATCGATTAAACGGGAGAGATCCATGCCGGAGACCACCCCGAAGGGCCTCACCGGGCTCGCCTTCGGTGGGGACTACAACCCCGAGCAGTGGCCGGAGTCCGTCTGGCGGGAGGACGTCCGGCTGATGCGGGAGGCCGGCGTCACGATGGCGAGCGTCGGGATCTTCTCCTGGGCGCTCCTCGAACCCTCACCGGGGACCTACGAGTTCGGCTGGCTCGACCGTGTCCTCGACCTGCTCCACGAGAACGGCATCCGGGCCGACCTCGGCACGCCGACCGTGGCTCCGCCCGCCTGGTTCTACCGCGCACACCCCGAAGCGCTGCCGGTGACCCCCGACGGCACCCGCTACGAGTTCGGCTCGCGCGGCGCCATCTGCCACAGCAACTCCGACTACCGCAGGGCCGCCGCAGCCGTCACCACCCAGCTCGCCACGAGGTACGCCGACCACCCGGCGCTCGCCCTGTGGCACGTCCACAACGAATACGGCGTGCCGGTCTCCGCCTGCTACTGCGAGAGCTGCGCCGCACACTTCCGCCGCTGGCTCACCCGCGCGTACGGGACCGTGGACGCACTCAACGAAGCCTGGGGCACCGCCTTCTGGGGCCAGCGCTACGCCACGATCGACGAGGTCAACCCGCCCCGCGCGACCCCCACGGTCGGCAATCCGGCCCAAGCCCTGGACTACAAGCGGTTCGCGGACGCCACCCTGCGCGAGAACTTCGTCGCCGAGCGCGACATCCTGCACCGCCACGCGCCCGGCATCCCCGTCACCACCAACTTCATGACCGCCCTGAGCCAGTGCGACTCCATCGACTACTGGGCCTGGGGCCGCGAGGTCGACCTCGTCACCAACGACCACTACCTGATCACCGACGGCCGCCGCACCCACGTGAACCTCGCCATGGCCGCCGACCTCACCCGCTCGGTGGGCGGCGGCGCGCCCTGGCTGCTGCTCGAACACTCCACGTCGGGGGTCAACTGGCAGCCGCGCAACCCCGCGAAGGCCCCCGGCCAGATGGCCCGCAACTCCCTGGCACACGTGGCCCGCGGTTCCGAGGGCGCGATGTTCTTCCAGTGGCGGCAGTCACGCCGCGGTGCCGAGAAGTTCCACTCGGCGATGCTGCCGCACGCCGGCACGGACTCACGGGTGTGGCGCGAGGTCGTCGAACTCGGCTCCGGTCTAGAGTTCTTGGCCCCTCTCAAGGGCACACGCACGGTCGCCGACGCCGCGATGCTCTGGGACTGGCAGTCCTGGTGGGCGCAGGGCCTCCAGTGGCGGCCCAGCGAGGACCACGACGCCCGCGAGCGCGCCGACGCGTTCTACGAGGCGCTCTACGACCGGCACCTCACCGTCGATTTCGCGCACCCGGAAGCCGACTTGTCGTCCTATCCCCTTGTCGTCGTACCCGCCCTGTACCTGATGACGGAGGCCGCCGGCAGGAACGTGCGCGCGTACGTCGAGAACGGCGGCACCCTCGTCGTCTCGTACTTCTCCGGCATCGTCGACGAGCACGACGCCGTGCACGACGGCGCGTACCCGGGGGCGCTGCGTGACGTACTCGGCCTGACCGTCGAGGAGTTCTCGCCGCTGCTCGCCGACGACCGGGTGCGCGTCACTACACCCGACGGCCGCGAACTCACCGGCGACGTCTGGACCGAGTTCGTCGTGCCCCGCGGCGCCGAGACCGTGTGCACGTACGCCGACGGCCTCACCGCGGGCCGGCCGGCCGTCACCCGGCACCGCCTGGGCGGGGGTTCGGCCTGGTACGTGTCCACCCGCCTGGCCGCCCAGGGGATCGACGCCCTGCTGGGCTGGGCGGCCGACGACGCCGGGATCGCACCGCGCGCCGACCTGCCGCGCGACGTCGAACTGGTGCGCCGCAGCGGCGAGTCGGGCACCTACGTCTTCGCCGTCAACCACACCGCGTCGGACGCCAAGGTCCCGCTGGACGCCCACGGCACCGAGCTGCTGACGGGCGAGCGCGCCGCCGGCCGCCTCGCGGTTCCCGCGGGCGCGGTCCGGGTCGTACGACTCGACGGCTGACCCCCCGGTGCGGCGCGGCCCACAGACGCACCGCATCCCCGGGCGGGCCGACCCACCCGACGACGGCCTTGCCGCGCGTCGACGGCTCGCCCCCTCAGACACCGGCCGGACTCCGGGGGGACATCCGGCCGGTCACGGCGGTGCCGTGTCCGGGCCTTCGGGCACGGCACCGCTCTCCCCCTGTCTCCCCGCCTTCGTCGAAGGGACGACGATGTTCCACGCGAGACGCGCCCTACGGACCCTGCTGATACCGCTCTTCGCGGGTCTGGCCCTCACCACCCTCCCCGCCGCCCCGGCCCACGCCGCCGCCACCCTCACCAACGGCGGCTTCGAGTCCAACGGCAGCGGGACGGCGACACCCACCGGCTGGTCGACGTACTCCGCGGCCGGCCAGAACGCCGCCTCCTTCACCGAGTCCGGCGGCCACAGCGGCGGTTACCGCCTCACCCACTGGTCGTCCTCCGCCTACAAGGTCGAGACCCACCAGTACCTGTCCGGCCTCACCAACGGGAAGTACACCCTCACCGCCTGGGTGCGCTCCGGCGGCGGCCAGAATTCGGCCCACCTCGCGCTGAAGGGCTGCGGCAGCGCGGAGCAGCGCACCGACCTGCCCGTCTCCAGCAGCGGCTGGATCCGGATCGTCACCTCCGTCGCCGTGACGAACAACCAGTGCACGATCAGCGTCAACTCCGACGCCGGCGCGGGCAACTGGATCAACGTCGACGACCTGACCTTCACCTCCGGCGCCACCGCGGTCCCGGTCAAGGGCGCCGACATCTCCTCACTCGCCAAGAGCGAGGCCCTCGGCGGTGCCTACAGGAGCGGTTCCGGCACGAAGGGCGACGCGCTCGCCCTCCTCAAGTCGGCCGGCATGAACTACGCCCGCCTCAAGGTCTGGGTGAACCCGGCCGACGGCTACAACAACAAGACGCGCGTCCTCGCCCTCGCCAAGCGCGTCAAGGCCCAGGGCATGAAGCTCCTGGTCGACTTCCACTACTCGGACACCTGGGCCGACCCCGGCGCCCAGACCAAGCCGGCGGCGTGGTCCGGCCACTCGTACAGCCGGCTCAAGACGGACGTGTACAACCACACGTACGACGTCCTCAACGCCCTGAAGGCGCAGGGCACCACCGCCGACATGGTGCAGATCGGCAACGAGACCAACGCCGGCATGCTCTGGTCCGAGGGCTCGACGGACAACTGGCCCCAGCTCGCCGGGCTGCTCAACTCCGGTTACAGCGCCGCCAAGGCGGTCTCCTCGTCGACCGTCGTGGCCCTGCACCTCGCCAAGGGCGGCGACCTGGCGGGCACCCGCTGGTGGTTCGACAGCGCGGTCGCGAACGGCGTGCGTTTCGACGCCGTCGGCCTGTCGTACTACGGCTACTGGCACGGTTCGTTCGCCGATTTCCAGACCACTCTGGACGACGCCGCGGCCCGTTACGGCAAGCCCGTCTTCGTCGCAGAGACGGCCTACCCGTTCCGCCTGGACAGCGACGACTCGCTCACCAACATCATCGACACCACCGGTGAGCTGGTCCCCGGCTACGCCGCCTCGCCGGCCGGGCAGACCGCCTGGATGCGGGACGTGACGAGCATCGTGGAGGCCGTCCCGAACGGCCGCGGACTCGGTGTCTTCTACTGGGAGGCCACCTGGACCGCGGTCACCGGCAACGGCTGGGACCCCACGGACGCGGCCTCCGGCAACGGATGGGAGAACCAGGCGCTGTTCGACTACGACGACAAGGCACTCCCGGCGATGTCGTGGTTCAGTCACCGCTGAGCGTGTGAGGGCCCGGCTGCCGGGGCAGCCGGGCCCGCGAGGTGCCGGGCCCGCCGCGACGCCCCGTTGGCTGTTTCTGCCCGTCGGGCCCTCGGCAAAGGACGCAAGGGCCCTGCACGTCACCTCCGGACGCGGGACAGTGGACCGAGAAGCCAGCGACGGAGGGGGACGAGATGCTGAAGGTGCCCGCCGGTGAAGACCGCCTGGAGATCCTGGAGTGGATGAGGAATCCCGCCGGATCCGCGACGCCGCGCGACCGGGACACGGACGGCGTCAGCTCCACCTCGGTCGCCGCCGCGCTCGGCATGAGCCTTCCCGTCGCGAGCGCGCACCTGGACCTCCTCGCCCGGCTCGGGCTGCTGCGCGCCGAGCGCACCGGGGGACGCACCGTCTACCGTCGCGACGAGTACCGCATCGCCGAGGTCAAGCACCTCTTCGAGAAAGGCTGGTAGCCGCGCACCGCCGCGGGAACCGCCCCCACGACGAAAAGGACAGGTACATGGCTCGCCCGCCCGGCACCGGCCGCCCCGCCGCGCTCACGCCCCGACGGTACGTCGGGATCGGCGGCCGGGGCCCCGAGGACGTGGTCGCCGACGCCCGGGGCCGGGTGCTGACCGGTGACGAGGACGGGCGCATCCTGCGCGTGGACGGCCTCACCGGCCCCGGTCCCGCCCGCGTCGAGGTGCTCGCGGAGACCGGCGGCAGACCCCTGGGTCTCGAACTGCTCCCAAACGGGGACCTGTTGGTGTGCGACGCGCGCCGAGGACTGCTGCGGGTCCGCCTCGACGACGGGACCGTGCGCGTCCTCGCCGACTCGGTGGCCGGCGAGACCCTCCGCTTCTGCAGCAACGTGATCGCGCTCTCCGACGGAACCGTCTACTTCACCGTCTCCAGCCGCCACCACCCCCTCGAACACTGGATCGGCGACCTCGTCGAGCACACGGGAACCGGACGCCTGCTGCGCCTCGCGCCGGGTGACACGGAACCCGAAGTCGTCCTTGAGGGGCTCCAGTTCGCCAACGGCCTGTCGGCCGCGGCCGACGAGTCGTTCCTGGTCGTCGCGGAGACCGGGGCCGCCCGCCTCACCCGCCACCGGCTCACCGGACCGCGGGCCGGGCGGAGCGAGACCTTCGCCGACGACCTCCCCGGGCAGCCGGACAACATCTGGCGCGCGCCCGGCGGCCTCATCTGGGTGGCGCTGGCCGGCCCCCGCGTCACCGGCGCGGCCCCGCCGTGCGCCGCGCCGCGGCCCGGGCGGCGGTACGCGTCCCCTTCCGTCCGACCGGGTTCGCCGGTGTCCTTGCCTTCGACGACCAGGGCCGGACCGTGCACCGCCTGGAGCGCCGCCACGCAGGCTTCCGCATGGTCACCAGCGTGTGCGAGGCCGACGGCCTGCTCGTCCTGGGAAGCCTGTGGGAGAAGGGCCTCGCCGTCTGCGAACCGCCCGCCGCCGCGGACTGACCCGAGTGCGGGGGCAACGCCGCCGGAGCTACGCTGGTCACCGGCCGCGATCCTGTCCGCGGCGCGGTGGTGGGGCCCGCCGTACCGAACCGCGACACAGGTGCCGCCGACGGTCCCTGCAGCGCGGCGGCGCGCGCCCGACGCCCCGGGCCCCGGCGAGTAGGAGTTGTACGTCCATGACACCGCCGCACCCCGACCGGGTGGACGCGCCAGCGCATCAGGCTCCCGCAGGGGCCGCCGCTGCGGACATCGTCCTGCCCCGCCCCACCCGCTCGCGCCGCGCCTGGCGGAAGCAGGCCCCGGTGGTGGCGATGGTCGCCCTCGGTGGCGGCATCGGCGCCACCGCCCGGTACGGGGCGTCGCTGCTGTGGCCCACGAGGAGTGGCGGCTTCCCCTGGACCACGTTCGGCGTCAATGTGGCCGGCTGTGCCGTGATCGGCGTCTTCATGGTGGTGATCACCGACGTGTGGGCGGCTCACCGCCTGGCGCGTCCCTTCTTCGGGACCGGGGTGCTGGGTGGCTTCACGACCTTCTCGACCTACGCGGTCGACTTCCAGAGGCTGGTCGACGCGGGCCACGCACGGACGGCGTTCGCCTACCTCGGCGCGACTGCCTGCGCGTCGCTCGCGGCGGTGTGGCTCGCGGTGACGGCGACGCGCCTCGCCCTGGTGGGGAGGCGGCGATGACGAGGCTGACGGGCAGCGCCCTGCGGGTGACGATCCTCATCGGCGAGAACGACACCTGGCACCGCAAGCCGCTGTACACGGAGATCGTGCACCGCGCCCGCGCCGCCGGCCTGGCGGGTGCGAGCGTCTTCCGGGGCATCGAGGGCTACGGCGCCTCCTCGCTGATCCACACCTCGCGCCTGCTCTCCCTGAGCGAGGACCTGCCGGTGGCGGTCGTGATCGTGGACACCGGGGACCGGGTACGCGAGTTCCTGCCGCAGCTGGACGAACTGGTCACCGAGGGGCTGGTGATCCTCGACGACTGCGAGGTCATCCGGTACGCGGGTCGCGGGGACGAACCGGGCGGGAAAGGTGAGAAGTCGTTGTGAACTGGCTGTTCGTCGTCGCCGGCGCCGTGGTCGGCGCCCCGCTGCGCTACCTGACCGACCGAGCGGTGCAGTCCCGGCACGACACGGTCTTCCCCTGGGGCACCTTCACGGTGAACACCATCGGCTGTCTGATCCTCGGTCTGCTGACCGGCGCCACCGCCGCGGGCGCCGCGACGTCGCACCTCCAGCTGCTTCTCGGCACCGGCCTGTGCGGCGCGCTCACCACGTACTCCACGTTCTCCTACGAGACGCTGCGGCTGGCCGAGGACGGTGCCCGGCTGCACGCGGCCGCCAACGTCGTCGCGAGCGTGGGGGCGGGACTGGGCGCCGCGTTCGCCGGGGCCGCCCTGGCCGAGACCTGGTGGTCCTAGACCGCGGGGTGTCCGCCCCTGGCCCGGGGAGGCATGCGCGCGGGGTCCTGGCCGGGGAGGCATACGTCGGTGTAGTAAGACTGTGGCCGTCGCACTGCCTCCCTGAGAAGAACGGGTGCCATGAGTGTCATCAGCGTCGGTCAGGCCGTCGTCCTCGGAGCCGTCGAGGGGGTGACCGAATTCCTGCCCGTCTCCTCGACCGGCCACCTCAAGATCACCGAGGGGCTGATGGGGATTCCCGTCGACGACGACGCCGTCGTCGGGTTCTCGGCGGTCATCCAGGTGGGCGCGATCGCCGCCGTGCTCGTGTACTTCTTCAAGGACATCGTCCGGATCGTCTCCGCCTGGGGCCGCGGCCTGCGCGACCCCGAGAAGCGCCACTCCCACGACTACAAGTTCGCCTGGTGGGTCATCTGCGCGACCGTGCCGATCGTGATCGTGGGTCTGGCCGCCAAACCGCTCATCGAGGGACCGCTCGCCTCGCTGTGGGTGGTCGCGGCCTCCCTGATCGCAGGCAGCGGTGTCATGTGGGCCGCGGACCGGACGGGCCGGCACAAGCGCGGCGAGGACGACACCTCGTTCAAGGACACCATGCTGGTCGGCAGCTCGCAGATCCTCGCCCTGCTCTTCCCCGGGTTCTCGCGCTCCGGCGCCACCATGTCGACCGCGCTCTTCCTGGACCTCGACCGGGTCGCCGCCACCCGGCTCTCCTTCTTCCTCGGCATCCCGGCCCTGACCGGCGCCGGCCTGTACGAGCTCAAGGACGCGCTGGGCACGGGGGTCGGCGCCGCACCGCTGGCGGCCGGGACGACCGTCTCCTTCGTCGTGGCGTACGGCTCCATCGCCTGGCTCCTGAAGTACGTCGCCAAACACTCCTTCAACGCCTTCGTGATCTACCGGATCGCCGTCGGGCTGCTGCTGTTCACCCTGCTGGGAGCGGGCCTGCTCTGAGAGCGCCTGCCCGGTGCCCCGCCCGGGCCCGGTGCGGGGACGTCCGGGGCGAGCCCCCGGGCGGGGCGCGCGGCACAATGGCGATCATGTCCGTGTCCTCGTCCGCCCTCACCTTCCAGCCGGTGCTCGAACGCATCGCCACCGAGATCGCGCAGCGGCCCGGCCGCGGGCGGCCCGCCGACTACATCCCGGCGCTGGCCGCCTGCGACCCGCGCCGGTTCGGCATGGCCGTCGCGGAACTGGACGGCACGGTGTACGGCGTGGGGGACTGGCGGCAGCCGTTCTCCGCGCAGTCGATCACCAAGGTGTTCACGCTGGCGCTCGACCTGGCCCGGGAGGGCGACGAACTCTGGGAGCACGTGGGCCGCGAACCGTCCGGCAACCCCTTCAACTCCCTGGTGCAGCTGGAGTACGAGAACGGCATCCCGCGCAATCCGTTCATCAACGCGGGCGCGCTCGTCGTCACCGACCGCCTTCAGACCCAGACCGGTGACGCGGCGGGCACGCTGCTGGAGTTCCTGCGGGCCGAGAGCGGCAACCGGGACCTCACCTGCGACTCGGAGGTCGCCGCCTCCGAGGCCGCGCACGGCGACCGCAACGCGGCCCTCGGCCACTTCATGGCGGCGTACGGGAACATCGGCAACGCGGTGCCCGTCCTGCTGGAGCAGTACTTCCGGCAGTGCTCGGTCGAGGCCTCCTGCGCCGATCTCGCGCTGGCCACCGGTTTCCTGGCCCGCCACGGGGTGCGCGCCGACGGCTCCCGGCTGCTGACCCGCAGCCAGGCCAAGCAGGTCAACGCGGTCATGCTGACCTGCGGCACGTACGACGCGGCGGGGGACTTCGCCTACCGTGTCGGGCTGCCCGGCAAGAGCGGCGTCGGCGGCGGCATCATCGCGGTCGTACCGGGCCGGTGCACGCTGTGCGTGTGGAGCCCGGGACTCGACGAACGGGGCAACTCGGTGGCGGGGGTCGCGGCCCTCGACCGCTTCACCACGCTGACGGGACTGTCCGTGTTCTAGAGTCCGCCACCCGCGCCGGGGTCAGCCGCGTGTGAGCCGGCCGCCCAGCAGCCGCAGGGCGAGGACCACCGCGCCCGCGCCCGCGGCGGCCGCGCCCGCGATCACTCCCGTCTCCGGCCAGCCGGTGCCGCCCCGGGTGGAGGGGTGGGGAGGCGGCGCGGCGGGACCGGCCTGCGCTGTCGCCGGGGCGGCGGGCGGTGACGCGACGGCCGCGGCGGTCCGTGACGGCACGAGGGAACCGACCGGGGTGACCCGGCCGCTCGCGGCGAAGCCCCAGTCGAGCAGCGACCTGGCCTCCTCGTACACGGCGAGGGAGCCGCCCGCCTGAGGGTTCATCACGGTGACGACGAGCGTACGCCCGCCCTGTCGCGCGGCGGCCACGAGCGTGCTGCCCGCGTTGCTGGTGTAGCCGTTCTTCACCCCGATCAGGCCCGGGTACGGTGCGACGCCGTCCGCGCCGGTGAGGAGCCGGTTGGTGTTCTGGATGTCGTACGCCCATTCGCCCGCGGGAAAGCTGGCCCGCACGGTGGCGCAGTATTGGGCGAACTCCGGGTTGCGCAGCCCGGCCCGGCCGAACACGGCGAGGTCGTACGCCGACGAGACCTGGCCGGGGGCGTCGTAACCGTCGGGGGAGACGACCCGGGTGTCGAGCGCGCCGAGGGCGCGTGCCCTGGCCTGCATCTGGGCCGCGGTGGCACGCCAGCCGCCGTTCAAGGAGGCCAGGACGTGCACGGCGTCGTTGCCCGAGTTCAGGAAGACGCCGCGCCACAGGTCGGCGACGCGGTAGGTGCGTCCCTCGGCGACCCCGACCCGGCTGCTGCCGTCGCCGATCCCCGTCAGCTCGGCCTCCGTGACGGTGTGTTCGACGCCGCCGGGCAGGACCGGCAGCACGGTGAGGGCGAAGAGGGTCTTGAGGGTGCTGGCGGGCGGCAGCGGGCGGTGCGCGTCGTGCCCGGCGAGCACCTCACCCGTGCGGGCGTCCGCCACCACCCACGAGAGCGCGGAGACCTGGGGGAGCGCCGGGGCCCCGACGAGGGGCAGGACCTGGGTTCCGGAGCGGTACAGCGACGACGACGGCGAGGCCGCGGGTCCCGCCGCCCCCGGGTCCGTCCCGGCGCGGGCGACGGCCGGGCCCGGGGCGAGGGCGAGCACGCCGACCGCGCAGGCGACGGAGCACGAGACGGCAACGCGGGTTGAGAATCCGATGGTCATTTGATCAACGTAGGAATGGTTGCGCCGTCCGCCGGGGTGCCAGGGCCGGGCCGCCGGGTTCCAGTACCCGGATGCCGCATGTGGGCGGGTGTCAGGCCCCGGGCAGTGTCGGCTGGATCTGGCGCAGGAAGGCCGCGTTGCCCGGGGTGGCGCGCAGCCGCTCCAGAAGGGTTTCGAGGTTCGCCTGGCCGTCCCGCGTCTGCAGGGCGCGGCGCAGTCCCCGTACGGCTGCCAACTCGGGTGCGGGCAGCAGGAGTTCCTCGCGCCGGGTGCCGGAGGGGACGATGTCGACGGCCGGGAAGACGCGCCGGGAGGCGAGTGTCCTGTCCAGGCGGAGTTCCATGTTGCCGGTGCCCTTGAGTTCCTCGAAGAAGAAGTCGTCGGCGCGGGAACCGGTCTCGACCAGGGCCGTGGCGAGGATCGTGAGGGAACCGCCCTCCTCGGCCAGGCGCGCGGCGCCGAAGAGCTGCTTGGGGCGCTGGAGCGCGGACGCGTCGACGCCGCCGCTGAGGGTGCGGCCACCGGCGGCGGCCGCGTTGTTGTGGGCCCGGCACAGCCGGGTGAGGGAGTCCAGGAGGATGACGACGTCCTGTCCCGCCTCGACGAGCCGCTTCGCCCGCTCGACGACGAGTTCGGCGAGCGCGATGTGCTGCTTGGGCGTCCGGTCGAAGGTCGAGGCGAACACCTCGCCGCGTACCGAGCGCCGCATGTCGGTGACCTCCTCGGGCCGCTCGTCGAGCAGCACCACCATGAGATGGCACTCCGGGTGGTTGCCGGCGACGGCCGCGGCGATCTGCTGGAGCAGCACCGTCTTGCCGGTCTTGGGCGGTGCCACGATCAGGCCGCGCTGGCCCTTGCCGACGGGCGCCAGGAGGTCGACGACGCGTCCGGCCAGGCCGCTCGCCGGGTGTTCCAGGCGGAGGCGCTCGCGGGGGTGCAGTGGGGTGAGGTCACGGAAGTGCGGGCGGTGGCGCAGTTCCTGGGGATCGCGGCCGTTGACCGACCGCACCTCGGCGAGAGCGCGGGCTCCGCCGCGTACGCCTTCGAGGGTGTCGCCCGTGCGCAGTCCGTGCCGGCGGATGAGCGCGGCGGGGACCTGCACGTCGGACGGGGTGGCCTCGCAGCTCGCGCGGCGCAGGTGCCCCTGCCCGTTGTGCGCGATGTCGAGGATGCCGGAGGCCTGCGCCGGGAGCTGCTTCTGCACCGGGGGGTGTTCGAGTGTGGTGGTCATGCGAGGTCCTTTCCGGGACGGATTCATCAGGTCACGAGAGTGGGAGGGGGAGGGCCGGAGAGGCGGCGTTGTTCACGCCTCGTGCGGCAGGAAGGCGTCACCACAGGTGCGGCGGACGGAGGACGACGAAGATGTCCGTGGGCCGTGCGCGGGAGGTGCTGCCGAGAAGCCGGGACCGCCGGTCCGCCAAGGACGGGCGCTACAGCTGGAGGAGAGGGATTCCGCACCGGCACCCCGAGAAGGGGCGTACACAAGTGCTGATGGAACGGTACCACACAGTGCGGCGCGGGCGGGGGAGCGGCTCGGTCCGGTGCGGGCGGCGACGGGTCGGGCGGCGACGAGTCGGGCGGCCGCACGAGGGTGGTCCGTCCCGGTTCCTCACCGACCTGGTGCGCCACTCCACGAGCGGGCAGAATCGGCGCCCGTACGGCCCAACTCCCCATGCCCGTCAGGAGAAACCGGTGGAGACCACGCCCGGAGTGCCGCACACCATGGACCCGGCCGGCGGCTGCCCGCACGCGGCCAACGCGCGACTGCTGGCGCGAGGCACGGTCGCGCACGTCGTCCTGCCCGGCGGGGTCGAGGGCATGGCCGTGCTCGGGCACGACGTGCTGAAGGAGTTCCTCGCTCATCCCGACGTGGCCAAGAGCGCCCGGCACTTCACCGCGCTCCAGGAGGGACGGATCACCGCCGGCTGGCCCCTGCTCACCTTCGCCACCGTCCAGGGAATGACGACCGCCGACGGCGAGGACCACCGGCGGCTCCGGGCGCTGGTGAGCAAGGCGTTCACGCCCCGGAGGGTCGAGGAACTGCGGCCGCGCATCGAGGAGTTGACCGCCCGGCTGCTCGACGACCTGCAAGCGGCGGCGAACGCTGGAGGCGGAGTCGCCGATCTGCGGCGGCACTTCGCGCTGCCGCTGCCGATGGGAGTCATCGGCGAACTCCTCGGCGTCGACGCCGAGTTCCGCGACACGCTGCACCAGCTGTCGAACAAGGTGGTGGCCACGGACATCGGGCCCGAGGAGGCCGTCGCCGCGAACCGTGAACTGGTGGACGTGCTGAGCGCCGTGGCGGCGGCCCGGGCCGAGCAGCCGGGTGACGACCTGACGAGCGCGCTGACAGCCGCCCGGGACGAGGACGGCGGGCGGCTCAGCCGGCCGGAACTCATCGGCACCCTGCTACTGATGATCATCGCCGGGCACGAGACCACGCTGAACCTCATCACGAACGCCGTACGCGCGCTGTGCGGTCACCGGGACCAGCTGGAGGCGGTCAGGGACGGTGCGGCGGGCTGGCCGGACGTGGTCGACGAGACGCTGCGCTGGGACGCGCCGGTCAGCTACTTCCCGTTCCGCTATCCGGTGCGGGACCTGACGGTCGACGGCACGCTCATCCCCAAGGGCACGCCGGTGCTTGCCGGTTACTCCGCCGCCGGGCGCGACCCGGCCGCGCACGGGGCGGACGCCGGCCGGTTCGACGTGACCCGGCCGCGCAGGCTCGATGCCGTACGGAATCTCTCCCTCGGGCACGGGGCGCACTACTGTCTCGGCGCCCCGCTGGCCCGGATGGAGGCGACCATCGCCCTGGAACGGCTGTTCGCCCGCTTCCCGGACCTCGACCTCGCCGTGCCCGAACGGCAACTCCCGCGGTCCTCCAGTTTCGTCGGCAACAGCGTGCGTGAACTGCCCGTACGCCTCTGAGTGCTTCGGCGCGCGCGGTGCCGGCGCCCTCCGAACGTCGTAAGCTGCACGCGATGTTCACTCCCGAGGGTCCGACCCTGCGCGAACTGGCCGTTCAGGCCCTCTCGTCCGTCGAGCACGGCTACGACCTGCTCGCGCCGAAGTTCGACCACACCCCGTTCCGGACACCTGACGCGATCCTCGACGCCGTGGCCCGGGCGCTCGGCCGGCTCGGACCCTTCGGCGACGGGCTCGACCTGTGCTGCGGCACCGGCGCCGGCCTTGCGGTGCTGGGCGAGCTGTGCGGCCGGAGCGCCACCGGTGTCGACATCAGTGCGGGAATGCTGGCGGTGGCGCGGGACCGGCATCCGCGCCCCGCGAGGGCCGGTGCTCCGCGCTTCTCCTGGGTGCGCGGCGACGCCCGCGCCCTCCCCTTCGGACCGGTCTTCGATCTCGTCGTCAGCTTCGGGGCCTTCGGGCACTTCCTGCCGCGGGAGCTGCCCGGCCTCTTCCGCGGGGTGCACGCCGTCCTGCGGCCCGGCGGTCGCTTCGCGTTCCCCGTAGCCGCCCCGGCCCCGCCGAGCTCGCCCTGGTACTGGGCCCTGCTCGGCTTCGACGCGGCGATGCGGGTGCGCAACGCCGTCCGGCGCCCGCCGTTCGTGATGTACTACCGGGCCTTCAGCCTGGGTGACGTGCGGCGGGAGCTGGAGCGGGCGGGCTTCGCGGTCGAACTGCACGCCCTGCCCGAGTTCGGACGCAGGCGGGACGGCAGCCCGCGTTGCCGCATGGTCGTCGCCACGCGCACGGACGCGGCGACACCCGGCTGAGCACGCCCGTCGGCCGGGCACGCCCCCGGTGCCGAGCACGCCGTCCAGCCCGTGAGGCCGCGGCCGGGCACGGGTGCGGGCCGAGGAGACGGACGGCCGCCCGGGGCCCTGGAGGGTTCCGGGCGGCCGCGTGACCTGCCCCGGTGACACCCTCCGCGAAGGACGTCACCGGGCCCGCGTCAGCTCTTGATGAAGTCCAGCAGGTCGGCGTTGAACGCCTTCTCGTACTCGCCCACCAGGCCGTGCGGGGCGCCCGGGTAGACCTTGAGGGTGGCGTCCTTGACGAGCTTGGCCGTCTTGTGGCCGGCGGCGCCGATCGGCACGATCTGGTCGTCGCCGCCGTGCGCGACGAGCGTCGGTACGTCGATGCGCGCCAGGTCCTCGGTGAAGTCGGTCTCCGAGAACTGCTTGATGCAGTCGTAGGCGGCCTTCACGCCGACCTGCATGCTCCACAGCCAGAACGCGCGGCGCATGCCCTCGGAGACCGCGGCGCCGGGGCGGTTGAAGCCGAAGAACGACTCGCTCAGGTCCCAGTAGAACTGCGAGCGGTCCGCCTCGACCCCGGCGCGGATCCCGTCGAAGACCTCGAGGGGCGTGCCCTCGGGGTTCGCGTCCGTCCTCAGCATCAGCGGAGGCACGGCACCCAGCAGCACCGCCTTGGCGACCCGGCCGGTTCCGTGCCGGCCGATGTAGCGGGCCACCTCGCCGCCGCCGGTCGAGTGACCGACCAGGACGACGTCGGTGAGGTCGAGCTTCTCGATGAGCTCGGCCAGGTCGTCGGCGTACTGGTCCATGTGGTTGCCCTGCCACGACTGCGCGGAGCGGCCGTGCCCGCGGCGGTCGTGGGCGATGGCCCGGAAGCCGTTCTCGGCCACCAGGCGCAGCTGTCCGTCCCAGGTGTCCGCGTTGAGCGGCCAGCCGTGGCTGAAGACGACCGGCTGCCCGCTGCCCCAGTCCTTGTAGAAGATGTCGGTGCCGTCGGAGGTGGTGAACGTGCTCATGGTGTTGCCTTTCGGAGGTGGGACGCGGTGCGTCCGGTCGGGTGAGGCCGGTGGCCGTGCGCCGGGCCGGGCGACTCGGCGCAGGGACGGCGACGTGGTCGGTCAGGGCGCGGACGGGGCCCGTCGGGCGCCGGACCGGGCCGGGCGTGGAACGCGTCCATATCCAGCACGTTAGGCGTTCGAGGCCGTCAAGGGATCTGTCAGATGACTGCATGTCGCCGCCGACCGGCACGGGGTGCGACCCTCGTCCGCCGCTCGTGACGTCACGAGCGGCGGCTCTCCCGTGCGGCCGGAAAGCCGGGCGCCGTCCGGACGGCCTCCGCCACGCGGTCCACGGGACCCGCGACCGCGGCGCTCACCACGGTGGTGTCCGTGTACGTCCCGGCCCCGGGAGGCGGGGATGTCACCCGGCCGCGGGCAGGGTGAACTCGTACACGAGCGCGTCCTGCTGGGTCTCCACGACCAGGTCCGTGATCTCCAGCGGCCGGTCGTACTGGTCGTGCACCCGCCGGGTGACCCGCACCGACCGGGGCAGCTGCGAGATGGAGTCCCGGTGGTGCAGGGTCAGGCCCGCCCTGCGCATCCAGTCGTAGGCCCGCCGCAGGTGCGCCGACCCGCTGCCGTCCGCGCGGTCGCGGTAGCGGGCCAGCTCCTCGACCTCGGCGAGGGCGACCGCGGAGAAGGACGTCACGGCCGTCCGCAGGCCGGTCCCGTCCGCGGCCGCCGACTCGTAGCGGTGGACCAGCGTCGGCCGCTGCGGGGCGAGACCCAGCGCCCGGGCGTGCTCCGGCGGGGGAGCCTCCCAGGCGACGCTGGTCCGGTGCACGGCGCACGGTTCGGTGGTCTGCGCTCCGACGGGGAAGTCCAGGGAGGGCACGTGCTCGACGGTGGTGCCGGGCAGCGTGGCATGACTGCCGCGCCGGTCCGTGGAGACCAGTCCGCTGCCGCGCAGCATCTGCAGGGCCTGGCGGACGGTCTCGCGGCTGACGCCGAAACGCGCGGCCAGATCCCGTTCCCCGGGCAGGCGTTCGCCCGGCGGGATGTTTCCCTCCCGCAGCTCGTCGAGCAGTTGCGTCGCGATACGCCGGTAGCGGGGCTCGTGGTCGGTCGTGGGGACGGTGCGGGACATGTCCGCGCCTCCTGTTGGTGACAAGGTGTAGCCGTACGGGCTCGTTGCGCGACCACAATTAGCATTGGTCTAAACCACTAGGGAAGGGCGGCCCGCCGGTTCGGCCGATTTACGCCCGCACCCCTCGTGACGCGGACGTCCTCAGAGCGCGCCGTACAGAGCGTCCACCAGCGCCGTCCTGCGCGGGTCGTCGGCGATGTGCGGGCCCATGCGGTTCATCACGTACCCCAGGGAGACACCCGCCTCCGGGTCCGCGAGACCGCAGGAGCCCCCGAAGCCGTCGTGTCCGAAAGCCCTGGGGTTGGGCCCGTACGAGCCGTTGGGCCCACTGAGCCACAGCCCGAGACCGAGTTCCGTCTCGTGTGCGAAGCCGGCCCCCAGCACCAGGTCGCGGCAGCTGCCCTGTCCCTCGCGCACCCGTTCGGCCGCTCCGGCCGACAGCACCTGCCGGGATCCGTACGAGCCCCGCCCGGCGAAGATCCCGTACAGCGCGGCGATCGCGCGCGCCGTGCCGTGACCGTTGGCCGCGGGAATCTCGGCCGCCCGCCACTGCGCGGTGCCGGCCTCGGCGGCACCGACGGGCGGGTTGGCGAGCGCCGCCAGCGCCGCGGGCGCCAACCCGGCGAAGACCGCCGCCTGTCCGCTCGTCGTCGCGGCCCGCGGATGTACCAGCTCGGCCGCCCGGCCGGCTTCCTTCTCGGGCAGTCCGATCGTGAAGTCGATCCCGAGCGGCCCCGTCACCTCCCGTTCCAGGAACGCCCCCGGCAGCAGCCCGGAGACCCTCCGCACCACCTCTCCGACCAGGAACCCGTAGGTCAGCGCGTGATACCCGGACCGCGTCCCCGGCTCCCACCACGGCTCCTGCGCCGCGAGCCGCGCGACCGTCAGCTCCCAGTCGCAGAGCTGCTCCAGGGTGTGCGGCTCCCGCAGCCCCGACAGTCCCGCCCGGTGCGACAGCAGATGCCGCACGAGCACGGACTCCTTGCCCGCCGCCGCGAACTCCGGCCAGTACGCGGCCACGGGCGCGTCGAAGTCGAGCAGTCCCCGGTCGGCGAGGATGTGCGCGCACAGCGCGGTCGGGCCCTTCGACGTCGACCACACGTTCACCAGCGTCTCGCTCTCCCAGGGGCGGGTGCGGGCGGCGTCGGCCCAGCCGCCCCACAGGTCCACCACGGTCTCCCCGCCGAGGACGACGGCCACCGCCGCGCCGAGCTCCTCGCGCGCGCGGAAGTTCTCCTCGAACGCCGTGCGCACCGCCGAGAAGCGCGCGTCGCAGTGACCGTGCACCTGATGAGGTACTTGCGGGGACATGGGACCTCCGTCGTCCGTCGTGAGCGCGGAGCGCCGGCCGGCGCTCCGCGCTCACGAACGTACCGACTGGTCGGACTGGGGGGAACCCGCCGGATCGCATCGCCCCGTCCTTCACGCCACGATCTTCCGCATGTCACCCAACGCCCCTACGCTGCACTGCGGTTGACCACCACAAGCTCCGAAGACAGGGGGAACATGCCCAGACATGCGCAGGCGTTGACGCGTACCGGGTTCACGGTGACGGCGGCAGCCGTGCTCGCCCTGGCCGCCGCGCCGCCGTCCACGGCCGCGGACCCGGCGTCCAAGGCCGCGGACCCGGCGTACTCGGCCACCACCTGGGTGGGCGTCCACAACGCCTACGAGAAGGCCAAATTCCCCTACTTCGCCGACGCGTTGGACTCCGGCGCCGGGATGCTGGAACTCGACGTGTGGACCAACGTCTTCGGCTCCTCCTGGCGGGTCTCGCACAGCAACCCGCTCGGCAACGACAACAACTGCGAGAACGCGGCCCGGGCCTTTGAACTGCGCACCAGGACGCGCAACCGCGACCTCGGCGGCTGCCTGGCCGACATCAGGGCCTGGCACGACGCCCACCCCGGCCACCGGCCGATCCAGCTCAAGGTGGAGATGAAGGACGGTTTCCAGGGCAGGAACGGCCGCGGGCCCGCCCAGTTGGACGCCCTGCTCACCTCCAGGCTCGGCGACGCCCTGCTGCGCCCCGCCGACGTCGTCGCCTCCCACCCGGACCTCGACTCGGCGGTCCGCGCCGGCGGCTGGCCCGCACGCTCCGCGCTCGCGGGCAAGTTCGTCGTCGAGCTGATCCCCGGCACGGTCGAGGAGGGCAACCCCGCCGACACGCTGTGGACGGACCGCGAGTACGCCACCCACCTGCGCGACCTCGCCGCCGCCGGGCGCCTGAGCGAGGCCGCCGCCTTCCCCGCCGTGCACGGTGCGGCCGCGGGCGACCCGCGCACCCGGTACACGGACCCGACGATCCGCCCCTGGTTCGTGGTCTTCGACGGCGACGCCACCGCCTACACCAACGGTTCGGTCGACACCGCCTGGTACGACGAGCGGCACTACCTGGTCGTCATGACCGACGCCCACGGCGTGGCCCCGGCCATCGACGGCACCAGTCCGACGCAGAGTCAGGCCCTGGACCGGGTGGCTTTGCTGGCCGGACGGCACGCCAGCGTGGTGTCGGCGGACTGGTACCCGCTGCCGGCCGTCCTGTCCACGGTCGTACCGCGCGGGACGGCGGGGTGAGTTCCCCCGGATCCGGCGGGTGACGCCAGGGCGTCCCGGCACCCGCCGGGACGCCTCAGAGGTGCCGCGGCAGCCAGCGGAGCTTCGCCGCCTCCTGGTAGGGGCCGCCGCCCTCGTGGTCGTTGAAGTCGTAGACCTCCATCGTCTTGTCGTCGTGCGTCCACGCGTTGAAGGCGGCGTAGACGGTCGACGGCGGGCACGTCTGGTCCTCCAGCGCCACCGAGAACAGGGCGGGCGCCCGGCCGCGCGCGGCGAAGTGCACCCCGTCGAAGTACGCCAGCGTGGTCATCACCCGGTCGGTACGGCCGCGGTGGGTCTTGAGGTACTTGCCGATCTCGCGGTAGGGGTCGCGGTCCGTCAGCGTCGTCGCACGCGGGAAGTCGCACAGGAACGGCACGTCCGGCGCGACCGCCGCCAGGTCGGGCACCAGACCGCCGACCGCGATGCTGATGCCGCCGCCCTGGCTCGCACCGACGACGGCGGTGCGGGCCGCGTCCGTCAGGGGATGCGCGCGGGCCGCCTCCACGGCGCGCACCGCGTCCGTGTACACCCGCCGGTAGTAGTAACTCTCCGGGTTTTCGACCCCGCGGGTCATGAACCCGGGGAACGCGGGCGCGCTGCCCACCGGGTCGGGGGTCTCGCCGCCGCCCCAGGCGCTGCCCTGACCGCGGGTGTCCATCACGAAGTGCGCGAAGCCCGCCGAGGCCCACAGCAGATGCGTGTGCGGCAGACCGCGTCCGCCGCCGTAGCCGACGAACTCGACGACCGTGGGAACCGGCGCGTCCGTACCGGCCGGCAGGGTCAGCCACCCCTTGACCGGGTGACCGCCGTAGCCGGCGAACGTCACGTCGAACTGCTCGACCGTCCGAAGAGGCGTCAGGACCGGTTCGAAGCGGGCGTCCAGCTCGTGCTCGCGGGCTTCCTGGAGGGTCTTGGCCCAGAAGGCGTCGAAGTCCTCGGGCTCGGCCGACGCGCTGCGGTAGCCGCGGAGCTCTTCGAGGGGGAGGTCGAACAGGGCCATGAAGGACCACCTTTGACGTCGGATGCGGATGATCACACCGTACGGGCGCGGCACGCGCGCCCGCCAGGCCCTCTTGCGCCGACCAGCGACCAGCGACCACAGACCCGCGATCAGCGACAGGCGGTCAACGGCCAACGACGGGCAGGACGCGCCGGAGCGTGGAGCGGGCGGTGCGATGTCCGACCTCGCCGCTACGTTTCCTCCATGACGGAATTCGTACTGGTTGCAGGCGCGTGGCTGGGATCGTGGGCGTGGGACGAGGTGGTGCCGGAGCTGCATGCGGCGGGGTGCGGCGCGCACGCCGTGACGTTGTCCGGTCTCGCCGAGAGGCAGGCGACGCCGGCCGGGCAGCGGACCCACGTGGACGACATCGTCGCCGAGGTGGAACGCCTCGACCTGCGCGACGTCGTCCTGGTGGGACACAGTTACGCGGGCATTCCGGTCGGCCAGGCCGCCCTGCGGATCGGCGGCCGGCTGGCCCGCGTCGTCTTCGTCGACTCCGAGATCCCCGTCGACGGTGTCTCGTTCGCCGCCAACTGGTGGCAGGGCCAGGAGAGGTTCGAGGCCTCGCTCGCGGAGAACGGCGGCTTCTGGGAGCCGCTGACCGCGGACGGCTACGACGGCCAGGGCCTCACGAGTGAGCAGATCGCGCGGATCGCGGCGGGAGCGACACCGCACCCGGGCGCCTCGCTGACCGAACCCGCCGTCCTGCCGCGCCCCCTCGACGAGTTGCCCGCGACGTACGTCAAGTGCCTGCTGGACGGCCCCGAGCCGAACGACGACGTGGCCGACGCGCTGAGGAGTGAGCGGTGGCGGCTGGTGGAGATGGACACCGGCCACTGGCCCATGTTCTCCCAGCCGCACGAGCTGGCGCGCATCCTGCTCGACGAGTGCCGTTGACGCGGGGCCGCCGCCGGTCACCGCTCCCGGTGTCCCGCGGCGGATGCCTCCGCGCAGCCCGCGCCGCTCGCAGGCCCCGACGGGACGCCAGGGGCGGCGCGTCGGGCTCAGCCGAAGCGTTCGATGCGGATACGGTCCACCGGCTGACCCGCCCGGACCAGCAGCCGTGACGCGTGCTCCGCGAATCCGTTGGAGCCGCACACATAGGCTTCCCACCCGCCCGGCGGCTGCCCGGCGGCCAGGAGTGGCGCCACATGTGCCGCCGACAGACGGCCGACCGGCACACCCTCCGGCGCCCTGCGCGTGAAGACCGGAGTGGTCTCCTCGCCGTACTCCCGCGCGTAGATCAGCTCTTCGGGGGAGCGGGCGGAGACGAGCAGCCGCAGCGGGACCGTGAGCCCGCGCGCGCGACGGTGCCGCACCATCGACATCAGCGGTACGACACCGGAGCCCGCGCCGAGCAGCAGGGCGGGCCGGTCGCCGGGCCAGGCGAAGAAGCCGCTGACCGGGCCGCGCACCTGCACCTCGTCCCCGGGCCTGGCCACCGTGTGGAACCAGCCGGACACCTCACCGCTGTCGACGTGGTCCAGGGTGAGTTCGATGTGTCCGCTGTCGTCGGGCGCGGACGCCAGGGAGTAGTGGCGCTGGGCCGTGTAGCCGTCCCGAGCGGTCAGCCGCAGCATCAGGTGCTGCCCGGGCAGATGGCCCGTCCAGCCGGGCACCGCGAAACGGAACGTCGAGGCGTGTGCCGTCTCGCGGCGGATCGCGGTGAGCGTGGCGGCCTGCCAGTGCGCGGCGGCCTGCTCGCCCACGGCGATCCGGCCGGGCACGGCGAACGGGGTCGGGGGCACGAATGTCTCAGTCACCGGAGTAGCGCTGCTCTTCCCAGGGGTTGCCGCGTGCGTGATAGCCGTTCTGCTCCCAGAAGCCGGGCTCCTCGTGGTCCAGGAGCCTGATGCCCGCGATCCACTTGGCGCTCTTCCAGAAGTACAGGTGCGGTACGAAGAGTCGTGCCGGGCCGCCGTGCTCGGCGGGGAGCGGCTTCCCGTCGTACTCCCACACGATCCAGGCGCGTGAGCCCGTCAGGTCCGCCAGCGGGAGGCTCGCCGTGTACCCGGTGTGCGAGTAGGCGACGGCGTGGGTGGCGGCGGTGTCCGGGCGCACGAGACCCAGGAAGGCGTCCAGGGACACGCCGCCGAAGCGCACGCCGAACTTCGACCAGCTCGTCACGCAGTGGATGTCGCCCTCGTACGCCGACGGAGGCAGCGCGTGAGCCTCGTCCCAGTCCCAGGTGCGCGGCTCCGCGACCAGGCCGTCGATCCGGAAGGTCCAGTCGACCGACGCCAGTTCGGGCGTGACCTCGGCGGACAGGACGGGCCAGTCGTCGCCCGCGTCGTACTGACCGGGCGGCAGGCCGGCGTTCGGGACTCGGGTGCGCCCGGTGAAGCCTCGGGTGACGTTCATGGGGTGGTGCCTCCAGGCCGCCTTCGGGACGGCGCGGGGTCGGTCTCGGTCGGAGTGCGGGCAGGTGCGGGACACCCGCGCGGACAGGTGCTCGCGCGGTCCCGGCGTACGCATTCAACCGTACGCGGACCCGGGTCCGGCCCGGCGCCCCGGGGACGACGGCCCCGATCGTTGCGGCCGTATGAACTCTCCGCGGCCCCGGGAATAGCGGTGTCGTGATGTCCCTTGCCGTAGGTGCCGACGCCGGTGGCGCCCGGCCGGCGGCAGCGAAGGGAGAGTGAGGCAGCCCATGCCCAAGGCGTACGTTTTCACCCGGTACGGCGGTCCGGAGACCGAGGCCCTCGTCGACCGGGAGCGGCCGGTCCCCGGGCCCCGCGAGATCCTGGTCGCGGTGCGGGCGGCGGGCGTGAATCCCGTCGACTGGAAGCAGCGCACCGGCTACCGCCGTCCGGGCGGACCCCCGCGTGAGCTGCCCGCGGTCTTCGGCAACGAGGTCGCAGGCGTCGTCGAGGAGGTCGGCGCGGAGGTGACCGGCTTCGCGGTCGGGGACGAGGTCTTCGGCAACCCGTCGGCCGGCGGATACGCCGAGTACGCGGTCCTGCCGGTGACGGTGACCGCCCACAAACCGGCGGCCCTGTCCTTCACGGACGCCGCCGCGCTGCCGGTGGCCGCGGCGACCGCGTACGACGCGGTGCGCCAGCTCGGGCCGCAGACCGGCGAGACCCTGCTGATCACCGGCGCGGGCGGTGGTGTCGGTGTCGCGGCCACCCAGCTCGCCCGGGCGTACGGCGTGCGGGTCGTCGGCGTCGCGAGCGACGGCAAGAAGGACTTCGTCGAGTCGCTGGGAGCCGTCCACGTCCCGTCCGGGCCCCGTCTGGCCGAGCGGGTACGGGCCGCCGCTCCGGGCGGGATCGACGCCGTCCTCGACCTCGTAGGAGGCGAGGTCCTCGAAGCGGCGGCGACCTTGCTGCCCGACACCTCGAAGCTGGTCACGGGCGCCGACCGGGAGACGGTGGCGCGGCTCGGCGGTGCGGCTGTCGCACGCGCCCGCACCGCCGCCGTGCTCGACGAGGTGGCACGGCTGGTCACCGACGGCAGCCTCAGCCCGTACGTCACGCGGACGTTCCCCCTCGACCGGGCCGGCGAGGCGCTGCGCCTCGTCGAGGACGGCCATGCGCGCGGCAAGATCGTGATCGAGGTCGCCGCATGAGCACCGGGGCGCGCACGGAGCGGCATGCGGCCGGTCCCGAGGTGCCGCGGGGGAGCGCCGCCCGGCACGTCCTCGACAACCCGGCCCTCGCCTCGCTGACCGGCCCGCACGCCCGCTTCGCCGAGCGCCGGGGCCGCGTGCTGCGCTATCCGGCCGACGTGTCCCCTTGGCTGGCGCTCCCGGAGGAACCCGACGCCCGCGACTGGGCGGATCTGGCGGCACTCGTCGGCCCCGGCGGGGAGGCGCCGCTGGCCGGCTTCCGCGGGCACCTCCCGCCCGGGTGGGAGGTGACCTTCAGCGTGGAAGGCGTCCAGCTCGTCGACGACGGACTCGCCGCGGCGCCGGACCCGGAAGCGGTGCGGCTGGGTCCCGGCGACGTACCGGAGATGCTGGACCTGGTCCGGCGCACCAGGCCCGGCCCGTTCCTGCCGCGCACGGTGGAACTCGGCACCTACCTGGGGATCCGCCGCGGCGGCGCTCTCGTGGCGATGGCGGGGGAGCGGCTGCACCCGCCGGGCTGGACCGAGATCAGCGCCGTCTGCACCGACCCGGACTTCCGGGGGCAGGGGCTGGCGGGCCGGCTGGTCCTGGCCGTCGCGCACGGCATCCGCGACCGCGGCGAGACCCCGTTCCTGCACACCGGCGCGGGCAACACCGACGCCGTCCGGCTCTACGAGGCCCTGGGCTTCCGGCTGCGGCGCACCACCCGCTTCATGGCCGCACGGGTACCGGAGCACGCGACGGACGCACCGGCCCCGGCGGTCGCCTGAGGAGACGAGGGCCACCGCCGTCGGGGCGGAGCGAGCGCGCCGATCGTCCCGGGCGACCGGCGGCCCCGCGGGTTGCGCCGGACCACGGGGGTCCGCCGGACGCAAGCCCCGCGGTCAGCCCGTGGAAGGGTTGTCGGCCGGGGTGTCGGAACCCGCCCCGTTGTACCGCAGCAGGTACCCCGCGAACCGCGTCAGGTCCTCCTCGGACCAGCCGTCGAGCCGCTCGCGGAACGCGGTCCTGCGGCTCTCGGTCACCTGGACGAGGATCGCCGTGCCGGCCTGTGTCAGATGCAGCACCTGCACCCGGTGGTCCTCGGGGTCCAGGCGCCGCTCGACGAGGCCGGCGCGCTCCAGGGCGGCGACCTGCCGGCTCACCGTGGACTTGTCCAGCGCGTAGTGCGCGGCGAGGTCGGTGGCCCGGCAGCCGCCCCGCTCCTCGAGATGCCCCAGCAGGGTGTACGAGACGAGCGAGAGCTCGGGATGCATGCGTCCGGCCGACGCCCGGGCGCGCCGGGCGAAGGCCGTCATCTCACGCTGGATGGTCTCGACCGCCCGGTCGGGGGACCGGCCGGTCCCCTCGTCCCGCGCGGCAGTCTCTCCGGACTCGCCTGACACGGTCACGGAACACCTCCCTCTCTCCTGGTTGTATAGTACAACTGAAGCGTGAGTTGTATAAGCCAACCAATGGAGGTTCCGTGCTCACCGGCCTGCGCTCCCCGGCCCTGCGCCACGTGCTGACGCACCTGATCACCCCACTGCTGATGTGCGTCGGTATGGGGCTCGCCTACCTGGGAGCCTTCGCCACTCCGGAGCCGAACCACCTGCCCGTCGCCGTCGTCGGCTCCGGGGCCGAGACGAAGGTCTTCGCGCAGACCGTCAAGGACCGGGCGGGTGACGCGCTCGACGTCCGAACCGTCGCGACCCGCGCCGAGGCGGTCGACCTCCTGGAGTCCCGTGACATCACCGGTGCCTACGCGGCGAACGGCAGGACGCCCGAACTGCTCGTGGCCACCGCCGCGTCCGACATGGGCGCCCTGTCCGTGGAGAAGGTCTTCACCCCGGTCGCCGCCCGGCAGGGCCGGCCGCTGAAGGTCACCGACGTCACCCCGACGGTCGCCGACGACCCCACGGGGCAGGGCCTGTTCTTCCTGCTCGTCGCGCTGAGCATCGGCTCGTACGCCTCCGTCGCCGCACTCGGCGCCGCCGGCGCAGCCCTGCCGATGCGGATACGGGGCCTGCTGGCCGTCGCGGTCTCCGGTGTCGTGAGTGTCATCGGCGCGCTGCTCGCCGGGCCGGTCTTCCACCTCGCGCACCACGACCTCGCGGGCGTGTGGGGGATGAGCTGGCTCTACTCCGCGGGCATCCTGTTCGTGGGCGTCGGACTCCACACGTTCCTCGGGCGGTGGACCACCCTCGCCATGATGGTGCTGTTCGTGATGCTCAACTTCACCAGCTCCGGCGGTCTGTTCCGGCCCGAACTGCAGAACGGCTTCTTCGGCACCCTGCACGCCTTCTGGAACGGGGCGGGATTCGTCGAGGGCGTCCGCGCCCTCCTCTACTTCGACCGTGACGGGCTGTCCGGCAATGTGGGAACGCTTCTCGCCTGGCTCGCCCTGGGCCTGCTGGTGACCGCGGCGGCCGGCGCGGCCGAGCGGGCGCGCGCACGTCGCGCCGCCCCCGCCGCGCAGGCGGAGCCGGCCACCGAAGCGGCGTCCCCCGGGGCGACTTCGGCCTCCGTCCGGGCCGAGGAGGAGGAGACCGAGGAGGAGCTGGAGGAGTCGGTCGCCGTCTGATCGTTCCTGTAATGTGGTCGCGGCCGTGGACGTCCCCGGCCAGGAGTTGTCAGGAGGTGAGACCCATTACCGCTGTGTCAGGCCGGGTGCTCTCACCCCTAGGCAACACGGGTCGCCTGTTCTAGGTGCCCGCGAGAGCGCCCTTCGGTTCATCGAAAGGCTCTCGGCTTCCATGCCCTCCCTCTCACTTTCCGCCGTCGTCGCAGCACTTCGCACCGCAGGCTGTGTGTTCGCCGAGGACGAAGCGGAGTTGATCCTCGCAACCGCCCGTGACCGGGCCGAGGCCGCCGCCATGGTCGACCGCCGTGTCGCGGGTCTGCCCCTGGAACATGTCGTCGGCTGGGCCGAGTTCCACGGACTGCGCATCACCGTGGACACGGGCGTCTTCGTGCCCCGCCGCCGCACCGAGTTCCTCGTCGGCCAGGCCGTCGCGCAGGCCCGGCGGGCGGCCGTCGTCGTGGACCTGTGCTGCGGCTCGGGCGCGGTGGGCGCGGCACTCGCCGACTCCCTCGACGGGTCCGAGCTGCACGCCGCCGACATCGACCCGGCGGCGGTGCGCTGCGCCCGCCGCAACGTCGCCGCCTTCGGAGGCCGGGTGTACGAGGGCGACCTGTTCGACGCGCTGCCCGGCACCCTGCGCGGGCGCGTCGACGTCCTGGCCGCGAACGTGCCCTACGTCCCCACCGGGGAGGTCGGCCTGCTGCCTCCGGAGGCGCGCGACCACGAACCGCTGATGGCCCTCGACGGGGGTGCCGACGGCCTGGACGTGCTGCGCCGCGTCGCCGCCGACGCTCCGCACTGGCTGGCACCCGGCGGCTGCCTGCTCGTGGAGACGAGCGAACTCCAGTCACCGGCGGCCCTCGACGTCCTCGCCCGCAGCGGTCTCGTCCCGCGCCTCGCGGTCTCCGAGGAGATGTACGCCCACGTCGTCATCGGAGTCCGGCCCGGCTAGGCAGTCGCGTTTGGATCGGGGCCCGCCCCATACGACGGTCGCGGAACCCCGGGACTCTTTGTCGCCGACCTTTTCCCTCGGGGTGCCGACGATCGGATCCGCGTAGCCGTCCCGATCCAGGTCGGCGCTGGTGACCGTCGTGCCGAATGCGTCCCATTCCTCCGGGTCGCCGGGGATACCGGAGGTCGCCTGTGTGATGACCGTGCGCCGCGTGGTGCCCACCGATGACGCCGACCCGTACAGGACGACGACGGCGCCGGCGGTGCCCTGAAGTGATCCCGTGCGGGGGGATGAACCGAGGAGCGCACCACGACCACGACCGGCGGACCTCGGCGGGACTCCGCTCTGAATCGTGACAGCCTGCGCCGCCGGCCGGACCCGAAGGAGGTCGGATCTCCGAGCCGCTCGCATGCCGTCAGGGCATCCCCTGATCTCAGACTCGCCGGAGAGCCACGGGACCAGGGGCGGGGGCCTCAGTGGGCCCCGCCCCTGGTCGCGTCGCTCAGAGCGTCGCGGAGTTCTCGTGCCAGTGCCCCTGACGCAGGCTGTGCGGTGCGGCGAGGGACGGAGCCGCTGCGTTCACCGTCCAGTCGGGGTGGCCGGGCATGCGCGGAGTCTTCGTGCCGTAGAGCCAGTCCCGCAGGAAGCCGGACTGGTCCTGGCCCGAGACCGTCGAGGCCACGGCTATGTAGTCATCCGTCGTGGCCGCGGAGTTGCGGAAGCGATCGAGGAACGCCCGCTCGACGCGGTTGAAGACCTCCTCTCCGACCAGCTCGCGGAAGGCGTACAGGACGAGGACGCCGCCGAGGTAGCGCTGGCTGTCGAAGAGGTTGACCGCGTTGGGGGCGGCGACCGGGCCGGAGTCACGGCGCCACTGGTCGCCCCTGGCGTAGGTGTCCTTCATCCGGGCTTCCATGCTGGTCAGCCCGAGGGAGTCGGTCCAGCCGCGCTCGTACCGGTACAGGAGGCCGTAGTAGTCGGCGTGCCCCTCGTTCAGCCACAGGTCCGCCCAGGTGGCCGGGCTGACGAGGTTGCCGAAGTACGAGTGGACCAGTTCGTGCATCATGTGCGAGCCGATCTTCTTCTCCTCCTGGAGCAGGAAGTTCGGCTTGTAGAGGGTGAGTGTCTGGGTCTCCAGTCCGGTGAAGTCGAAAGCCGCCGGGTCGTCGGAGTTGCACGGCAGCAGCCCGTACGTCTCGAACGGGTAGGCCCCCAAGCGGTCCTCCAGCCAGGCCACCAGACCCGGCGTCAGGGAGAGGGCCGGCTCAAGGGCCTCGGCGCGGGCGGTCGGGACGACGTCGCGCAGCGGCAGTCCGTGCGGCCCCTGCCGCTCCTTGATCACGTAATCGCCAACGGTGATCTGGACGAGTTCGGTGGCGATCGGGGAGGCCGATCGGTACGAGTACGCGGTACGGCCGTCGGAGAGTTTCTCGGTGCAGGTGAGCCGGCCGTTCGCGACCGCGCGCAGCCCGTTGGGGACCGTCAGGCGGAAGGAGAAGTCGGCCTTGTCCGAGGGGTGGTCGTTGCAGGGGAAGACGGTGTGCGCGGAGTTCGGCTGGGGGCAGATCGCGAAGCCGTCCGCTGTGGGCACCCAGGCGGTGTGGGACAGGGCGCGGCGCGGATCGGCGGAGTATTCGATGCGAAGGGTCACGGCCTTCTTCGGCGGCAAGGGCCTGGCCGGAGTGATGCGCAGCTTTTCGTCGGCCTGCTCCCAGGTGGCGGAGCGGCGGTCGACGTCCACCGCACGGATGTCGAGCCCCAGGGCGTCGAGCGCGAGCCGGCTGAGCACTCGGTCCGCGTGGACGCTCAGCGTCGCAGTGGCCTGGACGAGCCCGGTAGCGGTGTCGTAAGCGAAGTCGAGGTCGTACGAGGACACGGAAAAGCCCTCGTTGCCGAGGCTCGGGAAGACCGGGTCGCCGAGAGTCTCGGAGCCCGGGGTCCCCGGCCCGTCGGGGTTGGGGGAAGCGTGGGCGGCAGTGCCCAAGGTCAGTGCGGTCGCTGTGCCGAACAACGCGGCCGCGGGGGCCGTCACTCTGGAGCGATATCTCATGGTCCGCTTTCGCTGGGGCGGCCGGGTGGTCACGCCGGCCGTCGGTGAGTCCGATCACCCGTCTAGATCAGCGAAGGGGCCGTTTGGTTGCCCGCAGCAGGAGCCGGCCCGAAAGGTCCGGAAAACAGTGGGGTCGACCGCGTACCACGTGACCGAACCACCCACCGGTGGTGGACAGTTCGGGATCGGCGGACGGTCGCCGCAGGCCGAACGGACGCGCGCCTGCGGACTTGCGCTCAGGCCCGCGGCCATGCCGGGCGCCGGCCCATCCGCGTGACCATCAACCATCGGATCACCGCGGCAGAAACTGCCTTGACGGACCGTCACCTCGCGCGCCACGGGGTGACCAGGTGTCTGTCAATGACCGCAGACGTCCCCACGTGGCACCGCCCTGGTGTCCCCGGCCCATCAGGAGCGCCACGCTCAGGCCGAGCCCGTGAAGCCGGGCGCCGCCCCCGCGGGCCCGCCCACGACCGTGAGAAGGTCCACGACGAAGATCAGTGTCGAGCCCGCCGGGATCAGCGGAGACGGGGACTGCCTGCCGTAGCCGAGACGCGGAGGAACGATGATCTCGCGGCGGCCGCCGACCTTCATTCCCCTCACTCCCCGGTCCCAGCCCTTGATGGCCCTGCCGCCGCCCACGGCGAACTTGAACGGCCGGCCCAGTTCCCAGGAGGAGTCGAACTCCTTTCCGGATGCGAAGGTGACCCCTACGTAGTGAACCTGGACGACCCTGCCCGGCAGCGCTTCGGGTCCGTCCCCGACCACCAGGTCCCGGATCGTCAGCTCGGAGGGCGCGTCACCCTCGGGAACCTCGATGCTCGGCTTTGTCAGTTCGCTCATCGCGACCTCCTCGCTCGCCACCGGGATCCCTCGCACGGGCCGGCCGGGCACATGGACCTTCCATGCGGCAGACGATCACGCTACCGGCCATGCGCATGCTCCCAGGCGCACCCCGTGCCGTGGCTGCGCGCCCGGGTCCTCTGCGGTGTCCGGCCCGTCCCCGGCTGCCGTGCGCCTCCACCCCCGGCCCCCGTGTGACCTCGGTCCCTCCGCTTGTGCAACTAGTTGCATAACCATCCTGCGGTCGTCTAGAACAGACACACCACACCGCGCACGGAGGGCCCGATGAGTCGTTACCCGCACCTGCTGAACCCGCTCGACCTGGGCTTCACCACGCTGCCCAACCGCGTGATCATGGGCTCCATGCACGTGGGCCTCGAGGAGGCCGAGCGCGGCTTCGAGCGCATGGCGGAGTTCTACGCCACCCGGGCCCGCGGCGGCGTCGGGCTCATCGTCACCGGTGGCATCGCCCCCAACGACGCGGGACGCCCCTACGAGGGCGGGGCGAAGCTGACCACCGAGGCGGAGGCCGAGCAGCACAGCGGGATCACCGCCGCGGTGCACCGCGAGGGCGGCAGGATCGCCATGCAGATCCTGCACTTCGGGCGGTACGCCTACCACCAGGACCTCGTCGCGCCGAGTGCTCTCCAGGCGCCGATCAGCCCCTTCCCGCCGCACGCGCTCACCGACGCCGAGGTCGAGCAGACCATCGACGACTACGCGCGCGCCGCCCGGCTGGCCCGGCGGGCCGGGTACGACGGCGTCGAGATCATGGGCTCCGAGGGCTACCTGATCAACGAGTTCATCGCCGCACAGACCAACCGCCGCGAGGACCGCTGGGGCGGCTCGTACGAGAACCGGATGCGCTTCCCCGTGGAGATCGTCAAGCGGGTCCGCGAGGCGGTCGGTGACGACTTCATCATCATCTACCGGCTCTCGATGCTCGACCTGGTGCCCGGGGGGTCCTCGCTGGACGAGGTCATCACCCTGGCCAGGGCCGTGGAGGCCGCCGGGGCGACGATCATCAACACCGGCATCGGCTGGCACGAGGCGCGCATCCCGACCATCGCGACCTCGGTGCCGCGCGGCGCGTACGCCTGGGTGACCAAGAAGGTGATGGGCGCCGTCTCGGTCCCCCTGGTGACCACCAACCGCATCAACACCCCGGAGATCGCCGAGCGGTTGCTCGCCGACGGGCACGCCGACATGGTGTCCCTGGCGCGTCCGATGCTCGCGGACCCCGACTTCGTCGCCAAGGCGGAGGCGGGACGGCCCGAGACCATCAACACCTGCATCGGCTGCAACCAGGCCTGCCTCGACCACACCTTCGGCGGCAAGATCACCTCCTGCCTGGTCAACCCGCGCGCCTGCCACGAGACGGAGCTGGTCCTCACGCCGACCCGCCTGCGCAAGCGCGTCGCCGTGGTGGGCGCCGGTCCCGCCGGACTCGCCTGCGCGGTCTCCGCCGCCGAGCGCGGCCACGACGTCACCCTCTACGACGCCGCGGGCGAAGTCGGCGGCCAGCTCAACGTGGCCCGCAGGGTCCCCGGCAAGCAGGAGTTCGACGAGACGATCCGCTACTTCCGTACCCAGCTCGAACTGCACGGCGTCGACGTCCGGTTGAACACCCGGATCGCCGCCGAGGACGTCTCCGCGTACGACGAGGTCGTCGTCGCCACGGGCGTCGGCCCGCGCACCCCCGACATCCCGGGCGTCGACCACCCCAGCGTCGTCGGCTACCTCGACGTCCTGCGCGACGGCGCCCCCGTCGGCGACCGGGTCGCGATCCTCGGCGCGGGCGGCATCGGTTTCGACGTCGCCGAGTACCTGACCGACAGCGGCGACAAGGCGAGCGAGGACCCGGCCACGTACTTCCGGCACTGGGGCGTCGACATGGACTACCGGGCCCCCGGCGGTCTCACGGCACCCGAGCGGCCCGCCCCGCCGCGCACCGTCCACCTCCTCCAGCGCAAGACGTCCAAGGTCGGCGCCGGACTCGGCAAGACCACCGGCTGGATCCACCGCACCGAACTGAAGCACCGCGGCGTGACCATGGTCCCGGGCGTCCGGTACGACCGGATCGACGACGCCGGACTGCACCTGACGGTGGACGGCGTCAGCCAGGTCCTGGAGGTGGACACGGTCGTGCTGTGCACCGGCCAGGAGCCGCGCCGCGACCTGTACGAGGAACTGCTCGCCGCCGGCCGCAGCGTCCACCTCATCGGCGGCGCCGACGTCGCCGCCGAACTGGACGCCAAGCGCGCGATCAAGCAGGGCACGGAACTCGCGGCGGCGCTCTGAGGGCCTGCCCTGCCGTTCCCGTCGCGAGACGGACGGGAACGGCAGGACGGCCATGAGGACCTGCCGCGCAGGTCACGGCACGAGAGCGGGAGAGCGGCCCGGTGGGCGGCCCTCCCTAGGATGAGCCCATGTCACTGCCGCACGCGATCCTCACCGCCCTGCTGGAGAAGCCGTCGTCGGGGCTGGAGCTGACCCGGCGGTTCGACAAGTCCATCGGCTACTTCTGGTCGGCGACGCACCAGCAGATCTACCGCGAGCTGGGAAAACTGGAGGCCGCGGGTCTCATCCGCGCCCTGCCGGCCGAGCAGCCCGCCCGGGGCCAGAAGAAGAGCTACGAGGTGCTCGCGGCGGGCCGCGCCGAACTGGCCCGCTGGACCGCCGCCGCACAGGATCCCAAGCCGATGCGCGACACCATGCTGCTGCGCCTGCGTGCCTGCGCGGTGGTCGGCACCGACGGCATCGAAGCGGACCTGCGCCGCCATCTGGACCTGCACCGGCGGCAGTTGGCGGAGTACGAGGAGATCCAGGAGCGGGACTTCCCGCCCGGCAACGACAACCCCCAGCAGCGCCTGCAGCACCTCGTGCTGCGGGCCGGGATCGACCTGGAGACGTTCTGGACCCGGTGGCTGACCCATGCGCTCTCGGAGTTCGAGCAGGTGCGCGACCGGTTGCCCGCCCACGAGCAGGGAGTCGCCGACGGGCGGGAGGCCGCCCGGCCGGCCGGAGCCGACGGACGGCCGCCCGGGTGACGGGCGTCGGCCCCGCGGTCAGAGCCGGTGCGGCTTCGCGCGCCGGCGCAGGAACCAGGCGGCCGCCACGGTGCCCGCGGCCACGAGCGCGCCGCCGCCCGCCAGGGTGAGCGTGCCGTAGTCCTTCGCGGCGCCGCCCACACCACCCATGACACCGCGCGACGGGGATGCCGTCGCGGAGATCGTGGGAGCGGAGACGACGATCGACTGGGTGCCCGCCGTGGTCCCGTTCTGGCACACCACGATGACCGTGTAGGTGCCCGAGCCCACGCCCGACCAGGTGGCCATCTGACTGTTGCTGGTCCCCGTCAGCGCCGCCTGGCGGCCCTGGGCGAAACTCGACTGGCCGCTGGTGAGCAGCGACGCGTTGCCGAAGCGGGCACCGCTGCCCGTGCAGGCACTGGTGGTGACCGAGACCGTCGACCCGCTGGTGCTCACCGAGATCCCCGCACCCCACGCGGTGGCCGACCCGGCGGCCAGGGTGAAGGGAAGCGCGGCGGCGGCCACGGTCAGGCCGGAGCGAAGGAATATCTGAGTGGTACGCATAGGACTTGCCCTCCAGAGGCACGGTTGGCGGTACATCCCATGAGCCGCCTTGGATGGGGAAGCGGCCGTGCTGCCTCAGGGAGAGCCAACGCGCCCCGGAACGGGACCGCATGCGGAGGGGGGCCGGGCAGGTGACGGACTCCGTCGAACGGCGGGCGCGGGCCGCCGCTCAGGAGGACCGGGTCACCACGTGCGCCCGGCCTGGAGCAGCCGCTCCCGGACAAGCGAGACATGGGGATTGTCCGGTGCCCCGGGACGCTGCGCCAGGTACGCGGTGTTGATCGGCGGGTCCTCGGGCGACAGCAGGGGCATCAGCGCTCCCGAGGCCAGCTCCTCCGAGCACAGGTAGCGCGGGAGCACGCTGACCCCGGCACCGGCGGCGACCGCCGCCCGTACCCCGCGCAGATCGGGCACCGTGATCGCGGCCTGCCCGGTGAGCCGCACACCGAAGACGTGCCGCCAGTAGCGCCGTGCGATGGGCAGATCCTCGGCGTACGACACGAGGGGCACCCCGCGCAGTGCGCCTGCCCCCTCGGCGGCCACCCGCTCGGGGCCGATGCGGTCGGCCCACGCGGGCGACGCCACCAGCACGAACTCCTCGTCGCCCAGCGGCACGGACGTCAGCGCGCGCCCGCGCGGCCTGCGCGTCGCGATCACCAGGTCGTACCGGCCGCCGCGCAGCCCGTCGAGCAGCTCGTCCGTCAGGCCCGTGCCGACCCGCAGCCGGACGCCCCGGGCCGTCAGCGGCGCGAGCGCGGGCAGGGCGCGGGTGCACAGCAGCTCGGCCGGCCCCGCCACGTGGACGGGTTCGGGTACCTGGTCGGCGCCCGGCCCGCCGCGCTCCGCGACGGCGGTGAGCGCGTCCAGCGGCGCCGCCACCTGCGCGGCCAGCTCGTCCGCCACCGCCGTGGGCGTCACCCCGCGCGGCTGCCGCTCGAACAGCTCACGGCCCAGCTGCTCCTCCAGCGCCCGCATCTGCGTCGTCACCGTCGGCTGGGAGAGACCGAGCAGGCGCGCCGCCGCCGTGAACGACCCGGCGCGGTGGACGGCGAGGAAGGTGCGCAGCTGCGTCAGGTCCAGCGGAGCGGTATGTGAATCCCTATGGGCCATGTGATCAACCCTAGCCCCGCCTATCGCTCGCTCCCGTCGTCACGGTCCGCTCTGCCGAGAAGCCGCCCCAGGTGCCGTCCGGCAGCTTCGCCCGGATCCGCACCCGGTGGGTGATGCCGGCCTCGCGGCCGATGTAGAAGCTGTAGGAGGCCCGGCCGGCCGGGGGAGTGCCGCCCCACACCAGGGAGGTCGCCGCCCGCCCGTCCAGCCGGATCTGGTACTCCGTGATCACGCCGTCCGTCTTCGGCGGGACCCAGGACAGGTCGAGGGAGTAGGCGCCGTCGGACGTGTGCGTGGTGGCCCGGAAGCCGGCCGGTGCCGTGTCCCGGCCGTCACCCGGACCCGGCGCGGTGGTGAGCCGGACCGGCCCGCCGGGCGGCGACACGTTGTCCGCCGCGTCACGCGCCCGCACGGTGAAGGAGTAGCGGGTGCCGGGCCGCAGCCCGGTGATCACGGCGGCCGTCTGTCCGCCGCCCACGCTGTGGATCTTCGAGCCGCCCTGGTGGATGTCGTACGAGGCGACGCGCCTGTCGTCCGTGGAGCGGCCCCAGGACAGCTGGACCGCCCGGGCCCCGAGCACTCTGCCACCGGGGTGCCCAGGGCGGGTCGGTGCGCGGTGGTCGGCCGCGGTCGCCGCGGGGGTGGTGGCGCGCACCCGTCTGCTGGGCGGCCCGACGTCCCCGCCGGCGGCCCGCGCCCGGACCGTGAAGGCGTAGGTGGTGGCCGGCGCGAGCCGGGTGACGTCCACCATGTGCTCCGTCCCCGGCACGTCCTTCACCTTCCTGCCGCCCCGGTACACCTCGTAACCGGCGATCTGGGGGTCGCCCGTGGCGAGGTTCCACATCACGTGCACGCTGGTCGCGCTGCCGGCCGCGGCGGTGACGCCCACCGGGGCCGACGGCAGCCGGCCGCTCCGCCCGTCGTCCTGGCCGCCGCCCCAGCCGCAGGACGCCACCAGGAGCAGCGAGCCGCAGATCACCGATATGCGAGTGCGTCGCACGGCCCCGCCTTCCCTCGACCGGATTGGTCTGTACCTGTATGCCATGTCGGCGCGAACACATCAAGAGGTGGCGGGAAGAGGAGAGGAGCCGGTCGCCACATCCGCCGGGTGCTCCGTGTGCCGATTCCTGACGCGGCGTGAACTCGTGCTCTCTCCGCGGGAGTTCACGCCCATCGGTGCGGACCGACGTCGTCGCCGATGCCGCGCCCAGGCCGGCGGAGCGGGCCCGGGCCCGCATCAACCCCGCTCGCCCGGCCGACCCTCCGCGACAACGCCGGTCCACCGACCGTGACCTGGGCCGGACCGAGGTCGTGCGCCATCCGGACGCTCACCGGTGGACGGCCTGCGCGACCCGGCCCAGATCTGGTTGAGTGCCCGTCAGTGTCGCCCAGGAAAAAGGGTTCCTCATCGTGCGTGTCCAGTCGCTGACGTTGGCCGCGGCCTGCGCCGCCCTGCTCGCCCCCACCACGCTGCCCGCGAAACCGCCGCCCCCCGCCCCCGCCGCCGGACCGCAACGGCCCCCGGTGCGTGCAACGGAACGGCCCCGGGTGCGCGAAGGAGACGTCAGCGCGGCCGAGCTTCTCGCCGCGGTCCGCCACTGCGCTCCGGTCTCCGGCGGCCGCTACCGCAGCGACGACGACGCCCCGCCGACATCCCCGTGTGCGGCGGCCGCGGGGCCGTGTTCTGGAAGGCGGACCTGGACATCGACTGCGACGGCAGGCCCGGCCCCCGCTGCAACCGGCGCACCGACCCGCTCTTCTCGTCCATGACGGCCTTTCAGCAGTCCGACGGGCGCCACTTGAGCGCCGAGACCCTGCCGTACATCGTCGTGCCGTCCCCCGGCACCGTCTGGAACCACCGCGACCACGGCATCACCGGAGGGTCCGTCGCCGCCCTCATCCACCGCGGCCGCGTCCAGTACGCCGTCGTCGGCGACGTCGGACCGCGCGACATCATCGGCGAGGCGTCGTACGCGGCCGCCCGGGGCCTCGGCATCCGGACCGACCCGCGCGGCGGCGGTGTGCCCTCCGGTGTCACATACATCGTGTTCGAGAACTCCGGCGGGTCCCCGATCGGGGACCACCGGGCCACGGCGGCCCGGGGCAGGACGCTGGCGCGGAAGTTCCTCGCCGAGAACCGGAACTGAGCGCCCGCCCGACCGATCACGGTCGTGTCCGGGCAGGACCGGACACGACCGAGCCCCCGCCCACCAGGGGCAAGGGCTCGCGGTACGCGGCGCACGCACGCCCCGTACCGCCGTGTCACTCCTTCCGGTACGCGTACGCCTCCGCCGCGGCGGCCTCCACGGCCGCTAGGTCCGCGCCCGCCGAAGCCGTCACGACCGCGGCGACCGCACCCTCCACGAAGGGCGCGTCGACCAGCCACGTGTTCTCCGGCAGTTCGTCACCCTCCGCGAGGAGCGCCTTCACGGTGAGGACCGCACTGCCCAGGTCCATGAGGACGGCGACCCCGGCGCCCCGGTCCACGGAGGCTGCCGCGGCGGAGATCAGCTCCGCACTCGTCCCCAGGCCGCCGTCCACGGTGCCGCCCGCGGGCGCCACCGGAGCCGTCGCGCCGCCGCCCGACAGTCCCACCGCCAGCTCGGCGACCGAGGCGGCGACGGCCGCACTGTGCGACACGAGCACGATCCCGACCAGCTCGCCGTCACTCACCGGACGCCTCCACGAGAGCCGCGATCAGCAAGGACGCGGACGTCGCACCCGGGTCCTGGTGCCCGATGCTGCGCTCGCCCAGATAGCTGGCACGGCCCTTGCGCGCCTGCAACGGAGTCGTCGCCGCGGCACCTTCCTCGGCCGCGGCACGGGCCGCCGCGAACGACTGGCCGAGCGCGTCCACGGCGGGCACCAGCGCGTCGATCATGGTCTTGTCGCCGGGCGCGGCCCCGCCCAGCGCCATCACCGCGTCCACGCCCTCGCGCAGTGCCTGCGCGAGCTGCTCCCCGCTGACCTCGGGAGCGTCCCCGAGGGCCTTGCCCGTACGGCGCAGCAGGGTGCCGTACAGCGGCCCCGATGCGCCGCCCACCGTCGAGATCAGCTGCCGGCCGGCGAGCGTCAGAACGGCACCGGGCGTGTCCGGCGCCTCCTTGTCCAGCGTGGCCACCACGGCGGTGAAACCACGCTGGAGGTTGCTGCCGTGGTCGGCGTCGCCGATGGGCGAGTCCAGCGCGGTGAGCCGTTCGGCCTCGCGGTCCACGGACGCGGCGGTCGCCGCCATCCAACGTCGGAAGAATTCGGCGTCGAGCACGGAATCTCCTTGCGTGGTACGAACGTTGACCGGACGTCGGGACCGGACGTCGGCGGGATTCACCTGCCCCAGCGCAGGCCCGGGGTCTCCACCGGGGCGTCCCACAGCCGCAGCAGCTCCTCGTCCACCTGGCACAGGGTCACCGAGGCGCCCGCCATGTCCAGCGAGGTGACGTAGTTGCCGACGAGTGTGCGCGCCACGGCGACACCGCGCTCGGTCAGCACCCGCTGCACCTCGGCATTGAACCCGTACAGCTCCAGCAGAGGAGTCGCCCCCATGCCGTTGACCAGGACCAGGACCGGATCACGCGGGTCGAGGTCCTCGAGGATCGCGTGCAGCGTGAAGTCGGCGATCTCCCGCGAGGTCATCATCGCGCGCCGCTCCCGGCCGGGCTCGCCGTGGATTCCGACGCCCAGCTCCAGCTCCCCGGGCGGCAGGTCGAAGGTGGGGCTGCCCTTGGCCGGAGTGGTGCACGCGGAGAGCGCCACCCCGAAACTGCGGGAGTTCTCGTTGACCTGCCGGGCGAGCGCCTCGACCCGCTCCAGCGGCGCGCCCTCCTCGGCGGCCGCCCCGGCGATCTTCTCCACGAACAGCGTCGCGCCGGTGCCGCGCCGGCCCGCCGTGTACAGACTGTCGGTGACGGCGACGTCGTCGTTCACGAGGACCTTGGCGACGCGGATGCCCTCGTCCTCGGCGAGCTCCGCCGCCATGTCGAAGTTGAGCACGTCACCCGTGTAGTTCTTCACGATGAACAGCACGCCCGCGCCACTGTCCACAGCGGCCGCGGCCCGTGCCATCTGGTCCGGCACCGGGGAGGTGAAGACCTCGCCCGGACAGGCCGCCGACAGCATGCCGGGACCCACGAATCCGCCGTGCAGCGGTTCGTGCCCGGAACCACCACCGGAGATGAGCCCGACCTTTCCGGCCACCGGGGCGTCGCGCCGGACGACCAGCCGGTTCTCGACGTCGACCGTCAGCTCCGGATGGGCGGCCGCCATGCCCCGCAGGGCGTCCGCGACCACTGTCTCCGCCACGTTGATGAGCATCTTCATGGGTACCTCCTGATGAGATCCGCCTCTTGCAGTATCGGCGTTCCGGAGGCGGTGGTCACGTGCTGCGGGTCTCCGGGTGGAGCAGACGGGGCGGTGCGGGGCGGACGGTGGGCCGGTGACGTGCGAAAGAACGCCCCGGCGGGCCGGGTACCGGCGCCCCGGAGGGAGGCGCGGTCCCGGTCCGCCGGGGCGCGGGGGTGGGTCGGGACGCTCAGGCCAGCTTCTTCAGCAGCTCGGCGGCGAGCGGAGCGGAGGAGGACGGGTTCTGGCCGGTGACCAGGTTGCGGTCGACGACCACGTGCGGGGCCCACGGCTCACCCTCCTGGAAGTCCGCGCCCGCCTCGACGAGCCGGTCCTGGAGCAGCCACTTCGCCTTGTCGGCGAAGCCGGCCTGGGTTTCCTCCGCGTTGGTGAACCCGGTCAGGCGGTACCCCGCGAAGGCGTTGCCGCCGTCCTCCTGTCGCGCGGCGAGCAGCGCGGCCGGGGCGTGGCAGACCACGCCGAGGGGCCTGCCCGATGCCAGGGCGTCGACGAGCAGCCGGCCGGAGACGGTGTCGACCGAGAGGTCCTCCATCGGACCGTGGCCCCCGGGGTAGTAGACGGCCGCGTAGTCGTCGAGGCGTACGTCCTCCAGCCGGATCGGCTGCCGGAACTCGCTGATCGACGCCAGGACTCCGTCGATACGGTCGGCGCCCTCCTGGCCCCCGTTCACCTCGGGCGCGAGGCTCGCCCGGTCCACGGTCGGTACGACGCCGCCGGGCGTGGCGACCACGATCTCGTGGCCGGCGGCCGTGAAGGCCTCGTACGGGGCGACCGCTTCCTCGGCCCAGAAGCCGGTCGGGTGCTTGCTGCCGTCCGCGAGCGTCCAGTGGTCGGCGGCGGTCATCACAAAAAGAATCTTCGACATACGACGAACGTAGACGCACAAGGCCATAAGTGACCAATAGGCCTGACACTCGGAGCCATAGGAGATCCGATGCGTCGGAGGGAATACGCCGTCCCCCGCGGTGGGACCCTCGACCGGCCCCGGCCCGGCCCGGGGATCAGCCGCGCGCGGCGGCCCGTCGTTCCAGGATGCGCAAGGACCGCTCCGCCCACGTGATGTTCTCCCGTTCGAACGCGCGGCCCCGCGTCAGCGTGAGGTACGGGCCGATCCGCTCGGCGCCGGACAGGTACTCCTCCTCGGTGCGGCCGTCGAGGAGGCGGGCGCACAGCCGGTCGTAGCGGGCCAGTTTCGCGCGGGCCCACTCCAGCCGCTCGCTGATCGCCGCGCGCACGGCATCGAGGTCCCCCTCGTCGACGGCGTGGACCTTGACCAGGAGTTCGTCGCGGATGGCCGTGGGTTTCGGCGGGGCGGCCGTGAAGTCACGCAGCGCGCGGCGGCCGGCGTCGGTGAGCGAGAACATCCGCTTGTCGGGTCTGCGCTCCTGCCGCACCAGCCGGGCCGCGATGAGCCCCTCGCCCGCCATGCGGTCGAGTTCCCGGTACAGCTGCTGGGGAGTCGCCATCCAGAAGTTGGCGATCGCCGCGTCGAACCCCTTGGCCAGGTCGTACCCCGACGCCTCGCCCTCGAGAAGCGCGGCCAGGACCGCGTTGCGCAATGCCATGCGCCCAAGGCTAGGTGTCCACCCGCCTCCGTGAGTAATATCCTCCACACCTAATCAATTAGTTGACTATGAGAGGTGGGCGCGATGCATCCGTTCCGCAAGGCGGTGGAGGCGAACGACCACGCCGCGATCGAGGCGCTGCTGGCCGAGGACGTCGTGTTCACCAGCCCTGTCGTCTTCAAGCCGTACACCGGCCGGGCGATCACCGCGGCCATCGTGCGCGGTGTCTCCCGCGTCTTCACGGACTTCCACTACGTCCGGGAGATCGCCGGCGCCGACGGCGGCGACCACGCGCTGATCTTCCGGGCGAAGGTGGGCGACAAGGAGATCGAGGGCTGCGACTTCCTGCACCTCGACGAGGACGGCAAGATCGACGACCTCACGGTGATGGTCCGCCCGCTGTCGGCGGCCCAGGCGCTCCAGGAGGCGATGGCCGCGCAGTTCGAGCAGATCTCGCGGGAAGCGGTCGAGCGCGCGGACGGATAGTCGAGCGCGCGGACGGACGGCGGACGGATGGGGAGCGGCGGAGGCGGAACCCCCGCCGCCATGGTCTACCTCGGTCGTGCGGCCTGCGGCTGCACGGCACCGGCACGGCTCGTCCGTCCGCGGAACGCCGGGAGCGCGGCCAGCCGACGTACGTAGTCCCGGAGGTGTCCGTACGGGGCGAGCTCGTCCGGGTCTTCGAGGTGGACGAGGGCGACCCAGAGGTCCACGTCCGCGGCGGTCAGGTCGCGGCCCGAGGCGTAGGGCGCCGAGGCCAGCCGCCGGTTCAGCCGCCCGAGTGCGGCGGACCGCCTGTGCGGCGCTGCGGCCGGTACGACGTCGGCGTCCAGGAGTTCGCTCAGGGCGTCGATGTCCGCGGCGCGGGCCGGCGGGCGGAGCGCGGGAAGCCCGGTGCCGGTGCGGACGGCCAGACCCGCGAGGTCGCGCAGGATGTCGGGTGTGTGGTTGCTGACGACGCGTCCGGTCCAGCGGTCGCAGAGGGCGGGCGCGGTGAGCGGGCCCTCGTAGTGGTGCCAGGTGGCCTCGTAGGCCCGGCGCAGGGCCGCGAACCCGTCGGACCTCTCGCCGGTGTGCGCCAGGGGCGTGGTGGCGACGAAGTCCCCGAGGCCCAGCAGATCCAACGTGATCGAGACGCGCAGCGAACGGGGACAGTCGGTGCACAGGTACAGCCGGTAGCGGTGCGGTGCCGGGTAGAAGCCGCCTGCCAGGCCGACGCCGATACGGCTGTTGAGGCGGCGCGGGCTCGGCGACCCCGTGACGCGGGAACCGCGAACCGGGCCGGAGGTGCCGTCGGGACGTCCGGCGTCGGACGTGGTGCAGGGTGCGCTGGTGCTGGAGGCGTGCGACATGGTCTCGGGCATGACTCTCCACGGGTGAGGAAGTCCGGCCGCCCGCTGGGCGCCGCGACGAAACGGAGTGACTGCGCTCTCGTGCCGGTCCGGATCGTCGGGCTAGTACGCGCTGGAGACACGCGACAGATCGATGTGCAGGCGCCTCGTCAAATCGTTCCTGGGCATTCCCACCGGTCCTTGCTCGGGGCTCGCGAGATGCGAGACCACGCTTGTCCCGCCGCGCCGGCGGAACCCGGTCGTCACCCGGGGCACCCCGTCGCGGTGGAAGGGTTGCCTGCCAGCGGGCCGGGGCCGATGACCGTACGAGCAGGGAGCCTGCCCGCGGGGCGCTGACAATCGTGACCGTCCCGGTCAGTGTCGTCGCGCTCCGTGGGAGCGTCAAGAAGGCCCGCGCGAAGTCTCACGACGTGGTCGGGGCGGCCCGCCCGGGTGCCGGGGGAGGGACGCTGCCCGGAACCGGTTCGAGCAGTTCCCGCACCAGCGCGGCCACTTGCTCCGCCTCGATGAGGAAACCGTCGTGGCCGTACGGGGACACGACCGTACGGAGACGGTCCGCCGTGCCGATCCCGGCGGCCAACTCCGCCTGCTGATAGGGAGGGTAGAGCCGGTCGGAGTCGACCGCGGCCACCAGGGTCCGGGCCGTGACGCGGCTGAGCGCCGCCCGGACACCCCCGCGGCCCCGCCCGATGTCGTGGCTGTTCATGGCCTCCGCCAGCGCGACGTAGCTGCCCGCGTCGAAGCGGCGCACCAGCTTGGCGGCATGGTGGTCCAGGTACGACTCGACCTGGTACCGGCCGCCGTTCCACGGCTCCTCCGTGCCCTGGTACCCGCGGCCGAAGCGGGTCCGCAGCTCCGGCTCGCTGCGATAGGTGACATGGGCGAGGCGCCGGGCCAGGCCGAGTCCCGCGTGCGGTCCGCGGCCACGCCCGGCGTCGTGGTAGTCGCCGCCGCGCCAGTGGGGGTCGGCGCGGATCGCGTGGACCTGCGCCGAGGCCCAGGCGATCTGCTCGGCGCTCGCAGCGGCGGTCGTCGCCAGCAGCAGCAGCGAGTCCGTGCGCTCGGGGTACGACACGGCCCACTCCAGGGCACGCATCCCGCCCATCGACCCGCCCAGCACCAGCGCCCACCGGCTGATGCCGAGCGCGTCGGCCAGGCCGGCCTCGGCCGCCACCTGGTCACGCTGTGTCAGAAACGGGAAGTCACCGCCCCAGCACCGTCCGCCGGGACGCCGGGAGGACGGTCCCGTGCTGCCCTGGCAGCCGCCCAGCACGTTCGGGGCGACGACGAACCAGCGGTCCGTGTCGAGTGCCCGGCCCGGTCCCACCAACCCGTCCCACCAGCCCGGAGTGGGATGCCCCGGCCCGGCGGGTCCGGCGACGTGACTGTCGCCGGTGAGCGCGTGCAGCACCAGCACGGCGTTGGACCCGTCCGGCGCGAGCCGCCCCCAGGTCTCGAACGCCAGCCGCACGCCAGGAAGTTCACCGCCCGCCTCCAGGGACAGCGGCTTCCCGCGGACGTGCCACTGGCGCCGTCCGGCCGGGTCCCCCTCCCGCCACGCCCCGGAGGCCGGCGGGAGGGAGCCCCGGGAGGTCGCAGGCACGGTGTTCAGGACGCGCCCTTCGCGGCGCGGAAGCCGGCCTCCAGGTCCGCCTTGAGATCGGCGAGGTTCTCGATGCCGACCGACAGGCGCACCAGCCCCGGTGAGGTCCCGGTCGCCGCCAGGCCGTCCTCGTCGAGCTGGCTGTGCGTCGTGGACGCCGGATGGATGATCAGGCTGCGTACGTCACCGATGTTGGCGAGATGGCTGAACAGCTCGACCGCGTCCACGAACCGCTTCCCGGCCTCGACACCGTCCCGCAGCTCGAACGCCAGCACCGCGCCCGCGCCGCGGGGCAGGTAGCGCTGCCCAACCTCGTACCACCGGTTGGACTCGAGCCCCGGATAGTGGACGGCGGCGACCTCGTCGCGCTGCTCCAGCCATTCGGCCAGGGCCTGGGCGTTGGCGGAGTGCCGCTCGATGCGCAGGCTGAGCGTCTCCACCCCTTGGAGCAGCAGGAAGGCGGAGTGCGGCGACAGCGCGGGCCCGAGGTCGCGCAGCAGCTGCACCCGCAGCTTGATCGCGAAGGCGCCCGGACCGAGCGCGGGCCAGTACCGCAGCCCGTGGTAGCTGGGGTCCGGCTCGGTGAAGTCGGGGAAGCGCTCGGCGTGCGCACCGAAGTCGAAGGTGCCGCCGTCCACGACGACACCGGCGATCGTGGTGCCGTGCCCGCCGAGGAACTTGGTGGCCGAGTGCACGACGATGTCGGCGCCGTGCTCGATGGGCCGCAGCAGGTACGGGGTGGGCACCGTGTTGTCCACGATCAGCGGGACACCGGCCTCGTGGGCGACGTCCGCGACGGCCCGGACGTCGAGGACGTTGCCGCGCGGATTGCCGAGCGTCTCGGCGAACAGCGCCTTGGTGGTCGGCCGGATCGCCGCCCGCCAGGCCTCGGCGTCGTCCGGGTCGTCGACGAAGGACACCTCGACGCCGAACTTCGGCAGGGTGTGGCGGAACAGGTTGTAGGTGCCGCCGTAGAGGGACGTACTGGCGACGATGTGGTCACCGGCGCCCGCCAGCGTCAGGATCGCCAGGGTCTCGGCGGCCTGCCCGGAGGCGAGGGCCACGGCGGCGACCCCGCCCTCCAGCGCGGCGATGCGCTGCTCGAAGACGTCCTGCGTGGGGTTGTGGATGCGCGTGTAGATGTTGCCGGGCTCGGCGAGCGAGAACAGGTCCGCGGCGTGCCGGGTGTCGCGGAAGACGAACGAGCTGGTCTGGTAGATCGGCACCGCCCGCGCCCCGGTCGTCGGGTCCGGCACGGCACCGGCGTGGACCTGCTTCGTCTCGAACGACCAGGCCGAGGTGTCGGGTCCCGCGGGTTCCTCCTCGGGGGTGTGACCTGCGGTGACGGAGTCGATCGGCTGGCTCATGGTTCTCCCTTGTGCGGCGTGCGGAGACACGCGCGGTGTACGAGTGCGAACGTGCGTGGAGGCACCGCGGGGCTGCGTGCTGCGCCGGGCGGCGGGCAGCACGGATGCGGTGGGGGAGGAGGGGCGGTCAGGCGGCGGAGGCACCCGAAGGGAGACAGGCCGTGGTGGTGACACGCATGTGGTCGACGTGGCGCCGGCTCACGAGCACGGTCGCGCGTCCGGGCCGCCACGGTCCGTCGGGCGCGGCGGGCACGGCACGTGGGATGAGGGGCGGGGCGGGCTGCGCCGTCCCGGAGCGCTCAGGAGGCATCGGTGGAGGAGCCGGGGACCGGCGTAAGGACTTTGCTGAAGCAGACGCTGTACGGGTTGCGGTCGTACGGAGGGTAGGGCGGTACCCGGAGCCATCCCTCCCGCGCGTAGAGCGTCCGGGCCTCCGGTTGCAGCGCACCCGTCTGCAGCCACAACCGCTCGATGCCGAGTCCGAGCGCCGTAGACTCCACCGCCCGCAGTGCCGCCCTGGCCAGTCCCCGGCCGCGGTGACCGGCATGGACGAACACCCGCTTGACCTCGTGGCGGTCCGGCAGCCTGCGCAGTGAGGCGGTCGCCACGGGGACGTCGTCCGCGTACGCGACCCAGGTGACGACGATCTCGTCCGCCGACGGCTGGGGCGCACGGACCCGACGGTGCTCGACAGGGGCGTAACGGGGGGCCAGTTCGGCGGACATCAGCTCGCGCAGCCGGACCGCGGCGGCGGCGTTCCAGCTCTCGGACTCCCACCGGAGGGTGGCGGACGGCAGGCTCATGGTGCTTCCCAGCAGGAGGAGGGCGCGGGGCGCGGGGCGCGGGCCCCGTGGACCTGCATGGTCACCCCGGCCGAGTGCGCCTGTCCTCCCCCTCGGCCCGTTGTTCGCAGAACGGAAACAGCGCGTTCGTGAAGGCGTGACGGTGACCGGCCCGCGCTGGCCGGTCACCGGGCGACGGCTCTCCCCGCGGCCCGCGCAGGGCCGGGGAGGCAAGAGCGGGCGGCGGTCAGTGGGAGCCGGAGCCGCCACTGCCGAAGGAGCCGCTGGAGCCCGCGCTCCACCGGCGCCGTGTGGTGTCCCCGCTCGGTTTCGAGGCGATGTTGCCGTGCGCCGCCAGTTGGTACGGGGTCAGACGCTGACTGCTCCGGGGCACCTCGTCGGGCTCGCGGTTCTCGCGGACCTCGAACACCGGACCGTTCGCGGGCGGCTTCGGCTGTTCGTCGACCCGCGGGCGCGGCGGCTCCTCGCGGCGGACCCGGCTGCCCATCCACATGGCACCGCCCAGCAGCGCCACGACGGCCAGACCGATCACCAGCGGCGCGAAGCCGGCCACGAGACCGCGGTTCGCGCTCGCCGCCATGTCGTTCACCAGTAGGTTCATGGGTGCATCCGTCCCTTGTGGGGTTTATGTCCGCGAGTACCCCTCGCCCCTCGCGTGAATCGGGCGGGTTACGCCGGCCGGAGTCCACGAGTGCAGCGTTTGACAAGGGCGACCGCGGCTACTCGGGGCGGGTGACCTCGACGACATCTGAGCAGGAGCTCTTCCGGTTCCTGGAGGACCGCTTCGCGTGCGCGCAGTCGTGTGCGGAGTGTGCTCGGACATGTGCTCTGCGTGCGAGCCTCGTGGACCCGGACGGGCCGAAGGAGCAGGAACTGGTACGCCGCAAGGGCGTCATGTGCGCGGAGGTGTGCGACGCGACGTGCCGCATGCTGTCCGAGCAGTCGGGCCTGGACGAGGCGGGCATGCGCGTCCAGCTGGAGTGGTGCCGGGACGTCTGCCTGGAGTGCGCCGACGTCTTCGACGACCACCCCGGTGCGCAGGGCAGTGCGAAGGCCTGCCGTGAGTGCGCCCAGGCCTGCATGGACTTCATGGCCACGCTCCGCTGAGGCGGGCCGCCACCCCGTCGGCACGCCGCCGGCACCGGGGGCACCCCGGGCGGCCCGGGGTGCCCGGGCGCCGACGGTACCGGCGGCCTGCCGCCGGGCACCACATCGGTGCGGGTCCCGGTCCGCGTCAGGCGGGCGCGGGTGCCGGTCCGCGTCACGCGGGCGCTGGTCTTCGGTCCGCGTCTACCGGTGCGCTTCCCGGTCCGCGCCACACCGGTCCGCGTCCCGGTCCGGCAGCGGGCGTCCGGCGCGCACGTTCCAGCGGTTCGAGCGCCCGCTGAGCTCCGTGGCGGTCAGCGGCGGTACGTCGATCCGCCAGAACGCGGACTCCGGCGCCCCGAGAGCCCGTACCAGCGCGGCCCGTACGACCTCCGGCTCCACGACGGCGACGACGCGCCCCGCGTGCTCCGCGGCCCTGTCCAGCCGACGGGCGACCCGGTCGCAGAAGTCCCGCACCGACTCCCCGCCGTGCGGAGCGGACCCCGGGTCCGCCAGCCAGCGCGCGACCGCGTCCGGTTCCTTCGCGCCCACCTCGTCCAGCGTCGCGCCGCGCCAGCGGCCCACGTCGAGACCGGCGAGCTCCGCCACCTCGACCGCGTCAAGACCGAGCGCGCCGGCGGTGTCCCGGCAGCGCACGCTGGGGGAGACCCACCGCTCACCCGCGGCCGTGAACATGTCCGCGGCAGTCCGGGCGAGCCGCAGTCCGCCGGTGTCCGCGGGACAGCCGTCGTCGAAGCGGGCCTCGCGGAGCGCCGCGCTCGACGCTGCTGAGATCAAGGTCACTCGGGTCGTCATGGATCCGCTCTCGTGATCGAAATGCCGCCGCGCCCGCAGCCGAACGCCGTGTGCAGAGCGGGAGTTGGCCGTGGTCCTGAACCCCGGGGCGCACGCTGTGCCTCCCGTGCGCCCTTGGCCGGGCCTCCGCTTCGCGGTACGGTCTCGACGATATTGACGACGGTACGGCGGAAGCCCGGTGAGAATCCGGCACGGTCGCGCCACTGTAAGCCCCGCAACAGCCGCTCCCGCCAGGGGTGGTGAAGGCAGGGCAAGTCAGACCCGCAGCCGTCGTCCTGTGCACCACCACGATGGGACGCGAGTTCCCCAGGAGGTCCTGCCACATGGCGCAGTCCGTCGCTCAGCCGACCGCCACTCCCACCGCCGTTCCCGCCAAGCTGCCGATCGGCGCGATCGCTCCCTGGGCGGTCTTCTTCGGCATCCTGATGCTGGTCCTGCTCTACTTCGTCGGCGCCGAACAGGGCGCCACCGCGCTCGTCTCGGGCGAGAACGTGCACGAGTGGGTGCACGACGCCCGCCATCTGCTCGGCTTCCCCTGCCACTGACGGCGACGAGGAAGCGTACGAGCCGATGAACTCAGCAACAGTCAGAAACCTCCTGGTGCGCGGCATGCTGGCGGGTCTCGCCGCCGGCCTGCTCGCCCTCGCCGTCGCGTACTTCCTCGGTGAGTCCCGCGTGGACGCGGCGATCGCGTACGAGGAATCGCACGCGCACCACCACGAACACGGCGTGGAGACGGTGACCCGCACCATGCAGTCCACCGGTGGCCTGGCCACCGGCGTCCTCGTCTACGGCATCGCCTTCGGCGGCATCGCCGCTCTCGCGTACTGCTTCGCCCTCGGACGGATCGGCCGCTTCGGGCCCCGGGCGAGTGCGCTGCTGCTGTCGACGGCGGGCCTGGTCGCGGTCTACGTCGTGCCGTTCCTCAAGTACCCGGCCAACCCGCCGTCCGTCGGCGACGCCGACACCATCGGCAAGCGGACGACGCTGTACTTCCTCATGGTCCTGCTCAGCGTGCTGCTTGCCGTCGCGACCGTGATCCTGGGCAAGCGCCTCGCACCGCGGCTGGGCAACTGGAACGCGACGCTGGCCGCCGGGGCGTTCTTCGTCGTCGCCGTCGCTCTTGCGTACGCGTTCCTCCCGGCGGTCGACGAGGTGCCGAGGGACTTCTCGGGCACCCTGCTGTGGCAGTTCCGGCTCGCGGCACTGGCGATCCAGCTGACGCTGTGGACCTCCTTCGGGCTCGTCTTCGGCGCACTGGCCCAGCGGCTGACGGTGCCCGGGACCGCCCCTGCTCAGGGCAGGGAGGAGAAGCCGGTGACCGCGGCACCGGTCGCTCCCTGAGCGTTCGCAGATCACGGGCGGGCCCCGGCCGGGGCCCGCCCGCTCGTGCCCGGGCATCAGCCCGGGCGGCCGGAGCCGTCCGCCGTTCCCGGGGCTCGAGCGCGCGAGGGCCGGGCGAGTCGTTCGAAGCCGTCCAGCATCGCGGTGAGCCCGGTGTCGAACTGCTCGGCGGGGTCGCCGGCGCAGTCCTCCGCGCCGGGGCGCAGCACCGCCAGGCTCAGCGCGTGTCCCACGGTGAACTCCCGCAGGCAGCGGGCGATGCGGCCCGCCCGGGCGGGGCCGAAGCCCGCGGCGCCGACATGGTCGACGAGCCGCGCGCAGGCGTCCGTCGCGGCGGGCGAGCGCACCGGATGCGTCGCGAACACGGCGACGGCGTGCGGATGGGCGAGCAGCGTGCGCCGCAGCCGCCGACAGTACTGCTCGGCCACCGCCCGCCAGGAGCCGCCCCAGGGCAGCGAGTCGAAGTCCACCTCCTCCAGGAGGAGTTCGGCGACGCCGTCGAAGAGCGCGTCCTGGTCCTCGAAGTAGCGGTACGCGGTCATCGGGTCCACGCCTAGTCCCGCACCGAGCTTGCGCATCGAGAAGGCGCGCAGCCCGTTCACGTCGATCAGTGCCAGCGCAGCCGCGGCGATGCGGGCACGATTCAGCGCCGGTCTGGTGGAGGGGGCCGACGGTCCGTCCTCCGCTTCGTGTCTGTCGGTCTTCATGGTGCGCCGGTCCAGGTTCGTGTTCGGGCCGTTTCCTGCACTTCCGGGAAAACCGGCGGGCCAGCCGGTTTCGGGGTCTCTCCGCATGCTACGTCCGGCGGGTCGTCCAGGACATCTGCCGTAGGGCGGCGGCAGCGACCGGGGCGCGGGCGGCGGGGGGTTCGGCAGCAACACCGGGGGTGTGCGCGGCCGCGGGTTCTCCGGCGTGTCCCCGGCATTCCCAATTTCTGGAACGCGTTCTACTGTGTGCGCCGTCAAGTCCGGGTGGGACCAGTCGATCCACTGGGAGCCGGGAGGCGCCGTGCATCTCCAATACACGCCCGAGCAGCAGCGGTTGCGGACCGAACTGCGTGACTACTTCGCCCGGTTGGTACCGGACAACGCCTACGCGCGCCACGGCGAACCGGCGACGCGGAAGCGCTTCTACCGCGAGACCATCCGCAGGCTCGGCGCGGACGGCTGGCTCGGCGTGGGCTGGCCGAAGGAGTACGGCGGACGCGGGCTGAGCCCCATGGAGCAGTTCATCTTCTTCGACGAGGCAGCCCAGGCGGGCGCCCCCCTGCCGTTGATGGCGCTCAACACGGTCGGCCCGACCCTCATGCGGTTCGGCACGGACGAGCAGAAGGCGTACTTCCTGCCGAAGATCCTCTCCGGGGAGATCGACTTCGCCATCGGCTACAGCGAGCCCGACGCGGGCACGGACCTCGCCGCGCTCAGGACGAGAGCCGTACGGGAGGGCGACGAGAGCACCGGCCACTACACCGTCGACGGCCAGAAGATCTGGACGACCAACGGCGACACCGCCGACTGGATCTGGCTCGCCGTACGCACCGACCCGGACGCGCCGCCGCACAAGGGCATCACCATGCTGCTCGTACCGACGTCCGACCCGGGTTACTCCTGCACCCTCATCAACACCCTCGCCTCGCACGACACCACGGCGAGCTACTACGAGAACATCCGCGTCCCCGCCTCGCGCCGGGTCGGCGAGGAGAACAAGGGCTGGCGGCTGATCACCAACCAGCTCAACCACGAGCGGGTCACGCTCGCCGCCCACGGGACCATGGCGATCCGTGCCCTGCACGACGTGCAGCGCTGGGCGATGGACACCGAACTCGCCGACGGCCGCCGCGTCGTCGACCTCCCCTGGGTGCGCCGACGCCTCGCGCAGATCCACACCAGGCTCGACGCGATGAAACTCCTCAACTGGCAGATGGTGAACGCCGTCCAGGAAGGCACGCTCACTCCCCAGGACGCCTCCGCCGTCAAGGTGTACGGCTCCGAGGCGCGCCGGGACGCGTACGCCTGGCTGATGGAGATCGTCGCCGCCCCCGGTGCCCTGAAGGAGGGCTCGGCGGGCGCCGTCCTCCAAGGCGAGCTGGAGCGCGGCTACCGCTCGGCGGTGATCTTCACCTTCGGCGGCGGCAACAACGAGATCCAGCGAGAGATCATCTCCTGGATCGGCCTGGGGATGCCTCGGGTGCGGCGCTAGGTGCCACGCGACCGGTCAGCGCATCGTCCAGTGGCTGGGCTTGAAGCCGGACAGGCGGGACCACAGCCCGGTGAAGGGTTCCTGAGGAGCCTGCGCCTGCAGGCCGCACAGATGGGCCACTGCCTCCGACACGGATGTGTCGCTGCGCTCGAGCAGGTGCTGGCGGGCGAGGGCGGCGCGATTGAGGGCACGGGCGTCAAGAACGAGTCATGGCATTCCCACGCGGCGGCAGGTGGGCAGGATCTCCCGCTCGATGTCGCATTTGAGGATGGAGTAGGTGGGCTGCTCGGTTCGCAGGCGGTGCGGTGGTGTCCCGCTTCCTTCCGCTGCCGTACGTGTTCGGTGCCTGCGCCGTCCGGGCCGCCCGTGCGGCCGCGGCCCGGACGGCGCAGGCATGTCAGGTCGGCCGGCTGGTTCAGCCGTTGTACGGAGCGGTGACGTCCAGGACCCAGCTGATGCCGAAGCGGTCGGTGAGCATGCCGTACAGCGGTGCCCACTGCGCGGGCTCCAGCGGACGCACGATGGTCGAGGTCTCTGCGAGCTTGCCCCACAGGGCGCTGATCTCTTCGGCGTCGTCGCCACGCACGGAGACGAAGAACGGGTTCTCGCCCTGGTTCCAGGGCAGCTGCGAGGGCACGTCGTAGGCCATCACGTGGAAGCCGCTGTCGCCGGCCACCTCGCCCCACATCACCCAGTCCGCCTCGCTCTCGTCCTGCACGGCGCCCGCGTCCTTGTAGGTGACCGCGACAGTACGTCCGCCGAAGACGGACCGGTAGAAGTCCAGCGCCTCACGTGCGGTGCCCCGGAAGTTCAGGTGAGTGGTGGTCGTGACGGACATGACCTGCTCCTTGCTCGATGCCATGAATTCGCCGCCGACCGTCCCAGCTCCAGCGGCGGCTGCCGTGACCAGGAGCGATGCCTCCCGAACGGCTCGTATGCCACGATGGCAGAGGTAGAGGACAGGGTGTGTCCGGTACTCCAGGGAGTATGGGTGCCGTGCATAAGACATCTGCCCGGCTGCTCGCGCTGCTCTCGCTCCTTCAGACACCCCGTGACTGGTCCGGTGATGATCTCGCCGAGCGTCTCGGCATCACGTCGCGGACGGTGCGCCGTGACATCGACCGCCTGCGCGAACTCGACTACCCGATCAGGACCCTCAAAGGGCCGGCCGGCGGCTACCGCCTGGAGGCCGGCACTCATCTGCCGCCCATGTTGTTCGACGACGATCAGGCCGTCGCCCTGGCCGTCGCGCTGCAGACCGCGGCCGCCGGCACCACCGTCGCCGAAGACGCCACCCGCGCGCTGGCCACCCTCCGCCAGGTCATGCCACCCCGCCTGCGCCACCGCATCGACCTGTTGCACATCACCGCCGTCCAACCGCCCGCGGCGGCCGACGACACCCCCCAGGTCGACGCCCAGGTCCTGATGGACCTGAGCCGCGCCATCCACGCCCGCGAGGAACTGCGCTTCGCATACGCCCCGACTCCAAGCACCTCGGCCGATGACGTCCGCCGCACAGAACCCCACCACCTGGTCACCTGGCGTCAGCGCTGGTACCTCGTGGCCTGGGACCTCCACCGCGAGGACTGGCGTACCTTCCGCGTCGACCGCATCCGGCCCCGCACACCCACCGGCCCCCGCTACACCCCTCGTGACCTCCCCGGCGGCACCGTCTCCACCTTCATCACCAGCCGGTTCCGCGGCAACGACGGCACCACCACCGACTGGCCCTGCCAAGGCGAAGTCATCCTCCGCCTCCCGGCCGCCGATGTCGCGCCCTTCGCCCAGGACGGAATCGTCGAGGAACTCGGCTCCCGTCACTGCCGGCTCATCCTCGGCTCCTGGTCATGGACCGGACTCGCCGCCGCCATCGGCCGCTTCGACACCGATATCGAAGTCATCGGCCCACCCCAACTGGCCACCGCGTTCGGGGACCTCGCCGCCCGCTACGCCCACGCCGCCCGCACCACAGGACCAGAGACCGGCCCGGCGCGCTCACCTCGGCGCCCGGCGCCCGGCGCTCGGCGCTAGCACCGACGAGATCCCGTTGTGGACCTCAGCGCCGCACCCAGCGCCAGCACACTCAGGACGAACATCAGCACACCCAGGGAAAGATGGACCGAGGAAACTGTGCGATGTGCTCGCCCTGGAGGTCGGACTGCGAAGCCTCATGTGACCAGCCCCGACACGGAAGCCGAGCACGTGGAAGCCACCAACCTTCTGTACCGCGATCCGGCACTCTACGACGTGGTCCAGTCCGACAGCTGACAAACTCCGCGGGGACCGGCGGGGCGAGAAATGCGTGTTCTCGCCGTGCTGCTGCAGTACGCCTACGGGGCGGTTGCGAGCGCATCCTTGCGCTGTCGGTCGCGGTGCTGGGTGAGGGAGTGCAGACACGCCGACCAGCCCAATCATGCAAGCTCACGAGATACCCGAATCACCCACGGGCTCCTCTCGGCAGGCATCGTGGCTGCGCAGTCGGGAGGCCGTCCGCCAAACTGCGGCGGGTCCATGGGCCGGGAAGTGAGGCCCCCGAGTGCCTGCTGCAGTTGACCGCCGCGGTCGGCCCGCCCGCGACCGCGCCGCTCTCACCGGCGTTCCGGAACGCCTCGTGCCAGTACCCGGAGCGGATCCCTCGTGCCGCGGCGCCCACCGACAGCGCCGCGTCGGACGCGGCGCTGTCCGAGCACTACGGGGACCTGGCCCGCGTCGCTGCGATGAAGACCAGATGCGACCCGCACACCCTGTCGGCCGCGCTCACCCGCTGACGGGTGCCCGAGGAATGCGGTGCACACCCATGGCCGCGGCGACGACGTCCAGTGGTCGTGCTTGGGCTCCGGTCGGTCGAGCCTGTCCGCGTCAGTTCTCCACGTGGGGGCTGCTGAAGGCGGCGCCGAAGTAGCCCTGCATTCCACGTACGGCGATGCCGGCGTTCTTGCCGCACACGTTGACCGAGCCGTTCAGTACGGGGCCGGACGCCGAGCCGAGGGCAACCCAGAGGCAGCCGTCGTCGTTCTCGGTGGGGGCGCCTACGACCGCTTCGGCCTTGCCGTCCTTGTTGAGGTCGGCGAGGTGGACGGCGGCGCCGAACCCGTCGCCGGTCTCCGCGGTGTGGGGGATGCCCGCGGTGTTCTGGGTGTAGCCGGCCGCCTGGGCCGTCGTCAGGCCGGAGGCGGAGCCCCGCAGGAGGACGGCGGTGCCTGCGGAGGCGAGCGTCCCGACGGCCTCCTCGGGGGCGCCGACCAGGACGTCGGCATACCCGTCGGCGTCGACATCCCCGACGCTCAGGGACTGGCCGAACCAGTCGCCCCATTCCGCGGTGCCGGGGACGCCCGCCGTGTCCTGGTGGAAGACCTCCGGCTGCTGCCCGGCGGTGATGCCCTGTGCGCCGCCGTACAGGACCTGGATCTCGCCGCCGCGGTGGGCCGCGGGGGTGGGCGCGTTGAAGTGGGAGTCGTCGCCTGCGATGCCGGTGACGAGGTCGCCGTAGCCGTCGCCGTTGATGTCGCCGATCTGTCCAGCGTGGCCGTCGGCGTACGGCAGCTCGATGCCCCGGTTGACGAACGGGTCCTCGGGATCGGGGGCGCCCGCGTCGAGGGTTACCGGTCCGCGGATGTCGCCGTCGGTGGGGCCGGCCAGGTAGAAGCGCTCCGCCCTGCCGTCGCCGTTCACGTCACCCATCACCACGCCCCGGGCGTTCTCCCGCCGCTCGAGGTAGCGGGTGGCGGCCTGGCCGGTGCTCGTGAAGGGGCCGCTGTAGGAGGCGGGGTTGCAGGCCGAGCCGACGCCGACCTCCGGAGCACCGTCGCCGTTCATGTCGCCGGTGGCGATGGACATGCCGAACCGGCAGTAGGTCCTGCCGTCACCGAACCCGGCCGGAGGGGCGATGGTCGCGCCGCCGCCTGCCAGTCCGTTCGCCCCGCCCCACACCACGGTCACGGAACCCCGCGACTCAACACCGTCGACGTCTTCACCCGGGGCGCCGACGAGCAGGTCGGCATAACCGTCCCGGTTCAGGTCGGCGCTGGTCACCGTCCTGCCGAAGCGGTCGGATTCCTCGGGGGTTCCGGGGACTCCGGAGGTCGCCTGGGTGATGAGCGTGCGGCGGGTGGTGTCCACTGAGGCCGCGGAGCCGTAGAGCACGACGACCGCACCGGCCTCCTCCACCGTGCCGTTGGCGGCCCCGGGCGCTGCGACGGCCATGTCGCGGTAGCCGTCACCGTTGAAGCCGTCCTGTACGGCGGCCGTGTTGGCACCCTTGAAAGGGGCGTCGGCGGACGACGTCACCGGGGTGAGGCCACGACCGCCCACCGGGCGCCGCCGATGTGCACCGGACCGGTCGGGTTGGCGGAGACGAACTCCAGGTTCAGCCGCAGCCCCGCGAGGTGTTGGGTCCGGCCGTAGGCGGCGTCGGCCAGCACGATGTCCCGGGCGAGCGCGCCCTTGGCGGCGGTGTCGAGCGTGATGTTCAGGAAGCCGGGGCCCGCCACCTCCACGGCCCGGACGCCGGGCGCGGCACTCACCGTCGGCGCCAGCACGTCGGCCACGGCGCGCGCCGGCATCCCCGCGGACCTGGCGAGCAGCAGGGCCACGTTGCTCGAGTAGTCCCCGTGGCCACGCAGACGCGGCCGCTCGACCTGAACGGTCGCGGGCACCTCCGCGACGAGCCTTCCGGAGTCGACTGCTTCCCGGACGCTGCCGGAGATGAGGGCGGCGAGGTCTGCTGGGTTCACGCGGCGAGGCTACAAGTACGCGTTGCCGCCCGGACAACGGTTTTCGCCGCGCGCTCCCACCGTGGGGGACCTGCTTTGCGGCCCGGTCCCGCCGAGCCGACGTCCGGCCGCGCAGGGGCGGCAGGGGCCGCGCACCCCTTGTCGGCCGTGGCCGGGCCCGGCCAGACTGGCCGCATGGACGCCGAACGCACCGCGCCCGCGGACCCGGGGCTCTTCACCCCCGCGTCCGTGACCTGGCAGATGCACGGAGACCCCATGATGTGGATCGCCGGGATCCGCGCGCTGTATCTCCAGGCGCTCCATCCGCGCGCGGTGCGCGGCGTCATGCAGAACTCCGACTTCCGGCGCGACGCCTGGGGCAGGCTGATGCGCACGGCGGACTTCGTGGGGACGACGACGTACGGCACCACGGAGGCGGCCGAGCGGGCGGGCGCCCGGGTGCGCGGCATCCACACCAGGCTCCGGGCGACGGACCCGGACACGGGGGAGCGCTACCGCCTCGACGAAGGCGGGCTGCTGCTGTGGGTGCACTGCGCCGAGATCGACTCCTATCTGCACGTCCTGCGCCGCTCGGGCTTCCGGCTGACGGACGCGCAGGCCGACCGCTACGTCGGCGAACACCGTGTCGGCGCCCGCCTGGTGGGCCTGGACCCCGCCGCCGTGCCCGGCGACCGGGCCCAGCTGGCCGCGTACTTCGAGAAGGTGCGCCCGGAGCTGGCCGCGGGAGCCGAGGCGCGGGAGGTGGACGCCTTCCTGCGCCGCCCGCCGACGCATCCGCTGCTCGTCCCGGCACGCGCACTGCTGTGGCGGCACGTGGCCCAACTGGCCTACGCGTCCCTGCCGCCGTACGCCCACGAGTTGTACGGCAGAACGGCCCCGCCGGCCGCCACCGTGACCCGGCACCTGCGCGTCACCGGCACCCTGCTGCGCGGTGTTCCCGCACGTGTGCGCTGGCAGCTGCCGCCCGGACACATTCCCCGCGCCATGGCACGGCTCGGGCCCGGCTCCCGTCCGGCACCGAACAAGGTCGACCCACAGGCCCCGGCCTGACGGGCCGGACGGGTCTGCCTGCCGTAGGCGCCCGGACTGCGCCGGTGAGCCGCCGCGCGGTCGCCGCCGGCCCCGGTTGACGCGTTCCCCGGGGTGTCCGCGCGCCGCTGCGGCCCGCGAACGTCCGCGGCGGTCCCCACGACGAGGCCCGCTGCCTGGACAAACCGGGGCCACCGACCCGTACCGGGGGGCCGCTGGTCACGGCGGAGGCGGCCCTTTGGCCCGCCCCGCGCCCACCGCGCCGGCCGCCAGCGGCCGGCCGCTGCGCTGCGCGGTGCGGGGCGTCCGCCGTCCGGCGGCTCGTCCGCACGCCTCTGGTCCGCCCGGATCATCGCGTGCTACCAAGAACCATGCCTGCACACGAGGGATATGACGCCGTCGTCGTCGGCGGCGGTCACAACGGTCTGGTCGCCGCCGCCTACCTGGCCCGCGCCGGGCAGTCCGTGCTCGTCCTCGAACGTCTCGGGACCACCGGCGGCGCCGCCGTGTCGAGCCGGCCGTTCAAGGGCGTCGACGCACGCCTGTCGCGGTACTCGTACCTCGTCAGTCTGCTGCCCCGGAAGATCGTGCGGGATCTCGGCCTCGACTTCCGGGTCCGCGGACGCACCGTCTCCTCGTACACGCCCGTGGAGCGCGACGGCCGGCCCACCGGACTGCTCGTCGGCGGTGGCGAGCGGCGCACCCGGGAGGCCTTCGCGCGGCTGACCGGCGCCGACCGCGAGTACGCGGCCTGGCGGCGCTTCTACGGCATGACCGGCCGCGTCGCCCAGCGCGTCTTCCCCACCCTCACCGAGCCGCTGCCCACGCGCGACGAGCTGCGCCTGCGTGTCGACGACGAGGACGCGTGGCGGATGCTGTTCGAGGAGCCCGTCGGCACCGCCATCGAGGAGTACTTCGCCGACGACCTGGTGCGGGGTGTCGTCCTCACCGACGGCCTCATCGGCACGTTCGCGGACGCCCACGATCCCTCGCTGCGGCAGAACCGGTGCTTCCTCTACCACGTGATCGGCGGCGGCACCGGCGCCTGGGACGTGCCCGTGGGCGGTATGGGCGCGCTCACGGACGCGATCGCCGCCACGGCACGCGCCGCGGGCGCCGTCCTCGCCACCGGCCGGGAGGTGGTGCGGATCGAGACGGACGGGCGGGCCGCCGAGGTCACGTACCGCGGTACGGACGGCGAGGAAGGCACCGTCGCGGCCCGGCACGTCCTGGTCAACGCGTCGCCGCAGGAACTGGCCGCGCTGGTCGGCGACACACCGCCGGCCCCAGCCGAGGGCGCCCAGCTCAAGGTGAACATGCTGCTCAAGCGGCTGCCGCGGTTGCGCGACACCTCCGTGGACCCGCGCGAGGCGTTCGCCGGGACCTTCCACATCGCCGAGGGGTACGAGCAGCTGGCGGCGGCCCACGCCCAGGCCGCGGCGGGCTCGCTGCCCGCCGCGCCGCCCTCCGAGATCTACTGCCACTCGCTGACCGATCCCACGATCCTGGCCCCCGCCCTGGCCGAGGAGGGTTACCAGACCCTCACGCTGTTCGGGCTGCACACGCCCGCCCGGCTCTTCGCGCGGGACAACGACGCCGTACGTGCCGAGCTGCTGAAGTCCACGCTCGCGGAGCTGGACGCGCACCTCGCGGAACCGCTCGCGGACTGTCTGGCGACCGATGCCGAGGGCCGCCCGTGCATCGAGGCCAGGACCCCGCTCGACCTGGAGCGCGACCTGCGGCTGCCCGGCGGCAACATCTTCCACGGCGACCTGGCCTTCCCCCACGCCCAGGACGGCACGGGCCGCTGGGGCGTGGAGACCCGGCACGCCAACGTCGTGCTGTGCGGGGCCGGGGCCGTCCGCGGCGGCGGGGTGAGCGGGGTGCCCGGGCACAACGCGGCGATGGCCGTGCTCGAGGCCGGGACGCGGTAGCCCTCGCTCCGCCGGGTCCGCCGGGTCCGCCGGGTCCGCCGGGTCCACATGGTCCGGGCCGGAAGGGCGCGGCCTCAGTCCGCGGACGGTGACCAGCCCGACGCCTCGATCCGCGCGGCGTCAGCCGGCCGCGCCTCGTCGAAGACGGTCCGGCCGGCTGCCTCGACCCGCAGCGCGTCGACGTACACCCCGCGGCCGACGTACGAGCGGTCGGTGGTGTACCGCCAGCGCAGCGTCAGCTGTCGCGCTGGTGGCAGGTCCGCGTCGAGCCGGTGCCGGACGCGGCCCGACCAGCCGGTGACCGAGCCGGCCGGGTGCTCCCGGGGGTCCTCGCCGCGCCGCACCGTCGTGAAGGGGACCGGCGACCAGGTCGTGCCGCCGTCCGGGGAGGTTTCGAGGAAGAGGGCGTCGGATCCGGGTTCGGTGTCCCACCACACGGCGCAGCGCAGCCGCGGGTGCGCGGTCGTGGTGTCGAGCGCGGGCAGCGTCAGCGTCGCCGACGTCGCGTTCGCCATGCCGGAGAACCAGGAGGTGCGGCCGCGTGCCGGGCGGACCGGCACGGCACGCGCCAGCCGGTCGGCGGCGGCCACCCGGGGAGCGGAGCCGGAGCGCCAACTGCGCACCGGGTGCACGGAGTTGCCCAGCAGGACGAGGAAGGAGTCCGTCGTCGGGTCGAGGACGAGCGAGGTGCCCGTGAAGCCGGTGTGCCCCGCGGTACGGGGTGTGGCCATCGCGCCCATGTACCAGTGCTGGTAGAGCTCGAAGCCGAGGCCGTGCTCGTCGCCGGGGAAGGCGGTGTTGAAGTCGGTGAACATCAGCTCCACCGACTCCGGCTCCAGGATGCGCGCAGTGCCGTACGCGCCGCCGTTGAGCAGCGTGCGGCCGAGTACCGCGAGGTCCCAGGCGCACGAGAAGACCCCGGCGTGCCCGGCGACCCCGCCCAGGGAGTACGCGTTCTCGTCGTGCACCTCGCCCCAGACGAGGCCGCGGTCGAGGCCGGACCAGGGCGGGCGCGCGTCCTCGGTGGCGGCGATCCGCGGCTTCCATGCGGCGGGCGGGTTGTAGCGGGTGCGGTGCATGCCGAGCGGGGCGGTGATCTCGTCGCGCAGGAGCGTGTCGAGCGTGCGGCCGGTGAGCCTCTCCAGGACGAGCTGGAGCGAGATCAGGTTGAGGTCGGAGTAGAGGTACTTGGTGCCCGGCGCGTTGAGGGGTGGCTCGTCCCAGATGAGCTGGAGTCTGGCCTCGCGGGTGGGCGCCTTGTAGAGCGGGATCCAGGCACGGAAGCCGGACGTGTGGGTGAGCAGCTGACGGATCGTGATGTCCTGCTTGCCCCCGCCCGCGAAGTCCGGGAGGTACGAGGCGACCTCGGCCTCGAGTGCGAGTGTGCCGCGTTCGATCTGCTGCACGGCGAGGATCGAGGTGAACAGTTTCGAGACGGAGGCGAGGTCGAAGACGGTGTCCTCGGCCATCGGGATCTGCCGGTCGGCCGGGAACTCGATCCCGGTGTCCGTCTTCTCGTCGTACGCCGAGTAGCGCACCGCCTGGCCGATCGGCCGGTGCAGGGCCACCGTGCCGCCGCGGCCGGCGAGGAGCACGGCCCCCGCGTACCAGGGGTGCTTGGGGGAGGGACCGAGGAACGCCTCGGCGTCGGTGACGAGTTGACGCAGATGCCCCGCGAGCAGGCCAGCCCGCTCGGCGGAGCCGTGGTGCAGGGTCGGCTGCCGCCCGTTCGCACCGGCCGCCGCCGGTCCGGCGGGGAAGGGGGCGATGGCCAGGGCGCCGCCCAGGGCCATCGCACGTCGGCCGAGTTGACGACGGGTCAGTCCGCCGTGCCCGTCGCTCGCTGCGTCTTCGGTCACCGAGAGCCTCCTGCCCGCGCCGCCTGAAAGAATCTTTCCGGTCCCGCCCCGCGCGGTGAAACTTTCCTGTCAGCCGGTGGGGTGTGTCAACCCTGCCGGGGAGTGTCGGAAGCACATCCAGAAATCTGACGGAGCATCAGAAAAGTCCTTCCCCTGTCCACGCGGCTGCGGCATCCTGCGGCCATGCAGACGGAGCTGAGCAACACACTGGGAGTCGAGCACGCCATCTTCGGCTTCACGCCGTTCCCCGCCGTCGCCGCCGCGATCAGCAGAGCCGGCGGTTTCGGTGTGCTCGGCGCGGTCCGCTACACCGCCCCCGACGACCTCGAAAGAGACCTCGACTGGCTCGACGCCCACGTCGACGGGAAGCCCTACGGCCTCGACGTCGTCATGCCCGCCAAGAAGGTCGAGGGCGTCACCGAGGCCGAGGTCGAGGCGATGATCCCCGAGGGGCACCGGCAGTACGTCAACGACACCCTGGCCAAGTACGGCGTGCCGGAACTCGCCGAGGGGGAGGCGTCCGGCTGGCGCATCACCGGGTGGATGGAGCAGGTCGCCCGCGACCAGCTCGACGTCGCCTTCCGCCACCCGATCAAACTGCTCGCCAACGCCCTCGGCTCACCGCCCGCCGACGTCGTCGAGCGCGCCCACGACCGGGGCGTACTCGTCGCCGCTCTCGCGGGCAGTGCCCGGCACGCGCGCAAGCACGCCGAGCTGGGCATCGACATCGTCGTCGCGCAGGGCTACGAGGCGGGCGGCCACACCGGGGAGATCGCCTCGATGGTGCTCACCCCCGAAGTCGTCGACGCCGTGGACCCGTTGCCCGTCCTCGCCGCCGGCGGCATCGGCAGCGGGCAGCAGGTGGCGGCCGCGTTCGCGCTCGGCGCCCAGGGCGCGTGGCTGGGCTCCCTCTGGCTGACCACCACGGAGGCCGACATGCACTCCCGTGCGGTGACGCGGAAGCTGCTCGCCGCCGGGTCCGGTGACACGGTCCGCTCCCGCGCCCTGACCGGCAAGCCCGCGCGGCAGTTGCGCACGGAGTGGACGGACGCCTGGGACGACCCGAACGGTCCGGGCACCCTCCCCATGCCCCTCCAGGGCCTGCTGGTCGCCGAGGCGCTCTCCCGGATCCAGAGGTACGAGGTGGAACCGCTCCTCGGCACCCCCGTCGGACAGATCGTCGGGCGGATGAACAGCGAACGCAGTGTCCAGGCCGTCTTCGACGACCTCACCCGCGGCTTCGAGCAGGCCGTCGACCGCGTCAACCGCATCGCGGGAAGGAGCACCCAGTCGTGAGCGAGGCCATGAACCCGCCCCCCAACGGCTTCTGGGCCCAGGCGGCCGCAGACCCGCGGCGCACCGTCCTGGTCGCTCCCGGCGGCGAGGAGTGGACCGCCGGACGCCTGCACGCCTGCGTCAACCGACTGGTCCACGGGCTGCGCGCCGCGGGACTCGAACGAGGCGACTCCTTCGCCGTCGTCCTGCCCAACGGCGTCGAGTTCCTCACCGCGTACCTGGCCGCCTCACAGGCCGGCTTCTACCTCGTCCCCGTCAACCACCACCTCGTCGGGCCCGAGATCGCCTGGATCGTCTCCGACTCCGGCGCCAAGGTGCTCATCGCGCACGAGCGGTTCGCCGACGCCGCGCGTCACGCCGCCGACGAGGCGGCGCTGCCGGCGACCCACCGGTACGCGGTCGGGGACGTCCGCGGCTTCCGGCCCTACGCCCAACTCCTCGAAGCGCAACCCGAGTCGTCCCCCGACGGCCGCACCCTCGGCTGGGTCATGAACTACACGTCGGGCACCACGGGCCGCCCCCGCGGCATCCGCCGCCCCCTCCCTGGCAAGCTGCCCGAGGAGACCTACCTCGGCGGCTTCCTCGGCATCTTCGGCATCAAGCCGTTCGACGACAACGTGCACCTGGTCTGCTCGCCGCTCTACCACACGGCGGTGCTCCAGTTCGCGGGCGCCTCGCTGCACATCGGCCACCGCCTGGTGCTGATGGACAAGTGGACGCCCGAGGAGATGCTCCGCCTCATCGACACTTGCGGGTGCACGCACACCCACATGGTCCCCACCCAGTTCCACCGGCTGCTGGCCCTGCCCGAAGACGTCCGGGCGCGCTACGACGTCTCGTCGATGCGGCACGCCATCCATGGCGCGGCCCCCTGCCCCGACCACGTGAAACGGGCCATGATCGAGTGGTGGGGCCACAGCGTCGAGGAGTACTACGCGGCCAGTGAGGGAGGGGGTGCGTTCGCCACCGCCGAGGACTGGCTCAAGAAGCCCGGCACGGTCGGCAGGGCGTGGCCCATCAGCGAACTGGCGATCTTCGACGACGACGGCAACCGGCTGCCCGCGGGTGAACTCGGCACCGTCTACATGAAGATGAGCACCGGCGGGTTCTCGTACCACAAGGACGAGACCAAGACGAGGGCGAACCGCATCGGCGACTTCTTCACCGTCGGCGACCTGGGATGTCTCGACGAGGACGGCTACCTCTTCCTACGGGACCGCAAGATCGACATGATCATCTCGGGGGGCGTCAACATCTACCCCGCCGAGATCGAGTCCGAACTGCTCGCCCATCCCGCCGTCGCGGACGCCGCCGCCTTCGGGATCCCGCACGACGACTGGGGCGAGGAGGTCAAGGCCGTGGTCGAGCCCGCCCCCGGCCACGAACCGACCGAGACCCTCGCCGCCGACATCCTGGCGCACTGCACGCGCCGGCTCGCCGGATACAAGCGTCCCAAGAGCGTCGACTTCATCGCGACGATGCCGCGCGACCCCAACGGGAAGCTGTACAAGCGGCGGCTGCGCGACCCCTACTGGGAAGGGCGCATCCGGGCCGTGTGACCCGGGACGCGGCGGCCGTGGCCCGGTCCCCTGCGCAGCCGTCGCAGCCGCGGGTACGGCTCAGTGCTGCTCCGTGCCCGGCGGCGGAGTGAGCCCGAACCGCTCGACGATGCCCGGCAGCCATGCCGGCCGGCCGAACTCCAGGCCGTAGTTCCTGGCGAGCCCGGCGAGGGCGTCGGGCTCGGGTGGCCCGGAGGACACCAATTCGCCCAGTTCGCGGAAGAAGTGCTCGAAGCCGGCGGGGGAGATGACCTCGATCATGCGGGCCGGGACCGATCCGGCGTTCCACATGGTGTGCAGCTCGCCGCGCGGCTTCGTGATGTACCCGCCGGGGCCGAGGACGGCCTCGCGGTCGCCGGAACGAAAACCGATCTCGCCCTCGGTCACGATGGAGTACTCGTCCTCCCGCGTGTGCAGATGGGCCGGCACGAGCGCGCCGACGGGAAACGGGTGTTCCACGACCGACAGCGCGCCGCCGGTGTCGGCACCCCAGAGTTTGAAGACCACCCCGATCGGCCCGATGTCGACCTCGGTCCCCTCCCCAGGTCGTACGACGGTGAGCGGAGGTGCTTGAGGCTCGGCCATGGCGATCACTCCTCGGTGCGAACATCTCGCATTTCGAGTCACGCGGCCGTGTTTACCACCAGTGTCGAACGCCGGGAGCGGGGCCGCAACAACTGAGCGCACACCACCGCTCGCCGGCATCGCACCGGGACTGCTCCGTGCCGTCCGCGGACAGTCGCCCGGGCCGCGGCCCGGGTCGGCCGGGACTTCCCGCCGGGCGGTTCCGGCCCGCGGACGGCGCCGGATGCTTGACCCCGGTCGCACGGCCCGACGAGGATCACGCCAGGGCACCGCGGACGAAGGAGCAGGTCATGACGGCGGGACGAAGCGCCACGGTCGACGGGGTGCTGCGGCGCAGCGCCCGCCGCACTCCCGCACGGGTCGCGGTCCACTACCGCGACCGGTCCTGGACCTACGCGGAACTCGACGAGGCCGTCTCCCGCGCCGCGAGCGTCCTGCTCGACGCCGGCCTGGAGCGCGGCGACCGGGTCGGCGCCTACGGCCACAACTCCGACGCCTATCTGATCGGCTTCCTGGCCTGCGCCCGCTCCGGACTCGTGCACGTACCGGTCAACCAGAACCTGACCGGTGACGACCTGGCGTACATCGTCGGCCAGGCCGGCTGCGGCCTCGTGCTGGCCGACCGGGACCTCGCCGCGAACCTGCCCGCCGGCACCCGGATCCTGCCCCTGCGCGACACGGACGACTCGCTGCTCGCCCGGCTCGCCACGGCCGCCCCGTACGACGGTCCCGAGCCGCGCGGCGAGGACCTGACGCAGCTGCTGTACACCTCGGGCACGACCGCGCTGCCCAAGGGCGCGATGATGACCCACCGGGCGCTGGTGCACGAGTACCTGAGCGCGATCACCGCTCTCGACCTGCAGGCCGGGGACCGGCCCGTGCACTCGCTGCCGCTCTACCACTCGGCGCAGATGCATGTGTTCCTGCTGCCGTACCTCGCGGTCGGCGCCGAGAACGTCGTCCTCGACGCGCCCGACCCCGGGCAGATCCTCGACCTGGTCGAGGCGGGCCGCGCGGACAGCCTGTTCGCGCCGCCCACGGTGTGGATCGGCCTGTCGAACCGTCCCGACTTCGCCACCCGCGATCTGAGCGGTCTGCGCAAGGCCTACTACGGCGCGTCGATCATGCCGGTGCCCGTCCTGGAGCGCCTGCGGAAGCGGTTGCCGAAGCTGGCGTTCTACAACTGCTTCGGACAGAGCGAGATCGGGCCGCTCGCCATGGTCCTGGGTCCCGGCGAGCACGAGGGAAGGATGGACTCCTGCGGGCGTCCGGTGCTCTTCGTCGAGGCACGCGTCGTCGACGAGTCGGGCAAGGACGCGCCCGACGGTGAACCGGGCGAAGTCGTCTACCGCTCCCCGCAGTTGTGCGAGGGCTACTGGGACAAGCCGGAGGAGACGGCGGACGCCTTCCGGGACGGCTGGTTCCACTCGGGGGACCTCGCGGTGCGGGACGCCGCCGGGTACTTCACCGTCGTCGACCGGGTCAAGGACGTCATCAACTCCGGTGGCGTCCTCATCGCCTCGCGTCAGGTCGAGGACGCGCTGTACACGCACGAGCGGGTCGCGGAGGTGGCGGTGATCGGCCTGCCGGACGAGCGCTGGATCGAGGCCGTCACCGCGGTCGTCGTCCCGCGCGGCGAGGTCACCGAGGACGAACTGCTCGCCCACGCCCGGGAGCGGCTCGCCCACTTCAAGGCGCCCAAGCGCGTCCTGTTCGTGGACGAGCTGCCGCGCAACGCCAGCGGCAAGATCCTGAAACGGGAACTGCGCGACCGGTTCTCCGGCGCCTGACCTCAGCTCCCGCTCCCGGCACCGCCCTGGCGCTCGTCGTCGGTCACCGGCCGGCCCGTGAACGCGTCCAGCAGGATCCGGTCGCCCAGGGGCCGGCCGAGGCTGACCGTCAGCTCCTCGGAGTGCAGATCGGCCGTGCAGGGACCCTCCTTCGCGCCCACGACGGACGCGGACAGCACCACGCTGCCCTTCGTCTCCAGCACGGCCACCGCGGGCCCGTCGTCGCAGGACCCGTGAGTGGCGGTCACCGTGACCGACCGCCCGTCCCGGGCCACCCCGACCAGGCCGCCGAGCGCTGTCAGTTCGTCGGTGGGCGTCTCTCCCGCGGGCCCGATCGGGGACTCGGGCACCTTCGCGGAGCCGCCGCCGAGCGCCGCCTGCCTGAGCGGCGTGTCGTAGCCCTGCACGGCGAACAGCCAGGCCGGGACGGTCGCCGGGCCCCGGCTGGTGGCCAGCGTCATCTCGCCCAGCTCCGCCCCGGTCACGCTGAGGTGCGGCCCGTCGTAGCTCCCGAGCGCCACCTGCGCGTACGCCTTCCGGGCGTCCAACAGCGGCAGGGTGGACGAGCCCCCGCTCTTCCATTCCACCCGTCCCTCCTTCCGCGGCGCGTCGGGGAGGTCGCCGTTCAGGACGAAGTTCCCGGTGGCGTACGCGCGCTTGTCGGCGTCGCTGCGGAAGGCGCCTTCAGGCAGTTGGACGAGGTCCCCCACCGGGTGAAAGCCCTTCCGCCACGCCTCGGCCGCCTCGGAACCGTCCCAGGCCTCGGCGACCTTGCGGGCGCGGACCGGCGACTCGTGCGCCCGGCCGGAGCCACCCGCCCGCTCACTCCCGCAGCCGGTTGCGGCACCGGCTGTGACGGTGCACAGGGCGAGCACGAGCAGCAGATCGACGGTGCGCCGGGTGTTCTCACGCATGGATCCCCCAGGGTGACGGTGCGAGCGGAGGCTGACCGGTGAAGGGTGACACCCGCAGCCACCTCTGTGACGCACCGGCGCCCGCCGACGTTCGCAACCCCCGCCCCGCGGTCGCGTCCATTGCGGCCTCGTGACCGGCGGGACGCGGGACCAGTGTGACCGCGGGACCGGTGGGACCCGGGGCGCCGGTGGCGAAGCCGACTCCCTCCTGGCGGGCGTCCCTGGCAGGTGCCCCCTACCGGGGACGCAGGTCGACGATCCGCTTGATCTTCCCCACCGACCGCTCCAGCGACTCCGGTTCGACGATCTCCACGGTCACCGTCACCCCGATGCCGTCCTTCACGGCCGCCGCGATCGCCCGTGCCGCCGCCTCGCGGGTCTCGGGGGAGACGCCGGACCGGGCCTCGGCGCGTACCGTGAGCGCGTCGAGGCGGCCCTCCCGGGTCAGGCGCAGCTGGAAGTGCGGTGCGACGCCCGGCGTGCGCAGCACGATCTCCTCGATCTGCGTGGGGAAGAGGTTGACGCCGCGCAGGATGACCATGTCGTCGCTGCGGCCGGTGACCTTCTCCATCCGGCGGAACACCCGCGCCGTACCGGGCAGCAGACGCGTCAAGTCCCTTGTCCGGTAACGGATCACCGGCATCGCCTCCTTGGTGAGCGAGGTGAACACCAGCTCCCCCTCCGCGCCGTCCGGCAGCACCTCGCCCGTGACGGGGTCGACGACCTCGGGATAGAAGTGGTCCTCCCAGACGTGCAGGCCGTCCTTGGTCTCCACGCACTCCTGCGCGACCCCGGGACCGATCACCTCCGACAGGCCGTAGATGTCGACCGCGTCGATGGCGAACCGCTCCTCGATCTCGCGCCGCATCTCCTCGGTCCACGGCTCGGCGCCGAATACGCCCACCCGGAGCGAGGTGCCCCGCGGATCCACTCCCTGCCGTTCGAACTCGTCCAGGAGAGTCAGCATGTACGAGGGGGTCACCATGATGATCCGCGGCTTCAGGTCCTGGATCAGCTGGACCTGACGTGCCGTCACCCCACCGGACGCGGGGATCACCGTACAGCCGAGCCGCTCGGCGCCGTAGTGCGCGCCGAGGCCACCGGTGAACAAACCGTACCCGTACGCCACATGCACGATGTCACCGGGACGGGCACCCGCGGCCCGCAGCGAACGCGCCACCATGTCGGACCACATGGACAGGTCGTTCTCCGTGTACCCGACGACCGTGGGCCGCCCGGTCGTGCCGCTCGACGCGTGGAGGCGCCGGACGCGGTCCTGCGGCACGGCGAACATCCCGTACGGGTAGTTCTCGCGCAGATCCGCCTTCGTGGTGAACGGGAACCGGGCCAGATCGGCGAGGGAGCGGCAGTCGTCGGGACGCAGCCCCGCCCGGTCGAAGGACGCACGGTAGAAGGGCACGTTCTCGTACGCGTGCCGCAGCGAGGCCCGCAGCCGCTCCGTCTGCAGGGCCTGCAGCGCCTCCGTGTCGAGCCGCTCACCCGTGTCCAGGTGGTTCGTGTCCGTGGGGACCCTGGAGTCCGTGGAATCCGCCATGGGACTTCTCCCTCGACAACCGCATCATTCCGGGCGACCGATCATTCGGTCGAGCTGTTCCGGATCAGTAATTCAGGGGCCGGGCGGGTCGTCAAGGTGTCTGCGGTGCCTGTCCCCGAGGGCACGCGCGGGGACAGGCGGCCGGGTCAGGGGGCCGGGGCCGCGTCGGGGTGGGGGCCGTACGCCGTCATGAACCGGTCGCGGAACTTGTCCATGCCCCACCGCGGTGCGTCCTCGGCGGGCTTCAGTCCCTCCGTCCAGTTCCAGCCGGAAATCTTCTCCAGCACCTTCGGATCGTGCGCGACGACGGTGACGGGCACGTCCTTGCCCGCACCGCTGCCGGTCACCGTGGGGTTGGGCTGGTGGTCGCCGAGGAAGACGAGCACCGTGTTCTCGTCGCCGTACCGCTCCACGTACCCGATGAGGCTGTGCAGCGAGTACTCGATGGCCTTCCGGTACTCGGTGCGCACGTCGTCCGGGTTCTTCCAGACCTCCTTCGGGTCCTTGCCCTCCTTCTTGATCTGCTCGAAGAGCGACCCGTCGCCGAGGTCGTTCCAGTCGACCATGCGGGCGACGGGCGCCCAGGGGTTGTGGCTGGAGGCCAGGATGATCTCCGCCATCATCGGCTCGCGGTCCTTCCTGCCGTGCTCCAGCCGCTCGAAGGCCTCCAGGCTGAACTGGTCCGGTACGGGCGTCCAGCTGAAGTACGGGCCTTCGTAGCCGAGGTGCTCGGAGTCGTAGATGTGGTCGAGGCCGAAGAACTTGCCCTCCGGCCAGGCGCGGCGGACACCCGGCACGATGCCGACCGTGCGCCAGGCGCCGGTCTTCTGGAAATAGCTGGTCAGGGTCCCACGGTCGCTGGAGGTGAGGCTCCGGTAGCGCTGCTGGTTCTTGATCCACAGGCCGGACAGGAACGTGGAGTGGGCCAGCCAGCTGCCCGCACCGGCGATCGGCGACTTCAGCCAGCCGCTGCGCGACGAGAACCCGGCCGCCTTCAGCGAGCTGCTGCCGTCCTTCAGCACGGCGTCGACCTGCTCGGCCATCGCCGGGTCCTCGATCGCCGACCGCCCGTAACTCTCGATGAACGTGAACAGGACGTCCTTGCCGCGCAGCCCGGTCAGCAGCTGGTCGGGCGGGGTGTCGGCGAAGGCGTCGACGCTCGCCTGCCGGGCGAACACCCGGCCGTCCCTGATACCGGCGCGGACCTGGTGCGCGCGGTTCTGGAGCAGGTTGGCGTCGAGCTTGGCGGCGACCGGCACCTCCGTGACCTGCACGCCGAGCGTCACGCAGGTGATCCAGGCGGTGCCGAGGACGAGGGTGGTCCGGGCGGCGGCCTGCCGGTGCCCGGCCAGCAGAGTGCTCAGCCGCACGACCGCGAGGGCCACCAGGACGAGCAGGGCCAGGACGAGGGCGACGACCGCGATCACGGCGAGCAGCGCGCCGGTCCGCCCGACCGACTCCTTCAGGAACTGTGCGGCGTCGTCGAACAGGATCCAGTCGAGAACCAGGTCGAAGGGCCGGTCGAGCACCGAGTAGAAGCCCATGTCGACGAACTTGAGGACGGTCAGCAGGCCGAGGCCCGCGCCCGCGATCACGGCGACGATCCGTCTCGCCCGCGGCGGCAGCACCAGCAGCAGCCCGGCGAGGAGGATTCCCTCGGCCGGGATCCGGAGGAAGGCGCCGGCGGTGAGGCGGTCGAGGTGGTTCGGTACGAGGAGGGCGAAGAGCACGAGCGCGACGGACAGGACCGTGGTGGCGATGGTCACGGCGCGGGCTGCCCGCGGGTACGTGAGTCGCCAGCCCCACCAGCCGGCGCGGACGCGGGGGGCGGCAGCGGGGGGTCCCTGAGCGTCACCGTCCGAGGCCCGGCCGCCCCCTTCATCCGCAGTGCGTTCCCCGGCGTCGGGGGCGGTGTCGCCCGGGGCGGCCTCCGAGGGCCGGTCGGTCGCCCCGCCCGGGGCGGGTTCCCCGGCGTCGGGGGCGTCGTCGCCGGCGGCGGAGGGGGCGGCCGTGTCGCGCGCGGCGGGGTCCTCTGCGTCCGGGGTGCCGTCGCCCGGAGCCGCCTCCGTGCGGTCGGGCGTGGGACGATCTCCGCCGACCGGGCGGTCTTCGGCATCCTCGCCCGCGGAGGGATCCCGTCCGTCGGATGCGCCCGCCCCTGCCGGGGGTTCCGCCTCCGCCCGTGCACCGTCGGTGCCCTCGGCGGGCTTCTCGGGCGTGCCGGCACCCGCGGCCGTAGGCTCGGGGACGGCTGTGCCGGCGTCCGGCCCGGCGGCGGTGTCGTCCGCCGCCCTCGGCCCGGCGGCAGCCGCCTCCGTGCCGGGGTCCGGCTGCTGCGGCGAGCGCGTGATGTGCGACACGCGATGGTCCTTCCGTACGAAGCCCGTGATGACGCGGCGGATCCGCCCCGTGGGCCGGGACCGCCACCCTTCGTACGGCCGCCCTTCACCCGCAGTTCAACACGCACGGTCAACCCCGCGCAAAGATTGCGCCGGGCTCCCTGTCAGCTGCTTCGCGCGACCCGTCCAGCGCTAGCGGTCCGCCCGCACCGCGACGGCACGCGCCCACCGGTAGTCGGCCTTGCCGCTCGGCGACCGCTGGATGGCCTCCGCGATCACCAGCTGCCGCGGCACCTTGTACCCCGCGAGCCGGGAGCGGCAGTGCGTCTGGATGTCCTCAAGGGACGGTCGCTCCGCACCCCGGCGCAACTGGACCACGGCGGCCACGTGATTCCCCCACGTCGCGTCGGGCACCCCGGCGACCAGCGCGTCGTAGACGTCCGGGTGGGACTTGAGGGCCTGCTCGACCTCTTCCGGGTAGACCTTCTCGCCGCCGGTGTTGATGCACTGGGAGCCCCGGCCGAGGACGGTGACGACGCCCTCCTCGTCGACGGTCGCCATGTCGCCGAGGAGCACCCACCGCTCGCCGTCCTTCCGGAAGAACGTCTCGGCGGTCTTCTCCGGGTCGTTGTAGTAGCCGAGCGGCACGTGGCCGCGCTGCGCGACGCGTCCGGGCTCACCGGCGGCGACCGGTTCGTGCGTGGCCGGATCCACCACCTGGGTACGCGAGTTGACGCGCACCCGGAAGCCCTTCTCCGGGCCCGAGTCGGGTGTCGCCGTGCCGTTGAACCCGGACTCCGACGACCCGAAGTTGTTCAGCAGCAGCACGGTCGGGACGAGCGCCTGGAACTGCTCGCGGACCGTCTCCGACATGATCGCCCCGGACGAGGACACGGTGAACAGGGACGAGCAGTCGGTGCCCTTCATGTGCCCGCCGAGCGCGTCGATCAGCGGACGCAGCATCGCGTCGCCGACCAGCGACACGCTGGTGACCCGTTCCTTCTCGATGGTGCGCAGGACCTCCTCGGGCGCGAACTTGCGGTGGATGACGACGCGTTGGCCGAAGTTGAACCCGATGAACGCGGTGAGGGTGGACGTGCCGTGCATCAGCGGGGGAGTGGGGAAGAACGTGATGCCCTCGCCGCCCGCCGCGACCCGCTCGGCGAGTTCCTCCGGTGCCGAGACCGGTTCTCCCGTCGGGGCGCCGCCGCCGAGACCGGAGAAGAACAGGTCCTCCTGCCGCCACATCACCCCCTTGGGCATGCCGGTCGTGCCGCCCGTGTAGATGATGAACTGGTCGTCCGCCGAGCGCGGCGGGAATCCCCGCTCCGGGGAGCCGGCGGCCTCGGCATCCGTGAAGTCCACCCCTGGGGACGCGGCGGCGCCGGGGCCCGTCCCGCCCACCCGGACGAGGTGCCGCAGCGCCGGCGTGCGGGGCAGTGCCGCGGCCACCCGGTCGGTGAACTCCGCGTCGTAGACCAGGGACACGAGATCCGCGTCCCGGTAGAGGTACACCAACTCATCTTCTACATAACGGTAGTTGACATTCACCGGCACGATCCGTGCCTTGAGGCAGGCCAGCACGGTCTGGACGTACTCGACCCCGTTGTACAGGTGGAGCCCGAGGTGTTCCCCGGGGCGGACGCCGCTGTCCATCAGGTGGTGGGCGACGCGGTTCGCGGCGGCGTCCAGCTCCGCGTAGGTCAGACGGCGCTCCGCACCGGTGCCGGGGTGGTCGATGTACACGAGGGCCTCGCGGTCGGGGACCACGTCGACGACCGACTCGAACAGGTCGGCAAGGTTGTACTCCACCGCTCCTCCTGACCCCGGGCGCGACCGGTATCCATCGGCTCGACGGTCATCAGAGCAAAGGGGGACCCGACTGGGAAGGGCCGGGGCGGAAAGAATCTGACTGACTGTCAGAAAACCCTTGTACTGGCCCGGCGCCTCCTGCAACCTGTTCTCGTTCCTGAGACGGGAGGACGGCAATGGGCGGGACGGAACACCTCACCGTGCGGCGCGAGGGCGCCACACTGGTGCTCACGCTCAACAGGCCCGAGGCCAAGAACGCGCTCTCGCTGCCGATGCTGGTCGGCCTGTACGACGGCTGGCTGGAGGCCGACGAGGACGACGCGGTCCGCTCGATCGTCCTCACCGGGGCGGGCGGCGCGTTCTGCGCCGGAATGGACCTCAAGGCACTGGCGGGCAAGGGGATGGACGGGCAGCAGTACCGGGACCGGCTGACGGAGGACCCGGACCTGCACTGGAAGGCGATGCTGCGCCACCACCGCCCCCGCAAACCGGTGATCGCCGCCGTCGAGGGGCACTGCGTCGCGGGCGGCACGGAGATCCTCCAGGGAACCGACATCCGGGTGGCCGGCGAGTCGGCGACCTTCGGGCTCTTCGAGGTCAGGCGCGGCCTGTTCCCGATCGGCGGGTCCACCGTCCGTCTGCCGCGCCAGATCCCGCGCACCCACGCCCTGGAGATGCTGCTCACGGGACGCCCGTACACGGCCCCGGAGGCCGCCGGCATCGGCCTGATCGGCCACGTCGTGCCCGACGGGACCGCGCTGGCGCGGGCCCTGGAGATCGCCGAGCGGATCAACGCCTGCGGTCCGCTGGCCGTCGAGGCCGTGAAGGCGTCCGTGTACGAGTGCGGCGACCTGAGCGAGACCGACGGTCTCGCGGCCGAACTCGCCCGCGGCCGACCGGTCTTCGGCACCGCCGACGCCAAGGAGGGCTCCCGGGCCTTCACCGAGAAGCGCCCGCCCGTCTACCGGCGCGCCTGACCTCCGGCAGGAGAACGCGGCGCGCCCGACCCCCGGAAGGAGCCCTGCGGATGCCCGAAGTCCTCAAAGCCCCCCTGGTCCTCGAATTCCCCTTCACCCGCTCGCTCGGTCCCGTCCAGAGCGCCTTCCTCACCGGCCTGCGCGAGCGTGTCGTGCTCGGTGTGCGCACCGCGGACGGCAGGACCCTCGTCCCGCCCGTCGAGTACGACCCCGTGACGGCCGAGGAGATACGCGACCTCGTGGAGGTCGCCCCCACCGGCACCGTCACCACCTGGGCCTGGAACCACGCGCCACGCCGCGGCCAGCCCCTGGACACACCGTTCGCCTGGGTGCTGGTCCGGCTCGACGGCGCGGACACCGCCCTCCTGCACGCGCTCGACGCCCCGGGCCCCGACGCCGTGCACACCGGCATGCGCGTCCGCGTCCGCTGGGCCGGGGAACGCTCCGGCGCCATCACGGACATCGCCTGCTTCGAACCGCACGACGGGACGGACGCCGCCGACGGCCCCGGCGAGCCGTCCGGACTCCGCGCCCACGACGGCCGCTTCGACGACATGGTGACCGGCATCGTCGCCCCCGCCCGCCTCGACTACGTCTACTCGCCCGGCCGCGCCCAGTCCGCCCACATCAACGCCCTCGCCGGGCGGCGGACGGTCGGCGAGCGCTGCCCCTCCTGCCGCAAGGTGTACGTCCCGCCCAGGGGCGCGTGCCCCACCTGCGGAGTCGCCACGTCGGAACAGGTCGAGACGGGCCCCCGCGGCACGCTCACCACGTACTGCATCGTCAACATCAAGGCGAAGAACCTCGACATCGAAGTCCCCTACGTCTACGGGCACATCGCCCTCGACGGCGCCGACCTCGCGCTGCACGGGCGCATCGGCGGCATCCCCTACGACCAGGTGCGCATGGGGCTGCGGGTCGAACCGGTGTGGACGGAGGGCGGCCGCTACCCCGACCACTACCGGCCCACCGGCGAGCCCGACGCGGACTACGAGGCGTACAAGGAGCTGCTGTGATGCGGGAGATCGCCGTCGTCGCCTTCGGGCAGACCGTCCACCGGCGCACCAGCGAGGAGCTCTCCGAGGTCGAAATGCTCATCCCGGTCCTCCACGACGTCCTCGACCGCACCGGACTGAGGACCGGCGACATCGACTTCACCTGCTCCGGCTCCTCGGACTACCTCGCGGGCCGCGCCTTCTCCTTCACCATGGCGCTCGACGGGGTGGGCGCCTGGCCGCCGATCTCCGAGTCGCACGTGGAGATGGACGGCGCGTGGGCGCTGTACGAGGCATGGACCAAGCTGCTGACCGGCGACGCCGACACCGCGCTCGTGTACGGGTTCGGGAAGTCGTCACCCGGCTCCGTCCGCGACGTCCTGACCCGGCAGCTCGACCCGTACTACGTGGCGCCCCTGTGGCCGGACTCGGTCGCGCTCGCCGCGCTCCAGGCGCGGGCGCTCATCGACGCTGGGGAGACCGACGAAGCCGCGCTCGCCGGCGTCGCGTCCCGCAGCCGCGCGTCGGCGACCGCCAACTCCCATGCGCAGCTGAGGGGTTCGGTGCCGCACGGCGACTACGTTGTACGGCCGCTGCGGACCGGCGACTGCCCGCCCGTCGGTGACGGAGCCGCGGCCGTGATCCTCGCCGCCGGGGAGCGGGCCCGCGAGCTCTGCGAGCGGCCCGCCTGGATCCGCGGCATCGACCACCGCATCGAGGCCCACGCACTCGGGGTGCGCGACCTGACCGACTCGCCGTCGGCGCGGCTCGCCGCCGAGCGGGCCGGAGCCTTCGAACGGCCCGTCGACACAGCTGAGTTGCACGCTCCGTTCACCTCCCAGGAGGTGGTCCTGCGCAAGGCGCTGCGGCTCGGCGAGGACGTCACGGTGAACCCGTCCGGGGGCGCACTCGCCGCCAATCCCGTCATGGCGGCCGGGCTCATCCGCATCGGCGAGGCCGCCGCCCGCGTCCACCGCGGGGAGTCCGGCCGGGCGCTCGCCCACGCCACGTCCGGGCCCTGCCTCCAGCAGAACCTGGTCGCCGTCCTCGAAGGGGATCCCCGATGAGCAAGGAGCCCGTGGCCGTCGTAGGCATCGGCCAGACCAAGCACGTGGCCGCCCGGCGGGACGTGTCCCAGGCCGGCCTGGTCCGGGAGGCCGCGCGGCGGGCGCTCGACGACGCCGAGCTGACCTGGGCCGACATCGACGCCGTCGTGATCGGCAAGGCGCCCGACTTCTTCGAGGGCGTGATGATGCCCGAGCTGTACCTCGCCGACGCGCTCGGCGCCGTCGGCAAGCCGATGCTGCGGGTGCACACGGCGGGCTCCGTGGGCGGATCGACAGCACTCGTCGCCACGAACCTCGTCGCCGGCCGGGTCCACGGCACCGTCCTGACCCTGGCCTACGAGAAGCAGTCCGAGTCGAACGCCATGTGGGGCCTGTCGCTGCCGATCCCCTTCCAGCAGCCGCTGCTGGCCGGGGCGGGCGGCTTCTTCGCCCCGCACATCCGCGCGTACATGCGGCGCACGGGCGCCCCCGACACCGTCGGCTCGCTCGTCGCCTACAAGGACCGCCGAAACGCGCTGAAGAACCCGTACGCGCACCTGCACGAGCACGACATCACCCTGGAGAAGGTCCAGGCCTCGCCCATGCTGTGGGACCCGATCCGCTACTCGGAGACCTGCCCGTCCTCCGACGGGGCATGCGCGATGGTCCTCACCGACCGTGCGGGCGCGGCCCGTTCGCCCCGTCCGCCGGCCTGGCTGCACGGCGGTGCGATGCGCAGCGAACCGACTCTCTTCGCCGGCAAGGACTTCGTGTCCCCGCGGGCGGGCAAGGACTGCGCGGCCGACGTCTACCGGCAGGCGGGCATCGCGGACCCGCGCCGGGAGATCGACGCCGTCGAGATGTACGTCCCCTTCTCCTGGTACGAACCGATGTGGCTGGAGAACCTCGGGTTCGCCGCCGAGGGGGAGGGCTGGAAGCTCACCGAGTCCGGCGTGACGGAACTGGACGGCGACCTGCCCGTCAACATGTCGGGCGGGGTGCTCTCCACCAATCCGATCGGCGCCTCCGGCATGATCCGTTTCGCGGAGGCGGCACTCCAGGTGCGCGGGCAGGCGGGAGAGCACCAGGTGGAGGGGGCCCGCCGGGTGCTGGGGCACGCCTACGGAGGCGGATCCCAGTTCTTCTCGATGTGGCTGGTCGGGTCCGCGCCCCCTCTCTCCTGACGCCGTCCCTGCGACGTGGCCTGTCCGCCGCCGGAACCGCTCGCTAGGCTGGCGGCGGACGACGAACCGGGAGGAGCACGGACGTGGCCGAAAGCACCATCGAGCAGCACCCGCTCGCGGGCTGGGACAAGCCGGAGCTGGATCTCAGCAAGGCGGAGTGGCAGTCCAGCAGCCGAGGACGGGGAGACGTCCAGATCGCTTTCGTCGAAGGCTTCATCGCGATGCGCAACAGCGGCCGCCCGCGGAGCCCTTCACTGATCTTCACGCCCGCGGAGTGGGGCGCCTTCGTCTCCGGAGCCCGTGAAGGGGAGTTCGACCTCACCTGAGTACGGGCTGCCCGCGGGGTTGGCGAGCCGCCCCCTCCTGCCGCCCGGGAGGGGGCCCCGGCCCGGCGAGGGTGCTCCTGAGCACAAGCCGAGCCGGCCGCGGGCCACGCGACGCGGAGGCTGCGCGCGGTGACAGGCGGGGCGGCACAGGAAGCCGCCGATCCTGAGAGCCCTCCGGGACCGCCCGGTGCCGGCGCCCGCAGGGCCCGGCACCCGCCCGGGCACGTACCATGGCGGCATGTCCTTCCTCCGCCGCCGCAGCGCCACACCCGCCGGGCCCGACTTCGATGTTCTGGCCATGGACCCGGGCGACTGGCCGGGCAATCTCGGCGCGGGCCTGCTTCCCGCCCCCGACGGCAGCTGCCAGGGCGTCTTCCTGCGCTACGACCTGTTCGGCGGGCGCGGCCCCGCGATGATCATCGGCAATCTGCCGGAGGGCTCCCCGGCCCGTGACATCGCCGAGGACGAGATCCCCTTCGAGGTCGCCCAGCTCCTCCTCGCGCTGGAGAACGAGGAGGAGGTCACCGTCGTCGGGACCGAGGACATGCCGGTGATGCAGGGGGACAACCTGCTGATCGTGCGCCGCCTCAAGCTGTCCGAGAGCCGCATCTCCTGCGTCCAGTTCGACCGCAGCGACAAGGTCCTGGTGACCATCGCCGCCTGGGACCGGCCCATCACCGACGACCTGTACGCGCTGCTGAAGCCGCTCCCCGCGGAACTCTTCCAGCAGGGCTGAGCCCCGCGGGGCGGTCTTCCGCCATCGGCCCCACTCGCGCACGGCGCCGCTACGAGGCCGAGCCCAACACCTCCACGTCCGCCGCCCGGACGAACGCCACCCGGTGGCCGAACTGGATCTCGTAGTACATGTCCTTGCCGATCACGACGCGGTGCGGGGCCGTGTCGAAGGTCGGCGCGTAGAAGTACTCCCCGGCCACCCTGCCGCCGACCGCGTAGCGCTGGCCCGCGAGGAGCTTGTACGGCAGCGGGGAGACGGCCTGGACGGGCACGCCCGCCGGATAGGCCTCCTTCTCCGGGTACGCGCGCCCGTAGACGGGAACCTCCGTGAGCCCGGCCCTGGGCGTGGCCACCCGGCCCGCGGCCGGAACGGCCGTGGGCTGCTTCTTCGGGTTCCTGAACCAGGCCTTCTGCCCCAGGTACCAGATCGCCGTCCAGTCACCGTCACGGCCGGCCACCGCGTACCGCTGGCCGGTGGAGACCCGTGAGCCGATGTCGTTCACGTCGGTCGTCGAGTCGCCTCCACCGGGACGCAGACCGATGTCCTTGATCAGGGGTGAGGTGTCGTCCGGCAGGCTGTGGAGGCGTACCTCGCTGGAGCCGTGGGCCGCGCAGGGCTCGCCCTTCGTGACGCAGCCCGTGTACACCGGCTGGTTCCTGTCGTACTTCGGCAGCACGGTCACCAGTTTGGCGTCGGCCTTGGCCGTGCGGTGGAAGGGCCGGCCCATCAGCGCGAAGTAGTGCTGCCAGTCCCAGTAGGGGCCGGGGTCCGTGTGCATGCCAGGGACGGTCGACGCCGTGGGACCGGGCACGTTGTCGTGCCCGAGGATGTGCTGGCGGTCCAGCGGGATGTCGTACTTCCTGGCGAGATACGTCACCAGCCGCGCCGACGCGCGGTACATCGCCTCCGTGTACCAGGCGTCCGGCGAGGCGAGGAACCCCTCGTGCTCCAGGCCGATCGACTCGGCGTTCACGAACCAGTTGCCCGCGTGCCAGGCGACGTCCTCGGCCTTGACGTGCTGGGCGATGTGACCGTCGGTCGAGCGCAGCGTGTAGTTCCAGGACACGTAGGTGGGGTCCTGGACCATGGTGAGGACGCCGTCCCAGGCGCCTTCCGTGTCGTGGACGACGATGTACTCGATGCGCTGGGACGCCGGCCGGTCCCCCAGATCGTGATTGCCGTAGTCGCCGTCGCCGAACTCCTCGTACGGCGCCGGGATCCACTCGCAGGACACCGTGGACGGGCATTCCGTGCCGTCCGCGGAGACGGTGCGCAGGCCGGCGGCCCGTAACTGTGCGGTGTCGGGCCGCAGCGCCGGGTCGGCGGCCAGCGTCACGCTCTCCCCGGTGTCGGTGGTGCGCCGCGCGCCCTCGTGGATGACGTCGTACACGTCGTCGGCGTAGGCCGCGGCGGTCGCGGTGTCGTCCGCGGCCGAGAAGCGGGCGACCGCGCCGTACCAGTCGGCCGGGTCGGCGCTCAGCGGCTCACCCAGCTGCCGCTGGGCGGCGGCGAGCAGCGCGGCGCCGCCCGCCACGTTGGCGGCCGCGTCCGTCCGGAGCCGCTCGGCCGGGAGGCCGGTCAGCTCGGACGCCTTGGCCAGCGTCTTGAGGCGGGCGGGCAGTTCGGTGCTCGCGGGCACCTTCGTGCCGGGCAGCCGGGGCGCGCGTGAACTGTCGCCGCGGGCGTCCTCCGTGCCCTCGGAGTGGTGCCGCCGCGCGGTCTCGGCGAGCGCGGTACGGGCATCCGTGAGGTGCATCGGGCCGTAGCCGCCCGAGACGCTCGGTGCTCCGTCGTGCGTGTCCCAGCGGGACTGGAGGTAGGAGACGCCGAGCAGCACGCTCTGCGGCACCCGGTACTCGGCCGCCGCGGCGGCGAAGGCGCTCCGCAGGTTCCCGGGGGACGCAGGTGCCGGGGTGCCGGACGGGGCGGCGCCGAGCAGGGGCAGCAGCAGGGCGGCCGAGGCGACCGCGACCGCCGTCCTGCGCGCGCGTCCTGATACGCCAGGGGCGTCGGGTTCGGTGGCGGTTCCTCGCAAAGCGGCCTCCTGGGACGGTCGGGCGCGGTGGGTGGGGCGGGCCCGACGTGCGTCAGTGGTACCCGCTCCTCGACGATCCGTCAATCATGCCCAGGTGGACGGCATTTCCCATGTCAGCGGCGGTCGAAGGGGGTTTCGTGGCGGCGGTGGGGCGGCCTGCGGGGCGTCAGTGGAATGGACCAATGGCCCGCGCATACGGCCCCGGACATGACGAAGGCCCGCGGTGCGCCGATGTCCCGGGCGCACCGCGGACCGCCATCCCCGTCAGCGAGTGCCGACCGCCGCTCGAACGGCCTTGCGGGCCATCTGACAGTCGTCGTGCAGCCGCCTCAGCAGCAGCCGCTGTTCCTCGCCGGACGGCGCAGCACCCGAATGGGCCGGTCCCGGTGCCGCCGGGGTCGTGTCGTGCATCGAACGCTGCACGGCCGTCTCATAGGTGCGGATCTCGCGGGTCAGCACCAGCATCAGGTTGACCAGGAAGGCGTCGCGCGCCGCGGGCCCCGCCGACTGCGCGAGCTGGCTGATCTGCCGCCGGGCCATGGGAGCGTCACCGAGGACCGCCCACAGCGTCGCCAGGTCGTACCCCGGCAGATACCAGCCCGCGTGCTCCCAGTCCACCAGCACCGGACCGGCCGGCGAGAGCAGCATGTTCGACAGGAGGGCGTCGCCGTGGCAGAACTGGCCCATGCCGTGGCGTCCCGTGGAGTGCGCGATGCCGTGCAGGAGCTTCTGCAGGTCCCCCATGTCCCGGTCGGTGAGCAGACCCAGCTCATGGAAGCGGGAGATCTGCTCCGCGTAGTCCAGCGGGGCATGGAAGGTGCCCGCCGGCGGCCGCCACGCGTTCAGCCGGCAGATCGCGCTCAGCGCCGCCCGGATGTCCGCGCGGGGCGGGGTCTCGACCGGGTGCCGCTGGAGCGCGGCGACCCGTCCGGGCATCCGCTCGATGACCAGCGTGCAGTTGTCGGGGTCCGCCGCGATCAGCCGGGGCACCCGGACCGGCGGCCGGTGCCGGACGAACGAGCGGTAAGCAGCTATTTCGTGCTGGAACCGCTCCGTCCAGATCGGGGAGTGGTCCAGTAAGCACTTGGCGACGGCGGTGCTGCGACCGGTCGTACCGACCAGGAGCACGGAACGCCCGCTGCGACGCAGCACCTGCACCGGCGCGAACTCCGGACAGATCCGGTGCACCGACGCGATCGCCGTGCGCAGCTGCGCGCCCTGGGGGCCGGACAGGTCGAGTCGTCCGCTGAGCGGTTGGGGGCCGAGCCCCGGTGCGCGCCGCGTCCTGCCGGCGCCGAGCACGGGAGCCGCCGCCTGGCGCGCCGGGTCGAGGTAGGGGCCGCTGCCCGCCGGGCGGGAGTGAAGCGACCGGGGCGGAGCGGACACGGAGGACGATGCTGTGTACATGGGCGAAACAGATCCCTTCGTGTGCCTGCGAATTGCCGCGCTGCCCGCCCGGCGGCCCTGGTGCACCCTGGGGAGTGCCCCAGCGGCAACCGGGTCGGGGTGGCGCGTTCCTACCTGACACCCGGGGGTCACTGGCACACCATCTGGCGCACCCTGGCGAACCCTGGCGAATAGTCGCTCAGCAACTGACAGGCGGTTACTGTCGATTTCAGCCGAGAACCTGGGGGCTTGACGTGAACGGACAACCCAACACCCGCCTGTCGGACCTGTTCGGCCTCGCCGGCTGGTCCAAGGGCGAACTCGCGAGGCTGGTCAACCGGCAGGCGGCGGCCATGGGCCACCCCCAACTGGCGACCGACACCTCGCGGGTGCGGCGTTGGATCGACATGGGAGAGATCCCGCGCGATCCGGTGCCGCGGGTGCTGGCGGCGCTGTTCACCGAGCGGCTCGGCCGTGTCGTGACCATCGAGGACCTTGGCCTGGTCCGGCACGGGCGCGCAGGGAAACGGCAGGGCGACGGGAGCGTGGAAGGTCCCGACGGAGTGCCGTGGGCGCCCGACCGAACGGCTGCGGTCCTCACCGAATTCACGGGAATGGACCTCATGCTCAACCGACGCGGCTTGGTGGGCGCGGGTGCCGCGCTCGCCGCGGGATCCGCACTCAGCAGTGCCATGCATGACTGGCTGCACACCGATCCGGCCCTCTCCGCCGACGCACCGGAACTCGACCACCCCCTGCACGCCGACCCCGCCGGGTTCGACCGCTACGAGGCCGCCCCCATCGGGTCCCAGGAGATCGAGGAACTGGAGCGCTCGGTCGAGGTGTTCCGGGCCTGGGACGCGGCCCGCGGCGGCGGGCTGCAGCGCAAGGCCGTGGTGGGCCAGCTCAACGAAGTGGGAGGCATGCTCTCCTACCGGCACCCCGACCATCTGCAGCGGCGCCTGTGGGGCGTCGCCGCCAACCTCGCCGTCCTCGCGGGCTGGATGTCGCACGACGTCGGCCTGGAGCCCACGGCGCAGAAGTACTTCATCATCGCCGCCCACGCGGCCCGCGAGGGCGGCGACCGGCCCCGGGCCGGCGAGGCGCTCTCCCGGGCGGCCCGCCAGATGGTGCACCTGGGCCGCCCCGACGACGCACTCGACCTCATGAAGCTCGCCAAGTCCGGGTCGGGTGACGAGGTGCTGCCGCGCACCCGGGCCATGCTCCACACCATCGAGGCCTGGGCGCAGGCCTCGATGGGCAAGGGCCAGGCCATGCGGCGCACCCTGGGCGAGGCGGAGGACCTCTTCGTCTCCGACCGCGGGGACGTGCCGCCCCCGAGCTGGATGCAGATGTTCGACGAGGCGGACATGCACGGGATGCAGGCTCTCGCCTACCGCACCCTCGCGGAGCACGAGCCCGCCGCCGCCGCCACCGCGCAGCGGCACGCGAAGGAGGCGCTCGAACTGCGCGGGACGGGCCGCGAGCGCTCGAAGATCTTCGACCACATCTCCCTGGCGTCCGCCTGCTTCATCGCGGACGACCCGGAGCAGGCCGACCGCTACGCACGGCTGGCTCTGACGTCGATGGGGGCCAACTCCTCCCAGCGCACCTGGGACCGACTGCGCGAGATGTACCGGCTCACCGGGCAGTACTCCAGCTACCCGAAGATCCACGACCTGCGCGAGGAGATCAAACTGTCCATGCCCAAGGGCACCTTGAAGCCGCGGGGGGGCAGCTCCCGGGCGTGACCTGCCGGGGTCAGGACACCACTCTGGCGACGAGCACGCAGGCGTCGTCCTCGCGTTCGGCCTCGCCGCACTCCTCGACGATCGCCCGGAGGCAGTCCTGGGCCGTGCGGGCTCCGCACAGGCGTGGGGCCAGGTCGAGCAGTCTTCGCACGGCGGCCGTTCCGCTGTGCCCCGGTACCAGTCCGTCGGTGTGCAGGAGCAGCAGGTCGCCCTCTTCGAGGGTCTCCTCGGCCTGCCCGTAGACGGCGCCCGGGGTCGCACCGAGCAGCACGCCTTCGGGTGCCGTGAGGACGCACCCCGTTCCGTTGCGGAACAGCAGCGGGGCGGGGTGTCCTGCCTGCGCCCACGTCAGGGTGCGCGTCTCGGGCCGGTAGCGGCAGCAGACCGCGCTGCCGAGTGCGGGTTGGACGGTGACGTCGAGCAACTGACTGAGCCAGGAGAGGAGTTGCCCGGGCCGGGTGCCGGCCATCGCCATGCCGCGCAGGGCGCCGAGCAGGGTTGCCGTGCCCGAGGCCGCGGCTACTCCGTGTCCGGTGAGGTCGCCGACGCTCAGCAGATGCTCGCCGCAGGGCAGTTCCAGCGCGTCGTACCAGTCGCCGCCGGTCAGGGTTCTCGTGGCAGACGGCAGATGCCGTGCGGCGAGGTCGAGCGTTTCGGGTCCCTGGTTCGGCAGCCGCAGGCAACCGCGCCACGGCGGCAGCACGGCCTCCTGCAGTTCGGCCGCGAGCCGGCGCTCGGTCTGGGCGAAGTGCCGCTGGCGCTGCAGCGATTCCCGGGTGTCGCTCACCGTGCGCTGGCTTCTGCGCAGTTCGCTGACGTCCCGCAGCACGGCCCACATCGAGGCGGTGCTCCCGTCGGTGTGGAGCACGGGCTCGCCCATCATGTGCACGGTCCGCACAGCGCCGTCGGGGCGCCGGATGCGGAACTCCCCGTCGATGGGTTTCGCGTCGATGAGGCAGTCGGTCACCAGCGACGTCAGCATCGACCGGTCCTCGTCGTGCACGAGGGCCGGGAGTTCGTCGAGAGTGAGCGGGGGAGCCTCGGGGTCGCGGCCGAGGATCTGGTACAGCTCACCGGACCAGCTCGCCTCGTCCGTCAGCAGATTCCATTCGGCGCTGCCCACCCGGCTGAGCAGGGAACCGCGCCGCGGTGTGGTGGGCGCGGCCGGGGTGGTCTGCGGCTCGGCGGGGACGGGTGGCGGCCCCTCGCGCAGTTGCGCCAAGTGCTCGTCGAGATCGTCCAGTTGGTGCATCGCCAGGTCGCACAGGGCACGCTGCCAGCGGCCGTGGGGATCGGTGCCGTCGACGGGTGCGTCACGCCGGACGGCGTCCATCTCGCCGCGCAGCCGCCGCGTCTGCGAGATGAGCGCGTCGACCGTGCCGCTCGGGGGCGGCTGGGCGGGGCTGTCCGCAGAGAGATGGGGGGGCATGACGCACTCCGATGGGGGGACGGTACGACCAAGGGCGACGGCAGGACCATCACGACTGTCGCACAGCGCGCGACGCCCTGTAAGGGATTCGGCAACACGCGGCGCGGTCGTGCAGCAGGCATATGCCGCCGTCCTCACGGCCGCTTCCCCTGCACCTGATGGCATACCTCTCCCTGGACCCAAGTCGTAGGCACGATACGTGATTTGACGGTCGCGTGAGGTGCGCGAACACCTCGCTCAGTCGCCTGTTCGAGAGTCATCTGTGCGAGAGCGTCCGGGCGGGGCCACGCCCAGGGCCGACGTTCAGGGACCGCCTCGGCACCGGCCCTCCACGGCTGCCCCGTCAGCCGTAGAAACCGGGACGGGGGGCCAGATCGACGGCCACCCTGGTGCCGCTCTCCTGCGCGCGGACGCCCGCCTCGGCGACGGCCGCCGCCGCGTAGCCGTCCCAGGCGCTGGGGCCGGCCACCCGGCCCTCCCGGACGGCGTCCACCCAGGCCTGGACCTCACGGTCGTAGGCACCGGCGAACCGCACGAGATAGTCCTGCGCCACATCCTCGTACGCACCGCCCGCGCCGGTCACGACCATCGTGTGGTCGTCGCCGATCCGCGCGCTGCCTGCCTCGCAGACCGCTTCGCACCGCACCTGGTAGCCGAAGCCGCAGTTGACGAAGATCTCCACGTCCACCAGCGCCCCACGCGAGGTCTCGAACAGGACGAACTGAGGGTCGGCGAGCCCGCCGGGAGCGTGCGAGGACGACCACGGCCGCAGCACGGTCACAGCCGTGAGCTCCTGCCCCAGCAGCCAGCGCGCCGCGTCGATCTCGTGCGAGACGGAGCTGTCGATCAGCATCGCGGTGGTGAAACCGGGCGGCGACGCGACGTTGCGGTGGGCGCAGTGCAGCATGAGCGGCCGCCCCAGCCGCCCGCTGTCCAGCAGGGACTTGAGGCGCCGGTACTCGGCGTCGAAGCGGCGCATGAAACCGACCTGCGCCAGCCGCCGGCCGAGCCGGGCCTCGGCCTCCACCACCCGCAGCGCCCCGGCCGGCTCCGGCGTCAGCGGCTTCTCGCACAGCACCGGCAGTCCGCGTTCGAAGGCCGCGAGCAGCGCCTCCTCGTGCGCGGGGCCGGGCGACGCGATCAGTACCGCCTCGACACCGGGCGCGTCGAGCGCGGCGGTGACGTCCGCGTGCACCAAGACGCCGTCGATGCCCGCCACCGCGTCCTTGGCCCGCCCGGTCTCCGGGTCCGCCACCGCGGCGACCCGGGCGCCGCTCACCACACGGTCGAGCCGCCGTATGTGGTCGGCTCCCATGTGGCCCGCACCCAGAATTGCCACACCCAGTAGTCCACTCATGTGCTCCGCACCCCTCACACCGACGCCCCGATCCTTCGTCGGATTGTCGGCCGTATGTCAGTAGCGCAGCACCCCGGCGATCCGCTCGCTGTCGGCGAGCGCGCCGTCGGTGACGAAGCGCACCTCGGCGCCGGTCTCCAGACACTGTTCGACGATCTCGTCGACGATGTCCTCGCGGGCGTCGAGATCGCCGCTGTCGGCCGGGACGAGATGGTCGCCGTCGTCGCGCACCGTGGCACGGTAGTTCTCCTCGACGGCCAGCATCCGCACGCGGCCCTCGGTCGCGCTGCGCCACAGTTCGTCGAGGCCGGCGGCGAAGTCCTTCCGTCCGCGGGCGTTTTCGAGTTCCGCGGCCACGCCGTCGGCGACCTTCCGGTCGTGGGCGGCGACGAGGGGGCGGACCGCCTGCCACACGGCGTCGGGGGAGGCGTGGGCCAGGCCGCCGTGAGAGAGATGTTCGGCGCTCCTGGTGACGGTGCCGATCTCGTCGACCAGGGACAGCGCGGCGGTCTCCCCGGTGACGTACAGCGTGCGCGGATGCTCGCGCAGGAGGGCGCTCACCGCGGTGTCCGCGTCGCGCAGGAAGTGCCGGGTCTGTTCGTCGCGGAAGGTGCTGGGGAGGTCGCCGACCCGTTCCTGCCGTTCCGGGTCGGGGTCGTCCAGGCTGCGGGTCATCGGGAAGCCGCCGACGTGGCTCTCGACGACGCGTTCGGGGCCGCCGTTCCACAGCGTGATCCGGTCGGCGGAGACCGACAGCACCCAGAACGGCCGCTCGGAGGCCTGGGCGGCCACGAGATTGCGGGTCAGGAAGGTGTCCGAGACCACCACCCGCTCCGGCACCGTCCGGGCCAGCGTCCAGACCTGGTGCTCGCCGGGGGCCGCGAAGATCGCCAGGCCGTCCTCCGTGTGCGCGAGGTCGACCTCGGCGAGGGCCTGGTCGAGCTGTTCGACGACGTCCGTACGACGCTCTCGGGTGACGGCGGGATCGGCCTCCAGCCGCTTCTTCGCCTCGGCGACCACATTGCGCAGCCGGACGGCGTCCTGGGCGTTGTCGGGTTTGCGGCGGTGGGTCGGCGTCAGCACGGACACGGCCGGGTAGGGCCGGGGCCGGCGCAGCTCGGCGAGGGTCGCGGGACTCAGGGCATGCTCCATACCTGCACGATAGGACCGATTCACCGGTCGGGCATTTGGGGCGGAACGGGCCGGGCGGCGGTGCTCCGGTCCCCGCCCCGCGGCCGGTTGCGGGCGGCCTCCCCTGGGGGCGGACGGTGAGGGCGACCCGGCGGGGCGTCCGGGGGAGCGGGCCGCGCGGTCCGCGGCCGTGGCGCTCTGCTGGTCACCATGGTCCGCGACCGGAACCTGGACGGCACCGGGGCGGGCCAGGAGGCGTAGGCCCGGATGTGAACCGGGCGCGGTACGGCTGTGGGCCCCTCCGTTTCCACCAGGGGGCCCACAGCCCAGCCGTACTGCGCCGCGGCGGTTACTGCCCCCGCGACGCAGTACTGACGCCGGTGAACGTGGCCTCCGCGAGGGGACGCCCGGCCTGCACGAACGTCACACGTACTCCGAGGGCCGTACTCCGAGGGCCAGGCGGCCCCGGCACGCGCGACGGTGGTGCCGGTGTCCCACGACCGTCGGCGGCGCGTCGAGTTCCGCGTAGGCACCGAAGGACGCATGTGCCGGTCATCCCTACGTCACGCGGGCTCGCCCGGCCGTACAGGGAGCACGCTCGACACGTCTTCCCCAGGGCTTTCACGCGCCGTGCACGGACGTTCAGTCGTGCGCGTCGGGCCCGCAGGAGCTGCCGTCGTCCGGCAGGGAGCCGTACAGCAGGAAGTCGTCGACCTTCTGGTGCACGCACTTCGAGGACGCGTACCCCGTGTGCCCCTCGCCCTTGTTGTCGAGGACGACGGCCGAGGACCCGAGCCGCTCGGCGGTCTCCTGGGTCCAGCGGTACGGGGTCGCCGGGTCGCCCCGGGTGCCGACGAGCAGCATCTTCGCGGCGCCGACGTCACGGACCTCGTCACGGATGAAGTCGGTGCCCCGGGGGCGGCCGTAGCACATCAGCACCTGGGTCAGCCGGTAACGGCCGAAGACCGGCGACGCCCTCTCGTACTCGGCGCGGAGTCTGCCCATGTCCCTGGTGACCTGGTCGGCGGTCGGCCGGTCCGGGTCGTCCGCGCAGTTGATCGCGACGAGCGCGGCCGGAAGGTTGTCGAAGGGGACCTCCATCGCATCGACGAGACCCCCGTCGTGGCCGGCGGCCGCCGCGCGGTCCTCCCGGCGGGTGTTGGGCAGGGCGGCGCCGCCCGACAGCTGCATGAGCCCCTGGCTGTCCCCGTCCTGCACGAGAGAGGACAGGGCGTGTTCGAGGGTCGGCCACAGCTGCCTGCTGTACAGCGCCTGACTGATCGCCCCGACCAGGTCCTGTCCGGAGAAGGCCTGACCGAAGTCCGTCGGCACCGGGTCCTGGTCCAGCGACTCGACGAGCGCGACGACGTCCTCCCGCGCCGAACGCGCGTCCTCTCCGAAGGGGCAGGTCATGTGCGCGGTGCACCAGCCGACGAAGTCCTCCAGGGCGGTCTGCTGCCCCTCCGCCCCCACCACGCCCTGCTCGGCCAGAGGCTCGGTGAGCGTGTCCACTCCGTCGAGCACCATCCGGCCGACCTTCTTCGGGAACTGCGCCGAGTACACCGCGCCCAGCCGCGTCCCGTACGAGAAACCGAGGTAGTTGAGCTTGTCGTCGCCCAGCGCGTCCCGCATGACGTCCAGGTCGCGCGAGGCGTTCACCGTGCCTATGTGCGCCAGTACGGGCCCGGAGTGCTTCACGCACTCGTCCGCCGTCTTCCGCAGGTCCTCCAACGTCCTGCGGGGATCGGTCTCCCGCGTGCTGTCAGCCTCGGCCTCGGCCGCGCCCTCGCCGCAGCTGACGGGGGAGGACCGGCCGACGCCGCGGGGGTCGAAGGTCACCACGTCGTAGCCGTTCGTGAGACCCATGAAGTCCTTGCCGCCGGTGGCGAGTTCGCTGACACCCGACCCGCCGGGACCGCCGAAGTTCAGCAGGAGGGAACCGCGCGACGGGCCGGTCGCGCGGTAGCGGGCCACCGCCAGTTCGAGGGTCCCCGCGCCGGGGCGCGCGTAGTCCAGCGGGACGGTGACCTTCCCGCACTGGAGGTCCTCGGGTGCTTCCTCGTCCACGCAGGCGGTCCACTTGATCTTCTGGTCGTAGAAGCGCGAGAGGTCGGGGCCCTCGGCGGCCGTCGCCACGGACGGCAGCTCCGCCGCCAGCAGGGCCAGTGCCGCTGTTGCGGCTCCGGCGAGGACGCGGCGTTGGTGCACGGACAGCATGCAAGCCTCCTGGGACGCCCGGCTGCGGACCGGGGGCCCCGTGCACCGCGTGCCGGGGCACCCCTCGATCACGATAGGCGGGCCCCCGTGGCCACGCCTCCCGGCGAGCGGCCCGGGCCGGTGTGCCCTACCCTTGCGCGCCGCGGCGGCACGCGCGATTCCGGACGGCGTCCGGCCGCTCCGTTCCAGGGATGGCGATGCGGGCGCGAGGCCGTGGACAGCGCGGGCGCGGGCGAGCGCCCCGCGGTGCCCCGTGCGGTCAACAGGGCGCGCCCGATGGCTGATTGACGCCCGCAGTGATCCGGCCCGGCATGGTCCGTACCGCCGGGATCGGCGAGGATGCTGGTGTGCGGCCGACCACCGCACACCACACGACCCCCACGAAGTGGAGCGCACCGATGACCTCTCCGGTCTCCCACGACCTCGTCGTCAGCCAGGCCTCGCAGGACGACTGGACAGTGATCACCGGATGGGCGGCGGCCGAAGGATGGAATCCGGGGCTGTCGGACGCCCCGAGCTTCTTCGCCCAGGACCCCGACGGCTTCTTCGTCGGGAGGATCGACGGGGAGCCGGTCTCGGCCGTCTCGGTCGTCAACTACGGCGCCGACTACGCCTTCCTCGGCTTCTACCTGGTACGCCCCGACCTGCGCGGGCACGGTCACGGGATCACCACCTGGAAGACGGCGCTGGCCCACGCCGGCACCCGGACCGTCGGCCTGGACGGGGTGGTGGCGCAGCAGGACAACTACCGCAGGTCCGGGTTCCACCCCGCCCACCGCACCGTCCGCCACAGTGGTGTCGCGCCGGAGACGGCGGTTCCGCGGGGTGTGCGTCCCGTCGAGGACCTCGGCGCCGTCACCGCGTACGACAGCGCCTGCTTCCCCGCGGACCGGCCGCGCTTCGTGGAGCGCTGGCTCGCCGAGGACGGGCACCGTGCCCTGGCCCGCGTCACCGGCGGGCGGCTCACCGGCTACGGGGTGATCCGTCCGGGCCGGGACGCCTGGCGCGTCGGCCCGCTGTTCGCCGACACCGCCGAGGACGCCCGGGCGCTGTTCGCCGGACTGACCGCCGGGATCGCAGGCAGCGAGGTGGCGCTCGACGTCCCCGAGGACAACGCGCCCGCCGTCGCCCTCGCCGAGGAACTGGGTCTCGCCCCCTCCTTCGAGACGGCCCGCATGTACACCGGCCCGGTGCGGCCCTTCGCCGCGGAGCGCGTCTTCGGCGTCACGACACTGGAACTCGGCTAGGGCGGGTCTCCTCGGTGGCCTGCGAATGCCTGGACGGACCGCCGCCCGGACGGACCGTCGCCCGGGCATCCGCAGGCCGTGCTCAGGCCGCGGCCGAGGTGCCGGACGAGGGGAGGGACGCGGGGACGGACGCCGCCTCGGGCTCCACCGGCACGGAGGGGCGGCCGTCCACGCCGACCGGTACGTCGCCGTCGACGGTGACGCGCCGCAGCCGCCGCTCGTGGTCGTCGGAGTCGTCCACGCCGTAGTGCTGCGTCGCCCGGTTGTCCCAGATCGCCACGTCGCCCGGCTGCCACCGCCAGCGCACGGTGTTCTCCGGGCGCTCGATGTGCGACTGGAACAGTTGGAGGAGCGTCCGCGAGTCGGCGGCGGGCAGGCCGACGACGCGCTGCACGAAGCTGCCGAGCAGCAGCGTGCGTTCACCCGTCTCCGGGTGGACGCGCACCACCGGGTGCTCGGTGCGGAACGTCGTCGAGGTGAACACCTTCTGGTAGTGCTCCAGTTGCTCCGGCACGGCATCGGGACGCAGCGCCGCGTAGTCGTAGTCGTTGGTGTGCAGCGCGCGCAGGGAGTCGGCGAGCGTGCGCAGCGGCTCGGGCAGGTTCTCGTACGCCGTCGCGGTGTTGGCCCACAGGGTGTCGCCGCCGTAGGGCGGGACGACGACGGCGCGCAGGATCGAGAACGCGGGGTACGCGGGCACGAACGTCACGTCGGTGTGCCACTGGTTGGCACGGCCCCCGTGGTCGGAGTCGATGCCCAGCGCGTACCGCCCGTCCGCGGACGGCACGGTGGGGTGGGCGACCGGGTCCCCGAGCAGCCGTCCGAAAGCCTCGTGGCTCGCCTCGTCGAGGTGGTCCTGGCCGCGGAGGAAGACCACCTTGTGCCGCAGCAGCGCGGCGCGTACGGCGGCCACGGTGTCCGGTGCGAGGTCGCCGCCGAGGCGGATCCCGGAGATCACGGCGCCGAGCCGGCCGCCGAGCTGCTGGACGGTGAGCCGCCGGCCGGGCGAGACGGCGACAGCGGGTGCGGAGGTCATCGGCTGGGGTTCCCTTCGGGTGCGGGGAGACACATGCGGCGCGGGGAGGACGCGGGGCGGGGAGGTGGGGTGGCGAGGAGCGTCGCAATTCCCGCGAACGCCCGTCAAGGACGGTCCGCCCGCCCGCCGCCGCAGGCCAGGGGCGTGATCGGCGCGGTGGAAACCCCGGTTCGATGTCGAGGTGTACCCGCTGACCTGCGGGTTCGCAGACGGTACGCGGGTGGGGCGAGGGAGGCGCCGGGGGCCGGGGCGAGGCTCGGCGGCGCCGTGCGATGTTCATCCCGCCGCAACGTTGCGGCGGGAGCCGAGCCGACGAGGTGATGGTGCCGATGATCGGGGTGTACGACCACGCTGCCGGGACAGGCGCGAGCACGGCCCGCGGGGCCGCGGGCGGCGGTGTCCATGCCGGCGGCGCGCGCTCTTGGCGGTGGGGATCGGTGGCGCGGGGGTGTCCACGCCGACGGTGCGCCACGGGCCGTACAAACCCGTGACGCGCGGCGGGACGCGGCTCAGCCGAGCTCCCGCGCCCGTTCCGCGGCAGCCCGAACCGGGCCGCGGTGCACGGGCCCGTGACCGGGGAGCAGGACGTCCGCCGCGAGGCCCTCGATACGGTGCAGCGCCGCGAGGCTCCGCTCGCGCTCGGCGTCGAACATCGCGGGCAGCAGTTGCGGGCCGCGGACACGGGACGTGGGGTGCCCGCTGACCAGCGCGTCACCGGAGATGACGACGCCCGCGTCGGGGAGATGGAAGACGCAGTGACCGGCCGTGTGGCCGGGCGTGTGGACCGGGACGGGACGCCCGGGCAGGTCGAGCGCGCCCGGCGCGGGGAACGGCCGGGGCTCCGTCATGCGGACGTCCGCGGTGCCGCCCGCGCGCAGGGCCCGTACCGCCCAGGGCAGCACCCCCGGCCGCCACGCCCGGCGCATGACCTGCCCGACGGACACCTGGTGCAGGAACTCGCGCCGCGCGTGCGGCATCTCGGCCTCGTGCAGATGGACGGGGACACCGAAGGCGCGGCTGAGGTACTCGGCGGAGCCGAGGTGGTCGTTGTGCGCGTGGGTGATCAGTACGGCGGTCAGCGCCTCCGGCGGGTGGCCGAGCGCCCGCAGCGAGGCGAGAACCTGCTCGCGGTCACCGGGGTAGCCCGTGTCGACCAGGGCGACCGTGTCGCCGTCGGACAGGACGACCCAGTTCGTGTCGCTGCCGTGCACCAGATGAACTCCGGCTGCCACCTGGACGATCGCGTCCTCGCGCATGAACTCTCCCGCGGTCGGGGTCTCGCACGGCCGGCCCGGCCGTGTCAGGGCGAAGCTATCGCGGCACGCGGCGCCGCCACGGCCGCACCCAGCGGGCACGGGCCCTGCCGCGGGCGACCTTCAGTACGCGGCCGGCGGCGCGGGCTGCACGAGGCCGGACTGGTAGGCCATGACGACCAGTTGGGCGCGGTCACGGGCGTTGAGCTTGGTCATCGCACGATGGACGTGGGTGCGTACGGTCAGCGGGCTGACGACGAGCTGATCGGCGATCTCGGGGTTGGAGAGCCCCTCGGCGGCCAGCGCCATCACCTCCCGCTCGCGGGCCGTGAGCGCTGCGAGGGCCTCGGGAGGCGCGAGGGGGCTCCCGGGCACCGGCGCGGCGAGGTAACGGGTGATGAGCGCACGGGTGGCCAGCGGCGAGAGGAGGGCGTCACCCGCGGCCACGGTGCGCAGGGCACTCAGCAGCGCGTCGGCGCCCACGTCCTTGCCGAGGAAACCGCTGGCGCCGGCCCGCAGCGCCTGGGCGACGTACTCGTCGATCTCGAAGGTGGTCAGGATGAGAACACGGGTCGTCGCCAGCTCCGGGTCGGCGCAGATGGCGGTGGTGGCGGTCAGCCCGTCGGTACCGGGCATGCGGATGTCCATGAGGACGACGTCGGGGTGGTGGGCGCGGGCGAGATCGACCGCCTCCCTGCCGTCGGTGGCCTCGGCGACCACGTCCATGTCGGGGCAGGACTCGATCAGGATGCGGAAGGTGGCCCGGAGCAGGGCCTGGTCGTCGGCGAGCAGGACGCGGATGGTCATCGGGTTCGCTCTTCTTCCGGTTCCGTGGGGTGCGGGTGCGGGTGCGGGTGGGGGTGCAGCGGTAGGCGCGTGGTGACTTCGAAGCCGCCGCCGGGGCGGTGGCCGGCGCTGAGGGCGCCGCCGACGGACTCCGCGTGTTCGCGCATGCCGATGACGCCGGGGCCGTGGCCCGGCGCGGGCGGGACGGGGACCGCCGGGGCCGTGCCGTCGTCGGTGACCGTGATGGTCAGCCGGTCGTCGGCGTGGCCGAGCCGTACCCGCGCCGTCACCGCGGCGGCGACGAGCAGGGCTGGGGTGCCGAGCGCGCAGCCGCGGGTGGTTCTCCGGTCGGTGCCGGCCGCCGTCCAGTAGGGGCCGGCCATGGCCGGCCCCAGGACCCGCGGGGTGAGCAGGTGGCCCAGGGCGCCGACGGCCGTGGTGCGGCAGGCGGTCACCGCCACGGTGACGCGGGGGAGGCTGCGCCGCCACAGCAGGGCGGCGCAGGAGACCGCTGCCAGGAGCGAGGCGGGCCGGAGTCCGTCCGGGTGGCGGGAGCCGGGTGTGGTGATCGGACTCCCGACGAGAGAGCAGGCGAACAGCAGCAGGGCTGTCGCCCTGTCGGCGGTGCGCGGGCGGGTGTTCGTGTACCGGTCCAGGGTGGTGGCCATCGGGTTCTCCGGTCTGGGACTGAGTCCATGGTGGACGACACCGGCTCCGAACTGCCGTCGAGGGACGCCCGTGTCGGGCGGTGTCGCGGGCGGGCCGGGGCGCACGTCCGACGGGGCGGCAGCCGGCCGGGAACCGGAAGGGTCGCCGTCCCCCGCCACGGGTGGTGACCGGATTCGGTCAAGTACCCGCCAGGAAGGCGGCGGCGCCGTCCCGCCGCGTGCAGAGCGGGGCGGTGAGGGCGGGCGCCGCGGCCGTGGGGCGGATGTCCGGCCGACGTGGGTGGACGGGCGTCCGTTCTCGCTGCCGACACTTCCGGCTGCTGAAGTCGCGGTACGAGCAGGCCGGGGCCTCCTCCTCACGTCCACCGCCGGAGGGCGGCAGCACGTCGGCCCCCGGCCCCCGGACCCCGCCGCAGAGGGGGCCGCCGCGGCGGCCGCGCAGGACGGTCAGGACGCGGCCGGATTCCGGCCCGCCGGAAAACGGCCGCGTAATCCCATTGCAGCGACACCCGGCGGATGCTGGAGTGAGCTCATGGATCACGTAGGGGTACTGGCCCTGTTCGACCGGGACATGCGGGAGGGCGCGCGGCCCGACGGCCCCGGAGCCCGGGTGGAGCGCGTCGGCAAGGTGGTGCGTCAGGTCGGTGCCGACCAGGGCTGGAGCGGAGTGGTCTGGTCGGATCTGGACGAGGCGGGTGCCGACGCCGCGATAGCCGGGCAGATCCGGTACTTCGCCGGTCTGGGGCGCGGGTTCGAGTGGAAGCTGTACGGCCACGACGGGCCGGACGACCTCGGACAGCGGCTCCGGGCGGCCGGGTTCGCCCCCGAGCCGGAGGAGACGCTGATGGTCGCGGAGCTGGGCGACCTGGCCCTCGACGCGGAGCCGCCGGACGGTGTCCGGCTGCTGCCCGTCACCGACAGCGCCGGGGTCGACCTCGTGGCGGACGTCCACCGGCAGGCCTTCGGCACGGACAGCTCACGCCTGCGCAACCAGCTGCTCGCCCAGCTCACCGGTGACGCGGACAACGTCGTCGCCGTGGTGGCCCTCGCCGGTGACCTGCCGGTCAGCGCGGCCCGGATGGAACTCGTGCCCGGGGCCAGATTCGCTGGTTTGTGGGGCGGCGGGACCGTCGAGGGCTGGCGGGGCCGGGGCATCTACCGCGCCCTCGTCGCCCACCGTGCCCGGGTCGCCGCCGACCGCGGCTACCGCTACGTCCAGGTGGACGCCTCCAGCCAGAGCCGCCCGATCCTCGCCCGCCTCGGCTTCGTCCCGCTGACCACGACGACGCCGTACGTGTACGCGTCCGGCGGGGGCTCGTCGGCGTAGCCCTGCCTGCCGCGGACACGCCACCGGCGACGAGGCACGTGGGCGGCGGAGTCCCGTCCCCGTCCGGGTGGCAGGCACGGCGGTCGCCGTCTTCCGGGCCTCGTCGCGGCGGTGTCCGGGTCTCGGTCCGCTCCTGGGACGAGGCGGTGGCGGTGGCGGTGTCAGCGTCCCGCCACCGCCACCGCCGCGCCGGCGTTCATCCCTGCCGTCAGGCGAGGCCGAAGGCGTCCGCCAGCGACTCGATCTGTGCCGCGAGCAGTGTGCCGCCGTCGTGGCCCATGCCCTCGAACTGGCCGGACACCTCCAGGCCGACCGCCCCGTGCAGGTGCGACCAGGCCAGGACGGCGCCGGCGAGCGCGACCCCGGCCGCCTCCGCGTCGTGCGGGGCGGCGGGTCCGCCTGCGCCCGCATCCGCGCACGACGCGTCCTTGTCGCCCGCAGGCGTGCGGAGCGCCACCCAGTCGGCGACCGTGGCGTCCTCGCGCACCCACGCCGTCATCTGAAGCACCACGGGCCGTGCCGCCGGGCCCGGCCGCGCCCGGCGGAACGCGGTCAGGAAGGGGCCGAGCACCGCCCGGGCACTGTCCAGTGTGTCCGGCGGCGCGCTGTAGCCGGGAACCGGCGTTCCCTGGACCAGCAGGTACCGATGGGGCTGCCCGACCGCCCACTCCCGGCACGCGGCCGCCAGCGCCCGGACCCGCGCACGCGCCGGAACGTCCGGCTGCAGAACGGCCGAGGCCGCCGACACGGCTGCGGCCAGATCGGCGTAGGCGTCCCGGATCAGGTCGGTCAGCAGCGCGTCCCGGCTGTCGAAGTACCGGTACAGGGCCGGCCCCGACAGGCCCACTTCCTTGGCGATGCGCGTCAGGGCCACGGCGGCGGTGCCACCCTCGGCCACCTGGCGCAGCGCGATCTCCTTGATCTCCGCGCGCGTCTGTTCGCGGTACCGGGCCCGCGGGCCCTGTGGATTGCCGACCACGTACGGCTCCCTCTGTAGGTCTCGCTACACACCCTAACGAACGACGTCGGTCAGCCACTATTGCTAGGGGTACTCGCAAGAGTTACAGTCTCTAACTAAAGCGATGGGAAGTCACGCAACGCCGCCTTCGCATGCTGTGGCCTTCGGTCCGGAGGCCCGCAAGCGCGACACCGAGAGAAGGAATCCCGCATGTCCACCACCCCGAACACGGCCCGCGCCCCGCACGTCGTCCTGGGCTCCGGCCCGGCCGGCACCGCGCTCGCCCGGGAACTCGTCCGCCGCGGCCGCGCCGTCCGGCTCGTCGACCGGAAGGGAACCGGCCCCGTCGCCGCGGGGGTCGAGCGACTCGCCGCCGACGTCGGTACGGCTGAGGGGGCGCTCGCCGCCGTGGCCGGGGCCGAGGTCGTCTATCACTGCGTGAACGTCGCCTATCACCTCCAGGTCGAGGTCATGCCGGGGATCCAGGACGCCCTCCTCGGCGCCGTGCGGGCCACCGGTGCGCGCCTGGTCGTCCTCGACACGCTCTACCCGTACGGCGAGACCGGGGGAGCGGTGATGACCGAGGACTCCCCGTGGAACGCCACGAGCCGCAAGGGCCGGATGCGCGCCGAGCTGGACGAGAAGTACCTCGCCGCCCACCGGGAGGGCCGCGCCCGCGTGGTCATCGGCCGGTCCGCGGACTTCGTCGGCCCGGGCGTGCTCAACTCCTCCCTCGGTGCCACGGTGTTCCCCGGTGCGCTGACCGGCGGGGAGGTCCTGGGTCTCGGTGACATCGACCTGCCGCACAGCTACACGTACATCGGGGACGTCGCCACAGGCCTCGCCACCCTCGGTGAACACCCCGAGGGCGACGGGCGGGTGTGGCACCTGCCGACGGCGCCCGCGCTCCCCACCCGCGAGGTCCACGCCCTGATCGAGCGGCGGCTCGGCCGGCCGGTACGTGCCCTGGTCCTGAAGGAGCCGGCGCCCTTCGGCCCCTTCGACGAGCGGTTCATGGCCGAGTACGCGGAGATGTTCTACCAGCACACGGAACCGCAGATCGTGGACTCGTCCGCCTTCGAGGAGGCCTTCGGCGTGCGGCCGACGCCGCTCGGCGAGGCGCTGGACGCGACCCTCGCCTGGTACCGGGAATGGCTCGCGCAGCAGTGACCGGCCGGGTCGGCGGCGCGGCCGGTCACTGGCCGGTCACCCCAGGGGCGGAACGCCGTCCGTGCGACAACGGCTCGGGGGCGGCGGACACCGGTCGTATCTCCATGGGTTGATCTCGCCGTGTGCGCCCGCCACGCGGACACACGGCACGTTGCCCGGCCCGGCCGCACCGCAGGGGCCGGACCGACGGGGCCGGTCCGGCCGTCCCCGGCGCGTTCCGCCCCGGGGCGTGCTCCTCGTCCGCTGTCACCTCCGTGACGTGCTCCTCGTCGCGGTGACGATGCAGACCATGCCCAGCACCACCGCCAGCGCTCCGATGATGATGCTGTTGAGCACGACGCCGGTGTCGGGGCTCGAGCCGACGATCCACGGCGAGATGATCATCCACGTGCCCAGCGCGCACAGGGCTCCGCTCAGGCCGTACATCCGCTCCGGCGAGTTGGTGAAGCCGAGAGCCAGCACGCCGATCGCGATGCCCATGATCAGGTTGTGCACCACCAGAGACGGCTGGCTCGACGTGTAGTGGAGGATCCACGGGGAGGCGGCGCAGTACAGGCCGAGCAGGAACATCGGTCCGTCCACGAGCGCCACATCGCGACCGCCCATCATGCGGTCGTAGCGGGCCCGCATCTCCGGGGCATCGGGGTGACTGGTGATGTCACCTCGGGTGTGCGAGACGTTGGCCATGACTCGTCTCCTTCGTTCTCTTGTGGCCCGACCGCCTCCGGGAGTGTGTGCGGCAAGCGCCACATGAAGTCCAGTTTGCTCTTATTTTTTCCTTATGTGTAGAGGTCTCCATGTGTAGAGATGAGGTCCTTGGAAAGCGGCGTGCGGGGAGCAGGGCCGGCCGAGGCGCGGCATCGTCGCCCGCCGGTCGGGGGACCGGCGGGCGACGCTTCGGAGGACCGCCCGGCCCGGAGCCGCCGCTGACGGGCCGGGCGGTCGGGTCTCAGGCGGGAAGCCCCAGCAGGGCGACCGGGCGCGAGGTCGGCTCGGCGGATCCGCCGGCCGGTTCGACGGTGATGCCCATGCCGGACGCCCCGTCGACGGAACCGGCCATGAGGACGGCCTCCGTGCTCCGGCCGGGATCCATCAGCCCGGCCGAACGCATCGTCCCGCCGTCGTCGAACCACAGCTGGTAGACCTTGCCGCCGGGCGGTCTCGCCATCCCGGAGGCGATGAACACGGCCGCGTCGCGGCTCCGCGAGACGACGACCGTGCCCCTTGCGCCGTCCGCGAGCGCGGTGGTACGCGTCTTCGCGTCGGGGGCGGCCAGCACCGAGGCGACCGCGTCCGTCCGCCGCTCGGTCTGCCGCGCCTGTTCCCTGGCGTCCTGGGCGCGCTCGTGCTGCCAGGCCGTCGTACCGCCGAGAGCGGCCGCGGCGGCGAGACACGCCGCGAGGGCCCAGCGGGACAGGGTGGTCGCCCGCGCCGCGGTCCGCCGGCCGGGCCTCCGCGGCGGTGCGGTACGGGGAGCTTCCTGACGAACCGTGGTGATGTGCTGCAGGACCCGGCCCTTGAGCTCGGGGCGCGGACGCGCTGAGACCGCGAGACCGAGCCGCGCCGCCGTCTCGGACAGCTCACGGACCTCGTCCGTGCAGGCCTCGCAGTCCGCGGCATGCCGTTCGAACGCGCCGCGTTCGTCGTCGGAGAGGGCGTGCAGCGCGTAGGCCCCGGTCAGTGTGTGCAGGTCGACGGTGGTCACGCCGTCACCCCCAGACAGTCGCGGAGCCGGATGAGACCGTCGCGCAGCCTCGTCTTCACCGTGCCGAGCGGCAGGGCCAGCAACTCCGCCACCTCGCGGTAGGTCAGCCCCCGGTAGTACGCCAGCGTCACGGACTGGCGCTGCAGTTCCGTCAGCGTGCGCAGACAGCGCCGGACCTGCTCGCGTTCCAGACGGGCCTCCACCTGCTCGGTCACCTCGTCGAACTCGGGCGTGCGGTCCAGGAGAGCCGCCCTTTGGTCACGCGCGGCGGCGGCCTCGACCGACCGCACCCGGTCCACGGCACGCTGGTGGGCGAGGGTGAGCACCCAGTTCATGACCGAGCCGCGCTCGGGCCGGTACCGGGCGGCCGTCCGCCACACCTCGACCAGCACCTCCTGTGTGACCTCCTCGGACTGCGCCTGGTCGCGCAGCACCCTGCGCACGATCCCGAGCACCGGGCTCGCCACGGCGTCGTAGAGGGACGCGAAGGCCTCCTGGTCGCCACGGGCGACCTCTCCCATCAGGTCCTGCAGACTCGGTTCCGCGTACGGGCTTCTCTCGATCCCCACGGCTTCTTTCACGGAAAGGTCCTCCAGGACGTGCGACAGGTACGTAAGTGATCCGGAGCCGGTGCCGCGGCGGATTGGCGTCAGGCCGCAGAACCGAAAGTGCCGGGTGGACACGACGGCACCCGGCGAGGACGGCGCTGTTGCGACGTTCGTGCATCGAGTACTCGTCACTCCTGCTCATCGGCCCCTCACCGCCGGGCCGTCACCTCCTGCTGGAGGCAGCGGCGCAGCTGGAGCAGTCCCCGACGGGAGTGGCTCTTGACCGTGCCCAGCGGCCACCCGGTGCGTTGCGCGATCTGCGTCTGGGTCAGGTCCTCGTAGAACGCGAGGTGGAGGACCCGGCGCTGAGGTGCGGGCAGTCGCGCCAGCTCGTGCCGCACCAGGACCCTGTCGAGCGCCGACTCCGGGTGCTGCGCCGAGTGGTCGGCGACCACGAGGGCCGAGCCGGCGGCGGTGACCAGGTCGCCGCGCCGGGTCCGGGCCGACAGGGCGTCCGCGACCTTGCGCCGGGTGATGCCCACCAGCCAGCCGGCGAAGACACCGCGCTCGGGGCGATACCCGTCGCGGCCCCGCCAGGCGGCCAGGAACACCTGCTGCGTGACGTCCTCGGCCTCCCGTGTGTCGCCCAGGGAACGCCAGGCCAGGGTGTGCACCAGCGCTCCCCAGTGCCGGTAGACGCCTGTCAGGGATGCCTCGTCGCCCGCCATGAAGCCCTCGACCAGGTCCGCGTCGACGAGGTCCGCGTCGACGGGGGCCTCCGCTGCGGGGGCCCTCGGGGGCAACGTCAGTGCGGTCATGACCTCGACTCCTCACGGTGGGGCTCGATCCGCTTTCCGGTGACCCCATGCTCAGGAGCGCGCCGCCGCGGGTACAAGTCGCATCGTTTCTGCGTCGTATAGTCGCGGCATGAGTGAGAACCGTCCGTCGGAGCGGCACGTTCCTGCGCCACCGGATCCGGACGCGTCCGAGCGACACCCTCCGGCGCCACCGGACCCGCAGCGACGGGCCCCGGACACGGACGCGGCGCAGGCGGCCCCGGACGCGGACGTCGCCCGGGCGGTCCTGGAGGGCGGCGGGGAACAGTCCGCCCCGGAAGCCGGCCCCGGGCATCCCGCTGTGGAGGCGGGCGTCACCACGGGAGCCCTGGCGCGTCGGCTCGGGGTGTCGCCCACGACCCTGCGCTCCTGGGACCGGCGGTACGGCCTGGGCCCCGCGGTCCGCGCCGACGGACGGCACCGCCGCTGGACGCCCCAGGACGTGGCGATGCTGGAGACGATGTGCCGCCTGACGTCGTCCGGCGTGCCCCCCGCCGAAGCGGCCCGCGCCGCCAAAGAGGCCTCCGGCGCGGTCCCGCCGGAGGCCGGCCCGCCGTCGCCCGGGCCGGGACCGCGCGGTCGCTCGCGGGCGCCCGGCGCGCTGCCCCTGGGGGACGCCCGCCAGGAGTGCCGCGGCCTCGCCCGCGCAGCCGTCCGGCTCGACGCGCCCGCCGTCGAACGGCAGCTGGCCTCCCTGGTGGAACTGCACGGCGTGGTCGCCGCCTGGGAGGAGGTGATGGTCCCGACCCTGCACGCCGCCGGGCGCAAGTGGGAGTCGTCCGGGGACCGGTACGTCGAGGTGGAGCACCTGCTGTCCTGGCACATCTCCACGGCCCTGCGCCGCGCGACCTGGCCGGCCGGCCACGCGGAGTCGGACACCGGAACGGGACCCGTGGTCCTCGCCTGCGTCCCCGGCGAACAGCACACCCTGCCCCTGGAGGCACTCAACGCAGGGCTCGCCGAAGCCGGTCTGCCGACGCGGATGTTCGGCTCGGCCGTCCCCGTCGAGGCCCTGACCGCGGCCGTACGGCGGCTCGGCCCCTCGGCCGTCGTCCTCTGGTCGCAGGCGCGTTCCACGGCGAGCCTTCCGCTCGCGCGGCACGTCGCGGCCACCCGGTGGGGCGTCACGGGGGCGCGCCGCCGGCCCGCCGTCCTGCTCGGGGGCCCCGGCTGGGCCGGACAGCGGGCGCAGGGAATGCTGCGGCCGCCGGGCCTGCGGGACGCGCTCGCCGCGCTGGCCGGCACGTACGAGACCGGCGCCCCCGAGGTGCGCACCTGACCGTTCCGCGGGAGCCGCCCCGCTGCCCCGGCCGGGAACACTCCGGCATTCACGCATTCACGCATTCATGCATCCGCGGAACCGGGGCAGCGGGAAGGACGGACAGGACGTACGCGACCGCGTCGGCGGACGCCCGCCGGGCGGCGACGGCGTGTCAGGCGTCCGCCGGGCGTCGACCGCGTACCGGACGTCCGCCGGGCGCTCCGCCCGAGCACCCGCCACAATGCGAAGGTGGTAGTCATGACCCGAACCCGCGGAGCGGCCGACGTGCTGGTCGTCGGGGCGGGCCTCGCCGGCCTCGCCTGCGCGCGGGACCTCGCCGACGCGGGCCTGCACGTCCGGGTCCTGGAGGCGTCCGACGCGGTCGGCGGACGTATGCGCACCGACCGCGTCGACGGGTTCGTCGTCGACCGCGGCTTCCAGGTCTTCAACACCTCCTACCCGCAGGCCCGGCGGCGGCTGTTGCTGCGCGACCTGCGCCTGCGGCCCTTCACCCCGGGCGTCCTCATCCACACCGAGGAGGGCGAACTCCGCTTCAGCGACCCGACCCGTACCCCGCGGCGGGCGAAGGATCTGCTGCCCGGCCGGCTCGCCGGGACCCGCGACCTGCTCGCACTGGGCGCGCTGTCGGCCCGGGACATGCTGGCGCCCGTGCGGCTGCTGAAGCGCGGGGAGGACCGCACCACCCGGACCGCGCTGGCGGCCGCCGGGTTCTCCGAGGACTTCGTGGAGCGCTTCTTCCGCCCCTTCCTGTCCGGCGTCTTCCTGGAGGACGAACTCGAGACCTCCAGCCGCGTCTTCCACCTCGTCTGGCGCAGCATGCTGCGCGGCACCCTCTGCCTGCCCGCCGAGGGCATCGGCGCCGTACCGGCGCAGCTCGCGGACGCGCTGCCCTCCGGCACGGTCCGCCTGGAGAGCCCCGTGAACCGTCTCACCGACGACGGAGTCGAGCTGAGCGCGGGCGGCGAACTCGCCGCGCGGGCCGTGGTGGTCGCCACCGGCCCGGGCCCGGCCGTGGGACTGCTGCCCGAGCTGGAGGTGCCTTCGTACCGGACCGTCACGACGTACTACCACGCGGCCGAGCGCGCACCGCTCACCGAGCCGACGCTGCTCACCGACACCCGGCGCCGGTTCCTCAACACGTGCGTGCTCAGCGAGGTGGTCCCGGGCCACGCGCCGCCGGGCTCCTCCCTGGTGGCCACCTCCGTCCTCGGCGAGAACGGCGAAGGCCGGGAGACGGGCGTACGCGAGGCTCTGGCGGAGGCCTACGGGACGGAGACGGGCGGCTGGCAGCTCCTGACTGTCCGTACCGTGCCCGACGCGCTGCCCGCGATGCCGCCCCCGCAGCCGCTCAGCCGCCGGGCCCTCGTGGCTCCCGGACGGTACGTGTGCGGCGACCACCGGGCCACCGGCTCCGTCCAGGGGGCGCTGGCCTCGGGGGCCAGGGCCGCGCGTGAGGTGCTGCGCGACCTCGGACGGTAGCTCCGTCACCCGGGGCGGCCCCGCTCACTCCCGGCCCCGCGCCCGCTTGAACCGGGCGAGCCCCTCGGCCAGTTCGACGACGGGGCCGGGATAGTCGAGAGCCGCACGTTCGGGACCCCGGAGCTTCCACGGCTCGTGCACGGCGGAGGCGTCCAGTCCCGCGAGCTCGGGCACCCAGCGCCGGACGTACGCCCCGTTGGGGTCGTAGCGCTTGGCCTGGATCACCGGGTTCAGGACCCGGTTGGGGCGGGTGTCCGTGCCGGTGCCCGCCACCCACTGCCAGTTGAGCTGGTTGTTGACGAGGTCGCCGTCCACCAGGAGATCCAGGAAGTGCCGGGCCCCGACCCGCCAGTCCACGTACAGGGTCTTGGTCAGGAAGCTCGCGGTCAGCAGGCGGCCGCGGTTGTGCATCCAGCCCTCGTGCCGCAGCTGGCGCATCGCCGCGTCGACCACGGGGTAACCGGTGCGTCCCTCCTTCCAGGCGGTCACGTCCTCGTGCGCCGACGTCGCGGACCGCCACCGGTCGTGCCGGGTGCGGTAGTCGGCGGTGGACGCGTCCGGCCGGGCGGCCAGCACCTGGTGGTGGAAGTCCCGCCAGGCGAGCTGCCGTACGAACGCCTCGGAGCCGGGGCCGCCCGCCCGGCGGGTGCGGTGGACCAGCTCGACGGGGGAGAGCGTGCCGAAGTGCAGGTGGGGTGAGAGCCGCGACGTGGCGTCGCCGGCCAGGTCGTCGTGGCGGTCCTCGTACGTGGCGAGCCCGACGCTCAGCCAGGCGGCCAGCCGCTTCCTCGCCTCCGTCTCGCCGCCCGGAGCCAGGCCCGCGGAGATCCCCCGGGTGGCGCCGCGCGCGGGCAGGGGCTCGGAGCGGACACCGTCCGGCACCCGGATCTGCCGGGGCGGGCCGAGCACCTCCCGCAGGCGCTGCCCGGACCACCGCCGGAAGTAGGGGGTGAAGACGGAGAAGTGATCGGCGGAGAGCGGGGTGACGGCGCCCGGCGCCACCGCGGTGATCACGGTGTCGTGCACGTGGAGGCGGCAGCCCTCCGCCTCCAGGGCGGTCCGCAGCCGCTCCTCCCTGCGGTGGGCGTAGGCGCTGACCCCGGCCGCCATGTGGACCTCGTCGGCCTCCGCTTCGGCGACCACCCTGCACACCTGGCCGACGACGTCGCCCGAGCGCATGACGAGCCGGCCGCCGCGCTCGCGCAGCCCGGCGTCGAGATCCGTCAGGCAGTCGGCGAGGAACGCCAGCCGGTTCGGCGCGGCGAACCCGGCGGCGTCGATGCCCGCGTCGCGCACGAAGAGCGGCACGATCTCGGCCGTGCCGTCGAGCGCCGCCCGCAGCGGCGGATGGTCGTGCAGGCGCAGGTCCGAGGTGAACAGGACGACCGAGACGTTCATGGTGCGGCTCCGGGGCGGGCGGCGGGGAGAGGGGGTGACCAACTGATTCGGGCGCGGCGGTCCCGGCGGATGCGGGCGCGGGGGTGACGGCGGGGGCCCGTCACGGGGCGGGGGAGGCCGAGGGCTCCCGCGCCTGGGCGGGCGCCTCCCTGGCCGCGGCCTTGGCGATGTTGCGGGCCATGCCGCCGAAGACGACGGCGTGGAAGGGCGAGACGCTCCACCAGTAGGCGTGCCCGAGGAACCCGTGCGGGTGGAACAGCGCCCGCTGCCGGTAGCGGGTGCGTCCGTCGTCGTCCACGTCGGCGTACATCTCGAGCCAGGCCAGTCCCGGAAGCCGCATCTCGGCCCGCAGGCGCAGCAGACGGCCGGGCTCGATCTCCTCGACCCGCCAGAAGTCCAGCGAGTCACCGACCCGCAGCCGCGCGGCGTCGCGGCGTCCCCGGCGCAGTCCGACCCCGCCCACCAGCCGGTCCAGCCAGCCGCGGACCGCCCAGGCCAGCGGGAAGGAGTACCAGCCGTTGTCGCCGCCGATGCCCTCGACGACCCGCCACAGGGCGGCGGGGGAGGTGGCCACGGTCAGCTCACGCCGGTCCGTGTAGAGACTGCCGCCCGCCCAGTCCGGGTCGGTGGGCAGCGGGTCGCTGGGGGCGCCGGGCACGGACGCCGACGACCACCGCGTCGTCACCTGGGCGTCCCGCACCCGCTGCAGGGCCAGGGACACCGCCTCGTCGAAGCCGATCGGCCGTCCCGGTGGGTTGGGGACGTACCGGGCGATGTCGTGTTCGTGGCACACCACCTCGTGGCGCAGCGACTCGGTGAGCGGGCGGGCGATCGACCGCGGCACCGGTGTGACGAGTCCGACCCAGTGACTGGAGAGCCGGGGGGTCAGGACGGGCACGGGCACGATCAGGCGGCGCGGAAGGCCGGCGATCACGGCGTAGCGGCGCATCATCTCCAGGTACGTCAGCACGTCGGGGCCGCCGAGGTCGAAGGCCCGGCTGACGTCGGCGGGCATCCGGGCGCTGCCTACGAGCGTGCGCAGCACGTCCCCCACTCCTATCGGCTGGATCCGGGTGCGCACCCAGCTGGGGGTGACCATGACCGGCAGCCGTTCGGTGAGGTAGCGCAGCATCTCGAACGACGCCGAGCCGGAGCCGATGATGACGGCGGCGCGCAGCACCGTGGTGGGCACGCCCGAGGCGAGCAGGATGCGGCCGACCTCGGTGCGGGACCTCAGGTGGGGGGACAGTTCCTCCTCGGGCACGCCGGCCGGGACGAGACCGCCCAGATAGACGATGCGCCGGATGCCGGCGGCGCGGGCCTGCTCCCCGAAGAGCCGGGCCGCCAGGCGGTCGGTCTGCTCGAAGCCCTTGCCCGTGCCCAGCGCGTGGACCAGGTAGTAGGCGACGTCCATGCCGCGCATCGCCTCGGCGAGCGAGTCGGCGTCCGTGACGTCGCCGCGCACCACCTCCGCGTCGCCCGCCCAGGGGTAGTCGCGCAGTTTGGCGGGGGAGCGGGCCAGGCAGCGGACCCGGTGGCCCGCGGCCAGCAGCTCCGGGACGAGCCGCCCGCCGATGTAGCCGGTGGCTCCGGTCACCAGACAGTTCAGACCGGGGCCGGTCTCGTCACCGCTCATCGTTTCTCCGCTCACCGTGTCGTCCGTTCCGTCGGCCCCCTTCCCGATCTCTTCCACGCGGAGCGGCGCTACGGATGCGCGTGTACTCCTTCCGGGGCTCGGGCCGTCGTGTCCGGGCGGGGGCGCGGGCTTCTATAGGCTGCTCGCGTGGCTGGAAGAGACGACGGTGAGGACCCCGCGGGCGACCGCGCGCGTGACGGCGGCGCGGCGCGGAGCCGCTCGGCGGCGCCGGACCTCCAGGCCTTCGCGGTGCAGCTGCGCCGGATGAACGGTGAGATCAACCGGCTGGTGCACGGGTTCGCCGGTGAGCACGGCCTGCACGCCACCGACATCCAGGCCCTGGCCGCGGTCCTGGACTCCGAGGAGCCGCTCACGCCGGGACGGCTGCGCGACCATCTCGGCCTGACGTCCGGGGCGGTCACCGCCTGCCTCGACCGGCTGGAGCGGGCCGGTCACATCCGCCGGGTCCGGGAGAGCACCGACCGCCGAGTCGTCCACGTCCACTACGTGCCCGACGCCAGGTCCGCCGCCCGGACGCATTTCCGTCCCCTCGCACAGGCGACCGACACCGTGCGCTCCCGCTTCAGCGAGGAGGAGCTGTCGGTGGCACTGCGCTTTCTCACGGCGCTCAACGAGGAGCTCTCCACCGTCCGCGCGCCGGGCCGCTGACTTTCCCGCCCGGTGCATCCGGGCGGGCGCCTCGTCCGGAAAGAGGTGGGGTGTGGGCTACGATCCGCCCACTATCTCTCAATGATTAAGATTGTTTTCCATTGAGATACGTGCCCCGTCATTCCTTCCGCCATTCCTGGAGAGCGATGTCCCTCACCGCGCGGCGAGCCGCCCGGCTGCTGCCCCTGGTCCTGCTCGTCGCCTGGCTCGGCATCGGCGGCACCCTCGGGCCCTACGCCGGGAAGCTCGGCGAGGTCGCCACCAACGACCAGGCCGCCTTCCTGCCCCGCAACGCCGAGTCCACCCGGGTCATCGAGGAACAGCGCGCGTTCCGCCAGAACGAGACCCTGCCGGCGATCGTCGTCTGGACCGCCGACGGCGCACGGATGACGACGGGACAGCGCGCCGCCGCCACCCGCGCCCTGGCAACCCTCCCCAATGAACCGGGTGTCGTCGGCACGCCGTCGCCCGCGCTCCCCGCCAGGGACGGGAAGGCCCTGCAGGGCGTCGTCCAGCTCCGGCCCGGCCTCGGCGACGAACTGCCCGGCGCGCTCGACCGGATCCGCGAGGCAGCGGAACGGGTCCCCGGGACGACCGCCCGGATCGCGGGCCCCGCCGCCGGCCAGGCGGACCTGTCCGACGCGTTCGCCGGGATCGACGGACTGCTGCTCGGCGTGGCCCTGCTGACCGTGCTGGTGATTCTGCTGCTCGTCTACCGCAGTCTCCTGCTGCCCCTCGTCATCATGGCCGGCGCCGTCTTCGCCCTCGGTCTGGCCTGCGCCGTCGTCTACGTCCTCGCCGACCACGACGTCGTGCGGGTCGACGGCCAGGTGCAGGGCATCCTGTCCATCCTGGTGATCGGTGCGGCCACCGACTACGCCCTGCTGCTGACCGCGCGCTACCGGGAGGAACTCGCCGCGCACGACGACCGGTTCGCGGCCGCCCGGGCAGCACTCCGCCGGTCCTGCGGGGCGATCGTCGCGAGCGCCGGCACGGTGGCGCTCAGCCTGCTCGCCCTGCTGCTCAGCGACCTCACGAACAACCGGGCCCTCGGTCCCGTGGGCGCCATCGGCATCGGCTGCGCCGTACTGAGCACGCTGACCTTCCTGCCCGCCGTGCTGGTCCTGCTCGGCCCCGCCGCCTACTGGCCGGCCAGGCCGCGGACCGCCGAGGCAGGAGGAGGCGGCCACGGCATCTGGCGCGGGGTCGCCGGCCTGGTGGACCGGGCACCGCGCAGGGTGTGGGCGTCCGCCCTGGCCGCGCTGCTCGTGTGCGCCGCGTTCGCCCCGGCGCTCACCGCGAAGGGCGTCCCGCTCGACGAGACCTTCGTCGACGACGCGCCCTCCGTCACCGCCCAGGAGACACTCGGACGGCACTTCCCGGGCGGTTCAGGCAACCCGGTCGTGATCATGACCGACGCGGACCGGCTCCCCCGGGTCACGGCCGCGGCACGCGCCACCGCGGGTGTCGTCTCGGCCGTGGCGGTGACGGGCCCAGGACGCCCCGGTGCGGGAGACCCGCAGGTCGTCGACGGCAGGGCGCGTCTCGACGTCACCCTGCGGGCCGCCGCGGACAGTGACGCGGCCAAGGACACCGTCGCGCGCCTGCGCACGGCCGTCCACGCCGTGCCGGGAGCGGGCGCACTCGTCGGCGGCTACACGGCGCAGCAGTACGACACACGGAACACCGCTGAGCGCGACCGCACGCTCATCGTCCCGGTCGTCCTCGCCGTGATCCTGGTCATCCTGACCGGCCTGCTCCGCTCACTGCTGATGCCGGTACTGCTCGTGGCCACCGTCGCCCTCAACTTCCTCGCCACCCTGGGCGTCTCCGCGCTCGTCTTCCGGCACGGCTTCGGCTTCACGGGCACCGACGCGTCCGTCCCCCTGTACGGCTTCGTGTTCCTGGTGGCCCTCGGCGTGGACTACAACATCTTCCTCATGTCCCGCGTCCGGGAGGAGTCGCTGCGTCACGGTGTGCGGGAGGGCGTACGGCGCGGCCTGGTCGCGACGGGCGGCGTGATCACCTCGGCCGGTGTGGTGCTGGCGGCCACCTTCGCCGCCCTCGGTGTCATCCCACTGGCTTTTCTCGTCCAGATCGCCTTCATCGTCGCCTTCGGCGTGCTGCTCGACACGCTGGTGGTCCGGTCGCTGCTGGTTCCGGCGCTGGTCCGGGATCTGGGCCCCGTGGCCTGGTGGCCCGGCCCGCTCAGCCGCGGCGGCGAAGGCGGTGCACAAACATGACATGCCCCGGCGGAACGCGGGCAGTCGCTCAGGCACGGAGGTACCAGTCGGGTCGATGGTGGAGGTGTCTGCCGGTATGGGTGCGAAGGTGTTGGAGCGGTTTCCAGCGGGGTCTCCGCGCGGATCGTGGCCGGCGGAGGAGTACGCCGCCCGACGCCGTGCCGAGGGCGAGCCCGCCACAGTGGTGATGGACCTCAAGTCGGACGCCTTCCTCGTGGTGGTTCCGGCGCGGGAGGACGACTGAGCCTGTGCCCCCGGGGGCGTTGTGCGCCTCCCGCCGGGCCGCGGCGCCCGGTGGGGCACCCGCCGGCGTGATGCGGACGGCACCCCCTGGCCGGGCACCCGCGGTGGCGCGATCGTCAGCCGGGGCGCATCGCGAGGCTGACGGTCGTCCCCGGGGTGCCGGGCACGATGGAGAGCCTTTCGGCGACGAGCCGGGTGAGCCACAGCACGCCGCGTCCGGGAGCGCCGCCCGGGCGGGGTGCGAGGTCCGCGAGCACGGCCTCGGTGCAGCCGGGGCCCCGGGTGCCGATCCGGCACTCCGGTTCCCCGCCCCGGTGGAGCAGGACCAGCGTTCCGTCCCCGCCGCCGTGCAGCACGGCGTTGGTGGCCACGGCGTCCACGGCGGTCACGAAGTCACCGCGCCGCGGCTCGACGAGGCCGGCCAGGGCCGCGTGGCCGGCCACGGGCACCCGCAGGCGCGAGAGACCGGCGCCGCCGAACCCCCGGTGCAGCAGGACGTCATGAGCGAGGTGCGAAGCCCCGTCACCCGTATCGAGGGTCGTGGGCGGGCCGCCCGGACACTTCGACGTCGGCCGGTCGCGCACCCAGCAGCGGCGTGGCGTGCCTGGCGGAGCAGCGGATCTGCTGCCGAGGTGCCGCCCAGGCAGTAGCGGCGGCGGCCGGGAAAGCGAGGTTTGCCGAGTTCGTGAGATCCCGTGGTCCGGGATACGAGACCGGGCCGCTGTTCCTTGACGTCCTCGACGAGCGGCTGCGACGATCGACGACATGAAGACACGACTGGACCTCACGCGGCGACGCCATGTCGACCTCGCGCGTGTCTCCAGCTCCTTCTGTTGCCGCGAAGCCTGACGATTTCCCGCCGGTAGGGTCCCCTTCGCACCGGCGGTCCGCCCCTTTCCCACCGGCGGCCGCCCCGGCGCGTTCCCCGCACAGCGCGCAGTCCCGTGCTCATCCGCGCGCTGTTCCCCAAGGGCACCCGCCGATCGCACCGCACCTGTTCTCCAGTGCCGTCGCCCGCCTTTCCCCCTGAAATGGCCGGTCCCTTTCGTCATGCCTTCCTCCAGCACGCCGGGAGCTTCTCCGTGTCCGCAACAGAACCCGTCCGCTTCGCCTACTGGGTCCCGAACGTCAGCGGCGGTCTCGTCACCAGCAAGATCGAACAACGCACCGACTGGGGATACGACTACAACCGCGAACTCGCCGTCCTCGCCGAGAACAACGGCTTCGACTACGCGCTCAGCCAAGTCCGCTACATGGCCAGCTACGGCGCCGAGTTCCAGCACGAGTCGACCAGCTTCAGCCTCGCCCTGCTGCTCGCCACCCAACGCCTCAAGGTCATCGCCGCCGTCCACCCGGGCCTGTGGCATCCCGGCGTCCTAGCGAAACTGGGCGCCACCGCCGACCACCTCTCGAACGGCCGCTTCGCGGTCAACGTCGTCAGCGGCTGGTTCAAGGGCGAGTTCACCGCCCTCGGCGAGCCCTGGCTGGAGCACGACGAACGCTACCGCCGCTCCGAGGAGTTCATCCGCGCCCTGCGGTCCATCTGGACCGAGGACCACGCCGAACTCGCCGGTGACTTCTACCGCCTGCGGGACTTCTCGCTCAAGCCCAAACCGCTCAACACCCCCGAACGCCCGCACCCCGAGATCTTCCAGGGCGGCAACTCCACCGCCGCCCGCGCCATGGCGGGCCGCGTCTCCGACTGGTACTTCTCCAACGGCAAGGACTTCGACGGGGTCACCGAACAGATCGCGGACGTGCACAAAGCCGCGACCGAAGTGGGGCGCACGCCGCCGAAGTTCGGCCTCAACGCCTTCCTGATCGCCCGCGACACCGAGGCGGAGGCCCGCGAGACGCTCCGCGAGATCGTCGCCCGGGCGGACACCGACGCCGTCGAGGGCTTCGGTGACGCGGTGAAGCAGGCCGGACGCTCCACCGCCGACGGCAAGGGCATGTGGCAGGACTCCACGTTCGAGGACCTCGTGCAGTACAACGACGGTTTCCGGACCGGCCTCATCGGCACCCCGGAGCAGATCGCCGAGCGGATCGTCGCCTACCGGCGGCTCGGCGTGGACCTCTTCCTCCTCGGCTTCCTGCACTACCACGAGGAGGTCGAGTACTTCGGCCGCCGGGTGCTGCCCCTCGTACGCGAGCTGGAGGCGCGGTTCCCCGAGCGCGAGGCCCGGTCCGTCCCCTCGCCCGCCTGAACCCACCGACCTCCGCTCACGAAAGAGGGCCCCATGGCCACCGTCCTTTCCGTCTCCGGCAGCCCCTCCGCCTCCTCCCGCACCGCGAAACTGCTGCGCCACCTCGACGCCCGGCTGGCCGCCCAGGGACACGAGGTGATCCCGCTCGACGTCCGCACCATCCCCGCCGAGGCACTGCTCGGTGCGGACTTCCGGCACCCGGCCATCGTCGAGGCGACCGCACTCTTCGCACGCGCCGACGGCGTCGTCGTCGGCACCCCCGTCTACAAGGCGGCGTACTCCGGCGTGCTCAAGGCCCTGCTCGACCTGCTGCCGCAGTACGCGCTCGCCGGCAAAACGGTCCTGCCGCTCGCCACCGGCGGCAGCACGGCACACGTACTGGCCCTCGACTACGCACTGCGCCCGGTGCTCAGCTCCATGGGCGCCGCGCACATCGTCCAGGGCTGGTTCACCCTCGACAAGGACATCACCGCCGGCGAGGACGGCGGTATCTCCGTGGCGCCCGCCGCCGCGGCGTCCCTTTCCCAGGTGGTGGACCAGTTCGCGGCGGCGCTCGGCCGTACGCCCTTGCTGGCTGCGGCGGGCTGACGCCGTGTCCGTCCCCGTACTCGCCGACGACGCCGAGGCCCTGGCGGTGGCCGCCGCGCTCGCCGAGGAGTTCCGCACCGGTGCCTCGGCGCGGGACTCCGAACGACGACTGCCCCGCCGGGAGTTGGACCGGCTCTCCGCCTCGGGACTGCTCGCCGTGAGCGTGCCCGCGGAACACGGTGGGGCGGACGTCCGTCAGGAGACCCTCGCGGAGATCTTCCGGCTGCTGGCATCGGCGGACGCCAGCCTGGCGCAGATCCCGCAGAGCCACTTCGTCTACGTCAACGTGATCCGTCGTCAGGGTACGGACGAGCAGCGGAAGTTCTTCTTCGCCGAGGTGCTGGCGGGGCGCCGCTTCGGCAACGCCCAGTCGGAGGCGGGCACCCGGCACGTCCAGGACATCCGCACCCGGCTGGACGCCGCAGCCGACGGCTCGTACGTCCTCACCGGCGTCAAGCACTACTCCACCGGCGCGCTCTTCGCCGACTGGATCCCCGTGCTCGCCCGCGCCGAGGACGGCGACCTGCACGTCGCCTACGTCCCCCGTGAGGCGCCGGGGGTCACGGTCGTGGACGACTGGGACGGCATGGGGCAGCGTACGACGGCCAGTGGCACCGTCCGCCTGGACGCCGTACCGGTGCCCGCCGACCGGGTCGTGCCGCACCACCTCACCTTCCGGGGTCCGCAACTCCACGGCGCCATCGCGCAGTTGCTGCACGCCGCCATCGACACCGGCATCGCCGCGGGCGCCCTGTCCGAGGCGGCCGCGTTCGTCCGCACCAAGAGCCGCCCTTGGTTCGAGAGCGGGGTCGACAGCGCCGCCGAGGACCCGCTGCTGATCCAGCGGTTCGGTGAACTGGCCGTCCAGGTGCGGGCGTCCGAGGCGCTCCTGGCCGCAGGGGCCCGCGCGGTCGACCTGGCGGCGGGCGCGCTCACCGAGGGCTCCGCCGCCGAGGCCTCGATCGCGGTGGCCGCCGCGAAGGCGCACGCGGCCGCCACCGCCGTGGAGGTGGCGGGGGCCCTCTTCGAGGTGTCCGGCACCCGCTCCGCGCTCAACTCCCTGAATCTGCACCGGCACTGACGGGACGCCCGCACCCACACCCTGCACGACCCGGTCCGCTGGAAGATCCAGCACATCGGCCGCTACGTGCTGAACGGAACCCTGCCCCCGCGCCACGGACTCCTCTGAGTCCGCCATGATCGGAGATCCTCCCGTGTCCCTCGCCTTCCACTGGTTCCTGCCCACCAACGGCGACAGCCGGCATGTCGTGGGCGGCGGCCACGGAACCCCCGCCACCGCCTCCGGCCGGGACCGGCCGCCGACGGTCGCCTACCTGAGCCAGATCGCCCGCGCCGCCGAGGATCTGGGGTTCGTCGGCGCACTCACCCCGACCGGTGCCTGGTGCGAGGACGCCTGGCTGACCACCGCGATGGTCAGCCAGCACACGGAACGGCTGAAGTTCCTGGTCGCCTTCCGGCCGGGGTTCGTCTCCCCGACCCTCGCCGCACAGATGGCGTCCACCTTCCAGCGGCAGACCGGCGGTCGGCTCCTGCTCAACGTCGTGACCGGCGGCGAGAGCCACGAGCAGCGGGCGTACGGCGACTTCCTCGACAAGGACGCCCGCTACCGCCGTACCGGCGAGTTCCTGCAGATCGTGCGGGACCTGTGGGAGGGCAGGACCGTCGACCTGTCCGGCGAGCACCTCCAGGTCGAGGATGCCCGCCTCGCCCGGGTGCCGGATCCCGTGCCGGAGATCTATTTCGGGGGCTCCTCGCCCGTGGCGGGCGAGGTCGCCGCGCGGCACGTGGACGTCTATCTCACCTGGGGCGAGCCGCCGGCCCAGGTCGCCGAGAAGATCGAGTGGGTCCGCGGCCTGGCCGAGAAGGAGGGGCGCCGCGTCCGGTTCGGCATCCGGCTGCACGTGATCACCCGCGACACCTCCGAGCAGGCGTGGGCAGAGGCCCACAAGCTGCTCGACGGGTTCGACCCGGAGACGGTGAAGTCCGTGCAGGCAGGGCTCGCCCGCAGCGAGTCCGAGGGCCAGCAGCGGATGCTCGCCCTGCACGGCGGCAGCCGGGACGGCCTGGAGATCCACCCCAACCTGTGGGCCGGGATCGGCCTGGTCAGGGGCGGTGCGGGCACCGCGCTCGTCGGCAGCCACGACGAGGTCGCCGAGCGCATCGCCGAGTACCACCGCCTCGGCATCGACGAGTTCGTCCTGTCGGGCTACCCGCACCTGGAAGAGGTGTACTGGTTCGGCGAGGGCGTCCTGCCCCGGCTGGCGGCCCGGGGCCTGTGGAAGCACCCCTTCGCCCCGACACCGGCGCCATCGGCACAGGTCCCGTTCGCGAGCTAATGCCGCATCAGGCAACGTTCGCCCTGTCGACGACGGCGCGTAGGTGCCGGTCGTCGACAGGCCGGTTTCGCCAGATGATTAGCGGCGGATCATGCTGCCCTGCTCCTCGTGGGTGGCGTGGTCGGTGCCGTCGAGGGTGAGGTGCGCAGGGCGGTGAACTGGGCCCGCTTCGCCAGGATGCGCCGACTCCCGCCCGGAGCCGGCCGGGTGGTCAGTCCAGTGAGGGGCGTGTGCGGCGTGCGGTGCGGGCGGGCCGCCCGGCTGCGGCGTACCAGACCAGGGCCGCACATACGACGGCCGTCGCCGCGGAGGTCAGTGACCTTGTGAGGGTGTCGTTCCGTGCGCCGGAAACGAGGGCGACGGCCAGTGCCGACGTCAGGGTGACGACGGGCAGCGCACGGGGGCTCCGCGTATCGCCTGGCGCGGCGGCTGGCGGCAGCAGCCAGGTCGCGAGGCCGTAACAGGCACAGGCGAACAGTGTGGCTCCCAGCACTTCGCTGGGCCGGTGGCCGCCCATGGTCGCGCTGGCGGCGGCGATGCAGGCGAGCCACAGCACACCGGCCGTGGCGGCGTAGGGGCGGATGCGGGGAGAAACCACGAGGACGGCGGCGAGGGTCAGCGCGGCGGGGATGGCCGTGTGCCCGCTGGGGAAACCCTGATCAAGGAGATTCTCCGGCGCGCCCACCAGATCGGGGCGGGGCAGCGTCGATTTGAGCACCTCCTTGCCTCCGGTCGTGAGAATGACGACCCCGAGCGCCGCGCATCCCTGCCGCCAGCACCGCCGCACCAGGGTGAGGACCACGATGACGGCCAGGCCCACCATCAGGGTGGGCTTGGCGCTCAATTCCAGCGGCGGCAGGGGCGTCGAGCCGTAGGCCGATCCTGACAGGGGGTAGATCCATGCTTCTTCGCCGCCCTGTTCACCGAGATCAAACAGGGCGTTCTCAGCTCGTTGCCCCCACGGGGTGCAGATGGCGAGCAGGTAGACCGTCAGGAACCCCAGGGTGTACAGCAGAGCCGGCATCCACGGCCGTGTCGTACGCGACGGACTGAGGTCGTCGGGGGCCTCGGGGGCCTGCCTTGAGGCACCCGGACGGTGCGCGGGCAGGGACTGAGAACCGTGCTGAGTCATCGCTCGTTTCTTCCTTTGGGGGGGGGAGTTCGGTCACGCACGTCTTCCGGCACGACGGGGGCCGCCGGGCTCGGCCGGCCCACCAGAGGTCCGCCTCTATTCGGCGAGTGCCTGCTCCTGACGGCGCTGGGCGGCGATCGCCAGGGCAGGGAGGGGTGCGATCAGCAGGATGAGGACGACCAGGTCCGGAAAGGACTGCATGAACGCGTCCGGACGGACGACGATCGCCTGTGTGCGGACGATCGCGACCGCCGCGACGGGGATCAGCCACCGGTGGTCGCCGGTGGCGGCCGTCGCCACCCACGCGGCGATCAGCGCGGCGACTTCGAGCACGAACAAACCGCGCTGGAAAGCCGGACTGACGGAGATGATGTGCAGGCCCCCGGCCACGAACATGGCGAGCACGACGGGGGCCAGCCAGCGGTACGAGCGGCGTCGCAGACGGCTGGGACGGCAGAGCGCCAGCACGGCGCACGCGGCGCACAGTGCCCCCGAGAGCACCAGGTCACGGGCCGTTATCGGGGCGCCAAGACCGTAGTAGCCCAGGCCCGCCTTGCCCTCGTCGCCGAAGAGGGTGCGGCCGTGGACCGTGGCGCCGGCCCAGATCATGGCTGCCGCGGCCGGCAGCGCGATCCACGGTCTGCCGCGCAGCAGGGCGATCAGGCAGCCCAGCGGGAGCAGCCCGTAGGGCAGCAGCCGTATCCGCGTGGGACCTTCGGCCCACGGGTACCAGCCGGAGAAGTGGAAGGCGATGGCGTGCTGTCCGGGGTCGATGTGCAGTGCCCAGTGCCACACATCCTGCAAGTACGGAACCAGCGCCAGCGCGGCGAGGGCCAGGGCGGCCAGATGGATGCCGTCCAGCCACCAAGGCCGGGCCGTGTCGTCGACGACGGCACGGGCGCGGGCCTGCACCCCGGCGCGCACCAGGGCGGCAACTTCCCGCGGCGGGGGCCAGGAGCGGCCGGGATACGCCTCGGACAGGCAGGCCAGCACCTCCTCTCCCTGCCGGGAACGGTAGGGCTCGGGATAGGCCGCAAGCAGCAGACGATTCATGCCGGGGCCGCTCCGGCATCCCGCGAGCGTCCGATGACGACGGCCGCCGCCTGCTGCATCCGCAGCGCCTCCCGGCCGAGCGCCTCGGTGCCGTCCTCGGTGAGCCGGTAGTAGCGCCGCGCCCGCCCGTCCACGATCTCCTCATGGTCGGCGGCCACCAGCCCGGCCCGCTCCATCCGCTCCAGCGCGCCGTAGAGAGTGCCGACAGCGATCCGGAGCCGCCCGTCGGTGGCCTGCTCGGCAGCCTTGATGATGCCGTAACCGTGCAACGGACCATCCATGAGTGCAGCAAGGATGAAGTACTGCGGTTCCGTCAAGGGCGGATTCTGTCTGGTCATGCATCGAGTATATATCGAGCAACGAAATATATCCGCCAGTCCTGGGTGATCACCGGCAGCACTCCACGCCCGCGGCGAGCGTCACCCTCTCCCGGCCGGCGGGCGCGACGTCGATCTCCTCGACGCACCCGCGCGGCGTTGACGGATGCTCGCCGTGACCTGGTCCGGGCCGAGCGGAATGTCGTTCGCGCCGTGTGCACCCGGGCGGCAGTGGACCGAACGCGGCGGCCGCCACAAAGACCCCGCCCGGGAACCGAGGCCCCGCCGGCGGGCGACCTGCACCCGCCCGCACGGGGTCCGGTACCTGTTCGCCGCCTACGACCGGGCCGAGGGCAAGCTCTACGGGGCCACGTCAAGCCCACCTCGCCGCGTTGTCGGACCGCGCGAGTACGTCCAGTACGAGCCGCGGCCCTCTGCCTTGCGATGCACCGCACCGGACGCCGCGACCCGGCAAACCTCTCCGGCCCCGGCACTAGCGGGCCGTGAGCGCAGCGAGGTGTGCCCCGCGTACCTCGGCCGTCTGCCCCTGCACCAGCAGGAACATCCCCTCGCGGGCCAACCGCTGGGCCGGACTGCCCAGGTCCATGGCCCGCCCGCCGCCGGCCACGATCGCCGCGGTCGTGGCCGCGCGCATCAGGTCGTACGCCTGTGTCTTGCACGCCAGCCGCTCGTCGAGGTGCTCGTGCGGTACCGGGTGGTCGGCCAGCGCGTACGCCTGTCTCCGCACCCGGCCGAGCCGGGCCCGCAGGTTGTGCGCGGTCTCCTCGGCGGCCGGGTCGCCGGTCAGGAGCCCGAGCGCCGCCTCGGTGATCCCGAAGACGGCGGGGGACGCGTTGGTGTTCTTCGGACGGTCACCGGCCGCCCACGTCTCGTACGGGACGCGCAGCGCCACGGCGTCCTCCGGGAGCCACAGCCCGTCCAGCTCCAGCGAGACCGTACGGGAGGCGCCGAGCGCGGCCGGCCGCATCGGCGGAGACGGGCGCAGGCCGGGCTGCTCGCGTGCCTCGGTGAACGCGAACAGCGCCTCGCCGGCGTCGGTCACCCCGGCCAGCAGCATCACGTCGTTCAGCCCCCAGCCCGTGTAGTAGGGGACGTGGCCGTCGAAGCGGCGGCCACGGCGCTCCCGGGTGACCCGGACCGGAACACGCGGGTGGGCGCGCAGCTGGGCATACGCGACCCCCGACAGGAGCTCCCCCCTCGCCAGCGGCCCCAACAGCCGCTCCCGGGCCGACGGCTCGCCCTTCACCAGCGTCTGCACGGGGGTGTGGTGCTGGGTCTGCACGAACCACGTCGAGCAGCAAGCTCCGGCGAGGATCTCGGCGATCTCCCGCACCACCGCGGGCGGCGCGGCCGACCCGCCGTACTCGACCGGAGCACTCACCCCGAGCAGCCCCGCGCGCTTGATCGCGTCGAGGCTGCTCAGGGGTACGCACTCCTGGTCCACCCGCTGCGCACGAGGTGCCAGCACGTCGTCCGCGAGCCGCCGCGCGCGGGCGACGAGGGGGTGCGGTGCGGTGGTCATGGAAAGAATCTCCCGGTGTCGTGGGGTCCGGTGCCGGTCCGGCGGCCTCCCGTGCGTGCCGCCGCCGGTGGGGGGAGCCTCCCGCGCCGGAGTCCTGAAGGAGATCATGCGCAGTCCCGGCGTCCTTCACGCCGAGCCGCGGGCGGACGGGGCCCCGGCGCCGTGCCGTGCGGTCACCGGAGCCACGGATCCCACACTCCTCACGAGACGATGCCGGTCCGCCCACGACACCCGTTCCCTCAGCCAGGAATTTCTGGGGGCACCCGAATGGTTGGCATATACATCCAGCTGTTGACCAGCTCACGAGCACCCCGCGCGGCCCCCCGGCCGCGCCCGACCAGCGAGGCACCGTGAACCACACCCCCACTCCCGAGCAGCCCGCCGACATCGTTTCCCGGCTGCGCGCCACCTTCCGCTCCGGCCGGACCAAGCCCGTCGAGTGGCGCACGAGCCAGCTGAACCGCCTGCGCGAGCTGCTGATCACGCACGGTGAGGACCTCGCCGCCGCTCTCCACGAGGATCTCGGCAAGAGTTCCACCGAGGCCTTCCGCACCGAGATCGACTTCACCGTGCGCGAGATCGACCACACCCTGGACCACCTCGACGGCTGGCTGCGCCCCGAGCCCGCGCCCGTCCCCGCCCACCTCGGCGCCGACGCCACGGCGTGGACGCAGTACGACCCGCTCGGCGTCGCCCTGGTCATCGCGCCGTGGAACTATCCGCTCCAGTTGCTGCTCACGCCGTTGCTCGGCGCGCTGGCCGCGGGCAACGCGGTGGTCGCCAAGCCCAGCGAGCTGGCCCCCGCCACCTCCGCCGCGCTGGCGCGGCTGCTGCCGCAGTACCTCGACACCGACGCCGTAGCCGTCGTCGAGGGCGGCGTCCCGGAGACCACGGCGCTGCTGGCCGAGCGCTTCGACCACATCTTCTACACCGGCAACGGCACGGTCGGCCGCATCGTGATGCGGGCCGCCGCGGAGCACCTCACGCCCGTGGTCCTCGAACTGGGCGGCAAGTCCCCGGCGTTCGTCGACGGCGACGCCGACCCGGCCGTCGTCGCGGACCGTCTCGTGCGCGGCAAGTTCCTGAACGCGGGGCAGACCTGCGTCGCACCCGACTACGTCCTGACGGACCCCGCCACCGCCCGCGCCCTCGAACCCGAGCTGGCCCGCGCCGTCGAGCGGCTCTTCGGTACGGACCCGCGAACCTCCCCCGAGTACGGGCGCATCGTCAACGAGCGGCACTTCGACCGGCTCGGCGCGCTGCTCGACTCCGGGCGAGCGGTCACCGGCGGCGGCGCCGACCGAGCCGCCAAGTACATCGCGCCGACCGTCCTCGCCGACGTCGATCCCGGGGCGCCCGTCATGCAGGAGGAGATCTTCGGCCCGATCCTGCCGATCGTCACGGTGGCGGACCTCGACGAGGCCATCGGCTTCATCAACGACCGCGACAAGCCGCTGGCACTGTACGTCTTCACCGAGTCGGACGACACGCGCCGCAGGCTGGCCGCCGAGACGTCCTCGGGAGGCCTCGGCTTCGGCCTGCCGCTGGCCCATCTGACCGTCTCCGACCTGCCGTTCGGCGGCGTCGGCGAGAGCGGCATGGGCAGCTACCACGGCCGCTACTCGATCGAGACGTTCAGCCACCGCAAGGCCGTACTGGAGAAGCCGCTCGGCTGAGTGAACGACGCTGTGGCCCGGGTCCGCACGGACGGCCCGGGCCATCGGCATGCCCGGCCGGGGCGTGGCCGCAGGCGCACCGTACGCGAAGGGGCCTTTCCGGCGGGGAAGCTGACGCCTCTGCCAACGTTGTCGGATTCGACTGGTCTACACCCTTGACTGGTACAGACCAACGCGGTTGAGTGTGCCTCCACAACCCCCCACCGCGGCCGCCCCCGACGCCGTGCCGGTGCTCGCCGGCGCGTGCGTGCTGGGTCCAGCTCCGCTCCGCCCTGCGCCGGGCGCGGCCGTGTTCGCAAAGGAGTCGATCCTGTGTCGAGGCGCCGAATCTCCGCCGTCATGGCCGCACTCATCGTCGGCACGGCCGCACCGGTACTCCTGCCGGCCGCGGGCGCGTCCGCCGCGTCCTGTTCGAGCTACCCGAGCTGGGTCGCCGGAAAGTCCTACGTCACCGGCAACGTCGTGCGGTACACCGACGGCAGGGCCTACGTCGCCGAGCACGACAACCCGGGCTACGACCCGACCATCAGCACCTGGTACTGGGAGCCTTACGCCTGCGACGGCTCCACCACGCCGTCCGACGGCTTCGTCGTGAGCGAGGCCCAGTTCAACCAGATGTTCCCGAACCGGAACTCCTTCTACACCTACAACGGCCTGAAGGCCGCACTCAGTTCCTACCCGGGCTTCGCCAAGACCGGCAGCGACACGGTGAAGAAGCAGGAGGCCGCCGCCTTCCTCGCCAACGTCAACCACGAGACCGGTGGCCTGGTGCACGTGGTGGAGCAGAACACCGCCAACTACCCCCACTACTGCGACTGGAGCCAGCCGTACGGATGCCCGGCCGGCCAGTCTGCGTACTACGGCCGCGGCCCCATCCAGCTCAGCTGGAACTTCAACTACAAGGCCGCGGGCGACGCGCTCGGCATCGACCTCCTCCGCAATCCCAACCTGGTGCAGACCGACGCGTCCGTGGCCTGGAAGACCGGGCTCTGGTACTGGAACACCCAGAGCGGACCCGGCACGATGACGCCGCACAACGCGATGGTCAACAGCGCGGGATTCGGCCAGACGATCCGCAGCATCAACGGCTCGCTGGAATGCGACGGCAGGAACCCGGCCCAGGTGCAGAGCAGGGTGGACGCGTACCAGCGGTTCGTGCAGATCCTCGGCACGTCCGCGGGCGGCAACCTCTACTGCTGAGGAGGTCCTGCCGGTTCTGCACTGTCAGGTGCATGGCATGGTGCGGCATCCTGTGTCCGCGTTCGCTCCGCCCGTCCTCGTCGTCCGGCACGGAAGGACACCGTCACAGTGATGCCGCCCCCTCGCACCCTGCTCGCCGTCACCGCCGCGGCGCTCGCCTCGGTCCTCCTCGCGCCCGGCCCGGTGAGCGCCGCGGACGTGCCCGGCCCCGGCTCCTACTACGTCCAGAGCGCGACCACGGGACTCAACGCGGCCGACAGCGGGGGAGCGGTCGTCCAGCACCGTCCCCGGGGCAACGAGGACCATCAGCAGTGGATCCTGCGGTCACGCGGATCCTCGTACGTGCTGGAGAGCGCGGACGCGGCCAACCGTTGCCTCGGCCGTTCCGGAGACCAGGCCAGAACGGTCGCGTGCGACGCCGGTGACGCCGCGTGGGAGGTGACGCCGGCCGGGGCCGACCGGTACACGCTCCGGACCCCCGGCACGGACCGGTATCTGACCGTGGGCGCCAGACCGGCCGGTGCCAACCACCCGGAGCAGCTGGCGGTCGGCGCCGCGGGAGAGCTCGCCGCCTGGTACCTCACCCCCGTCGACCCGCAGACCGGCCCGATGCCGCCCCAGGACCGCCGCACCCTGGACCAGGTCACCTTCCTCACCACGCACAACGCCTACGCCAACGGAGTCGACGGCGGCTTCGCACCGCCCTTCGTCAACATGTTCCCGAACCAGACTCGCGGCATCGACCGGCAACTGTCCGACGGCGTACGCGGGTTCATGCTCGACGTCCACCAGACTTCCGACGGGGCCATCCTCTGCCACAACAGCTGCACCCTCGTCAGCAGGCCGGTCGCCCTGTGGGTCGACCTCCAGCGCATGGTGAACTTCCTGAAACAGCACCCCGACCAGTTCGTCACCGTCTTCCTCGAGGACTACGTCGACCCGGGCGTCCTGCGCGGCGAACTCGCCCGCGTCGACGGCCTGTCCGACGTCCTCTACCGGCCCGACCGGACCGGCGTCCGTGAGCACGGCTGGCCCCGGCTGGCGGACCTGCTGGCCGCGGACGACCGCCTGCTGATCTTCACCGACCACAGCCGCTCCTCCGACGAGGCCGCCGGGCTGACGCGCGACAGCTTCGGCGTCATGTACCAGCGCGAGTGGACGGTGGAGAATCACTGGTCCATGGGATCGGGACTCGGCTCCTCCGACTGGTCCTGCTACAGCCGCTGGTACGACGCCACCACCAACATCCCGCTCACCCGCACCGAGGGCGCTTTCCGCCCGCTGTTCGTCATGAACCACTTCCGCGACGCCACGGTCGCCTCCACCGCCTCGGCGGACAACGGCAAACTCGCCGACCGCGCCCAGCGGTTCTGCCGTCCCGCCGCCCGCAAGAAGCCCAACTTCCTCGCGGTGGACCGCTACGACCTGGGCAGCCCCACGGCCGCGGTCGACACCCTGAACACGTACGTGTATCCGTGAGGGCGGCGACTCAGTCCCCCGGGTAACCGGTCCCCGCGATGTCCGTCGCCACGCCTGCCAGGCTCGTCGCCGGATTCAACGCCCGGACCACCTCCTCCGTCAGCGGGCGTGACGCGAAGACGTGACGAACGGCGTCCAGGTCGACCGGGACCGCGTAGTAGTCCTCGGCCCACCGCTGAAACGCCTGTGGCGACCGGTCCACCAGCAGCTGGAAGAGGTACCCGGCGCCGTCCGGATCCTCCGTCGCACGCTCGGGGAAGTCGATCGTCCCAGTCCGCCAGCCGTCGTCCCCCGTTTCCCGCCACAGGCACGCGGTGACGACAGGCATCCCGTCCTCGTCCGAGAACGCAGGCTCCTCGACGTAGGACCGGAACACCTCGGGAACCTCGTCGAGCACTCCCGGCCACGGCCCGTCCTCCGCATAGGGGCTCATGGGGGATTCGTGATCGAACCCACGGATGTACACGCCGGCCGCGGAGAAGACGATCGAGTACTCGTCGCCCGACCCGTCCCGCATCGAGGCCAGGGACTCCTTCCCGGTCCAGTGGTCGTGGAAGGAGTGGTGGCGGTCGACCCACCCGTCCCCGGGTCTCAGAACCGCCTCCGCGACGGCCAGGGAACGGCAGTGGTCACGCAGAACGCCCGTCTCGGGCAACTTTCGAGCAACATCATGAACGGTCACCCGGTCATCCAAGCGCACGCCTGCGGCACACGGGTTCGCGCAGGGAGACCCGGCGTACCGGCCCGGACCTCCGAGCACGTGACCCGGCGGCGGCAGGGACCGGACCCTCGGGGTTTGCGAGCCGTGCGGGCAGGCCCTGTGCGAACCCCCAAACGGGCAGCGCCGCCCTCCACCAGGGCACGCCGAGCGACCGGAACCGCTCGATCGCCGTGCTGCGGCGCGCGGTCGAACCGGGCGCCGACCACATCGGCACCGCCGCCTTCTACTTCTCGTCCCTGCGCTCTCGGCTCCCCGGACCCCGGGACCGACGCCGTGCTCCGGATGTGCGAGGAACAGGGCATCGCCTTCGTCCCGTTCTTCGTGATCGCGGGCCAGAGCGGCTCCCGGGGCCCGAGCGGCGCCGACAACGACGCCGTGAACGCCGTCGCGCGTCCGCACGGTGCGACGCCCGCCCAGGTCCGCCTGGCGTGGACGCTGCGCAGGCCCCGCAGGTGCTTGCGATCCCCGGCACCGGCAACCCCGGGCACCTCGCCGAGAACGTGGCCGCGGGCGCGCTCCGCCTCACCGACGTGGAGACGGCCCGCCTCGACACGTCCCACCGGCACGGCGAGTGACGTAGGCCCGCGGGCAGGCCCTCGCCGGCACGCGCCACACCACCGTCAGCCCGACGGCAGCGCACGCTGCGGATCGTGGTCCGACAGGTGGATGCGGCTACGGTCGGCGGCGTTCAGCCCAGCTGGTCGTGAAGGAAGGCCACCGTGCTCTGCCAGGCCTGCGCAGAGGCCTTCGGGTCGTGGACCTCGGGCCGGCCGTCGTTGAAGAAGGCGTGCTGGGCCGGATAGACGCGGAGGTCCGGGGTGATGCCGGACTGCTGCTGCACGGCGGCCCGCAGCTCGTCCAGCTTCTCGAGCGGGATGCTCGTGTCCAGCTCGCCGTAGTGGCCCTGGACCTGCGCCGCCAGGGCGGAGAAGTCGGGGAGGTTCCCCTGGATGACCCCGTAGAACGGCACCGCCGCACCGATGCGTCGGTCGGCCGCGGCCAGGTAGATCACGAAGCCGCCGCCCATGCAGAAACCGACCGCGCCGACCGTGTCCGAGGTGACCTCGGGCAGGCCGAGCAGATGGTCGACAGCTCCGGAGAGCAGTTCGACACCCTTGGCGACCGGCAGATCCTGCATCATCCGCAGGGCCTCATCGCTCTCGTGGGCCACATTGCCGCCGTACAGGTCGGGAGCGAGCGCCACGAAACCCTCCTGCGCGAGCCGGTCCGCGACGTCGGCGATGTGGTTGGTCAGACCCCACCACTCCTGGATGACGATCACGCCGGGCCCCTGCCCGGACGACGGCAGCGCCAGATAGCCGTGCGCGGTGGACCCGGCACTGGGGAAGGTGACGTTCTGGCGGGCGGGGGCTCCGGTCGCCTTCGGCTTCTCGGTCATGCTCTCAACTCCTGTGAGGGGCAGCGCTGGGCGGGGGACTGGGTCCCGAGTCGATCTCCACGATGTCATGAACGGGTCCGTCGCCGGGCACCGGCCCGCGGGGCGGCCCGGGACGGCAACCAGGGCGGTGGGGGACGGCCGGGCGAGCAGGCCGAGGGGTCACCCGGTCGCCGCAGGTGAGGCCGGCCAGGGGCGGGTACGCCCCGCGCCGCGGGCCCACGCGAGGCCGAGCCGCCCGCGCCCCGGCCTCGCGTGGGCCCACGAGCCGAGCCGCCGGGGTCGCCAGGACGAACCGCTCGCGGGATGCCGTACCCTACCGTGTTACGTATAACTTCCGGAGAGGTCCTGATGAGACGCATCGCCCTGGTCACCCTCGTCGTCGACGACTACGACGAGGCGATCCGCTTCTACACCGACGCCCTCGGGTTCCGCCTCGCCGAGGACGCCCCGCGGCCCGACGGCTCCCGCTGGGTCGTCGTCGAGCCGGGCGCGGAGGGCGCGGGTACGGGGCTGCTGCTGGCCCGCGCCAAGGACGAGCCGCAGCGCGGCCGGGTCGGCGACCAGACCGGCGGCCGCGTGGGCTTCTTCCTGCACACCGACGACTTCACCCGGGACCACGCCCGGATGCGCGCCGCCGGGGTGACCTTTCTGGAGGAGCCGCGCCACGAGCCCTACGGCACCGTCGCCGTCTTCCAGGACCTGTACGGAAACCGCTGGGACCTGCTCCAGCCCGCCACCGGCGCCTGACCCCCGCACGACCCGCGCACCACGCGTCCGCGGAACCCATCGCCCGCCACCGCACCACCTGCCGAGGAAAAGAACGCATGACCGCGCACCGCATCGACATCGACACCATCCGCCGCCTGCCGAAGGCGGTGCTGCACGACCACCTCGACGGCGGACTGCGCCCCGCCACCCTGGTGGAACTCGCCGCCGCGATCGGCCACACGCTGCCCACCACCGACCCGACGGAGCTCGCCGCCTGGTACTACGAGGCCGCCAACTCCGGTGACCTCGTGCGGTACATAGCCACCTTCGAGCACACCCTCGCCGTCATGCAGACCCGCGAGGGCCTGCTGCGCACCGCCGAGGAGTACGTCCTCGACCTGGCCGCCGACGGAGTGGTCTACGGCGAGGTGCGCTATGCCCCCGAGCTGATGCTGAACGGCGGGCTGACCCTGCCCGAGGTCGTCCGGACCGTGCAGGAGGGCCTCGCGGCCGGTATGGCCAAGGCGTCGGCCGCGGGCACCCCGGTCCGGGTGGGCACCCTGCTGTGCGGCATGCGCATGTTCGACAGGACCCGTGAGATCGCGGAGCTGGCGGTGGCGTTCCGGGACGCCGGTGTCGTCGGATTCGACATCGCCGGCGCCGAGGACGGGTTCCCGCCGGCCGACCACCTCGCGGCCTTCGAGCACCTGCGCCGTGAGAGCGTGCCCTTCACCATCCACGCCGGTGAGGCGCACGGCCTGCCCAGCATCCACCAGGCGCTCCAGGTCTGCGGCGCCCAGCGCATCGGCCATGGTGTGCGCATCACGGAGGACATCGTGGACGGCAAGCTCGGCCGTCTCGCGGGCTGGGTGCGCGACCGCCGCATCGCCCTGGAGATGTGCCCGACGTCCAACCTGCAGACCGGTGCGGCCACCTCGATCGCCGAGCACCCCATCACGGCCCTGCGCGACCTCGGCTTCCGCGTCACCCTGAACACCGACAACCGCCTGGTGTCCGGTACGACGATGACCCGCGAGATGTCGCTGCTGGTCGAGGAGGCCGGCTGGACCGTCGAGGATCTGCGCACGGTCACCGTGAACGCCCTCAAGAGCGCGTTCCTCCCGTTCGACGAGCGGACCGCGCTCATCCGGGACGTCGTGCTGCCCGGTTACGCGGACGCCGGGGCCTTGGGCCGCACGGCGGTCTGACCGCTCAGCGCAGCAGCCCCCGGGCGTACGCCGCCTGGCCGACATGCTGGAGATCGTCGGCCAGGACACTGACCAGGCGCACGCCCAGGGTGACCGGCGGGTCCCACTGCTCGTCCACGACGCGCTCCAGGTCCTTGTCGGCCAGTCCGCGGACGAAGCCGAGGGTCCGCTCGTGCACGGCGTCGTAGTAGCCGGTCAGGAGGTCGCCCGAGTCCACCCGGACCTGGGCGGCCTTCTTCGACGTGTGGCCGTACCCGGTGTCGCGCTCGGGCAGCCCGAGCGCGAAGCGGCCGGCCCAGCCCGCGGACACCCAGACCTGCTCGTGGCCGGCCACGTCCGCGACGTGGTCGTCCTGCACACGTGACAGATGCCAGATCAGCCAGGCGATCGAGTTGGACCCGATCCGGGGCGGGGCGTTCAGCTCCTCGGCGGAGAGTCCGTCGACGGCCGCGTGCACCTCCTCCTGGATCCGTCCGTACGCTTCGGCGAGAACGTCCTTGGCATGCATGACTCCCACTCTCTCCCGGCAGTGCCCGATTCGCGATCGGGACCCGGCCGTCCCGGGGAACGGAAAGCATGCGAGGGACAGTTGCGGGGGTCACCCGGCCGGTCGCGGAAAAGGCGCTCCCAAAGGATCAGGCAGAAGTCCGTGGTCCCGGCAGGACCTGCCGGGACCACGGCCGTCAGGCGGTGGTGCAGGGAGCCCCGTTGAGCGTGAACGACGCCGGTTTCCCGGTGTTGCCCGTGTGGCTCGCCTGGAAGCCGATCTGCGTACTGGCCCCGACCGCGAGCGTGGAATTGTACGAGAGGCCCTTGGCGGTCAGCGAGCCGCTGCCCGGGCTGTAGGTCGCCCCCCAGCCGGAGACGATGCTCTGTCCCGCGGGCAGGGTGAAGGCGAGGGACCAGGCGGCGATGGGGGCCGTACCGGTGTTGGTGAGGGTGATCGTCGCGGTCAGACCGCTGTTCCAGGCGCTGACCGTGTAGCCCACCCGGCAGGTCCCCGGGGCGGGCTCGGGGCCGGGGCCGGGGCCGGACGCGTCCAGACCGAAGAACGCGATCGCCCGCGCCGCCATGCCGGCCGCCGGCAGGGTGTGGCCGGTGCCCTGCACGCTGATGGCCTCCACCGGCGGCTGTGTGCCGGTGCCGCCGTAGCGGGTGCGGGTCCAGTCGGACTGCGGGTGATCGGTGAAGGCGGCTGTCCGGCTCACCCCGTGCACGTTCGTCCACTGGTCGATCTGCTCGCCGAAGTTCGGGTAGCGCAGCGTGGTGTCCTCGGTGCCGTGCCAGATCTGCATCCTCGGGCGGGCGCCGCCGTAGCCGGGGTGGGCGGACCGGACCAGATCGCCCCACTGCTGCGGTGTCCTGTCGACCGTCCCGTTCGCGCAGGCGCTGTTCCAGCCCGAGCCGTCGGTCGTGGCGAAGCACGAGTGCGGTACGCCCATGAAGGCGGCGCCGGCCTTGAACACGTCGGGGTAGTTGCCCAGCAGGACGTTGGTCATCATCGCGCCGGAGGAGGCCCCGGTGACGTAGACCCGGCCGGGGTCGGCGTTCAGGTGCTCCTCGGCGTAACGGACCATCGACCTGATGCCGACCGGGTCGCTGCCGCCGTCCCGCTTGAGGGCCTGGGGGGAGGAGACGTCGAAGCAGTTGCCGCTCCGGGTCGCCGACGGATAGACGACGACGAAGCCGTACCGGTCCGCGAGCGAGGCGAAGTCCGTGCCCGCGTGGAAGGCGGGACCCGAACCGGTGCAGTAGTGCACCGCCACCAGCACGGCGGGCCTGGCACGGACGCTGTCCGGCACGTACAGGTGCATCCGCAGACCGCTCGGGTTGCTGCCGAAGCCGGTCACCTCCGTCAGCGTGGCAGCCGACGCCGGAGGCGCGGCGACGACGAGGAGGAGCGTCGACAGCAGGGGCAGGATCCCTGCCAGGAGAGCCGTCAGCCGAGCTCTCACCGTGAGCCGTGCTCTCGCCGGCCGCCGGCCGGCGGCCGGTCCCCGTGGGGACATCTCGGTCATGTGCGCGTCCTTCCTGTACTGACTGCTGTACCTGGGAGGGCCGCCCGGGCACCGCCCGCGGAGGTGCGTGCCTGTCCGCGGGGCGGGCCCGAGCGGCCCGGGGCGGAGGTGGTCAGGACGCGGTGCAGTTCCCGATCGCCGGTGCCGAGGTGTTGCCGTTCGTCATGACCGTGAAGCCGAAGCTCGTCGACGCGCCCGCGGCCAGGTTGCCGTTGCCGTTGGGCCGCATCGTCATCACGTTGCCGCTGCTGTCCCAGGTGGGTGAGCCGTTCCAGGTGGCGGAGACCTTCTGCGGCGGCGTCACCGTGACCGCCACGGTCCAGCCACTGATCGCGGTGGTGCCCGCGGTCACGGTCACCTTGCCGTTGAAGCCGCCGTTCCACGACGCGGTCCTGCTGTAGGAGACGGAGCAGGTGGCATTGCCGCCGCCGGTGCCGCCGAACGCCGAGATCACGGCGTCGTAGGCCGGCTTGGCGGCGTAGTTGCCGTCGAAGAGCAGGGGGGTGCCGCTGCTGCGCCAGGAGTACTTGTCGGTGACGCCCCAGACGGTGATGCCGGTGCAGCGCGAGACGCCCAGGCACGCCTTGACGACGTTGCCGTAACTCGTGGCCTGGGACGCGCCGGAGCCCTCGATGTCCAGCTCGGTGATCTGCACGTCGACGCCGAGGTCGGCGAAGCGCTGCAGGTTGGCCCGGTAGTCGGCGGGTACCGGCGAGGCGCTGTTGAAGTGGGACTGGAAGCCGACGCAATCGATCGGCACACCGCGGGACTTGAAGTCCTTCACCATGTTGTACACGGCGGTGCTCTTCGCGTTGACGCCGTCGGTGTTGTAGTCGTTGTAACAGAGCTTGGCGGCCGGATCGGCGCTGCGGGCGGTGCGGAACGCCTCCTCGATGAAGCCGCTGCCGAGCTTGTCCTGGAACGGCGAGCTGCGTCGTGCGCCGCTGTTGCCGTCCTGGAACGCCTCGTTGACGACGTCCCAGGAGTGGATCTTCCCCTTGTAGTGCTGCATGACCTGGGTGATGTGGTTGTTCATCGCCGTTCTGAGGTCGGCGGTGCCCAGACCGGCCACCCAGCCGGGCAGCTGGGAGTGCCACACCAGTGTGTGGCCGCGGACCTTCATGCCCTTGCTCTGGGCGTGGCTGACGATCTGGTCGGCCGACCCGAAGCTGAACGAGTTCCTGGACGGCTCGACGGCGTCCCACTTCATCTCGTTCTCGGGGGTCACCGAGGTGAACTCCCGGTCGAGCGTGGACACGTACGCCGATTCGCCGAGGTGGCCCGCCGCGACGGCGGTGCCGAAGTAGCGGCCCTGGGCGGCCGCCGCCGAGCCGAGGGTGGTGGCGGCGTGGGCCGTGTCCGAGAGGGCTCCGACGCCCCCGGCGGCCAGGAGGCCCGCCGTGGCCAGGACGAGTGCCTTACGGGCGCGGGAACGCCGCCGGGGCGGCGGCGCGGGGCCACGGTCGACCGACCTGAAGATCATGTGCATGTCATCCCCTTCTACGGGTGCCGGAGTGGTCCGGCGGTGTGCGGGAGGGCGGGGTGGATGAGAGTGCGAGGCGCTGCATTCGAAAGTTGCGAGCATGTTTCCGAATGACTGCGCAGAACTTATGGGCAAGGGTCCGGTCGGTCAACCACTCGCGCTCAACTCCCCGCACTCTGGCCGAGAGTGTGCAGGCGCGAAGGTGAGGTGATCTCCTCGATAACGGTTTGATCGCGCGCTTGCACCCCCGTTGACCCCCGGAGAGACCTCCCTTACGGTCCAGGAATCGCAGTGACTTTCGGCAATGCCGCCGAAACTTTCGAAAGGTTCGCCATGAAGACACGTGCGCGGTTCCCCCGGATGGTCGCCGGAGGCGTGACGATGGCCCTGGCCCTGAGCCTCGCGGCCTGTGGGGACGGGGACAGCACGTCGTCCTCCGACGGGGGGAAGATCCACGTCCTCGTCTACGGGGACGCCACCAACAAGGTCGAGAAGCAGCTCGTCGCCGAGTTCAACAAGACGTCGCAGATCAAGGCGGTGCTGGACACCATCCCCGGCGCCGACTACCAACAGAAGCTGCAGACGGTCATCAGCACGCCGCAGGCCCCGGACGTCTTCTTCAACTGGGGCGGCGGCAGCATCCAGCCGTTCGTGAAGGCGGATCTGCTCCTGCCGCTGGACGGCATGATCAAGGACAACCCCTCTCTGGTGGCCCAGTTCCTGCCCTCGGTCTTCAACACCGCCAAGGTCGACGGCAAGCCGTACGGCATCCCGATGCGCGGCACCCAGCCCGTCCTGCTGTTCAGCAACAAGAAGGTGCTCGCCGACGCGGGCGTCGAACAGCCCAAGACCTGGGACGAGTTGCTCGCAGCGGTCAAGAAGCTCAAGGCGGCCGACGTCACGCCGATCGCCCTCGGCGGCGGCGACCAGTGGCCGACGCTGATGTGGTTCGAGTACCTCTACGACCGTGTCGCGGGCCCCGGGCTCTTCCAGAAGGCGCTCGACGGGGACAAGGACGCCTGGGCGAGTGCGGACAGCAAGAAGGCGCTGGGCATGCTCAAGCAACTGATCGACGCCGGCGCCTTCGGCACCAACTTCGACTCGGTGAAGTTCACCGACGGCGGGTCACCCGCTCTGCTGGCCGCGGGCAAGGCCGGCTTCGAGCTGATGGGTTCGTGGGAGTACTCCACCCAGCAGGACGCCAACAAGAAGTTCGCCGAGAACAACCTCGGCTACAGCGCCTTCCCCAGTGTCGAGGGCGCCAAGGGCGACCCCGGCAACCTGGTCGGCAACACCAACAACTTCTACTCCGTGCTGAAGAAGACCGAGCACCCCGAGGCCGTGGCCGAGTTCCTGAAGCTCATGTACGCCGACAGCTTCGTGAAGAAGCAGCTGTCCATCGGCAACCTGCCGACCACGACGAACACCGAGAAATTCCTCGACACCTCGGCCAGCCCCGAGTACTCGCGCTACCAGTTCGACCTGGTGAAGAAGGCCCCGTCCTTCCAGCTGTCGTGGGACCAGGCCTACCCGCCCGCGGCCATCACCCCGATCCACCAGGCCGTTCAGCAGTTCTTCAACGGCCAGCTCGACGCGGACGGCTTCATCAAGGCCATGCAGGCCCTTCCCACCACCTGAGTCCCCGATGACCACACAGATGACACGAGTCCGTCCGCCCACCCGGGCGGACGAGCCGGCCACCCGCCGCCGGAACAGGAGCGCCGGTGTCTCCGGCATGGGACACCCGGGATTCGCCTGGGCACTCCCGGCCACGGTGTTCTTCTGCCTCTTCGCGATCGCCCCACTGATCATGGTGGGAGTCCTGTCCTTCACCAGCTGGAACGGCCTCGGATCACCGGAGTTCGTCGGCATGGACAACTGGAGCCGGGTCTTCGCCGACCCGGTCATGGTCGAGAGCATCTGGCTGAGCCTGCTGATCACCGCCCTCGGCGTGGCCCTCCAGACGCCGCTGAGCATCCTGCTCGGCGTCTGGGCCGCCGGAGGACAACGCAACCGTGCCGTCCTGTCGGCGGTCTACTTCGTCCCGCTGCTGCTGTCCTCCACCGCCGTCTCCGTGCTGTGGCGGGCGCTGCTCGACCCGAACTTCGGGGTTCCGTCCCAGGCGAAGTGGCTGTTCGGCGACGGCAATCTGTTCGGCGGCCAGTCCACCGCGATCGGCGTCCTCGCCTTCGTCAGCACCTGGCAGTTCACGCCGTTCCACACGCTGATCTACCAGGGAGCCGCCCGCGCCATACCCCAAGTCCTCTATCAGGCAGCGGAGATCGACGGGGCCGGACGCTACCGGCAGTTCTTCCACATCACCCTGCCGCAGCTGCGCAACTCGATCATCACCTCGATGATCCTGATGGTGGTCGGCGGCCTCACCACCTTCGAGACCGTGCTCATCCTGACCCAGGGCGGACCCGGTACCGACACCACCATCAGCGCCTACTACATGTACCAAAAGGCCTTCAAGGGCTTCGACTTCGGCGCCGCCTCGGCCATCGCACTCGTCCTGGTGATCGCCGCCACGGTCATCTCACTGATCGTGGTGCGCGTCTCGGGCTACGACAAGATGCGCGGCTCCGCGGAGGGTCTGTCATGAAAAGACGCCCCAACTACGTGGCCGGCGCGGCCTCCGTGGGCTGGCTGCTGCTCGTCGGCCTGCCGCTGTACGTCATGCTCGCCGCGACGGTGCAGTCCCGCTCCGAGTACGCACAGAACGGCCCCCTGTCCTTCCCGGACAGCTTCACCCTCGACAACTACACGGGAGCCTTCTCCAACGGCTTCGGGCGCTACTTCCTCAACACCGTGATCGTCACCGTGTGCGTCGTCGGCCTGGTGCTCCTGCTCGTACCGCCGCTGGCCTACGCGATCGTGCGTGCCCGCGGCAGGGTCACCTCGGGAGTCTTCCGGCTGTTCCTGCTGGGCCTCGCCATCCCGGCCCAGGCCGTGATCGTCCCGATGTTCTACCTGATCAGCAAGGCCGGGCTCTACGACAACCTGATCGGCGTCATCCTGCCGACCGCGGCGTTCTGCATGCCCATCACCGCGCTGATCCTCAGCGGCACCATGCGCGACATCCCCCAGGAGCTGTTCGAGGCGATGGCCATGGACGGCGCGTCCACCCGGCGGGTGTTCTTCCAGCTCGTGCTCCCGCTCTCCAGGAGCGGGCTGTCCACGATCGTGGTGTTCTCCGCGCTCCAGGCGTGGAACGGCTTCCTGTTCCCCCTCGTCCTGACCCAGTCCGACTCGACCAAGTTGATCACGCTGGGCCTGTACAACTTCCAAACCGAGCACGGCATCGACATCCCGGGCCTGCTGGCCGCCGTGGTGCTGTCCATGATGCCCGTCCTGCTCGTCTACCTGTTCGCCCGTCGCGCCCTGGTCCAGGGCCTCATGGGCGTCGGAGGAAAGTGACCGCCAACGTGGCAGTTGAGACAACCCCCGTTTCCGTCCCGCACGTCTGGAACGACCCCGACCAGGACACCGACACCCGGGTCTCCGCCCTGATCGCCGCCATGACCCCCGAGGAGAAGCTCGCGCAGCTCTTCGGCGTGTGGGTCGGCGCGTCCGACGAGGGCGGCGAAGTGGCGCCCCACCAGCACGACATGGAGGAGGCCGTCGACATCGAGGCGCTCCTGCCGGCCGGCCTGGGACAGCTGACCCGCCCCTTCGGCACGGCTCCCGTCGACCCGGCGCTCGGCGCGCTCTCCCTCATGCGCACCCAGCAGCGCATCGCCTCGGCGAACCGCTTCGGCATCCCGGCCATGGCCCACGAGGAGTGCCTCACCGGCTTCGCCACCTGGGGCGCCACCGCCTACCCGGCCCCCCTGTCCTGGGGAGCCACCTTCGACCCGGACCTGATCCGGCGCATGGCCGCCGCCATCGGCCGCGACATGCGCTCCGTCGGCGTCCACCAGGGCCTGGCGCCCGTGCTCGACGTGGTCCGGGACGCCCGCTGGGGCCGCGTCGAGGAAACCATCGGCGAGGACCCCTACCTCGTCGGCACCATCGGCACCGCCTACGCGCAGGGCCTGGAGTCGGCCGGAGTCGTCGCCACCCTCAAGCACTTCGTCGGCTACTCGGCCTCACGCGCCGGACGCAACCTCGCCCCCGTCGCCGTCGGCCCGCGGGAGCGCGCCGACGTCCTGCTGCCGCCCTTCGAGATGGCGCTGCGCGAGGGCGGGGCCCAGTCGGTGATGCACGCCTACACCGACACCGACGGCCTGCCCTCCGCGGCCGACGAGGAGCTGCTGACCGGGCTGCTGCGCGACACCTGGGGCTTCGAGGGCACGGTGGTCGCCGACTACTTCGGCATCGCCTTCCTCAAGATCCTGCACGGTGTCGCGGACAGCTGGGCCGACGCCGCCGGAGCCGCGCTCCACGCCGGCGTCGACGTCGAACTGCCCACCGTCAAGACCTTCGGCGCACCTCTGCTGGAGGCCGTCACCTCCGGGCGGGTACCCGAAGCGCTCGTGGACCGCGCCCTGCGCCGGGTGCTCACACAGAAGGCGCGGCTCGGTCTGCTGGACGCCCACTGGAACCCGGTTCCCGCCGCCCTCGCCGGCGCCGACACGGACGACCCGGGGACCCTGCGCGGCACCGTGGACCTGGACACCCCGGCCAACCGCGAGCTGGCCCGGGAGATCGCCGACCGGGCCGTGGTGCTGCTGCGCAACGACGGGACGCTGCCGCTCGCCGAGCCGCGCCGCATCGCCCTGGTCGGCCCCAACGCCCAGGAGCCGACCGCCGTACTGGGCTGCTACTCCTTCCCGCTGCACGTCGGCGTGCACCATCCGCAGGTCCCGGCGGGCATCGACCTGCCCACGCTGCGGGACGCCCTGGAGCGGGAGTTCCCGGACGCGGAGATCACCGTGGCGCGCGGTACCGGGATCGACGACGGCGACACCTCCGGCATCGCCGGGGCGGCGGAGCTCGCCGGGCGGGCCGACCTCGTCGTCGCGGCCCTGGGCGACCGGGCCGGACTGTTCGGGCGCGGGACGAGCGGCGAGGGCTGCGACGCCGACTCCCTGGCGCTGCCCGGCGCCCAGCAGGAACTGCTGGACGCCGTCCTCGACTCGGGAACGCCGGTCGTCGCCGTCCTGGTCGCCGGGCGGCCCTACGCACTGGGCCGCGCCGCGGACCGGGCCGCCGCGATCGTGCAGTCCTTCTTCCCCGGAGCCGAGGGCACCGCGGCCATCGCGGGCGTTCTCAGCGGCCGTACCAACCCCTCCGGGCGGCTGCCGGTCAGCGTGCCGCGCGGTCCGGGCGCGCAGCCCGCCACCTATCTCGGCGCGCGGCTCGCCCAGGCCAGCGAGGTGTCGAACATCGACCCGACCCCGGCCTTCGGGTTCGGACACGGCCTCTCGTACACCTCGTTCACCTGGAGCGACCCCGCCGTGGGCGACGCGCAGAGTCCCACGGACGGCGCGTTCGCGCTGGCCTTCACGGTGCGCAACACCGGGGACCGGGCGGGCACCGAGGTCGTCCAGCTCTACCTCCACGACCCCGTCGCCTCGGTCGTCCAGCCGGTGCAGCGGCTCATCGGGTACACCCGGGTGCCGCTCGGGCCGGGCGAGGCGCGCCGGGTCAGGGTGAGCGTGCCGGCGGACCTCGCCGCGTTCACCGGCCGCGACGGGCGGCGCGTGGTGGAGCCGGGCGCACTGGAACTGCGTCTGGCCGCGTCCAGCACCGACCCGCGACTGACGGCGACGGTCACGCTGACCGGGCCCGGGAGGTACGTGGACCACACCCGGCGGCTGCACGCCGACTTCACCCAGTCCGCCGAGTGAGCCGGCCGGGCGCTGCCGCGGACCGTCGTCACCGGTTGGCGGCAGCGCCCTCGGCCGGCGGCACCCGCGGGAGTGCGCCGGTCCGTCACGCGCGAGCGGTGTCCTGACGGTCCGGCTCCGGGGCCCGCGGCAGGTCGGCGAGCAGAGCCATCAGCGCCCGGGCCGCGGGACTCGTGGCGTCCTCGGGCGGGAGCATCGCGACGGTCTCGTACGACACGTCCTCGGTGCCCTCCAGCGGAAGTGAGGTGAGGGTGACCGCCTCCGGCTTGTGCCCGAAGTGGCGCGGCACGACGGCTATCCCGAGCCCCTGCTGGATCAGTTCGAGGAGGCTGTGCACGTCGTTCACCTCCAGAGCCACCGTCCGCTCGACGCCCGCCGCGGCGAACGCGGCGTCGGTGACCCGCCGGGGCCCCCAGTCGGGATGGAAGTCGACGAAGTCCTCACCGCCCAGATCCCCGGGCGCGACCGGGCCGCCGGCGGCCAGACGGTGCGCGGGGTGGCACAGGACGGTCATCGGTTCACCCGTCAGCGGTACGGAACGCAGCTGGTCGGTGTCCGCCCGGGTCCTGACGGCGAACGCCAGGTCCAGGCGTCCGGCGGCGACCTCCTCTGCCAGCGCCCCCGAACCCGCCTGGCGCAGCCGGATCTCCACATCGGGGTGCTGCCGCCGGAACGCGGCCAGCAGGCCTGCCACCCCCACCCCGGCGACGCACTGCTCGGTGCCCAGGGAGAGCGTGCCGCGCAGGACGCCCTGCACCGCCGCCACCGCGTCGTGGGCGGCCCGCACCTGGGCGAGGATCCTTTCCGCCTCGCCCAGCAGGGCACGGCCGGCCTCCGTCAGCGTCACGCGGCGGGTGGTGCGCACGAACAACGGCGCCTGAAGCTCCCGTTCCAGTGCGCGGATGGAGGCGGACAGGCCCGACTGCGACACCAGCAGCCGCTCCGCCGCACGGGTGAAGTGCTGGTCCTCGGCGACGGCCACGAAATGCTGGAGATGGCGCAGTTCCATGATTGAGAAGCCTAGACGCTGAATCCCATCCGATTCTCCTGTTGGACCACTGGCCGGTGGGCGGGCGAGAGTAAAGGACGTCTCATCCGGAACTCTTTCTTCCTGGAGCCCACGTTGTACACGGCGCACACCGACCGTTACGAGGCCATGCCCTACCGCCGCACCGGACGCAGCGGTCTGAAACTCCCGGCGCTGTCGCTCGGCCTGTGGCACAACTTCGGCCCCGACCGCCCCGTGGACACCCAGCGGCAGATCCTGCGCCGCGCCTTCGACCTGGGCGTCACCCACTTCGACCTGGCCAACAACTACGGCCCGCCCCCCGGCGCCGCCGAGTCGGCGCTCGGTGCCGCGCTGAAGGCGGACTTCACCCCCTACCGCGACGAACTGGTCATCTCGACCAAGGCCGGATACCTGATGTGGCCGGGCCCGTACGGCGAGTGGGGATCGCGCAAGTACCTGCTGTCCTCGCTCGACCAGAGCCTGTCCCGGATGGGCCTGGATTACGTGGACGTCTTCTACTCGCACCGCCCCGACCCGGAGACTCCCCTGGAGGAGACGATGGGTGCCCTGCACTCGGCGGTCGTCCAGGGCAAGGCGCTGTACGTCGGCGTCTCCAACTACTCGCCGGACCAGACCCGGGAGGCCGCTCGCATCCTGGGCGAACTGGGCACCCCGCTGCTCATCCACCAGCCGCGCTACTCGATGCTCGACCGCCGGCCCGAGGAGGAAGGGCTCCTGGACGCGCTGGACGAACTCCAGGTCGGCTCCATCGCCTACTCGCCCCTGGAGCAGGGCCTGCTCACCAGCCGCTACCTCGACGGGATCCCCGAGGGGTCGCGGGCGGCGAGCGACAGCCCGTTCCTGAGTGCCGACAAGGTCACCGAGGATCTGGTGCGGCAGCTGCGCGAGCTCGACGAGGTCGCGCGGTCCCGCGGTCAGTCCCTGGCCCAGCTGGCCCTGGCCTGGGTGCTGCGCGGCGGCCGGGTGACCTCCGCCCTGATCGGCGCGAGCAGCCCGCAGCAGCTGGAGGACAGCGTGGCGGCGACGAACACGCTGGACTTCTCCCCGGAGGAGCTGTCCCGGATCGACCGGATCATCGGCGTGGGTGGTCGCTGAGACGGCGGGCGTCCTCCGTCAGCCGTCCGGCGCGTCGAGACGCTCCACCAGGTGGACGGCCACCGTGTCTCCCGCCTCCTTGCCGATCGCCCTGCGGACGTCGGCCCTGACGGGCAGTTTGTGCGTCCCGTCGCCCAGGGCCATGAAGGAGCTGCGGAAGGGGTGGCCGTCGACCGTGCCGCGCACCTTGACCAGTCCGCGCGTCCCGAAGAAGCCGACGGACTCCGGCCACACGAGGTAGGTCCAGCCACCCTTCTGCGGGCTCTTCCGCAGCACCGCCGTGAAGTGCTCGTCCAGCGCGTTCGCCGTGTTCATGGGTTCCTCCGCTCCCAGTGGTTCTCCTCATCAGGAGACCACCGGGAGCGGCACAACTCATCGTGGGGAGTCAGGCGGCCCCCGCTGGCACCCGGTCCAGGAACCCGGACACGCTCCGGATGCGGTCCTCGCCGTCGAGGGTGATCACGTCGAAACCGGCGACGGGCGCCGAGCCGTCGGCCTCGCTGACCAGCTCCCAGCCGAAACGGGCGATGTCGTGGTGCCCGTCGACCGGACCCGTGAGCCGGAAGGAGAAACCCGGGAACTGCTCCCGCGCCGCCGCGATCACCGCCGCCACCTGGTCGTGGCCGCGGACCTCGGCCAGGGGATCGGTGTAGGTCCCGTCGGACGCCCAGGCGGCGGCCACCGCCTTCGCCCGGCTCTCCGGGTCCGGGGCGTTCCAGGCCTCGAAGTAGCGGGCCACTGCGGATTCGTGACGCTCATTTCCTGCGGACATGGTCGGTCAGCCTCCATCGAGGTGTACGTGCTGGTCAGGGCCGGATTCCGCGGTGCGGTCACCCGCCGGGATCCGGTACCGCAACCATGCCGGGCGGCTGCCGGGGCCGTCGATTACCTCCGGGGTAAGAGGGCCCGAACCGTTTCGGCCACCCGCAGCGCCGAATATGCCAAGAGACTGGCTGGAATGGCATGGTGACAGAGTGTCAGTAGTGGCGATACTCGATTACCAGGGTGATTCAGCCACGCCCGCCGAACACCCTCGCACCGATGGGCATTTGCGCACCGCGGTGCGCAGCACACGAGCCGCAAGGAAAGAGAGGCCGGGCCGGCAGCGAGCGCCGTAATGGGGGAGCGATCGTGCATGACGAATTCCTGTGCCATGTGACCGCGTACGGAATATGCGGCGGTCAGCGCGTCGGGGTCCCGCTGGGGACCTACCGCGCACCCACCCTGGCGCTGGCCCTGTGGTGGATGCGGGACCGCGCCTCCTGGATCGCCGAGCGCCTCGATCCGCACCCGGACAACCCGAACTTCCCCCCGAACTCCATCGCGCCGGTCGGCCCCGGCGTCCCCGACGTGCCGGCCGTGCTGCGCGCCTGGTGCGGCGACACCGCTCAACAGGAGGTCGTCGCCGAGGAGTTGGCTGCCGGAAAGCTGGTCCGCATCACGACGAACGACGACACCACCGAGTACGAACTGCTCGCCGAGTCCGTGGACGCGCTGCGGATGCAGCGCTTCGTCCCGGTCCTCGCCACACCCGCGGCCTGACCCCCGCCCGCCCCGGTTCCCGACTGCTCCCGACTGCTCCCGACATGGGATCCCCGCCCAGGCGTACATCGGGATGAATCGCTAGAATTCATACATGGGAGAGCGGCCGGTCGCGCCGACAGCGCCCGAACTCGTCCTCGAAACGGAGGCGGGCTCCACGGTGATCAGTCCCAGCCGCGACTACCACGTCGGGCGGGACCCGCTGAGCGACGTCGTGATGGACGACATCCGGGTCTCGTGGCACCACGCGGTGCTGCGGCCCGAGGACGACCACTGGACGATCGAGGACGAGGACAGCACCAACGGCACCTTCGCCGACGGCCGCCGCGTCCACGAGTGGGGGGTCGGGCCGGGCAGCGTGATCCGCTTCGGCAACCCCTCCGACGGCCCCCGCGTCGTCCTCGTCGACCGCCCGCCGCCCGCCCCGGAGCGGCCCTCAGCCGTTCTGACACCCTCCGCGACCGGGACCTTCCGGCAGCCGACCACCGTCCGGCCGCTGCCCGCCCGCACCGTGCGCATCGGCCGCGGCGGCGACAACGACCTGATCGTCGACGACCTCGTGGTCTCGCGCCGGCACGCGGAACTGCGCGCCCTGCCGGACGGCAGGTACGAGATCGTCGACCTCGGCAGCCACAACGGCACCTTTCTCAACGGACAGCCCGTCGAGCAGGCCGTCATCACCGCCGGCGACATCGTCGGCATCGGCCACTCCGCGTTCTGCCTCGTCGGCGACCAGCTCCAGGAGTACGTCGACACCGGCGAGGTCTCCCTCGACGTCCAGGACCTCGAGGTCGCCGTCGACCGCGGACGCAAGACCCTCCTGGACCGGGTGTCCTTTCCCGTCGGCGAGAAATGCCTGCTCGCCGTCGTCGGCCCCAGCGGCGCGGGCAAGTCCACCCTGCTGAACGCCCTGACCGGACAGCGACCCGCCGACCGGGGCACCGTCCTGTACGACGGACGCGACCTCTACCGGGACTACGCCGAGCTGCGCCAGCGCATCGGACTCGTCCCGCAGGACGACATCCTGCACGCACAGCTCACCGTGCGCAGGGCCCTCACCTACGCGGCCGAGCTGCGGTTCCCGCAGGACACGGCGAAGGCGGAACGCCGCGCCCGGGTCGACGAGGTGATCCGCGAGCTGGGTCTGGAGGAGCGGGCAGGACAGGCCATCCACAGCCTGTCGGGCGGCCAGCGCAAGCGGGTCAGCGTGGCTCTCGAACTGCTGACCAAACCGTCCCTGCTCTTCCTGGACGAGCCGACCTCCGGCCTTGACCCCGGCATGGACCGCTCGGTGATGCACATGCTGCGCGGACTCGCCGACGACGGCCGTACGGTCATCGTGGTCACCCACAGCGTGCTCAGCCTCGACGTCTGCGACCGCCTGCTGGTCCTCGCGCCCGGAGGCAAGGTCGCGTACTACGGGCCGCCCGAGGAGGCCCTCGCGTTCTTCGGTTTCCAGGAGTGGCCCGAGGCGTTCGAGGCCTTCGAGCGCGACCACGCCCGGGACTGGGCGGGGGAGTACCGGGACTCGACGCTCAACCGCCGGTACATCGCCCACGCGACCGCGCAGCCCCTGCTGCCCGAGGGGGAGACGGCCCGTACCTTCGGCCCGCCGCCCAAGGCGCAGAGCTGGGGCGCCCAGCTCGGCACCCTGGTCAGGCGCTACGCCGCGGCGCTCAGCGCCGACAGGACCTTCCTCGTCATCATGATCGCGCTGCCGTTCGTGATGGGCGCGATGGCCCGGGCACTGGCGGGCAGCCGGCTCACCCAGGAGACGGCGATGAACGCGCTGCTCATCCTCTGCGTCGGCGGCGTGCTCACCGGAGCGGCCAACGCCGTGCGCGAACTGGTCAAGGAACGCGTCATCTACCAGCGCGAACGCGCCGTCGGCCTGTCCAGATCCGCGTACCTGATGTCCAAGGTCGTCGTCCTTGGGACCATCACGGTCCTCCAGGCGGTTGTCCTCACGCTGGTCGCCCTGCTCGGCGTCGACCTCGACGCGCCCGGCGGCAAGGGCGTCCTCCTGCCGCCCCTGGCGGAGATCACGGTGGCCGTGGCCATGCTCGCCTTCACGGCGATGATGCTCGGCCTGCTCGTCTCCGCGGTGGTGCGCAAGGAGGAGGTCACCATGCCGCTGCTCGTGCTGCTGGCGATCGTGCAGGTGGTCTTCTGCGGCGCGCTGCTGAAGCTCGACGGGGTGCCCGGCATCGAGCAGCTGGCCTGGCTGGTGCCGTCCCGGTGGGCGCTGGGCGCGATGGCGGGCACGATCGGTCTCGCCCGCATCGTCCCCGGGGAACTCACGGGGGACCCCCTGTTCAAGCACGCGGCGGGCGTGTGGCTGCTGAACATCGGGATGCTCGTCGTGCTCTCCGTCGTCTTCGGCTATCTGGTGGCCCGTCTGCTGCGCCGCCACGAGCCCGCGGTCATGCGGAAGTAGGTGCGATGACGGCTCCCGACTTCCGCCCCACCCATATCGTCCCCCAGGACGGGATGTCCGCCTGGGAGGGTCCCGATCCCTCCCGGCCCACGGTGCCGCTCGACGCGCTGCTGCCCGTCCAGCTGGTCGACCGGCGCGGGGACTGGGGCCGGGTCGTCTGCGCCAACGGCTGGTCCGCCTGGGTCGACGGCCGGCTGCTGGTCGCAGTACCGCAGGCGCCGCCCGCCGCCGGCAGCGCGCTCACCCGCACGGCGGATCCGCGCCCGCTCCTCACCCGCGTCCAGGAGTCGCTCGCCCGCTTCCGCAGCGCGACGGAGGATCTGACCGCCGGCCGGCTCGACGGGGAGTCCTTCCGCGGCCGTACGCGGGGACTGCGGGCCGGGGTGGTCGTCGACGGCGAGTCGGTGTGGCTGTACGACGCCGACCACGAGCGGTGGGTGTACACCGACGGCACGCGGATGGCCACGTACGCCGTACCGGGGGAGCCGTCGGCCGCGGCGCCGGAGCCCGCCCGGCCGCACCGCGAGGCCACCCGGGTCGTACGGGAACCGGAGCCCGGGGCCCAGCCGCCCCCGTTCGCCGGGCCGCCGAGCGCCGACGCGCGGGCCCCCCGTGCGGACGGCCCCGCGCCGACGGAGCCCGCGGACCAGGCCGGGCCGGTCAGCAGCGCGCACGGGGCGCGGTCCCACGAGCCGACCCGGCTGGTGGCGCGAGCGGACACCGCTCCGTCCCGGCAGCCGGATGCCCCGGAGCCGGGGGAGCCGGGGGAGCCGGCCCGGCCCGTAGGGCAGCCCGCCGCCGACGGGGGACACGAACCGACGCGTGTCGTGCCACGCGCCGCGGACGCGCCCGACGGCGCGCGGCGGCGTGACACGCGCCGGGAGGGCCGCTGATGCGCGGCACGCCCGACGACGCGAGCGTCTACGCGGGACGGCCCTCGGGCCTGGTGGGCAAGCAGATCGCCGGCTACCTGATCGAACGCGAGATCGGCCGCGGTGGCATGGCCGTCGTCTACCGCGCGAAGGACCTCCGCCTCGACCGGACCGTCGCCCTGAAGCTGCTCGCGCCGGAACTCGCGCGCAACGACACCTTCCGCCGCCGCTTCACCCACGAGTCCCGGGTGGCCGCCGCCATCGACCATCCGCACATCGTGCCGGTCTTCGAGGCGGGCGAGACGGACGGCGTCCTCTACATCGCGATGCGCTACGTCGCCGGGCAGGACCTGCGCCATCTGCTGGACCGCGAGGGGCCGTTGCCCACCGGGACGGCCGTCCGCATCGCCGCGCAGGTGGCGTCCGCGCTCGACGCCGCGCACGAGCACGGCCTCGTGCACAGGGACGTCAAACCCGGCAACATCCTGGTGGCGCGCGGCACGGACAGCGACCACCCCGAGCACGTGTACCTCACGGACTTCGGCCTGACCAAGAAGTCGCTGTCGCTGACCGGTTTCACGACCGTCGGGCAGTTCGTCGGCACCCTCGACTACGTGGCGCCCGAGCAGATCTCCGGGCGCCCGGTCGACGGGCGCTGCGACGTCTACGGCTTCGCGTGTGTCGTCTACGAGACCCTGGCAGGCAAGCCGCCCTTCCAGCGGGACGACGACATGGCCCTGCTGTGGGCCCACCAGTACGACGAGCCGCCACCGCTCACCGAGAAGCGGCCGGACCTGACCTCCGGCGCCGACGCCGTCCTGGCGAGGGCGCTGGCGAAGAGCCCCGACGACCGGTACGACTCCTGCCTCGCGTTCACGGCGGCGCTGCGGGCCGCCGTGACGGGACGGGTGGACGGCGGTCGACCGCCGACGCGGGTGGACCACGTCTCGGCGTCCGGCGATCCCGGCGCGCCGCCAGAGCCGCCGGACTGGGCCCGCCCGGCCTTCCGCCGCTGACCCGCGACCCGGGCCATCCGGACGGTCCTCAGCCGCACCCCCGGACGCTCACCCGCCCTCCGGCAGGTCACCGCCCCGCGGCAGCTCGGCCGCCACCCCCGGACGCGCACCGCCTCCCGGCAGCTCGGCCGCCACCCCCGTACTTCAGCCGCTGCCCGGCTCCGCCCGGTGGACCGGCACCTCACCCCGCCGGCGCACCCTCGTCGCCAGGAGGGCGCCGAGGAAACCGGCGAGAAGGCCCCAGAGCACGGCGAACCCGAGCGCCGTCCAGAGCCTGGGCCGCAGCAGGAGCTGTCCGGAGAGGCCGCCGCCGAGGTCTCCGATGCCGAGCACCGACAGTCCGAAACGCGCCGAGAGACGGGCGAGGAGACAGATCGTCAGTACCGTCAGGGCCAGCGCCGCCGCCAGGTGCACCGCGTGCTGCCGGACCCGCACCCGGGCGGGGGAGCGGGTGGCCATCAGGAACGCGGCGCCCAGCAGCAGTACGGCGTCGACGGCCACCAGCCACCACACCCGGCCGTCGTACTCGGAGAGCGTGCGCAGGTTGAGCGTGGAGATGTCCCGGGTGCGCAGCACCTCGTCGAGAACGTGCGGCACGGGAAGACCGAAGGGTCCGTCGACCCGCCCTTCCCAGGTGGCACCCAGCCCGATCGTGAGGGCGAGCCACACCAGGTTCGGAAGGCCGAGCAGGATCACGGCGAAGGTCTCCGCGACGTGGCCGCGGGTCGCGGCGACCACCAGCGCGACGAGCACCCCGAGGGCCACGGAGGACAACAGCAGGGCGACCATGGCGAAGGCGGCCGGACGCACCGACTCCTGCAAGCGCACCAGCCGGGCCGGAAGCGGGGCCCGGGGCGAGACGAGCAGGGCCAGCACCAGGACACCGGCCAGCCACAGCAGCCCGAACAGCAGGGTGACGGGCAGATCCGCCTTGAAACCGACCTTCGGGGAGGCGCCGAGCAGATCGCCGAGTTCGGAGACGGCTCCGTCCCCCAGGGAGATCTCGAAGTCCTGCCGGGCCGCGAGCGCGAGCACGGTCAGTCCCGCCAGCCAGACGACGCCGATCCGGGCGGCCCAGCCGCCCAGCTCCGGCGCACCGGCCACGGCCCGGTGCCGCAGCGGGCGAAGGAAGCCGGCGGCGATCACCAGAGTCCCGGCGAGCGTGACCGACAACGGCATCACGGTGAGGGCCGCCTGCGTGTCGGCGAGGGCTCCGGCGTCCCCGGACAGCTCGATGCCTCCGCCGACGGCGGTCACCACGGTCGCCGCCACGACCCGCGGGAACGCGGTGTCGGGCAGGTCGGCCGCACCGGCCGCCCACAGACCGAGGGCGGCGATCGCACCCATCACGATCAGCCCGGCCAGGACCGTCGTGACGGCCTGGACCCAGCCGTGGCGGGCGACGGTCCGGTCGGACGCTGTCTGAGGACTCACGTGGTCACGCTAAGCAGGGCGGGGGAGGTCCGCCCGCCGGGAAGGGCCGACCGCGTCCGCTTGCGGGGGACACGGGACCGGAGCACACAATGGCCTCGTCGTGGAAGGAAGCGGCGCAAAAAGGATGAAGTGCCGCGGAGTCCCTACGCAGGGAAGAAGAGCTCGTGAGCGTCGAACCGCCGTCGTCCGGCCGTCCCACAGGCCCCCCCTCGGGCCCGCTGTCGGGCCCCTCGCAGCCGGGTGCGTCCCAGCCGGGCCCCACCCAGCCCACCCCCCGGCCCCCGCAGGGGCGCGGCGGTGACTCGGGCGCGGGAGGCACCGGCGGAGGCGGCGGGCCGGGGGGACCGTCCGGACCGCACCGGCCCGGCGGCGCGAGCCGAGGCGGCGGCCCGGACCGCCCCTGGTGGAAATCGGCCCCCCGGGTGGCGCTGATCGCCACCGCGGTCGTGGCGGCGGTGATCCTGGCCGTCGTCCTCACCCGGCCGGACGGCACGTCCGGGGGTTCCGCGGACGGCGGCGATGGCGAGGTCTTCCTACAGGCCGCCGCGAAGACGGGCCCCGACCCGTTCACGGAGTCGACGGCGAAGGACAGCTCCACCACGCCCGAGACCCCCGCGCCGCCGACCGGCACGTCGGAGCCCGCGAACGTGACGCGGGCCGTGGACGGCTCGGCACCCGGTCTCTACGGCGGCACCCGCAAGGTCGCCAGCTGCGACGTGGAGAAGCAGATCTCCGCGCTCCAGGAGGATCCGCCGAAGAACAGGGCGTTCGCCTCCGTGGCGGGGGTCCAGCCCTCGGAGGTCCCGGCCCGTCTGCGCTCGCTCACCCCCGTCCAGCTGCGCATGGACACGCGGGTCACCAACCACGGCTACCGCGACGGTGCCGCCACCAGCTACCAGGCGGTTCTGCAGGCGGGCACGGCCGTGCTGGTGAACGACCGCGGTGTGCCGCAGGTGCGCTGTGCCTGCGGCAATCCGCTGACACCGCCGGTCCCGCAGAAGACGACACCCAGGACGACGGGCGACTCCTGGCCGTCGTACCGGCCGCAGAACGTCGTGGTCGTCACGCCGGCACCGACGGTCGTCGAGGTCTTCGTCCTCTTCGACCCGGAGCACCACGACTGGTTCCGGCGCGAGAAGGGCGACACCGGCAAGAAGGACAAGAAGACCGAGCCGCCGACCGAGCGGCCGTCCGCGTCGGTCAGCTCCCCGGGCTCCGGCTCCGCGTCGCCGTGCGTGTCGCCGCACGACGTGCCCGCCCCGTCGGGATGCGAGACGACGTCGCCCGGGTCGTCCTCCTCGTCCCCGTCGGCGCCCTCGTCGCGGCCGAGTTCACCGCCGCCGCCCCCGTCGCCTCCGACGTCCTCGGCTCCGGAACCGCCCCCCGACTCCTCGTCGGCCTCCGGCGGGACGACGACGGAGTCGGGCTCCACCTCCAGCATTCCGGAGTCGGCCTCCTCGCTCGGTGCGCCGCGGTCCGGCACCGGCCCCCGGGTCATCTGAACGGGGGCCGGTGCCGGCACGGAGGAATCAGGTGCGCTGCCGCCGCCCGGTCAGCCGGTCCGGACGACCAGCGCGTAGTCCCCGAGGCCGAGCAGCCGGTCGCCGGGAATCTCACCGAGCGCCGAGTAGATCTTCTCGACGCGTCCCGTGGCGGGGTCGAAGGAGATGTCCTTCACGGTGCCCCGCTCGTCGCCGTCCTCGGTCAGCACCCTGGCGCGCAGGGCGTCGTGCGGGGCCGGGGGCGCCGGCAGGGCGGAGTCGAGGGAGGGGTCCGAGCGGACGAGCACGGCATCGGGACCGAACGCGTGGAAGGCGCTCCAGGGGATCGCCGTCTCCTTGCGGCCCCGCGCGCCGGAGATCCGCGCGTGGCTGACCGTCCCGGACCCGGCGTCCAGGACCAGCGACTCGACGACGCCGATCTCGTTCGCCTCGCCGAGCGTCACGACCGGCAGCCCGCGGGCCTGGGAGAACATCATCACGCCGTCGTCCCCTTCTCGAACCCGTCCTGAACCCCGCTGCGCGCGCCCTGTCCGAACCCGGCCGGTGTCCCGTCGGGTGTGCCCGCGTCGAACCCGTCCCGAATCCCGTCGGGTGTGGTTCCGTCGGACCCGTCCCGAGTCCCGCCGTGCGCGCTGTCCTCGGCCTCCGCGCGCCCGGCCGCGGCGCTGCGGAGCTGGAACGCCTCGACCTGGCTGACGAAACCGGCGAGGTCGTCGGCGACGAAGCGGGTGGCGTCGCCGGGGATGACCAGGGCCTGCCCCGAGACGGCGAGCGTCTCGCCCCGCGGGACGAAGACCTTGTGCCGACGCCGTTTCGAACCCGGCTCCAGCGACTCCCGCGCGGCGATCCGGAAACCGACCACGCGCCCGCTGGTGCCGCCCTCGACCACGATGTCCAGCACCGTGCCGACCTCCGCGCCCGCGTCCGTCAGCACCTTGGCACCCAGCACCTGGCCGTGTGCCGCCTCGTCCCTTGCCACCACCGCCGTCGGCTCGGCGAGTGCGTCGAGACCGCGGATCATGACGGCGTGCCGGCCGAGCGAGTGCACCGCGTTCCAGGGAAGGCTCTGCTTCAGCGGACCCGCGAGCAGCCCCCGGCCACTGAGCGTGAAGCCCGTGACCCGGCCGGCCGGGCCGTCGAAGACGGTGTCCTTGACCTGCGCGACCACATCACCGCCCAGGGTGACCACAGGACGTTTGGTGAGACCGCGGGCGGCCATCAGCTCGCTCACCGCGTCCCCCTCCTGCCGCTCTTCCCGAACCCGCGTCCGCGCTGCACCGCGATGACGGTCCCCGACCGCCTGCTCGTCTGCACCCACACGGCTGTCACGGCGATCAGCGCCAGCACAGCGACAACGACGACGAGCCATACCCACCAGGCCACCGTCCACCTCCGGTCATTGAGGCCCACCGGCCGCAGTCGGCCGGATCCGGCTCTGTCCGTCTGCCCCGGGCGGACCGGAGGATGCACCCCCGTCCCGGGGACGGCACCGGCCGGAACAGCGCGGGATTTCAGCCGCGACAGGTGTACCGGATCGTTACGGCAGGCAATTGTTGCCCGAGGTCAACGACCGGCTACGGTGGGGCGAGACACCGCTCCACGACGGCGCCGTACGGGCGCCGTCCCCCTGCGACCACCCCCATGCCCCCGCAGGCGTCCCTGTCCCCGAAGTCGAAGGATCGCCGTGCATTCAGGTCGGAGTCCAGGTCAGGCGGCCATGTCACTGTCGGTGCGTGAGGCCCGCCGGTCGACCGTGATCGCCGTCCGCGGGGAGGTGGACCTGGACAACGCGGGGCAGCTCGCCGAGGCGATCACCTCGGCGGCCCCCGCCCGTCCGGGCCCGGTGGTCCTCGACCTGGCCGAGGTCGACTTCGCGGACTCGACCACGGTCAACGTCATCCTCCGGGCCTACGGCGCCCTCGGCGCACGCCTGCGGCTGGCGGCTCTCTCGCCGTACATGGACCGGCTCCTCGGCATCACCGGCGTCTCGGACGCGCTGCCCGTGTACGGCACGGTGGCCGAGGCGTTGGAGGATGACGCCCCGCAGGGGTGAGCCCCGCGGCGCCGCCCCGTCCCTCAGGACGGCCCCCGTCCCGGCTCCGCATACGTACGGGCCAGGGACGGGCCGAGCGACCACAGTTCGGTCGGCGACCTCTGTACTCGCACCGCACCCGGTGACCGTTCGCTCTCCGGCTGGGGGCCCTGCCCGGCCGCCCCGGGACGACACCGTCCCCCTGTGACAGCCCTGTGACGAAAGTCGCAGGCAGTCCCCGTACGACCCCTGACGGGCCCACCGGGGCTCCGGGGAAAACCGGGATGACTGAGAACGACTTCCCGGGGTAGGAGCGCCCTGCAGCAGCTTCAGGACGTCCCGGCTTCCGAGAGAGACACGCATGATCGAGCACTTGGGCGGAGCAGTGATACCGACTGGCTTCGACGTGCCCGTGGAACCGCTTCGGCGGACGGCGCACTACACGGGCGAGCCGGGGTGCATCGCCGAAGCACGGGCCTTCGCCGAGCTGTTTCTCGAGCAGCTCCGCTCGGAGTGGTGCGCCGAGGCCGACCCGCGGGCCGGCGGCGACCTCCTGCTGATCGTCAGCGAGCTGGTCACCAACGCGGACCGGCACAGCCAGGGACCGTACATCCTGGAACTCGAAGGAACCGACAGCTCCGTGACCGTCACGGTCTACGACAGCAGCGTGGCCCTGCCCCGGCGCTTTCCGCGCGACCCCCAGCGGATCGGCCGGCACGGACTCGAGATCGTCCACGCCCTCGCCACCGAGGTCTCGGTCGCCCGGGTCCCGGTCGGCAAGTGCGTCAGAGCCGTCCTCGACCTGCGCCCCTGAACCGGACACGCAGGGTGCGACCACGACCTCGGCGGCACACGGCGGCACCCGACGGCCTCCTCGCCCGGTAAGCCGGCCGTGGCACGGCGCGGTGTGCCGCCGCAGCAGGCTCACTGCGGCCGACGGCCGACGCAGGTGATTCGAGGGGATGAGCGTGGCGGATCGCCCGCTGGGGATCAGTGGACGCGGTGTCATGCCTCGCCTGGGGGAGCACGTACTGACTTCCCCCGCGGAACCCATCCAGGTCCTGCTCGTCGAGGACGATCCGGGCGACGAGCTGATGACCCGTGAGGCGTTCCAGGACAACAGGATCCGCAACACCCTGCACGTCGTCCGGGACGGCGAGGAGGCGCTCGACTTCCTCTACCGCCGGAACAAGCACGCGGACGCGCCACGGCCCGATCTGATCCTGCTGGACCTCAACCTGCCCAAGTACGACGGCCGGCAGGTGCTGGAGCGCATCAAGCCGGAGGACGACCTCGCACTCATCCCAGTCGTCGTGCTGACCACGTCCTCCGCGGAGGAGGACATCCTGCGCAGCTCGGCTGCACGCCAACGCGTACGTGACGAAACCGGTCGACCTGGACCAGTTCATCGCGGCCGTCCGGCGGATCGACGACTTCTTCGTGACCGTGGTGAAGCTGCCCAGGACCACGTGACGCACCGGGCAGACCTCGCCGAGTGGGCTCCGCTCCCTCCTCGCCGGTGACTTACGACGCGACGGCCGTCCATGAATGCCGCGAGCCGGGGCACAGTGAGAGGGGCGGCACGTCCTTGCCGGCCAGGAGATCCGTTGTCGAGACGCAAGGGTGGGCCGACCATGACAAGGCGTAAGGCGTGGCTGCGGGCGGGCGGCGGCATCCGGGGCCTGCCGGGCAGCGGAACGGTGATGCGGGCGGGCCTCGGGAGCACCGGCGTACCCAAGGGGCGCCGGGTCGCGGCGGGCGGGCTGCTGTGGGCCGCCGCGGCCGCGGCGCTCGGCGCGTCCGGTGACCGCACCGCGCGCCGTGCTGCGCTGCGGGGGCTCGGTACCGTCGCTCTCGCCTCGGCCGCGACCCGTGCCCTCGCCCGCCCGGCGGCGCGCAAGGTCCAGCCGCTCGAGGCGGCCGGGCACGCCGCGTCCGCCGCCGCGTTCGCGGCGGGGGTCGTCCTCGAGGCACCTCGCTACGGTCTGCTCGTCGTTCCCGGCGCCGTCGCACTGACCACGGCCCGCATACGGTCCCGGGTCCGGCACCCCGGTGACGTGGCCGTCGGCGTCGCGATCGGCGTCGGTGCCGCCGCGCTCAGCGCGCGCTGGTGGCCGGTCAAGCCGGACGCGGCAGCCGCGGCGGCACCCCCGCGCCGGCCCGCGCCCGCGCTGCCCGACGGCGCCGGACTCCACGTGGTCGTCAACCCGTCGTCGGGCCTCTCGCGGAGCGGCGACACCCCCGACGTGGCCGAACGCGTACGCTCCCTGCTGCCCAAGGCCGAGGTCACGGTGCCCCAGCCGGGGGAGCCCCTGCCCGGCCTCCTGGAGCAGGCCGCACGCCGGGCCAAGGAGCAGGGCGGCGCCCTGGGCGCCTGCGGCGGCGACGGGACGATCAACGCCGCGACGGAGGTGGCGGCCCGGGTGGGCGTGCCGCTCGCGGTGTTCCCGGGCGGGACCTTCAACCACTTCGCCGTGGACCTCGGCAACCAGACCGCAGAGGACGTCGCACGTGCCGTGCAGGACGGCGACGCGGTCGTCGCGGACATCGGACGCGCCAGGACGCCGGGCGGCCCGGAGCAGGTGTTCGTCAACACCTTCAGCCTGGGCGTCTACTCCGATCTGGTCAGCGCCCGGGAGCTCCTGGAGCAGCGGATCGGCAAGTGGCCCGCTCTGGTGGCCGGTCTGGCCAAGGTCCTGGCCACGGGCAGCCCGGTCAGCGTGTCGGTCAACGGCCGGCCCAAGCGCCTGTGGCTCCTGTTCGCGGGCAACGGCATCTACCACCCGGCCGGCTTCGCCCCCACGTACCGGACCCAACTGGACGACGGACTGCTGGACGTACGCGCCGTCGACGGCGGCACCCCGCTGGCCCGGACGCGGCTGCTGATCGCCGTGCTCACCGGCACCCTGCACAACAGCCGGGTCCTCACCACGGCACAGGTCCGCAGCCTGCGGCTCGAAGTGCTGCACGGCGACCCGCGGTTCTCCTACGACGGAGAGGTGACCAGCGCTGCGGGGCCCCGGCTGGTCCTCGACAAGGTGACGCGCGCCGTGACCCTGTACCGGCCCGCCGACAAGGACCAGTGGCTGCGCTGAGACGTGCGTGAGTGAGACGGGCGTGTTCGCGCCGAACGGCCGGTGGCGCCACCCCGGGACATCGCGGGGGTGGCGCCACCGGCCGTTCGGACGCTGCGGCGGGGATACGGGGTGTCAGGCCCGCTCGACGCGGTTCAGGTCGCTCAGCATGCCGGTGCGCAGCTGGGCGATGATCCGCTTGATCAGCCGCGAGACGTGCATCTGGGAGCAGCCGAGACGCTCTCCTATTTCCGCCTGGGTGGCTTCCTCCACGAACCGCAGGTGGATGATCTGCCGGTCGCGCTCGCTGAGCTCCGCCACCAGCGGCGCCAGCGTGTGGAAGTCCTCGACGAGGCGCATTCCGTCGTCCTCGACACCGATGAAGTCGGCGAGGACGGCCTCGCCGTCCTGGTTGCCCTCGCCCGTGAGCGCGGCGTCCAGGGAGGAGGAGTTGTAGCCGTTGGAGGCGATCTGGGCCTCGACGACCTCGTTCTCGGGCAGGTTCATGAGGGTGGCCAGCTCGGCGACGCTCGGGTCCCGGTCCAGCCGGCTGGAGAGTTCCTCCCGCGCCTTGGCCAGCTCCACCCGCAGCTCCTGGAGACGGCGCGGCACGTGCACCGCCCACGTCGTGTCACGGAAGAAGCGCTTGATCTCGCCGACGATGTACGGCAGCGCGAACGAGGTGAACTCGACCTCACGCGAGATCTCGAAGCGGTCGATGGCCTTGATCAGGCCGATCATCCCGACCTGGGCGATGTCCTCCAGGTCGTCGCCGCGGTGGCGGAAGCGGCCCGCCGCGAAGCGGACCAGCGACATGTTCATCTCGATCAGGGTGTTGCGCGCGTACTGGTACTCCTGCGTGCCCTCTTCGAGTTCCGTCAGGCGCTGGAAGAACTGACGGGACAGCTCCCTCGCATCGCGCGGGGCCACGGCACGCGGATCCTCGATGACCGGCAGTTCCTCCCGACCAGTTCCGGCCCGGGCGGACTCCTGGCTGACCTTCGACCGGCTCACGGCGGTGACGGTGTCCATTACCTCTCCCACGAAACTAGTCGCCCTTCCAGGCATCGTGTTCCGCGGCTACCCCGTAAGTCCCGGCGCATGTCTGTCTTTTCCGGAGAACTTTCTGACGCATCGTCAGCTCGTGAGGACGGAGTCGTCGGCGGTGCGGGCTCCGGGCAGCCGGTAGCGGGCGGCGATGAGGGCCGCGTCCACGTGCTTGGTGCCGGTCGCGACGCACAGGGTGTAGGCCAGATCGTCCATGCGCTGCCGGACCTCCGCACTGCCGCCCTCGGCGTGCAGCACCCGCAGCGTGTCGTACTGCTCGACGAGGTTGGTCAGGACCGCGGGGTGGGCCATCAGCACTGTGTTCTCCGTGGGGTAGGTCGGTGACGGTGATCGACCGTCACCGGCGATCGCTCTCGACGGCGCCTACCCGGCTTTCGCCGCCGTACGCCGGGCCGAAGGGCCCGGTCGCCGCCGGCCCTTCGGCCCGGCACCGGCGGGGCGGGCGGGTCCCGGCGCCCGTAACGGCCCAGGGCCCGGACGAAGAAGGCGCTGCTGCTGCCGCCGGCCACGTGGTACGACGCGGTTCCACCGACAGCGGAACCCCCGGTCCTCGCCCGCCCGGCGCTCCTACCCTGAGGCGGTGAGCAACCACATGTCGAACGAAGCCCGCGTCCTCCAACTGCGCCCGGCGGCGGGACCGTCGCCGGCCGCGGCCCCGGCGCGCGCACCGCAGGGGCCGCAGCCCGTCCGTACGCCCCACAACCCGACCGGCCGCAGGCCGACGGTCAAGGAGCCCTTGTGGCGCGACCTCGTCGGTGATGTGCTGCGGCGCGAGCGCCTCGCCCAGGAGCGGACGCTCAAGGACGTCGCCCACGCGGCCCGGATCTCGATGCCCTACCTCTCCGAGCTGGAGCGCGGCCGCAAGGAAGCCTCCTCCGAGGTCCTCGCGGCCGCCGCCCAAGCCCTCGGACTCGGCCTCGCCGATCTGCTGTCCCGGGCCCAGGGCGAACTCGTCCGCCTCGCCCAGGCCGGGCCGGCCGGCACCCGCGGCCACGGCAGGCGCACGCCGTCCGCGTCGCCGTACAACGGCATGTGCCTGGCGGCCTGACGAGCCGACGGCCGACGCTCCGGCGGGTTCGCTGTACGAGCCCGCCGGAGCGGGCCGCCGCTGCGCCGCCCCGCCGGACACGGCTCGCGGGTTGCCGCGCGGCCGGCACGGAGGTGCGGTGTCAGACCCGCGCGAGCCGACGGCTCAGCACCTCGTCCGCCAGCCCGTAGGCCACCGCCTCCTGCGCGGTGAAGACCTTGTCGCGGTCCATGTCCGCGCGCAGGCTCGCCACGTCGTGGTGCGTGTGCCGGGAGAGCACGTCCTCCACCTGGGAACGGATCCTCAGCATCTCCTTCGCCTGGAGGCTGAGGTCCGAGACCGTTCCCTGGCGTCCGCCGCTCGCGGGCTGGCCCAGCAGGACCCGCGCGTGCTCCAGTACGAACCGCCGGCCGGGATCTCCGCCGGCCAGCAGCACGGCGGCCGTCGACGCCGCCTGCCCGACGCAGAACGTGGAGATCGGTGCCTGCACGAACGTCATCGTGTCGTAGATCGCCATGAGCGAGGTGAAGGAACCCCCGGGCGAGTTGAGGTAGATCGCGATCTCGTTCTCCGGGCCCGCCGACTCCAGATGGAGGAGTTGCGCGATGACCACGTTGGCGACGCCGTCGTCGATCTCCGTACCGAGGAAGATGATCCGCTCGGAGAGCAGCCGGCTGAAGACGTCGTAGGACCGTTCACCCTGCGGCGTCCGCTCGACGACGTTCGGAATCGTGTAGGAACCCATGTCACAGCCCCATCCGTGGACGTGACGCGGCCGGCCGGACGTCGTCGAGGGACTCCACGACCCGGTCGACCATCCCGTACTCCAGTGCCTGTTGGGCCGTGAACCAGCGGTCGCGGTCGCCGTCCCGGGAGATCGTCTCCTCGCTCTGCCCGGTGTGCTCCGCGGTGATCCGCTCGATGGCCTTCTTCGTGAACTCCAGGTTCTGCGCCTGGATCTCGATGTCGGCCGCGGTACCGCCGATGCCTGCGGAGGGCTGGTGCATCATGATCCGCGCGTTCGGCAGCGCGAACCGCTTGCCGCGCGTGCCGACGCTGAGCAGGAACTGGCCCATGCTCGCCGCGAACCCCATGGCGAGCGTGGAGACGTCGTTCGGGATCAGCCGCATGGTGTCGTAGATCGCGAGACCGGCGGTGACGGAACCGCCGGGGCTGTTGATGTACAGGCTGATGTCGGTGCGCGCGTCCTCCGCTGAGAGCAGGAGCAGCTGCGCGCAGACCCGGTTCGCGGAGACCTCGTCCACCTGGGTGCCGAGGAAGACGATCCGCTGCCCGAGCAGTTGCGCGGCGAGATGGTCGTCGAAGCGCGTCGCGGGGGTGTCTCCGTCCTCGCCCCGCGGCCTCAGGGCCGGGTCCCAGCCGGTGATGAGTGGCGTCATGGGTCCTCCTTGTCGTGGGCGGCTGCCGTCGCCGCGCACTCCACTGTCGGCCCGCCCGCGCCACCGCATCGACTTTCTCTGCCCGCAGCAGATTCGCCAGGAGCAGATGACTTCGGGGATTCGCTCAGCCGGACCGCTTCTCGCGCAACCGGCGGAAGAACGCCCGCACGTCCGCGACCAGCAGATCGGGTTCCTCCATCGCGGCGAAATGCCCGCCGCGGTCGAATTCCGTCCACCGTACGATCCTGTTCGTCCGGTCAGCGACGTGCCGCAGCGGGACGAAATTGTCGTGGGGGAAGACGGCGAGCGCGGTCGGCGCGGCCGACGGGTCCGGGGGCGAACCCCAGTAGTCCGCGTGCGCGCGCTCGTAATAGAGGCGGGCGGACGAACCGGCGGTTCCGGTCAGCCAGTACAGCATCACGTTGGTCAGGAGCTGATCGCGGTCGACGGCGTCCTCGGGACGCTCGCGGGAATCCGTCCACTGCTTGAACTTCTCGGCTATCCAGGCGAGTTGGCCGACCGGTGAATCCGTCAGCGCGTAGGCGAGTGTCTGCGGGCGGGTGGCCTGGATGTCCGCGTAGCCCTGTTCCTCACGGGCCCACCGCTGTCCGCGTGCCCAGGAGGCGAGGGTCCGCTCGCGTTCCCCGGGGGATAGCCCGGCCAGTTCCTCCGCGGACGGTTCGCAGGTCGCGGACCCCGCGGGCAGCAGGTTCAGATGGACGCCGACGACGTCCTGGGGGCGGATCCGGCCCAGTTCACGGGAGATGGCCGCGCCCCAGTCGCCGCCCTGTGCCCCGTACCGCTCATAACCGAGGCGCCGCATCAGCTCGGCGAACGCGAGGGCCACACGCCTGAATTCCCAGCCGGTGTCCCGTGTGGGCCCGGAGAAGCCGAATCCGGGAATGCTCGGCAGCACGAGGTGGAAGGCGTCGGCGGGGTCGCCGCCGTGGGCCCGCGGATCGGTCAGGGGGCCCACGATGCCGAGGAACTCGACGATCGAACCGGGCCATCCGTGGGTGACGATCAGCGGAGTCGCGTCGGGTTCCGGGGACCTGATGTGCGCGAAATGGACCGTGGCTCCGTCGATCTCCGTGAGGAACTGCGGCCATTGGTTGAGCCGCGTCTCCGCAGCACGCCAGTCGTAGTCGTGCCGCCAGTACCGCACGAGTTCCCGCAGGTAGTCACGCGGGATTCCGTACTCCCATCCCACACCGGGGAGTTGGTCAGGCCAGCGCGTACGGTCGAGGCGTTGCCGCAGATCGTCCAGATCGCTTTCGGGAATGTCGATGCGGAAGGGACGGACGAGAGGCGTGGTGTCCTTCGGCGTGCTCATGTCCGCGGATGCTAGCGGCACGCGGTCCGATGCCCGTGCGCGTTCTCATGGGGCGCGGGGCCGCCTGGCCGAGCGCGGTACGCGCGGCATCCGCCCGTGGCGACGAGCGTCACCGAGGACTGCCCGTCGTTCACCGCGTGCCGGATCCTTGGCGTGCCCCCCCGGGCCCAGCGGCCGGGTGATCCGTACGGCCCCCTGCCGCGTACAGCGCTGCCCGCGCCACCGATGAGTTTTCGGACGAGGATCGGTCGAAACAGGTGAAGAGGTTCCCGCCCGAGGAGGTACCGCATGTCCACCGACGGATTCACCACATGTCTGTGGTTCGACGGCCAGGCCGAGGAGGCCGCCGACTTCTACGTCTCGGTCTTCAAGAACTCCCGGCTCGGCAGGGTCGGCCGCTACACCGACGCGGGGCCGGGACCCGCCGGTTCCGTGATGGTCGTCGAGTTCGAGGCCAATGGCCAGAAGTTCGTCGCCCTGAACGGAGGCCCGCAGTTCACGTTCAGTGAGGCCGTCTCCTTCCAGATCCCCTGCGCGGACCAGGAGGAGGTGGACTACTACTGGAACCGGCTCACCGAGGACGGCGGCGAGGGCGGTCCCTGCGGCTGGCTGAAGGACAGGTTCGGGCTGTCCTGGCAGGTCTTCCCGGCCCGGCTCATCGACATGATCGCAGACCCGGACCCGGTGAAGGCGGCACGCACGACCCAGGCCATGTACGCCATGAGCAAGCTCGACCTGGCGGCCCTGGAGAAGGCCTACGCCGGCGAGTAGCGGACCGGGAAAACCGCGGCCGGTCCCCCGCTCCGTGCCGCCGTTCGCTCTTGTGTCCTGCCGCACAGCGAAGGGCAACTTTCTCTGTGAGGACTGTGGACTCAGCAACATCACCGTGCAACTCTCCAACAACTGAATGCAAAAAAGCGACCCTTGCTCCCTTGCGGCTCTTCCGCGTCCCCCGTGAAACCCCTCCAGGGCAGGAGAAGGATGACCAGACACCGTTGGAGAGGCCGCTTGCTGGCCGCTCTGCTGACCACAGCGCTCGCCCTCATCGGGCTCCCCGCACTGACCACGACCACGGCCACGGCGGCCGGCGGCCCCAACCTCGCCGCGGGCAGGAGCGCCACGGCGAGCAGCTCCAAGGCCGAGTACGGCGCGTCCCGGACCACCGACGCAAACGCGTCCACGTACTGGGAGAGCTCGGGCTCCGGTTTCCCCCAGTGGGTGCAGGCCGACCTAGGATCGGCCGCCCGGATCGACGAGGTGGTCCTCAAGCTGCCCGCCTCCTGGGAGAGCCGGAACCAGACGCTCGCGGTACAGGGCAGTGGTGACGGCACGAGCTTCGACACGATCAAGTCCTCGGCGTCGTACGCCTTCACGCCGGGCGCGGGCAACACCGTGACCATCGCGTTCCCGGCCACCCAGGCCCGCCACGTGCGGATCACGATCACCGCGAACACCGGCTGGGCCGCCGCGCAGCTCTCGGAGCTGGAGGTGCACGGCGCGGGCGACTCCTCCGCGAACCTGGCCGCGGGCAAGCAGTTCACGGCCAGCAGCACCACGCAGACATACGTGGCCGCGAACGCCGGCGACGGGAACCGCGCCAGCTACTGGGAGAGCAGGAACGGCGAACTTCCGCAGTGGGTCCAGGTGGACCTCGGCGCGTCCGTGCGCGTCGACCGCGTGGTGCTGCGACTGCCGTCCGGCTGGGGCGCCAGGACCCAGACGCTCAAGCTCCAGGCAGGCACGAACGGTTCGGACTTCCATGACCTGACCGCCTCGAAGGGCTACGACTTCGACGAGGCGAACGACCTCACGCAGAGCGTGGCCTTCAACGCCACCACGACCCGCTTCGTCCGGGTGCTCGTCTCGGCCAACACGGGCCGGCCGGCCGGCCAGTTGTCGGAACTGGAGGTGTACGGGCCCACCACGGGCGACACCCAGGCGCCGGCCGCGCCCGCCGACCTGGCCTACACAGAACCCGCCACCGGCCGGATCGAGCTGACCTGGAAGGCCGCCACCGACAACGTCAGGGTCACCGGGTACGACATCTACGCCAACGGGGAGCTGCGTACCTCCGTCGCCGGTGACGTCACGACGTACACGGACACTCAGCCCGCCTCGGTGACCGTCGTCTACTACGTGCGCGCCAAGGACGCGGCGGGCAACCAGTCCGCCGACAGCAACACCGTCACCCGCAAGGGTGATTCGGGGGACACCCAGGCCCCGACCGCCCCCGCCGACCTGGCCTTCACCGAGACCGCCGGCGGACAGGTCGAACTCACCTGGCGGGCGTCCACGGACAACGTGAAGGTGACCGGCTACGACCTCTACGCGAACGGAACCCTGCGCAAGAGCGTCGCCGGTGACGTCACGACGTACACGGACACCCAGCCCGCCTCGGTGACCGTCGTCTACTACGTGCGCGCCAAGGACGCGGCGGGCAACCAGTCCGCCGACAGCAACACCGTCACCCGCAACGGTTCCACGAGCGACGACGCGAACCTCGCCGTGGGCAAGCCGGTCACCGCCTCGTCCAGCGTCTTCACCTTCGTCGCCGAGAACGCCAACGACGACAGGACCAGCAGCTACTGGGAGGGCGGTCCCGGCACGTACCCGAACAGCCTGACGGTGAAGCTCGGTGCCAACGCCGACGTCGGCACCGTGGTCCTCAAGCTCAGTCCCGACGCGGCGTGGGCCGCCAGGACCCAGCGGATCCAGGTCCTCGGCCGGGAGCAGAGGGCCACCTCGTTCACGAGCCTGGCCGCCGCCAAGGACTACACGTTCGACCCGGCGAGCGGGAACACGGTGCGCATCCCCGTCACCGGCCGCATCGCGGACGTCCAGCTGGTGTTCACCGCGAACTCCGGCTCCTCGGCCGGACAGGTCGCCGAGTTCCAGGTCCTGGGCACCCCGGCGCCCCACCCCGACCTCCAGGTCACCGGCATCACCTCGGCACCGGCGAGTCCCGTGGAGTCCGACGCGGTGAAGCTGACCGCGACCGTGCGCAACACCGGTACGGAGGCATCCGAGGCCACCGACGTGGAGTTCCGCCTCGGCGGCAGCAAGGCGGGCACCGCCGCCGTCGGCGCGCTCGCCGCGGGCGCGTCCACGACCGTCACCGCCGACATCGGCGCCCGTGACGCCGGGACCTACCGGATCAGTGCCGTCGCGGACCCGGCCGACAAGGTCATCGAGCAGAACGAGGGGAACAACTCCCACACCAGCCCGACCCTCCTCGTCGTCAAGCCCGTCCCCAGCTCCGACCTGGTGGCCGCCTCCGTCGGCTGGTCGCCCGGCGCACCGGCCGAGGGCAACACGGTCACCTTCTCCGTCACCCTGAAGAACCAGGGCACGGTGGCCTCCGCGAGCGGCGGCCACGGCATCACTCTCACCGTCCTCGACTCCGCAGGCACGACCGTCAGGACACTCACCGGTTCCTACGAAGGGGGGATCGCGGCCGGTGACACCGCCGCCCCGGTCAAGCTCGGAACCTGGACCGCCGGCAAGGGCAAGTTCACCGTGCGGACCGTGATCACGGCCGATGCCAACGAACTGCCGGTCAAGCGGGACAACAACACGACCAGCCAGCCGCTGTTCGTCGGCCGGGGCGCCAACATGCCGTACGACATGTACGAGGCCGAGGACGGCACCGCGGGCGGCGGCGCACAGACCGTAGGACCCAACCGCACGGTCGGCGACATCGCGGGCGAGGCGTCGGGCCGCAGGGCCGTCACCCTCAGCAACACCGGCAACTACGTGGAATGGACCACCAAGGCCGCCGCCAACACCCTGGTGACCCGCTTCTCCATCCCGGACTCCGCCGGAGGCGGCGGCACGAACTCCACCCTGAACGTCTACGTCGACGGCAAGTTCCTCAAGGCCGTCGACCTGACGTCCAAGTACGCCTGGTTGTACGGGGCGGAGACGGGCCCCGGCAACTCGCCCGGCTCGGGGTCACCGCGGCACATCTACGACGAGGCGAACCTGATGCTCGGCCAGACCGTCCCGGCCGGCAGCAGGATACGGCTCCAGAAGGACGCCGCCAACGACTCCAGGTACGCGATCGACTTCGTGAGCCTGGAGCAGGCCTCGGCGGTCCCGAACCCGGACCCGGCCGCCTACACCGTGCCGGCCGGCTTCTCCCACCAGGACGTGCAGAACGCGCTCGACAAGGTACGCATGGACACCACCGGCAAGCTCGCCGGCGTCTACCTGCCGGCCGGTGACTACGAGACGTCGAGCAAGTTCCAGGTGTACGGAAAGGCGGTCAAGGTCGTCGGCGCCGGCCCCTGGTACACACGCTTCCACGCCCCGTCGTCGCAGGAGAACACGGACATCGGCTTCCGGGCCGAGGCCAGTGCCAAGGGGTCGTCGTTCGCGAACTTCGCGTACTTCGGCAACTACACCTCGCGCATCGACGGCCCAGGCAAGGTCTTCGACTTCTCCAACGTCTCCGACATCACCATCGACAACATCTGGAACGAACACATGGTGTGCCTCTACTGGGGCGCCAACACCGACGGCATCACCATCAAGAACTCCCGGATCCGCGACATGTTCGCCGACGGCATCAACATGACCAACGGCAGTACGGACAACCACGTCGTCAACAACGAGGCGCGGGCGACCGGCGACGACAGCTTCGCGCTGTTCTCCGCGATCGACGCGGGCGGGGCCGACGAGAAGAACAACCTGTACGAGAACCTCACGTCGATCCTGACCTGGCGCGCGGCGGGCGTCGCCGTCTACGGCGGGTACGACAACACCTTCCGCAACATCCACATCGCCGACACGCTGGTCTACTCGGGCATCACGGTCAGCTCGCTGGACTTCGGCTACCCGATGAACGGCTTCGGCACCGCTCCGACGACCCTGGAGAACATCTCGGTCGTCCGGGCGGGAGGCCACTTCTGGGGTTCCCAGACCTTCCCGGGGATCTGGATGTTCTCCGCCTCGAAGGTCTTCCAGGGAATCCGCGTCAACAACGTCGACATCGTCGATCCGACCTACAGCGGCATCATGTTCCAGACCAACTACGTGGGAGGACAGCCACAGTTCCCGATCAAGGACACCGTCCTCACGGACGTGACGATCACCGGGGCGCACAGGAGCGGCGACGCGTACGACGCGAAGTCCGGCTTCGGCCTGTGGGCCAACGAGATGCCGGAGGCCGGCCAGGGCCCCGCCGTCGGTGAAGTCACCTTCCACAACCTCAAGATGAGCGACAACGCGCAGGACGTGAGGAACACGACGTCCACGTTCAAGATCAACCGGCTGCCGTAGCGCGCACCGCGTGCCGACGGCCGGACAGCCGCGCGGGCGGCGGGGTCTCCCACCCCGCCGCCCGCGCGCCACCCCGCCGCCCCGTATGGGCACGTGCGCGGTCGTTGATCGACTGGTGGAGCGGGACACCCCGGCTTACGTTGGTCAAGTGACTGCCGGCGCCAGCGCCGGCCTGCGACGACGCACGGACCCACGATGACGGCCGCTCACTCGACACCCCCGAAGTCTGCCGAAGCCCCGGAGCGGGGCCACGGCAGCGGTATCGCACTCCTCGTCATCGCCTCGTGCCAGCTCATGGTGGTTCTCGACATCACCATCGTGAACATCGCGCTGCCGCACATCCAGACCTCGCTCGGCTTCTCGACCGAGAGCCTCTCCTGGGTGGTCAACGCGTACACGCTGACCTTCGGCGGCCTGCTCCTGCTCGGCGGACGGCTGGGCGACATCCTCGGCCGGCGCAGAGTCTTCGTCTTCGGCGTCCTGCTCTTCGTGTTCGCCTCACTGCTCGGCGGACTCTCCCAGGAAGCCTGGCACCTGCTCGCGGCCCGCTCGCTCCAGGGCGTCGGCGGCGCCATCGCGTCACCCACCGCCCTCGCGCTGATCACCACCACGTTCCGTGAAGGCCCCGAGCGCAACCGGGCGTTCGGCGTGTTCGCTGCCGTCTCGGCAGGCGGCAGCGCGATCGGACTCCTCGCGGGCGGACTGCTCGTGGAGTGGCTCGACTGGCGCTGGGTCCTCTTCGTCAACGTGCCCATCGGCCTGCTGATCGTCCTCGCGACGCCCCGCTACATCCGCGAGTCCGAGCGGCACCCGGGCCACTTCGACCTCCTGGGCGCGCTCACCTCCACCCTGGGCATGGTGCTGCTCGTCTACGGCTTCATCCGCGCTTCCGAGGAGGGCTGGAGCGACAGCGTGACCCTCGCGTCCTTCGCGGCCGCGGTGCTGCTGCTGGCCGCGTTCATCGTCGTCGAGCGCCGCTCGAAGCAGCCCATCACGCCGCTGTGGATGTTCCGTGACCGCAACCGCGCGGGTGTCTACGGAATGATGCTGACGCTGGCCGCGGCGATGTTCGGCATGTTCTTCTTCCTGACCCTCTTCGTGCAGAACGTCCTGCACTTCAGTCCGCTGCGCGCGGGGCTGGCGTTCCTGCCGGTGAGCGCGATCATCGCCGTGGGTGCGGGCTTCGCCTCGCAGATGCTGCCCCGGTGGGGCCCCAAGCCGTTCATGGCGGGAGGCTCGGTCCTGGCCGCCATCGGGCTCGGCTGGCTGACGCTGACCGACGTCGACAGCACGTATCTCGGCAGCATCCTCGGCCCGATGCTCGTCTTCGGCTTCGGCATGGGCATGCAGTTCGTGTCGCTGACCCTGATGGCGGTCTCGGGTGTCTCGCCGCAGGAGTCGGGCGCCGCGTCCGGCATCCTGAACGCCACCCAGCAGGTGGGCGGTTCGCTCGGCCTGAGCGTGCTGGTCACCGTCTTCGGCACGGCCAGCCGCAACGAGGCCACCGACCAGATCCGGCAGTTCATGTCTCAGGCCACCCCGGCCCAACGGCTCGAGTTCCGCAAAACCGGACAGCTCCCGCCGCCGTGGAGCGACCAGGTGCTGACCTCGGGCATCTCCAGCGCGTTCGTCGCGGCGGCCGTCCTCGCCGTCGTGGCCGCGCTGATCGCCGTGATCGTCATCCAGGTGCGCCCGGACGACCTGAAGCGGCTCCAGGGCGGCGCGGCCGTCCCCGGTGTGCCGGCCGGAGACGTCCCCGAGGACTCGGTCCCCGGCGTCGCGGCACGGGAGCGGGACACCCGCGAGGGCCCGCCCGGCTGAGACCGGGCGCCCACCCTTGTCAGCGGACGTCTCCGGCGACGACCCGGGCGATCTCCCGCGTCATCCGGACGATCCCCGGCGACCGGACCGGGCACGGCCTCGGTCTGGACGTGGTGGGCGCGAGACAGAAGTGCAGGTGGTCGTCGTCCCGGTGCAGTGCGGTACGACCCGCGCCCGGATGGGTGCAGTACGCCGCGTGCGCACGCTCGTAGGCGGTGCACGGCAGGTACTGGGCCCACGTGTAGCGGGCGGACGCCGGACTGACGGCCTTCCCGGCGTCGGCGACCAGCTCGTGCGAGGCACGGGCCCGCCGCTCGTAGAGGGCGTTGACCCTCCTCACCCGGTCGGGGGTGACGGGGTCCGGTCCCTGCAGCACCCACACGATCCTCGGCCGCCGTGACCCGCCCGCCCCCGCGATCTGGTCGGCGAGCCGGTCCGCGTCCGCCGCGTACCGCGAGAAGTACGTGCCGCGCGCCTTGCCGTAGGTGATCCCGTCCATGCAGGGCGTGTAGCCCCAGGAGTTGCCCCAGAACTGGAGCACCACGTAGTCCGGCCGCACCGACCGCACCAGCGCGGCGGCCTTGTCGGCAGCCGGCACCAGCGACTTCTCCGAGGTGCCCTCCAGGTAGTCGCACAGGGTGGTGCCGGAGTAGGGCGCGCTCGTGTACCGGGCGCGTACCCCGTCCCGGAGCGCCGTGCCGAGCGCCCGCTGGTTCTCCATGGCCAGCGAGTCCCCGAGATAGAGCACCGTGGGCGCCTTCGCCGGCGCCCCGGTGGGGGCGGCGGCGGCCGGCCGGTGCACGGTCGGGGAGGGGGACGCGGATCCGCCTTCGACAGGCACCGGAGCGGGCGCCCGCGGACCCGACTCGGGATCCCCGCACGCCCCGAGCAACAGCCCCGCCAGCACCATCCCCGCGATCCACGGCCTTCGCATCCGGCCACTCCCGCCCCGCCCGCCGAAAGGACCTCCCAGGCAAGCACAGCCACCGGGAAGGGGGAAGGCGTACGTCGGCCACCGCGCCGGTCCCGGCCCGGCGCGCGCGGTCAGTGCCGGGCCGGCAGATCGTTCACCAGCACGGCAGCTCCGTCGAAGCGGCCGGCCTTGAGGTCCTGAAGGGCCTCCTGCGCACGCGAGAGCGGGTACGCGTGCGTGGTGGCCTCGACGCCGTACCGCGCGGCCAGGGTGAGGAACTCGCGCCCGTCCGCGCGTGTGCTGGACGTGACGCTGCGCAACTCCTTCTCGTAGAACAGCTCCTGCTCGTAGCGCAGCGGCGGGATGTCGCTCAGATGGATCCCCGCCACCGCAAGGACACCGCCGCGGTCGAGCGCGCGCAGCGCGACCGGGACCAGGTCCCCCGCCGGTGCGAAGAGGATCGCGCTGTCCAGGGGTTCCGGAGGAGCGTCGTAGGTGTCACGCGCCGAGGCCGCCCCCAGTTCGAGTGCGAGCCGCCGCGAGGCCGCGTCACGCGTCAGGACGTGCACGGTGGCGCCCTGGGCGAGCGCCACCTGCGCGCACAGGTGGGCGCTGCCCCCGAAGCCGTACAGCCCCAGACGTCCGCCCGGCGGGAGCGACGCGCGCAGCAGCGCGCGGTAGCCGATGATGCCCGCGCACAGCAGCGGCGCGAGGGCGACGTCGTCGACGTCCCGGGGAAGGCGGTGGGCGAAGCCGGCCGGCACGGTCGTGTACTCGGCGTAGCCGCCGTCGGCGTCCCACCCGGTGTACGTGGAACCGGGGCACAGGTTCTCCGCCCCGCGGACGCAGTACGCGCAGGTGCCGTCGGTGGAGCGCAGCCAGGCCACGCCGACCCGGTCGCCCTTCGCGAACCCGCTCACGGCCGACCCGGTGGCCGCCACGACGCCGACCACCTCGTGCCCCGGTGTCACCCCGGGCCGGCGCGCCGGCAGGTCGCCCTCGCTGACATGCAGGTCGGTCCGGCACACCCCGCAGGCACGGACGTGCACGAGGAGCTCGTCGGCCCCGGGCACCGGGACCGGTTTCTCGACGAAGCGCAGCGGCTCCTGCTCGATCGGCCCGGGCCGGGCCACCTCCCACGCGTGCATCATCCGTGTTCCGTCCCGTCGGCGACCGCCCCTGACATCTCCCGTGCTGTGCCCAGTCTCGTGCAGGTCGCCGCGCTCGGCGCGCGGCACTGGCCCGGGCTGGCTAGCGTGAGGAACGAAACCGTCCGCTCCGGCGAAGAGAAGAAGGTCGACGTCATGGCCGTACAACCCGAAGGAACACCGTGCTGGGCCGACGCGATGTTCGGCGATGTCGAGATGGCCAAGAGTTTCTACGGAGACGTACTCGGCTGGACGTTCGGCGAGTCGTCGACCGAGTACGGCAACTACACGCAGGCGTACGCGAACGGCAAGGCGGTGGCCGCCGTCGTGCCGCCGATGCCCGGCCAGGACGGCCAGGACGGCCAGTCCGCCTGGTGCCTGTACCTCGCCTCGCCGGATGCCGCGGCCACCGCGCAGAAGATCCGCGACAACGGCGGCGAGGTGGTGATGGGGCCGATGCAGGTAGGCGACTTCGGCACCATGGTGCTGGCCCGTGATCCGGGCGGTGTCGTCTTCGGCGTGTGGCAGGGCGGCGTCCACGAGGGCTTCGAGGCGACCGCGGTGCCGGGCGCGTACTGCTGGGCCGAGGTGTTCACCCGCGAGCCGGAGAAGTCGGACGCGTTCTTCCCGGCTGTCTTCCCCTACCGGGCCCAGCAGGTGGCGGACGAGCACATGGACTTCCGGATCTACCGGCTGGGCGAGGGGCCGGTGCTGGGCCGGATGCGGATGACGGACGACTTCCCGCCGGAGGTGCCCCCGTACATCAACGTGTATTTCACCGTCGAGGACTGCGACGCGGCGGTGGCGAAGGCGACCGGCCGGGGCGGAGTACTGCGCTTCGGGCCCATGGACAGTCCGTTCGGCCGCTTCGCCGCGCTGAGCGACCCCCAGGGCGCGTCCTTCACCGTGATCGACATCAGCACGACGCAGGGCGAGATGCCCGAACTCACCGACGTCTCCTGAACGGCTGAACGGCGGGCCGCCGTGCACCCGGGGCCATACGACTCGGACAATCGCCCCCGTCGCCGAATTCCACTCCGCCGAATGCGGAATTCCGCCGGAGCGGGGCACAGCGATTTCCGGTCATCCGCACGCTCGCCGGTCTGATCAGTGACTTCACACCTGACGCACGAACGGAATGCGGAATTTTCCGAAAGGCGTCCGGATTCGTCTCGCCACGGCAACCATGCGGAGTACCTATCGGTCTCTTCCGGTAGCCGCGCCCACTCGCGGGCGGCTCACCCCCCACAGGGACTGGGAGTGGAAGAGACCGCATGCTCCGCATTCACTTCACCCCGCACGACCTGCAGAACGTCCGCCTCGCCCGGCAGCCGGATCCGCTCTGGGAACTCGTGTGCAGCATCTGCCGGCTGGAAACCGGGCAAGGGCCACTCGAATTCGGTCACTGGCGCCGGTCGGTGCGCGCCCGGCTGGCCGTCGACCCGACCGCGGCACGCGCCCTGCGCCTCGTGCGGCAGCTGATTCCCGCCGCTGGATACATCCCGGACTTCCTCACGCCGCCGGTCACCGGTGAAGGCCTTCCGGCGGGCCTCGAACGGGTGCGCGCCACGCCCCGCGACCGGCTGGTGCGCGAGCTGTCCCTGCTGGCCGGGACCCGCCCGGTCCCCGACTGGGCCGACACCCTCGGCAGACCCGGCTCGGACGGCCTCCACCTGCTGACCGGCGCCCTGGGCCGCTCCTTCCGGACTCTCCTGGAGCCGTACTGGCCGCACATCCGCACCGCGATCGCGAGCGACGTCGGACTGCGTACGCGCGCCCTGCTCGACGGCGGCACCCAGGCGCTGCTGGACAGCCTCCGCCCGCTCGCCCGCTGGCGCGCCCCGGTGCTCGAAGTGGACTATCCCGTCCGGCGCGATCTCCGTCTGGAAGGACGCGGACTGCTCCTCGTCCCGTCCTACTTCTGCTGGCGCCGGCCGACCGCGCTCGCCGACCCGGGACTGGAGCCGGTACTCGTCTATCCCGTCGCCAAGCCGCCCCTGGACATCGCCCGCACCGCGGACGACGGACTCGAACGGCTCCTCGGGCGGACCCGTGCCACGGTGCTGAGCGCGGTGGCGGGTCCGAAAGCCCGGACCAGCTCCGAGGTCGCCCTCGCCGTGGGCATCTCGCTGCCGAGCGTCAGCTACCAGATCGGTGTGCTGCGTGACGGGGGACTGGTGGCCAGCCACCGCGACGGCAAGTACGTCCTGCACTCGGCGACGCCGCTGGGGCAGCGACTGATCATCGGGAGCGGCGGCGGAGCGACCGGCCCCGGGCCCGGAGCGGGTGTCGGTCCGTGGCATGATCGGGGGCATGCCTGAACGCGTTGTGGCCGCCTGTGACGGGGCGTCGAAGGGAAACCCCGGACCCGCCGGCTGGGCCTGGGTCGTCGCCGACGACACGGAGACCCCCGCCCGCTGGGAGGCCGGCCCGCTGGGCACGGCCACCAACAACGTCGCCGAACTCACCGCGCTCGAAAGGCTGTTGACGGCGGTGGCGCCGGACGTCCCGCTGGAGATCCGGATGGACTCCCAGTACGCGATGAAGGCCGTGACGACCTGGCTTCCCGGCTGGAAGCGCAAGGGCTGGAAGACGGCCGCGGGCAAGCCCGTCGCCAACCAGGAGCTGGTCGCCCGGATCGACGAGCTGCTCGGCGGCCGCTCGGTCGAGTTCCGCTACGTGCCCGCGCACCAGGTGGACGGCGACCGCCTGAACGACTTCGCGGACCGCGCCGCGAGCCAGGCGGCCATCGCCCAGGAACCCGCGGGCAGTGACCTCGGGTCCCCGCAGCCGCCCCCGTCGCCGGACACACCCGCGTCGGGCACGCAGCGCCGCCCGGCGAGCAAGTCCGCCCGTACGGGTGCCACAGGCTCCCGTACGGGCGGACCGGCGCGGACGATCAAGGCGAAGTTCCCCGGCCGCTGTGTCTGCGGACGCTCCTACGCGGCGGGGGAGCCCATCGCGAAGAACGCGCAGGGCTGGGGTCACCCGGAGTGCCGTACGACCGCGGCCGACGCCTGAGTACGTCGCAGGCACCAGGTCGGGGCGGCACCGAAGGCCGCGGTGGGGGTGTGGCTCGGGCTACGGTGCCGCGCCGGTCGCTCGGTGACGAACCCCCTCGTCCCGCTCACGCGCTCGCGGGGAACGCGGTCCCGGGATTCAGGCGGTGTCGAAGGTGTAGTGCGCCGTGTGGTCCAGCAGTTCGGCCGGACGCACGTCGTTCCACGGCTTCATCGTCTCGTTGAGGTCGACCACGTTCGGCGTCGAGCCGGCGGGGAGATAGCGGGAACCGGGGTGCAGGCGCTGCCAGTCCGCCCACAGCTTGTCGATGTAGGCGTGGTGCAGCCAGAAGACCGGGTCGTTGGGGGAGACGCCGGTGGCCATCTGGCCGCCGACCCAGACATGGACCCGGTTGTGGAGGTTGACGCCCCGCCAGCCCTCGAGGTGGTTGCGGAAACCGTCGGCGGAACTGTTCCACGGGGCCATGTCGTACGTCGCCATCGCGAGCACCGAGTCGACCTCGGCCCGCGTCGGCAGTTCCCTCGTGCCGGCGCCCAGGGCGCGCCGCAGGTAAGTGCGGCTGTCCACACGTACGTTGACCGGCCAGTTGCCGGCGGACGCGGCGAAGGGACCGTCCGTCACCCGGCCGTCCAGGCTGCGGCCGGTGCCGCCGAGGAAGTCGGGAGCCCACAGCGAGGAGCGGGGCGAGCGGTCCGTGCTCCAGTCCCAGTACGGCAGCGCGACGCCGGCGTCGACGGACTGCAGCGCCCGCTCGAACTCCAGGAGGAATCTGCGGTGCCAGGGGAGGAACGACGGTGAACGGTGCCCCGTTCGCTCGCCGTTGTCCGTGTCCCCGAGGACGAAGGCGTTGTGGGTCGTGACGAACGCGTCGTAGCGTCCACTGCGCTTCAGCTGGAGGACGGCGTCGACGAAGCGCCGCTTCTCGTCGGCGGTCAGGACGGCCTGGTTCTTGCGTACGGTCATGTGCGGGTCTTTTCCGGTCTGTTCGCGGTGCGGGTCAGTGGGCGGCGGGGCCGAGGGGGACGAGTGGTGCCCCCTGGAGTTCCACGACGGCGGCGCGGGCGGCTGCGCGCGGCGTGGGCACGGGGTCGTAGTGGCTGACGACGCTGATCCAGCTGCCGTCCGCGTTCTGCATCACGTGCAGTTCCACCCCGTCGACGAACACCCCGTATCCCGAGCCGTGATGGTGTCCGCCGCCGGTCGGGCGGCCCTCTATGCGGCGGCCCCGGTAGACCTCGTCGAACGCTTCCGGTCCGGTGGGGCGTCCGGCGGCCGCGGACGCGGTGGGCGCGGTGACGGTCTGTGATGTGGCCGCCGCTGCGATGGCGGCCGCGGCGCCGAGGGCACGGCGGCGGGTGAGTTCAGGCATGCGAAGTCCTCCTGGGACGGCTCTCTGTGCTGACCCGGCATGCTTATCGGTCTGTCGGAGAGCGGAAGAAATCGCTGCGACCCGGTTGGCCATGATCCGGACAATTAACCAAATGTCGTACAAGTTTGAACGAAGATGATCTTGCTGTGGCGGGTGCCCGGGAAGACCGGAAAGGGGAATTCCTCCGGATGGCGACCCGTGCCGCGATGATCTTGCGGAGGCGAGAGGTGCGCAGTGGCGTGGCTCACTCGCGCAGACTGGCGGGAAAGGTGGGCCGGGCGGGCTGGTCGGCGGGAGTGCCGCGCCCGTTTGGTCGGCCGTTGCGCGCCTCGGGGCCGGCTCAGGCTGGCAGGGGTGTGCCGCACCGGTTGCAGTAGCGGGCGTCGCTCTCCGTCGCCATGCGCCCGCACTCGGCGCAGACCTGCTGGAGCAGGCAGGCGGGCTCACCGCCCGCGGACGCCGAGGCGGCCCTCGGGAGCGGGGCGGGGAGGCTGGGCCGGGGCGGCCGGACCGTGAGGCAGTGCATGCCGGTGTCTCCCGCGTGCACGCGGACCTCCGCGCCGCGGGGAAGCCAGGCGGCGGTGTGTGCCGTCAAATCCTCCCGGCCGCTCGGTGATTGCACGTACCCCTGGCCGTCCAGCACGACCAGGAGCGCTTCGGAGTCGTCCGGGAACTCGACCGGGGCGCCCGGCGGGTACCGGACGGCCGCGACCTCCAGAACCGACTCCGGGGCGTCCAACCGCCAGACGGTGCCGCGCCGCTCGGCGGCGCCGCGGGCCAGGTCGTCGAGTGCGGCCAGGACGGGGATGGCGGGCGAGCGCATGGTGGTGCCTCCGGCTGTGGGCTGCGGGCGAGGGCGCGATCGTACGCCCGGGCGCTGAGATGCGGTCGCCCCCTCCGGCGGCGGACGCGCGGAGGCACCGGCGGCCGGCGGAGGCGCGGAGATATCGGCGGCGGGCGGAGGCGTCGGTGCCGGAAAGTGTGCACTCGTACGCCTGATCCCGTTCGCCTACCGCCGGGCCGTCGGCTCCGCACTGCTACTCTTCGTGGTCAATTGACCACATTTGCGTAACCACAAGGGGAGTGCGCGTGAAGATCACGTGCGTCGGTGGCGGACCCGCGAGCCTGTATTTCGCGATCCTGATGAAGCGCCAGGACCCGTCCCACGACATCACCGTCCACGAGCGGAACCCGGCCGGATCGACGTACGGCTGGGGTGTGACCTACTGGGGCGGCCTGCTGGAGAGGCTGCGCGAGGGAGACCCGGAGTCGGCGCTCGCCGTCGCCGACGGATCGGTGCGCTGGAGCGACGGCGTCGCCCACGTAGGCGACCGTACGACGGTGCACCACGGCGACGAGGGGTTCGGGATCGGCCGGCACCGGCTGCTCGACCTCCTCGCCCGGCGGGCCTCGTCACTGGGAGTGCGGATCGAGTTCGAGCATGAGATCGCAGCCGGCGACCCGGTCCCGGAGGCCGACCTGGTGGTCGCCGGGGACGGCGTCAACAGCGGACTGCGCACCCGGCACGCCGGTCACTTCGGCAGCGACATCACACTCGGGCGCAACCGCTACATCTGGCTCGGCACCTCCAAGGTCTTCGACGCCTTCACCTTCGCCTTCGTCGAGACGGCGCACGGCTGGATCTGGTGCTACGCCTACGGGTTCAGCGGGGACCGCAGCACCTGCGTCGTCGAGTGCTCCCCGGAGACCTGGACCGGCCTCGGTCTCGACCGGGTGAGCGAAGCGGACGGGCTGGCGCTGCTGGAGAAGCTGTTCGCCGACCTGCTGGACGGACACGGGCTGATCGGCCGGGTGCAGTCCGACGGCAGCGCCCAGTGGCTCAACTTCCGCACCCTGACCAACCGGACGTGGTATTGGGACAACCTCGTCCTGCTCGGCGACGCCGCCCACACCACCCACTACTCCATCGGCGCCGGCACCACCCTCGCCCTGGAGGACGCGATGTCCCTGGCCGACGCCCTGGGTGCCCGCACGGACCTGCCGACCGCCCTGGCCCGGTACGAACGGGAGCGCAGGGCCGCCCTCCTGCCGGTCCAGAGCGCGGCCCGGCACAGCGCCCAGTGGTACGAGAACCTTCCGCGCTACATCGGCCTCCCACCCGCGCAGATGTTCGCTCTGCTGGGCCAGCGGCACTCCCCGCTGCTGCCGTACGTCCCGCCGCAGCTCTACTACCGGCTCGACCGGGCGGCCGGGCAGTCGGAGGCCCTGCGCCGCCTGAAGCGCTGGCTCGGACCCCGGCTGGCACGCACGGTGCAGGCCCGCTCCGGCCGCTGACCACGCGACAGGGCCGGCCGTCCCCGGGGGCGGGCCTGCCTCCGCGGTGGGCGCGTTGGGGTCGTCTTCCAACGCTGGTTCACCTGCTGAGGCTTGCCTGGCGCAGGACGCGAGGTGTGGACACGTGGCCATCTCGAAGAACCGAGGCTTCTACGAGCACGGCGGCATCGGCGGTCAGAGAACGGCTGGCGCCGTTCTCGGCCAGCCACCGAGCTGCGGCCACGGTGCCATAGGTTGATTAACCACCGATCAGCACGACGCGCTTGGTTGGGTTGAGGGGGTTCGCAGCTCGGTTTCTGCCTCCGTCGTATCCAGCGCCCTGCGACCGCTCAAGCGCGACGGTTTGCTCACCTACGTACCCTTCCGCGGCCTCGTTGTGACCGCTCCGCAGCCACGTAGCTTGGACTTGTCCCGCAACGCCGGTTGACTAGCAGGTGCGTCGCCCATCGCTCCGCCTGGCCACTGATCCTGCGTCCTCCCTCTCGAACTGCAACGGGGTGAAGCACCGCCGGACGAACGGGAGAGGAGCGGAAACACGGTCTTGTCGTCTTGAGGCGAGGGAAGGCGAGGGGCGCTCCTCCCTCTGCGGGATTCGTCTTCGCCCGTGTCGATGCATCCCGGTCCTGCTCTACGCGCAACATCGAGAGGACTGAGGTGCAACACCCGGCATGGCGCATGGTTCCTCTGGTGGGCTGAACCGTGACAGCGGTCGGAGTGACGCAGCCGTTCACGGGATCACCGCGGTGGCTGGCAGTAGGCGGTGCTCCAACACCTGAAGCCCTAGCGCGCCTCCGTACGAAAGATCTGCCTGAGAGTGTGTCGCCATCGATGACTGAAGACCGCACGGCGGTCTGTCCAGGGTCGGAAGGACCGCACGAAGAAGGCGAAAGAGGCGTCGCATGGATGAGCTGGTGTGGTGGCTGGGCGAGTAACTCGACGAGGACGAAGACATCGCGCACGCGTCAGTCCCGGAGTTCAATCAAGTTCTGAGCAAATCGAGACGTCCGTCCTGAAGACGGCAGCGGAGGCACGGCAGATTGCGGCTGACCGGCCGGCACGGGTGCTGCGGTAGGTAAACGCGAACCGGCGTCGCCTCGACCGCCACACCCCGCAGATGGTGCTGGGCCGCGACAGCGGCCCGGCCGACCCCACCACATACGGCTGAGCGAAGACGACAGCCCGGCTAGTGATCACCGAGGTGTCGACCGCGACGGTTGCACGCGTGACGCCGCAGAGGTTCAGTACTGCGCTATGACGAGCCGCCGATGCGTTCACCGGGGTATGTAGTGGCATCCGGTCGTGGGCAGTAGCGTTAACGACATGAAGATCGAACGCCTTGCACGTCGCTTCTCTGTCACAGCGCTGACGGCGCTTTCCGGTATCCATATCGCTTGGGGGTTGGGTTCGTCCTGGCCGCTGCCCGACCGGGAGACCTTCTCGGACGCCGTGGTCGGCCGCCCGAATCCGCCGGGCCCAACAGCGTGCTACGCGGTGGCGTGCGCACTGGGGGCCGCGGCGCTCGTTGTCGCGGGACGGCCCAAGCGGAGCCCCGCTCTGTCCCGGCTCGGCGCCGCAGGCGTGGCGGGCGTGCTCAGTGTGCGGGGCATGGCAGGGCTCTCGGGGCATACCGATTTGCTCTCCCCCGGATCGACCTCGGCTCGCTTCCGTCGCTTGGACCGCCTCGCCTACTCGCCCCTGTGCCTCGCGCTTGCGGCCTCTACGGCGATGGCCGCCGGCCGACGCAACTCCTGATCAAAAGGCAGCTCACGGATGGAAAGAGGTGCGCCCTCAGCCGTGTCACCCCAGCCCCTCACCGTCCCTTCGAGGAACGGCCAGTGGCCCGGCCGGTACAGGAAAAGAGGTCGGGCCTGAATGCTTTGCAGCATCCGATGGTCGGCGAACTGGAACTGTCCTACGACACCCTGCGTGCCGCCGACGATTTGGACCAGGCACTGATCACGCACGCGACCTAGCCGAACACCTCGTCACGCGACGCACTTCGCTTGCTGCGTGACTGGTCCGTTCCAGCGCGCGGCGGCGGTTCCGAGTCGGCCGAATTCTGAAGATCGGCACGACCGGATCCGTGCCGAAGTCTGTACGCGGGCTGAGCCCGCCCTGCCCACAGCACAGACGCAGTGACCAGACGGCCCCAACCTCCACGCCACATCGGGACGATAGTGGCCACGGGTGGTGAAGACTCTTGGGTGCTGTTTCTTGGATCATGTGCGGAGCCAGGTCATGAGGGTCGCGAGGGGGACGGTTCCAAGGCGGTTGCTGCGGGACGTGTAGGCCTTGTCCGCCAGGACATGGTCGGGCCGGGAGCGAGGCCGTCCGACTCCGCGACGGGGCACAGAAATCTGCCGTGGCACGTGCTCGAGTTGAGGGCCGTCACCGTGGTGTCCGGGTGTCAGGACGAAGGCGAGTGGCCGACATCGCCCGTCGGCGACGAGATGGATTTTGGTGGTGAACCCGCCCCGGGAACGTCCCAGGCATTCGCCGATCTGACCGGCGAACGTGCAGGTCATCAAGCTGGTCGTCGCTGCGGGTCGCCCGGTGCCCGGCAACACCGCTGACGCGAAGGCCTGGCGCGACTCCGGCCTGGCCAGGCACTGCGACGGCGTGACCGTCCTCGGCGACGGCGCGTATATCAACACCGGGCTCGTCGTCCCGCACCGCAAACGCCCCGGACGGGTCCTGCTGCCCGGCGAAGAGGAGGACAACGCAGAGCACCGCAAAGTCCGAGCCCGAGTTGAGCACGCCTTCGCCCGCATGAAGCACTACAAGATCCTCCGCGACTGCCGCCAGCGCGGCAACGGCCTCCACCACGCAGTGCAAGCCATCGCCCACATGCACAACCTCGCACTCGCAGCGTGATCAAACCACTCCCAGAGCGGTCCTGACCTGCCCGGACAAGACCTTCTGCCACACGCTTTAGTACTGCAACGGTCTTTGGCCTGATGGTTGGGCAGTTTCTGGTGGTGTGTGGCCGCGGCGTTTGTGATGGCTGACGCGGGCTTGCTGCTGTCGTCTGCGGCGCCAGTAGGGCCAGTGCAGGACAAGCTCGATGGATGGTGGTCGCTCACCCCGCGTGAAGCCATCGACGGCCAGCATGCGCATGCGGAAGAATGACCATTTCCGCATGCGCTGAAGAGGGGATGGCCGATCGCGGTCCCGCCCATCGAATGCGCCCACCCCGCGCAGGCGTGACCGGAGTGGAGGCCGGCGGCTCGACGGTCCAAGTGCCGCAGCACAGCCGGGTGAGCCATTGTCTGATCCTGCCCAGTGATCACGCGACTGAGCAGGTCGACCTCGTCCGGGCCATGCCCCAGCCTGTCGAGGTAGACCGCGAAGCGGACGTGCTCGTCCGGGTCTGGAGGATGTCGTGGACGCTGGCTATCGTTCGGGATTTGCGTGGGGTCCGGCCGCCAGCCACGGCGGATTGATGACGGGTGTTGTCACGGCCGCCGCCCTCGGCGGCTCGCGGTGCTGGGCCACCGACGGCGGCAGTCCAGCCACTCCGCCATGATCCTGCGCGCTGGCGGCCCTCGCAGTCTCCCGCGAAGGGAGGGCACGGTCCGGCCCCGAGCAGGTCTCCGTCGCAGCTGCGACGACCCCGGCGGAACCCAAATGAAAGCCAAATAGCAGGTCAAGACCTTGTGCGCTGGCGTGGTATCTGCGCGGATGCCGAATGCCACGATCGCAGATCTGGCGTATGGCACATGAGCGTCATGTGCGACAGGTCGACCTTGGCCCCTCGACGATGGCGGATAGCCGAGGGACTGCCTGCATCTCTGTGAGCTCGGCTGCGGGCTTCGTGCGGCGTGGTGTCTACGTAGGTGAAGATGTGCACACCTGTTGCGCCATCGTCAGGAACCAGCGGAACGCTGACTTCCCACCAATGCATATGTGCCTCCAAGAGACGTCCGCTCCGCGAGTGGCTGTAGTCGGGTCACGTGCCGGAGTAATGGCTGCTGTGTGTGAGCACTGCCTAGAGCGCATCGCGGGCGATGATCATTTTCTTCGCGAGACGGTGAGTAGTCCGTCGCGCCGCGCCCCTTGCTCAGATCTGGGTGGGAGCCGAACCAAGAGCCGCAGGAGCTGTGGGTCCACAGGGGGGAAAGCCCAGGACGCTGGCCCGCACGAACGAGCTGTGGGCGGAGTCTTCGACTTCCTGTGTGATGTCCAGAGCCTGTTGGTTGAGGAAGGGGGCGTGCTGCTGATGCTCAAGGAAGATCAGCATCTGGGTCTGCTCTTCGGTGAAGTCCGTCAGGTTTCGCCACAGAATGTCCGACCAGGGAGCGCGTCTCGGCCTACGTCATTGACCAAGGGCAGCTCCGGCCGGGTCTGATCCCTTTGCCGGCCCGGTCACCGCGGCCCGCTGTGCCCCGGCCGTCCGCTTTCGGTCTTTCAACCGCCCGGTGCTCGGCCCCCGTGTCTGGGATCAGCCCGGCGAGGGCTACCCGAGGATCGTTGCGGTGCAAGTCAGCAGACGCAGGGCGGGGGCCGAGACGATTTGGATGTGCGGGACGTCGGGGAGCTGCACATTGATGAAGCCTCCCTCGATCGCGAAGTGGATGTCATCGGCGCGGTCGATACGTCGGCCGTCTGCATCGGTAAGGGTGTAGCCGGCCATGAGCTCGATGGAGCCTGTGCGCCAGTTGGGGTTCACGTTCATGCGGAGACCTCCGGGAAGTCCAGATCGGGCTGAGCCAGGTGGTTGAAGAGGTTCGAGAGCGTGTTGAGTGCAATGTGGGCGACGATCTCGGCCAGCTCGGCGTCGGTCACCCCGGCCTCTCGAGCAGCGGCCAGCACCGTGTCCTCGACCCGCCCTGAAGTGCGGATGATCTCGCGAGCCAGGTGCAGCACGGCGTCAGCGTGCGGGTCACCGTCGTCGGACGCCTCACGGGTGCGGACCAGCTCGGCGTCGGTCATACCGAGCTTCAGTCCTCGCATGGTGTGGGCACTGACGCAGTAGGTGCAGTGGTTCTCCTGGGCCACCAAAAGTGCCAACTGTTCACGGAGACGGACGCGCAGGACGCCGCGGGTGAGCTGGTCACGCATCGCCAGGTAACCAGCCAGCGCGGCCGGGCCGTTGGCAAGCGCTGCATAGAGGTTGGGCACGCGGCCGAGCTGCTGGCGGGTCTTACCGAGTAGTCCTGCGGAGTCTTCGGTGAGCTGCGGGATACGGGGCATGGTCGACCTCCAAATGGAACCGATCGGTTCCGTCTCGCAAAACGGTACCGATCGGTTCCACATTCGTCAAGGTCGGGATAAGCTGCAGTCATGGCCACCAAAGCCCGCGAACGCCTCCTCGACACCGCTGAGGAACTCTTCTACGCCGAAGGCATCCGAGCTGTCGGAGTGGAGCGCATCCTTGCCGAGTCCGGGGTCGGCCGCGCCTCCTTCTACCGCCACTTCGCAAGCAAGGACGACCTGGTCGTGGCCGTACTCCAACGACGTGACCAGGCTTGGCGGGCCTGGCTGGCGGAGAGGGTGGACGCGCTCGGCGGACAACCACTGGATGTGTTCACGGCGCTGGCAGAACGATTCGCACGCGCCGACTTCCGCGGCTGCGCCTTCATCAACACCATGGCCGAGACCGCCGACACGGAAAGCGGTGCCTACCGGGTCGCAGCGGAGCACAAGGAACGCGTCACGACGTACGTCGCGGACCTGCTCGCCGAGAACGGCCATGCGGCACCCGAGGAACTCGCACGGCGGTTTGTACTGCTGATGGACGGGGCGATTGTCACCGCACTGCGCGAACGCACGCCCGCTGCGGCGAACGAGGCGTACGCCGTGGCGGCCCCCATGCTCACCAGCGACAGGCCCTGAACGCAATACGGACGGCACTGCACATATAACCGTCACGACCATCAACCCGGCGCACCCAAGCGGGGTTGGAACGTCCGCATCTCGCAACGGAGTTCCTGCGGTGTACAACCTTCACTCGAAGTGGTCCGTCTCCCGTTACGTCACTCACGTTCCGCACAGGAGGCACAGTGCCCCGCCGCACTCTCACCGCCGCGATCGCCGTCACCGTGCTCGCGACTTCCCTTGCGTTCTTCGCCACCTCCGGCACGGCGTCGGCCGCGCCCGTGCCGCCCCGCACGCCGATGACCGACTTCAACCACGACGGACAAGCCGACCTCGCGGTCGCGGCGCCCTTCGGCACCGTCGGCGGTGTGGAGAACGCCGGTTACATCTCGGTTGTGTACGGCACCGCCTCCGGGCCCGGAACGGCGCGCCACCAGATGATCAGCCGGGCCACGCCCGGCGTCCCCGGCGACCTCCAGGGCACCTTCGCCTTCGGCGTCCAGACGCTCCCCGGTGACCTCGACGGCGACTCATACACCGACCTGCTCGTGGCGAGCGGCGCCGACGACGGCGAGCCGACCGTGCTCTGGGGCTCCAAGGACGGCCTTACCGGCCAGAACACCGTTCTGCCGTACCGGTACTCCGAGTTCGCCCTCGGTGACTTCAATGGCGACGGCAAGCGCGACCTCGTCGTGAACTCCGACCCGAGCGACGACCCGGACGTCTCCGGGATGACGATCCAGTACGGCCCGTTCACCCGCGACGGCAAGACGCGCACCCAGGACAGCATCACCACGGACGACGGCCCCTCGGGTCTGCGCTCCTTCATCACCGGTGACCTCACGGGCGACGGTGTGGACGACATCGTCACCACGCACGGCTTCGAGGAGATGCAGCACGAGGCCCGCTTCTGGAAGGGGTCGAGGACCGGCGTCGGCCACACCTCCAAGGCCCTCGGCACCGCGTACAGCGGCACCGTCGGCGATGTCGACGGCGACGGCTACGGTGACCTGATCACCCGCGACATCGGCTCCGTCACCGAAGTCATCGACTCCGCCCCGGGCAGCATCACCATCCAGTACGGCGGCTCCACCGGGCCGAGCAACACGCGCAAGAAGGTCATCACCCAAGCCACCGCGGGTGTTCCCGGGGCGAGCGAGGCGAACGACGCCTTCGGCGCGTCCCTCAGCGCCGGTGACGTGAACGGCGACGGCAATGCGGAGGTCGCGGTCGGCGTTCCCGGCGAGAGCCTCGACGCCGCCACCGGTACCGGCGCGGTGATCCTGCTCAAGGGCGCGTCCAAGGCCGCTGGCGGCATGACCGGCAAGGGCGCGATCGCCTACAACCAGTCCACTGCGGGCGTGCCCGGCGTCGCCGAGTCGGGCGACGACTTCGGCCGCCAGGTGAGCCTCTCCGACCTGAACAATGACGGCAAGGCGGACCTGACCGCGACGGCTCCCGGCGAGGACGGTGCCTTTGCCGACTCGGGCGCCCTGTGGAACCTCTACGGCTCCGCGAGCGGCCTGACCACGACGGGCGCCGGCACGCTCAGCCCCGTGAAGCTCGGCGCCCCCGAGAAGGACGCCAAGTTCGGCCACACGCTCGGCGGCTGACCCCCTGCCCCTCCCCCTCTCTCGCTTTCTGACAGGCCATCCACGACGTACGGCGCGTGGAAGTACTACACCTGCACGAGCTGAGACGCACGCGGCGTGAGCTGCACCCCCTGTCAGTCGCTCGAGTCTTTTCACAGGGTTCAGAAGTGTCGGTGAGCCTGCCGAACGGCAACGGGGTGGCCGGCCACGCGGTACGCGGAGTCCGAGTACCGCGTGGCCGGCCGCCCTTCCCTTCGTTTGGGCCAAGCTCGGACCGGAGCCTTTGGCACCTGCACCGCGCGGCCGGTGACCGTCGCCCCCATGGGGAAGCGCCCCCACATGCTGCCCGGACATACCCGGTCGGGTGACGTTCCTCAGTCGGAGAACCGAGAGCAGAGCCGCCGCGTCGTGCCGGGCATGAGACCCATCCTTGATGCACACGTGGCAGAGCCGGGCCTTGGGGTCGTGGAGGTCGCGGCCGCCGACGATGACACGGCTTTCGCCATCCATAGAGCGCGGTGAGGCACCCACGGTGCGGGAGACTGCCCGCACTGTCGGTCTGTCCAGCACGTCGTCGGTTGGTCTACCAGCTGCGCAGCTGGAGAAGCGCGGCGAGATCATCCGCGACTCATCCGACCCGATGTCCTCGTCCTCGACGACTTCGCGATGCGCCCGTTGTTCGCGGCCCATGCGGATGACCTCTACGAGCTGGTCAGCGAACGCCAGGGCAGGTCTCTGATCATCACGAGCAATCGGGCGCCCAGCGACTAGTATCCCCTCTTCCCCAAGTCCGTCGTCGCCGAGTCGCTCCTGGACCGGCTCATCAACACCAGCCACCAGGTGATCATGAACGGGCGCAGCTGCCGCCCAACGAGCGGCCCAGGAACTCGACCGACAAGGGTCACTAGGGTCTGCCATCGCGGCTTCCCGTGCTGGCGCCTGAGCGGCACGAGCTGGCTTGTCAGAGGCCTCCGCCAGCTTGCTGACCATGGGAAACTCAGGCGGATCATTGACGACCCGGTCCACAGGGGAACTGCACGGCCTCATGCGGGAAGCCGGGTTCACGGGGGACCTGTCGATCCTCCCGCAGTGTGAGGGCCATGGGTACCGCATCGGTTACGGCGGCGGAGGACCCCACGCCCTGGCCGCCTACCTCATCAAGCTCGCCGAAACCGACGGCCAGAACACGGGCGTCGGCAGGAGTTTCGTGCCCGGTTCCGGGAGGTCGAGCTGTCCCGGCGGGTCACGGGACCCCGTCTGGTGCCGCTGCTGGCCGCCGACTGCGGTGCGGACGTTCCCTGGCTGGCCACCCCGTACGTGCCCGCCTCACGCTCGGCGAGCACGTTGCCGCGCACGGACCGCTGTCCGGGGCCCGGTTGTACGCGCTGGCGGTTGGGACCGCGGCCGCGCTGGCGGCGCTCCACGCGGCCGGGGTGGTGCACCGGGATGTGAAGCCGGGGAACGATTTTTTGGCTCTCGACGGGCCCCGGGTGCTGGACTTCGGTATCGCCCACGCCCTGGACGGCACGTCGGTCACTCGGACCGGCGTGATGACCGGCACCGCGGGGTGGATCAGCCCCGAGGGCTACCGCACCGGCGTCGCGGGACCGGCCGGGGACGTCTTCGCCTGGGCGGCTCTGATCGCCTACGCCGCCACCGGACGCCTCCCGTTCGGCAGCGGTCCACCGGATGCGGTCGCGGCCCGGGTGATGTCCGCCGACCCCGATCGCGCCGGGATCCCGGACGGCCTCTCGGCCCTGGTGACGTCCGCACTGGCCAAGACCCCCGAAGAGCGGCCCACGGCCGCCGCGCTGGCCGGTCAGTGCACAGAGCTGCTGGCCGCCCAGGCCGCCCGGGTCCTGCGGCCGGGGGCCCAGGCGCCGACCCTGGCGGGTGACCTGGTGGCGGCCGGATGGGAGGGGCTGCCGACCCCGAGGACGACCCGGCCAGGCCCGGCGCCGGATCGTCCGCCGTCGCACCTGGCGTCTTGCTGCGGCCGCCGTCACCGCGTTCGCCGTGGCCGCCGCCGGCACGTACCTGATCGTCGATCAGAACCGGCACGAGCAGCGGTCCAGCACGAGAGCAGAGGCGGGCCCGACGGCCTCCCCCAGCCAACGATCCGGTGCGGTGACCACCTCCCCGGCGGCAACCCTCCGCAAGCAAAGCCGGAGAAGAAGATCCCGGCGACCCAGTCCGCCACGTGCCTGCCGGTCACCTACAAGCTGCCCACGGGCCCGGCGACCTGCGAGTCCAAGAAGGACATCTGCGCCATCGGAGCCCCGTACTACATCGAGGACATCAACCGTCTGTGCGGCGGCCCGCCGACCCTGCAGAAGGTCAACATCAGCTCCAGCGACACCTCCCGTGATGCCGTGCTGCTGATGAACGCCTCTGGCGTCCAGTGCGGCGCCGACCTGGTGATTCCCGCCGGCAGCGGAGATGCACCGGGGTAGTACGCGGTCTTCTACGACACCGAGCAGGACTGCACACCTCTGTACCCGGCGACGCGCCAGACCTACCCAGCCGTCCTGGACTGCAGCAGCCTTGGCGACCAGCAAGCCCCCATCTACGCCTGCCTCAGCGAACACCTCGGCGCCTGACAAGCCTGCACCTATCACCCAGCCGGTCCTCCTCCGTCGGGTGCCCGTGCGGGGAGCAGACCGGGGAGTCCTCGAGCTCCGCAAGCCAGGCGGGAACCATCCCGTGCGTGCGTGTGGGAAGCAGGACGGCGAGTAGTTCCGCGCCGCGCTGCAGACGGGGCCATCCCCGCGCATGCGGGGAGCGAGGGTTACGTGATCGCCCACCTGGCACTATCCCCGCGTGTGCGGGAGCGGAAGGCTGCGGACGTCCTCACCAGTCGCTGCGGATCACATGCCTTGTCTGCGGCAGCCCTGCCGACGGAGCAGTTGGCCGGCGGGCCAGGCAGGAAGATGAGGCAGCAGGCGAGTTTGCGGAACGCTTCGTGGAGGTCTGGTCAGGGTGGCAGTGTGCCTGATGGTGAGGACGGAGGGGGGCGGAGCTCTCGGGTGAAGTGAGGTTGTTCTGTCCATGCGGTGACCAGCACGGTGACCGCTGCGGCCACTCTCGCTAGCGTCGTCGACGCCTTGGGTGAGCAGTTCCTCGCGGCAGAGGGATGCTCTTGGACGTGATGGGGCTGATGGCATACACGGCGCCAAAGGACACGGCCTGACCTGGTGCTTTTGGGGTGGTTCAGGGCGGGGTCCGCCGACCAGGACAGAGGAGCGTGTGCTGAGCGTCAGCGCACCACGCATATGACGATTTCGGCATGTACCGTGAGTGCATGACGGAACAGAGCGTCTACCGACACTTGCGTGAGTTTCGTGATGCCTTCGACAAGCCTGAGCCGCTTGCTTGGCCGGAAATCAGTCACGGCCAGTTGATGATGATGATGAGCCCGAAGAAGCAGCACCAGCTTGTGGCTCATCGACTGCGCACCCAGTTGGAACCCCAGTTGGGCGGTGACCTGCTCCTCATGATCGAAACCGATATGGAGGATGCCGCGCTAGGCGTGCTGCGGGTACCGGACCTTGTGGTGATCGATGAGGAAGAAGCTACCGCCGCTGGTGACGCCATTGACCCTCACCGTTCCCATCTCGTCATCGAGATCGTCTCGAAGTCGAACCCGACCAATGACTACGAAGGCAAGCTGCGGGACTATCCCGCCATGGGAGTTCCGCACTATCTGATCGTGGATCCCCGAGACGGCAGTGCTGTGCACCATTGGGCCCCGGTCCGCCGCACCGGTACCCCCGCCTACGACAACCGGCAGCACTACACCTTCGGCGAGACGATCATCATCGGGAACTGGAAGATCGACACCGCGGGTCTGCCGCGTTACAACGGGGAAGGGCAATGATCGACACCGGTGGCCTGGTCAAGGCGTGGCGCGTACGGCGCGGCCTGTCCCAGACGCAGCTTGCGGAACGTGCAGGAACCGGCCAGGCCGCCATCTCTCGCATCGAGTCCAGCCGCGACTTGCCCACCCTGGCGCTCTTGAACCGCATCGCGTCAGCTCTGGACTGTGATCTGAAGATTGATTTCACTTCATCCCATGCCGCTGCCCGGCGCGAGGCCAGGGGTGAGGACGGCTGACGTGCTCCGCCGGCGGCAGCGCAGGCGAGGATGCGTAGACGCTCCCCAAGTACCCCCGCGTCTCCTGCCCTGCCCAGAACACGAGGGACACCTTGACAGTTGCAGAGGGGCTACACGCGGCAGCTGTCGATGTGGGTCACGGCGCCGTAGTCGGCGATGAGCGGGCTGGCCATCGATTCGCGGTAGACGATGGCGGCCCGGCCATAGGGCCAAGCGGCGCTGTGGTTGTAGCGCTGCTGGGCTTCGGAGCAACTGCCGAACATCAGACCCATAGCATCACAACACGCTCAGTTGTAGTTCCGGTGGCAGCGGGTATGGGCCCGGGCCCTTGAGGGTTCGGTGGATGGGCGTGGTCACTGTGTGCCGCAGTCCGGGCAGTCCGGACAGAGTCTGGGTCAGGTAGCGGTACAGGAGTTGCGCCGACTCCACCTGGATGCTCGCGTACAGGTTCGTCGCGCCGGTCACCGCCGCGGCGAAGGACACCTCGGGATGCGCCGCCAGGGCCTCGCCTGCCTCGGCCAGCCGCGCGGGGTCGATCTCCAGCCAGAGCGCGATCCTGAGCTTTCGGTGCAGGACGTCGGGGTGGTAGTCCACGTCGAAGTACAGCACGCCTTCGGCGCGTAGATCGTGGATGCGGCGGCGCACTGTGGACTCGGACAGCTTGGTGGCCGCGGCCAGTTCGCCCACCGGGGCCCTTCCGTCGCGGGCCAGCAGGTCGAGCAGTAGTCGGTCGCGGTCGTCCAGCACGACGGGTTCCGAGCCGGCTGTCCACCCCCCGTCCGTTGGCCGCGGGGTCAGTGCGGCGACCTGTGCGTCGGTCAGCGGTCCGCTCTTGTTGATGAAGCCGAGGTCCTGGCCGAAGAACACATGCAGGACGCAGTGCGCGGATACGTCGACCACTCGGGGGGTGCGGGGCAGCTGCTGCACCAGGAAGGGCTCCTCCAGGCCGGGCCCGCGGGCGCGAACCGCGGCCATCGTCTCCGTTCCCCCCGAGGTGAGGTTGACCCAGGTGGTGTCCGTGCGCCGGGCCAGTGCCGAGCCGATGGAGGCGGATGCGTCCGGAGTGCACCGCACGCGCACGAACCATGACAGGTCTCCCAGCCGGAACGGGTCGGTCAGACCGAGCACGCGCAGTTTCCCGGTGGTGCGCAGGCGGGTAAAGCGGCGAGCCGCGGTCTGGTCGGAGACGCCCAGCACGGCTGCGATCTCGGTGAAGGAGGCGCGGCCGTTGAGCTGGAGGGCGTGCGCCAGGGCCAGGTCTTCATCGGTGAGGTGATGCCCCACACGGTCGGGACTGTCGAGATACGTCTTCACGACATCGATTCTAGGGAATACGTGCAAATTTGGCCGTGCGAGTTATCTGATCGCGTGCATGCCGTCAACAGTTGTCGAGGACCGAGGCTTCGGTCCGTTCCCCGATCCCTGAATGGAGATGACGACATGCGTAAGTGGGGACCGCTCATAGCGGTCTGTCTCGGCGCGTGCATCCTGCTGGTGGACGTCACCATCGTGAACGTGGCGCTGCCCAGCATGGCCCGTGACCTCGGCGCGTCCTTCGCGTCGCTGCAGTGGGTCATCGACGCCTACGCGCTAGCTCTGGCGGCGCTGCTGCTCGCTGCCGGCGCTTTCGCCGACCGCTATGGGCACCGGCGAGCCTATGTGGGCGGGCTCGCACTGTTCGCCGTGGCCTCGCTCGTGTGCGGCTTCGCTCCCGATGCCGGCGTGCTCATCGCGGCCCGGGCTGTGCAGGGCATCGGCGGAGCCGCCATGTTCGCCACCGCTCCCGCTCTGCTGCTCGCCTCTTACCAGGGGCGGGACCGCGGTACGGCCTTCGGGCTGTGGGGTGCGACCAACGGGGCCGCAGCGGCGGCGGGTCCGCTGCTGGGCGGCGTCCTGACGCAGCGCATCAGCTGGCCCGTGATCTTCTGGATCAACCTGCCCGTCGCGGTCGTAGCCATCGTTCTGACCCGGCGCTTCATGGCTGCCGACCGGCCGGCCGCGGTCGGCCGGAAGAACCGCATCGACCTCCCCGGGGCCGCGACCTTCAGCGTGGCCGCCGGCGCCCTCGTTTACGGACTCATCCGCGGGTCCGACGACGGCTGGGGCTCGCCTGGCACCCTTGTCTCCTACGCTGTCGCCGCGCTCGCCCTCGTGGCCTTCGTGGTGGTGGAACACCGCACGGCCCACCGCGGCGAAACCCCGATGCTGGACCTGGCGCTGCTGCGCAACGCCTCCTTCGCCGGGCTGTTGACCGGCGCGCTTCTCCTGCAGGCCAGCGCCTTCGGCTGCCTAGCGCTCGTGTCGCTGTGGCTGCAGTCCCTGGCCGGACTCGCTCCCATCGGGGCGGGACTCGCTCTGACCCCGCTCGCGGCCGCGTCGTTCCTCGTCTCGGCTGTGACCGGCCGGCACATCCAGCGGCTCTCCCCGCGCCTGCCCATCGGGCTGGGTCTGCTGCTGGTGGCGGCGGGCATGCTCCTGCTGCGCGCCGGTATGTCGGAGGGCGCGAGCGCGACGTCGCTCACCTGGGGGCTGGTCGTCACCGGTCTCGGGGTGGGCCTGGCCACGCCCGTCCTTGTCTCCGCCGCCACCTCCGCCGTGCCGCGGCAGCGCGCCGGCATGGCGGGCGGAGCCATCAACACGGCGCGCCAACTGGGCATGACCCTGGCCATCGCGGTCCTCGGCGCCGTCTTCGCGAGCAATGCCGCCTCCACGCTGACAGACGGCGAGCTGCCGCACGCCGCCGACGCCGCCGACGCCCTGGCCTCGGGCCGGGCGAACGAGGTGATCGTCTCCGCACCGGCCGGGCACCGCGAGGCGGCGGCGGACCTCGCCCACCAGGCTTTCGCCGCTGGTCTTGACCGCGTCTTCCTCCTCTCGGCCCTGGCCGCGGTCGTCGGCGTCGTGGCCGTACTGCTCCTGGTCCGTACGGCACCCGGCTCCGGCCGTACCTCCGAGGCCGCAGTCAAGGTATCCACCCCTGCGCGGACGTGACGCCAACGCCGGGACCGGCGGGAACGAGGGCGCGGCCCACGGCTCCGGAACTGGTGGGGGACAGGACGGCGAACAGGGCGCGGTCGCCGCCCGCGAGCTGCCGGGCTCCGGCGACGGGCTGACGCCACGGCGAAAAGGCCACGGATGCGCTGCGCGAAGTCGTCTGGCGTACTCACACGTTGCGCCGTGAGTCGATCTTCGTCACCTCACCCGTTCAACGTCGAGAAATTGAAAGAACACCACCGTCTCGTACGTGATCGCGCCGTGTCCCGGTCTCATGTCGGAGGAACTCAAACCTCCGCCGGGCCGGCAGGAATCACTCAAGGCAGTCATGACAAAAGGAAGTGCGAAATGGGAAACGTAGTGCTGGTCCACGGTGCTTGGAGTGACGGCTCGATCTGGCAGGAGGTCATAGGCCACCTGCACGAACAGGGCCAGCAAGCACTGGCCGTCCAGTTGCCGATGACCTCACTCGCGGACGACATCGCCTGGACCCGTCGGCACATCGACGCGCTGGAAGGACCGGTCACCCTCGTCGGACACTCCTACGGCGGCACCGTCATCTCCGGCGCGGCACTTGAGCACCCCCAGGTCAACTCCTTGGTCTTCGTGGCCGGCTACGTGCCTGGCGAGGGGGAGACCATCGGCATGCTGAGCGACAAGGGTGCCGAGATGCCAGGCCGCGCGGCCTTGCGGTTCGCTGCGGACGGCTGGTCGGACGTGGACCCGGAACTGTTCGGTGACGCACTCGCCCACGACCTGCCGCCCCGCCTTGCCCGGAGCCTGGCCGCCATGCAGAAGCCGACCCATGCAGCCTGCCTGACGGCCCCGGCCTCTGCGGGCGCCTGGCACGACCTCCCCTGCGGCTACGTGCTCAGCGCCCACGACCGGATCCTCGATCCGCAACTGCAGCGATGGTTCGCCGCACGCGCCGGAGCCGTCGTCACCGAGCTCCCCAGCAGCCACCTCTCGCCACTGTCACATCCCGAGGAAGTGGCCGCGGCAATCTCGGCGATGCTTCGGCCCGAAGAGGATTCCGCAAACTGATCCGAGCTGCGGCCCTGCCCGTCAATTCCCAGCGTGCCGACCCGGGTCATGTCCGGTCCCGCGCCCGAAGCGGTCTGAGCGCGGCGGCGTACGCCGCGCTCAGACACGGCAGCTGTAGTTCGTGACTCCTGAGGTTCCTGTCATGTGGTGGCCACTGCTGTGATGTTGTTCCAGCGGCGGTGGCAGTCGGCTGCGCGGTGCTGGTGTCGGCGGCGCTGGTGTGACCAGCGGAGCGCGTGGGCGGGATCGGTGTCCTGGCAGGGGCGGGGCAGGACGAAGACCGGAGCAGGGCGAGGAGTTCGCGTGGGCTGACGGGCACCATGACCAGGTGGTCCTCGGGCTCGGCTGGGTTGGTGCGTTGCCGCTCGTGGAGGGCGCCGACGGCCAGGAGTGCGTAGGCGAGCAGGCTCATCAGGCTCCAGCGGTGCCAGGAGGTCCAGCAGGTGACCTGGCCGGTGTCGAGGTGGGCCAGGCCCTGGGCTCCTTGTAAGTCCTGTCATCCCGGACGAACCAGACCACCGCCCATTGACTCCACCCAGACAAGGGAGGGGCCGGAGGCATCGTCTGCGGTGGATGAAGAAGAGGTGATCATGCACGTCAGTGTGCCCTCGCCCACTGACAACGTCCCCGCGCTCAAGAGATCCCAGCACGGGGAAAGGCGCAGCGCCTGTGGCAAGCAGCAGTTTCCCCACGTAGGACACGGTCAGACCCGGCCCGACCTCGACGGGACGGTGCACGCTGCGCACCCACCACACCCCCCAGTGCGCCGGTCCGGGAGCAGAATCCACCGGCCGGCCGGCCGGCCGGCTGCGGGCACGGGCCACGGCCTGCGCCCCCCCGACAACGGACCTGCCCAGGCAACCTTCACCTCCCGCAGCCAGGGCCGCCGCCGCCGCCCGCCCAGCTCGGCGGCGACCCGCTCACCACCCCACCGCCCGCGCGCCGCGCCCCGCACCCCCACCTGCCCACGGCCACCACCGGCGGCCGGCCTGCGAGGCGTGTTCGCCCGCGCACTACAGCAGCTTCAGGCCCGGGACAGGGCAACTAGTTCACGCCCTGCGGGCGGAACTGGACGCTGATGCGGGGGCCGGTGGCGCGCGCCGTCTTGGGGACGGCGTGCTCCCACGTGCGCTGGCAGGAGCCGCCCATCACGATCAGATCGCCGTGCCCGAGGGGGTAGCGGAGGGTCTCGCCGCCGTCGCGGGGGCGCAGCGCCAGGTCGCGTGCCGCGCCCACGGACAGGATGGCGACCATGGTGTCCTCGCGCGCGCCCCGGCCGATGCGGTCGCCGTGCCACGCCACGCTGTCGCGGCCGTCGCGGTAGTAGCAGAGCCCGGCCGTCGCGAACGGCTCCCCGAGTTCGGTGGCGTACCGCGCGCCGAGTGCGTCGCGTGCCTCGTCGAGGACGGGGTGGGGGAGCGGGGCGCCGGCCCGGTAGTGGCAGAGCAGCCGGGGTACGTCGACGACCTGTTCGTACATCTGCCGGCGCTCGGCGCGCCAGGGGACGTCGGCGGCGAGCTGTTCGAACAGCGCGTCCGCGCCGCGGAGCCAGCCGGGCAGCAGATCGATCCAGGCCCCGCCGCCGAGCACGGTCCGGCGCAGTCCGCTGAGGGAGTTCAGGCCCACGTCGTCGGTCTGGTCGAACAGCGAGCCCTGGAGGTGCATGGACATGGCTTCAGAATACCTCGCTATTCGAAAATGTGTTCAATATGGCGAGCGGATCGGAGGAGTCGCCTCCGCGAGGCAACCCCGCGGGCGTCGCCGCCGTCTTGATCGGCAACGGGCCGGTGGCCCGCGACGGTGGACCAGGGGTGTTCCGGGCTGACGTCCGGGTCACTATGCGCTCGGTGTATACGCATTGTGCATAGATGCGGGACATACCGGTGCGCGTACGAAGAGAAGGCGCTGGTTCCGCGCGCGGCTGCCCGTCCCGTGACGTCCCAGACCGGCCGTCGGGCACCAGTGGGCCCCACCGACGGCAGACCGAAAGGCACGCATGTACGACAAGGCCTTCGCCCCGGAGTACCAGGGCGCTTTGACCACCCTGTCGGTGAACTCCTCACTGACCGACGTCCTGGCGGCGGGCACCGAGCAGCTGCGCGCCGCCGAACGCGCCGGAGCACGGCGCGAGGCGGCACGCTCAGGACTGGCGGTCGCCGAGGCACACCGCAGGCTCGGCCAGGTGACGGACGCCGACCGGGCGTGGAAGGCGAGCTACCGGACCGCCCGCGAGGCCGGGGACGCCGGTGCCATGGCGTGGGCGCTGTGGAGCGGCGGCACCCTGGCCCGGCAGCGCGGCGCGTTCCCCCTCGCCCGGCGCCTGCTGCGGCTGGCCGCCGACCTGGGCGGATCGGCCGGGGACGTGGTGGTCCGCGGCTACTCCCTCGCCGGCCTGGCCGAGACCGGACGGATCCAGGGTGACTACGAGGCGGTGGCCGCCCTGCACGAGCAACTCCTGGCCGAGGCCCGCAAGCGTGGCGAGGCCCGCCACACCGTGTGGGCCCTGGAAGGCATCGCCCAGATGCACCGCAACACCGGCTCCCTCGACACCGCGTACGCGATGTTCACGGAAGCCGCTGAGATCGCCGCAGGCGCCGAGGACCGGCGCGGCCACGCCTGGGCGCTGCGCGGACTGGCCGACATCGTCTCCGCGCGCGACGGGGACACGCGCCGCGCGCTGGAACTGCTCACCGAGGCCGAGCTCTCCTGCCGCGAGATGAACCTGGTCAGCGCGCTCGCCTACAACCACAAGATGCGCGGCAACGTCCTCTACCGGGCCGGGCGCTACGCGGAGGCCCGGGACGTCTACGCTCAGGCGCTCACCGAGTTCGAGGGGATGAGCGAACCCCGCGGCCGGGCGCTGGCCCTGCTGGGCCTGGTCAAGTCCCGGGCCCGGCTGGGACGGGACCGCGCCGCCACGGCCGCGGACCTGGCCGGGCTGAGCCGTGTACTCGAGCACATAGGCCTGCGGCACGGCCGCACGATGATCGACCGCGCCCGCGCGGAATTGGGGCTCACCGAGCCGCCGTTGGCCGAGACGGCGCCCTCCGGAAGCACCGGGTGCGCGGTGGGCGCGCTCCCCGCCCAGCGCGGAGCCGGCGACGCGGTGCCCGCCGAGCGGGGAGCAGGCGACGCGGTCCGCCCCGCGGCGGACGGCGGCGGCGTCCCCGCCCCGGCGGACGACGCAGGCGAAGCGGAGGCCGGCGGCGTCGTCCCGGACCCGGCGGACGGCGGGGACGGGGGCCGCCGTCCAGAAGGCGGTACGGACAGCGTCGTGCGCGCCGAGGCGGAGGCCCGCCGGTGACGGCCCTGACGACACCCCCCTACGCGGGGAAGCGGACGGCGCCCGCCGACGCCTCGCACCTGCTGCGGCGCTGCCGTGAACTGGTCGCCCCGGCGCTCGCGGCAGCGGTCGGCACCCTGCACCCGTGGATCGGCGAGATGGCGGGCTACGCACTGGGCCGCCCCGGGGCCGGCGGTGCGGCCGCCGCGCCGCGCCCGGGCAAGGGCGTACGACAGGCGCTGGCCGTCCTCGGAGCCGAGGCGGCCGGAGCGCCCGCCGGGACCGGCGTCCCGGCCGCGGTCTGCGTCGAACTCGTGCACACCTTCTCGCTGTTGCACGACGACATCATGGACGGAGACCCGATGCGCCGGGGCCGTCCCGCGGTGTGGCAGGCGTACGGCACCGGGCCGGCCGTCCTGGCAGGTGATGCCCTCTTCGCCCTGGCCGTCGAGACCCTGACGGCCGCCCCCGCACCGGTCGGCCCCCCGGCCGCGGACCCGCGGGACACCGGGCCGCCGTCCGCGCACGTCCCGGCGGCCGTACGGCACCTGACCGCCGCCCTGAGCGACCTCGTCCACGGCCAGGCGGACGACCTGCTGTTCGCCCGACGCCCCTGGGACGGGCCCGAGGCGGTCAGTACGGGGGAGTACGAGACCATGGCCGAGCGCAAGACGGGTGCCCTGCTCGGCTGCGCGCTGGCGCTGGGGGCCCAACTCGCCGGCGCCCACAGGGAAACGGTGACGGCGCTCGACCGGGCCGGCCGGCACCTGGGCGTGGCCTTCCAGATCGTCGACGACCTGCTGGACATCTGGGGCGACCCGGCGGTCACCGGCAAGCCGGTCCACGGCGATCTCCGGCAGGGGAAGAAGACCTTTCCGCTGCTCGCCGCCCTGAACGCGCCGGGCCGCGCCGAACTGGCCCGGCTGCTCACCTCGCCCACCGCCCTCGACAACTCCGCAGTACACCGGGCGGCACTCCTGATCGAGCGGTGCGGTGGCCGCGCGGCGGCGCTGACGCAGGCCCGGAGTCATCTCGCGGCGGCCGACGCACTCCTTCAGTCGGCCCCGCTCGCGCCGCGCCCGCGCGCGGAGTTGCGGACCCTGCTGTCCGCCCTCACCGACCGCACGCTCTGACGTCCGCCGTGCCCCCGGCGCCCACGGGCCGGGGGCACGCGGGATCAGTGCTGCTGCGCCTTCTGCGGCGTCACCTCACTGGGCCGCACGACGACGAAACCGTCACCCTCCAGCTTCAGCTGCACCGCCTCGCCCGAGCCGCCCCGGATCATGGACCCGAACGACTGCGACCGGTGCAGCGAAGTGGTCAGATGCGCGCTCCAGCCGACCACCGCGTCGGTGTCCACGTACACCGGCTGCTGCGGCGACACCGGGATGACCAACGGGTTGCCCTCGCAGATCAGCCCCAGCCTGCCCTGCCCGGTGAACACACTGTTGAACAGGCCGCCGCCGGAGATGCCCGCACCCTTCACGGTCTTTATCTCGTACGACAACGAGGCGTCGAAGCAGAGCACGTTGCGCCCGTTGACCGTGAACACGTCGCCCGGCTCGACGTCCACGATGAAGCAGTTCTGCGCCTCGTGCGCGAACCAGGCCTCGCCCTGCCCGCGCACCGACATCAGCGCCAGCCCCTCACCGGTGACCGCCCGCTTGAGCATGCCGCCCACGCCCTGGCCCTTGCGTTCGAACTGCAGCGCCCCACGCCAGGCGATCATCGCCCCCTGCCGCGCGAACATCTCACCGTTGACGGCGTACTTGATGGATTTGGCGTTCTGCACGGTCATGCCCGGCGCTACGGCCGGCTGCACCATGTGGTCACTGGAAAAGAGGTCACCCTTCATGCGGGTCATCTTGTCCCGGAGCCATCGGTTCCGCCAAGATCGCTCAGCGTCCCGGACCAACTGCCCGCCCGGGTCCCGCTCCCGAGGCGGCGGCGCGGGTGCTTCCGTACGCTGGGCATGGAGGCACACATGACCGTTCGCCGTATCGGCCTGGTCGTCCACGGAGGCCGCCGGGAAGCCGTGGACGCAGCCGACCGTGTCCGCGCCTGGTGCGCCGAGCACGCCGTGCAGTGCACGGACATCGACGTGTGGCACGAGGGCGGCCGGCACAGCGCCGACGCGGAGAACGAGGCGGCCGGCAACCCCGATCTCGTCGTCACCCTCGGCGGTGACGGCACCTTCCTGCGCGGAGCCCGCCTGGCCGCCGACAACGACGCGCTGGTCCTCGGCATCGACCTCGGCCGGGTGGGATTCCTGACGGAGGTGTCGGCCACGGCGGTGCGCTCGGCGCTGGACGCGGTGCGCGAGGACCGCCTGACCGTCGAGGAGCGCATGCTGCTCACGCTGCGCGCCTCCCGCCCGCTGGAGGTACCGGCGGACATGGCCGCACTGATGAGCTACGGCCGCGGCCCGCTCCTGCCGCCGCCCCGCGTGCGCGCCGACTGCGAGACCGGTGACGAATGGGGGGTCGCCCTGAACGTCACCGCCCTGAACGACATCGTCCTGGAGAAGCTGTCACGGGACCGGCAGGTGTCCGCCGGCGTCTACCTCGCCGGGAGGCTCCTCGCGTCCTACTCCGCCGACGCGCTCCTGGTGGCCACGCCCACCGGGTCCACGGCCTACAGCTTCGCCGCCGGCGGTCCTGTCGTCTCTCCCCGTGCGGACGCGCTGGTGTTCACCCCGGTCGCCCCGCACATGACCTTCAACCGGTCGGTCGTGGCCGCGCCCGACGAGCCCGTCGCCCTGCGGCTGCTCGAGCGTTCCGGGCAGGCCGCCGTCAGCATCGACGGCCAGGTGCGCGGCGTTCTCGAACCGGGCGACTGGATCGGCGTCTACGCGTCTCCCCGGCGGCTGCGGGCCGTCCGGCTCGGGCCGACCGACTTCTACGGCCGGCTGCGTGAGCGGATGAACCTCACCGACGCCCCGGCCGCCGTCGCGGACGGGGACGCCGCCCCGCTGTGGCCGCAGACCTCCCCGCCGCCCCCGGACCTCGCCCACCTCGCCATGCCGCCCAGGCCCGCCCCGCCCGGCTGACAGGACGCCGGTGCGCCCGGAAGACGGGTGAGCCCGGAAGGACAGGTGACTTCGGCGGACGGGTGAGCCCGGAAAGAGAACGTCCGGGCCGGCGATGGTGCGTGCCGGCCCGGACGTCAGGTGTGCGCTCAGACGAGGTCGAACCGGTCCAGGTTCATGACCTTGTCCCACGCCGCGACGAAGTCCTTCACGAACTTCTCCTTCGCGTCGTCGCTCGCGTAGACCTCCGCGAGGGCGCGGAGCTCGGAGTTCGAGCCGAATACGAGGTCGGCGCGGCTGCCGGCCCACTTGAGCTCGCCCGTGGCGGTGTCGCGTCCCTCGAAGGCGGTCTGGTCCTCGGAGGTCGCCTTCCACGTCGTGCCCAGGTCGAGCAGGTTGACGAAGAAGTCGTTCGTCAGCACGCCGGGGGTGGCGGTGAGGACGCCGAGCTGCGACTGCTGGTGGTTCGCGCCGAGGACACGGAGACCGCCGACCAGGACGGTCAGCTCCGGAGCGCTCAGGGTCAGCAGGTTCGCCCGGTCGACGAGCAGGAACTCGGCCGGCAGCCGGCTGCCCTTGCCGAGGTAGTTGCGGAACCCGTCGGCCGTCGGCTCGAGCGCGGCGAACGACTCCACGTCGGTCTGTTCCTGCGACGCGTCCACACGGCCCGGCGTGAACGGGACCTGGATCTCGAAGCCGGCCTCCTTGGCCGCGCGCTCTACGGCCGCGGCGCCCGCGAGCACGATCAGGTCGGCGAGCGAGATCCGCTTGCCGCTCGCCTGGGCGGCGTTGAAGGATTCCTGGATGCCCTCCAGGGTCCGCAGCACGCCCGCCAGCTGGTCCGGGTCGTTGACCTCCCAGCCGTTCTGCGGCTGGAGGCGCAGGCGCGCGCCGTTGGCGCCGCCGCGCTTGTCGCTGCCGCGGAAGGACGAGGCCGAGGCCCACGCGGTGGACACGAGCTGGGACACGGTCAGGCCGGAGCCGAGGACCTGCTCCTTGAGGGCGGCGACGTCCGCGGCGTCGACGAGTTCGTGCGTGAGGGCGGGCAGCGGGTCCTGCCACGACAGCACCTCGTCCGGGACCTCCGGGCCGAGGTAGCGCACGACGGGGCCCATGTCACGGTGGGTCAGCTTGAACCAGGCACGGGCGAAGGCGTCCGCGAACTCGTCGGGGTTCTCCAGGAAGTGGCGCGATATCTGCTCGTAGGCCGGGTCGAAGCGGAGCGCGAGGTCGGTCGTCAGCATCGTCGGAGCCAGGCGCTTCGACGCGTCGTGGGCGTGCGGGATGGTGCCTGCGCCCGCACCGTCCTTCGCCACCCACTGGTGCGCGCCGGCGGGGCTCGTCGTCAGCTCCCACTCGAAGCCGAACAGGTTCTGGAAGAAGCCGTTGCTCCACTGCGTGGGCGCGCTGGTCCAGGTGACCTCGAGGCCGCTGGTGATCGTGTCGGCGCCCTTGCCGGTGCCGAAGGTGTTGTTCCAGCCGAAGCCCTGCTCCTCCATCGAGGCGGCCTCGGGGTCGTCGCCGACGTGGTCCGACGGGCCCGCGCCATGGGTCTTGCCGAAGGTGTGGCCGCCCGCGATGAGGGCGACGGTCTCTTCATCGTTCATCGCCATCCGGCGGAACGTCTCGCGGATGTCGCGGGCCGCGGCCAGCGGGTCCGGGTTGCCGTTCGGGCCCTCCGGGTTGACGTAGATGAGGCCCATCTGGACCGCGCCGAGGGGGCTCTCCAGCTCGCGGTCACCGGTGTAGCGCTCGTCGCCGAGCCACGTGGTCTCGGGGCCCCAGTACACGTCCTCGTCGGGCTCCCAGACGTCCGCGCGTCCGCCGGCGAAGCCGAAGGTCTCGAAGCCCATCGTTTCCAGGGCGACATTGCCGGTGAGGATCAGGAGGTCGGCCCAGGACAGGCTCTGCCCGTACTTCTTCTTGACCGGCCACAGCAGTCGGCGGGCCTTGTCGAGGTTCACGTTGTCCGGCCAGCTGTTGAGCGGGGCGAAGCGCTGCTGGCCGGCCCCGGCGCCGCCGCGGCCGTCACTGATCCGGTAGGTGCCGGCGCTGTGCCACGCCATGCGGACCATGAGCGGGCCGTAGTGGCCGAAGTCCGCGGGCCACCAGTCCTGCGAGGTCGTGAGGACCTCGGCGATGTCCTGCTTCACCGCCGCCAGGTCGAGGGACGTGAAGGCCGCGGCGTAGTCGAAGTCCTCACCGAGGGGGTTCGCCACGGCGGGGTTCTTGGCGAGGATCTTCAGGTTGAGCCGCTCCGGCCACCACTGGCGGTTTCCGCCGCCCTGGGTCGGGTGCGGGGCGCGCCCGTGTGCGACCGGGCAGCCACCGCCGTCCTCCGTCTTCGGGTCTGTGACGATTGCATCGTGATTCTCAGACATGGGAATCCTTCCGACCAGGCGGATCGCGGTGCTCAAGAACTGCGGGGGGCGGAACAGTTGAGGCACGGGGCCCGTACTGGGTCTTCCTGTCCCTTGGCTATTGCCGGAACTGATCCTACAATGGACAGAGTCCAAGTCAATAAGGATGCCAAATCCATAGAGAATCAGAACCCGGACGTCCACCTCCGTACACGCACATCCCACCCAACCCGAAGAGGTGACCGATATGAGCGACCTGCTGGAGCGGCTGCGCGGGCGCGGCTGGCGGATGACCTCCCAGCGGCGTGTCGTTGCGGAGGTCCTCGACGGCGACCACGTGCACCTCACGGCCGACGAGGTGCACGCCCGCGCGGCCCTGCGGCTGCCCGAGATCTCCCGGGCCACCGTCTACAACGCCCTGGGAGAACTGGTCTCCCTCGGTGAGGTCGTCGAGGTCTCCACCGATGGCCGCGCCAAGCGCTACGACCCCAACGCGCGTCACCCGCACCACCACTTGGTGTGCTCGGGCTGTGGCACCATCCGCGACGTCCACCCGACCGGCAGCCCGCTGGCCGACCTCCCGGAGGCGGAGCGGTTCGGCTTCACGGTGTCCGAGGTCGCGGTCACCTACCGCGGGCTGTGTCCCTCCTGCGCCTGACGCGGCGAAGGGGAGCAACCGCCGTCGGCGGACGCAGTGCTGACGTCATGCCGGCTGAGCCGCAACCGTCCGTGCGGTGTTCCAGGCCGAACGGCTCGAAGGCGACCCGTGTCACCGAGCCGTCGTCCGCCCACCGCACCTCGACGGCGTCCGGGCGCGCGATGACGTCGCCGACCGCCTCGGCGGGAGAGGCGGGTTCGGGTTCGCCGGTGAGCGTCGCCAGGCAGGCGTACACCGCCGTGCGGCCTCGGCCGTGAGCCGTGGGACCCGGGCCCACGCCGTGAAGGCCGTGCCGCGCGGCGCCCGCACGCCCGCCCCCAGCGGGTGTATCCGGCGCCGCACACTGCGCACCCCGCCGACGACCAGGCCCAGGTGGTTGTCCGCGACGTTCCCGGCGGCCGTCGGGCCGGTACGGGTGGAGTACGCCTGCCGGCCGTAGGGCGGATCGTCCTCGGCGGCCGACTCGCCCTCGTGCGGGCGGACATGGTCGCTGCCGTGGTTGTGCAGCCGGACGATGCCGTCCGAGCGCGTGCTCTGTACCAGGAGTCCCGGCCCCGGCAGCGCCAGGACCCGGTCGGACCTCTCGCTGGGCGCCGGCTCCTCACGGGCCCTCCACAGCGGGTGGTCGGCGGGCGCGAGCAGTCCGACGAAGGCCTTGGACGCCCAGTAGGGGAGGCGGGGCGAGTAGCGCTGGAGCGTCGCCGCGTGCGGACCGTGCCGGCCCGCGCTGAGCAGGCCGCTTACGCGCACGTCGGAGCGGACACCGGAGACCGACGGGCGGTCCGGCAGGCCGAGCAGGGCCCCGCGCGGGGTGGCCCAGCGCCAGGCGGCGCGCAGCAGCAGGTCGGCTGCCCTCTCCCAGTGGGCGCGGGAGTAACCGGTGACGGGGCTCGACTCGCGGTCGTCGGCGAGAAGCCCGGGCATGGTCATGCGAGGTGGGCCAGCCTTTCGTGTCGTACGGGATGGGCGAAGCCGTCTCCTGCGGACCACCGGGCGACCTCGCCGACGGCGAGCTCCGCCAGGCGCGCCCATTCGTTGCCCTGGGACCCGGCGAGGTGGGGGGTGATCAGGGCGTTGTCGCAGTCCCACAGGGGGTGGTCCGGCGGCAGGACCTCGAGGTCGGTGACGTCGAGGACCGCCCGGATCCGGCCCCCGGTGACCGCCTCGGTGAGGGCGTCCTGGTCGAGCACGGCGCCGCGGGCCGTGTTGACGAGGACGGCCTCCGGCCGCATCGCCGCGATGAGCCGCCGGCCCCCCGGGTGGCGGGAAGCAGGGGGTGTGGACACTGACGACATCGCACCGGGCGAACAACTCGTCGAGTCCCACGGCCTTGACACCGAGCGCGGCGGCCTCCTTGGCGGTGACGTAGGGGTCGTGCAGCAGCACCCGCAGATCGTGCGGACGCAGCAGTTCGATGACCCGGCGTCCGATCAGGGAGGCGGACAGGATGCCCACCGTGCGGCGGAAGTTGCCGACGTCCTGCGGGGTGTCGAGCCAGGCGTCGCGGTGGCGCGCCGCGCGGTAGTCCCGGGCGCGTTCGAGGATGTGCTTGCCGGTGAGGAGGATCATGGCGACCGTGTACTCCGCAACGGGCAGGGCGTTGGTCGCGGCGGCGGAGGACACCGCGACGCCCGGTCCCAGCAGGCCCGGGTGACATGGTGGCGCACGGACCCGGCGGAGTGGACCACGGCCCGCAGCCGGGGGCGCCGTCCAGTACGGACGCGTCCAGGACGGGACAGCCCCAGCCGGTGACCAGGACCTCCACGTCCCGCAGGACGGCGCGGGCCCGTTCGGTGCCGAAGTCGTGCAGGGCGGGCGACGGTACGAGGTCGCAGACCCGCCCGAGTGCCTCCACGGCATCGGGGGTGAACACGGCCGCCGCCGCGTCCGGCCCCATGGCGAGAGCGGTCCGCGGAAGGGTGTTGCCGCCAGAGGAGGTGTGCATGGTGCTCCCGTTGTGCGTGCGTTGCCAACTGGATGGCCCGTCGGCTGGGGGAGCAGCTTCCCGCGCAGCCGGTCGCTCACGAGGGAGGTGATGCCGCGGGCGACGCCGTCGATGGCGAAGCCGGGCACCTGGGGGTACTCGATGGAGGCCACGTCCGGGGCGTTGTCCGCCCGAGCGGCGCTGCTGAGCCTGGCGTAATCGCCCACGGGCATCCTGATCGACTGAGTGCATCGGCCGGCGCCCGCTCGACGATGGGACGCTCAGTGCCGGGCGCCTGCGGGGTGATGTGCAGGGCGACGCGTGTCCCGGCCGCCTCCAGGACGGCCCGTGCGCCGTCCATCGCCCCGTACAGGTAGGTGTGCCGCTCCGGTATCACCAGCGCCACCGGGCGCCCTGCCGCTCCGGCCCGCGGACGGGGCGACGGCGGGCTCCGGCGCGGCGGTGACCGGGCGGGCCACCCCGTGGCCGCGGCGCAGCCTGCCGGACCGGGCCGGCTCCTCGGCGTCCCGCCGGACGGTGATTATTGAGACCTCCAGCTCGGCGGCCAGCTCGGTCACCTCTACGGCCCCTCGGGACTCCACGACCGCGAGGATCGGGGCTGCCGCCTGACATCGCCCGGTTCCCGCATGCTCGTGATCCCCTCGCGGCACGATCGCCTCGTGTTCGTTTGATCCTTTCGAGCGAGCTCAGCGGCCGGGCGTCCGCTGCGGGACCAGAGGGGATCACTCCTTCGGAGCACGGTCCGGAGCACCGGTCCGGACGAAGGCCGCACCGGTCGCTCCGGATCGACGTGCGCGGTCAGCTGAAGGGATCCAGCGTGAGGTACGCCTGCCGCGGGTTGCCGTCGTGGACCAGTGACTCCTGGTTGCCGACGTCGTCGAAGGCGAACGCGTAGGCCTTGCCGTCGGCCATCTGCGCGTGGATCTTCCGGGCGTAGTGGTTGGTCACCCCGTCCTGGTAGAAGCCCGCTGAGCCGGTGTCGGGCTGGTTGGGATTGACCAGCAGCGTGGAGCGGTTGAACCCCGCGCACAGGGTGCGGGAGATAGGGCCGCGCACCAGGTCGTTCGGGGCGTCCAGGCGCTTGTAGCAGCCGAAGACGCTGTCCGAGTCCGGCTTCTGGAAGCTGGTGACGACGGCGCCCGAGCCGTTGGTGAAGTTCATGACGTTCCCGGAGACCCGGCCGTAGTACCTGGTGTTCGGCTGGTTCGCGAACGGTGTCACCGTCAGCGTCGAGGAACTGTACTTCTGCCACACTCGGTTGACGTAGTCGTCCATCACGGTGGCCGGCAGCGCGCCGCTCTCGATGCCGTGGCCGGGGGCGAGGGCCCGCAGGACGGTGCCGTCGGGAGCGGTCTGGATCAGGTTGGCCCACCCGCCCGGCTGTCCCCTGAGGGCGTTGAAGAACCCGTTGTACCCGCCGGGCGTGAGGTGTCCGGTGTTCTTCGTGGTGCCGTCGGCGAGCTGCACCCCGACGGCGTACGGCGCCGAGAACATGTCGACCTGCGTGCTGTTGATCCACAGGCCGCTGTCGTTGAGCGTGTACTCGGACCAGTTGAAGAGGATGTTGCGGTTGGGATCGCTCGGGTTCTGTACGGCCGGCTGCACGAGACCGCCGGTGGTCAGCCGGAAGTCGAGCTTCCTGCCGTAGGAGAAGTAGATCCGCCCGGAGAACTTCGGGATCCGGATCGTCTTCGACTGTCCGTTGGCCGGTCCCGCGATCGACGCGTCGGGCGCGGGAGTCGGCGGATTTCCGCCCGCGGGCCACGGGTGGAAGGTGCCGCTCTCGTCGGCCCAGCCCTGCCGGCCCGTCGACAGCTGGGTGCCGAGGTCGTAGATGTAGACCGGGTCGCTGCGCCCGGAGTTGTTCGTGACCTGGAGCGGAATGGTGGCCGGGACGGCTGCCTCGGCAGGGGTCGGGGTCCCGAACGTCAGCAGGGCCGCGGCGATCGTGGCCGCGGCCGCCATCAGGGTTCGCAGTCTGAGTTGTCTGGACACTCTCAGCCTCCTCACGAGGTGTATCTCCTACGGACGGAAGCCGTCCGGATGCTGTGAGAGCGCTCTCAATGTCGCGCCAGGTCGCGTACATGTCAACTACTTGCGCACGGGACACTGCACAACGAGTCTTGCTGCGGGGCCCATTGACCGCGCGGCGCTTTGTTGGTTGAGTGGCTCATCCACTGAGCCACTCCATTTTCCGCCCCGCTCATCATCCGCCCCCGTCCGGCTCGAGCGCCGGACGTGCTGCCCGCAGAGGAGACCCCGTGGAGGCACTGCCCCGCGAGACGATCGTGGACGTCCTGGAGCACCGGCTGCGTGAGGACATCCTCGACGGCCGCCATCCGACCGGCGGCTACCTCCCGCCGGAGCGGGAACTGGCCGACGGCTACGGGGTCACCCGCACCACCCTCAAACACGCCTTCGGCCGGCTGGTCCAGGCGGGCCTGCTGGAGACCCGGCACGGTGTCGGCACCAGGGTTCGCGACTATGTGCGCCTGGGCGGCGCCGACCTGCTGCCGATGCTCGTGCGCCACGACGCCAAGTGGGTCCACGAGGTCTTCGAAGTGCGGCGCAGCACCGGCGCGTTGATCGCCGAGCGGGCCGCGGAGAAGGCGGGCCGCGCGCAGCACGACGAACTCCGCGCGCGCCTGGCCGCCGTGCGGGAGGCAGCCGGTGCGGACGCCGTGCAGCTGGCCGACGTCGAGGTGCACCGGGCCCTGGCGAGGGCGACCGGCAACCGCGTCTACGTCCTGCTGACCAACACGCTGTTCAACGCCTACCTGCCCGTCCGGACCGTACTGACCGGGCCCTTCACCGACCCCGGGACGGCCCACGAACGCCTGGCACCCGTGGTGGAGGCGGTACTGGCCGGTGACGGCCGCCGGGCGCACGCGGCGGCCGACGCCTACCTGACGACCACCGAGCGGATCATGCTGAAGGGACTCGCGTGAGGGGCACCGAGTTCACGGAGACGATGCTCGGCACCCTCCGGCTCGACGCCGAGAACGAGGTGCGCCGCATACGCCTGGACCTGCGGGCCCGGGCCGGCACGGTCCTGGTCCCGCACCGGACGACCGAGGCACGCCTGACCGGCCGGGTCCGCGTCAGCGGCCTCGCGGACGACGACCGTGCCGAGGGCGAGCTGGAGGTGTCACCGCTGGCACGGCGCCGCATCCGCTACCGGCTGTCGTTCACGGCCGGGGACCGTCGTCTCGTCCTCGACGGCTGGAAGTCGGTGACCCCACGCCGTCCGGTGCGGTCGATGACGGTCCTCCCCTGCACGCTGTACGAGCACGGGGCGCGGGTGGGCCAAGGGGTCCTGCGATTCCCGCTCGCCACCGGCCTGGTTCCCTTCCTGCTCGGCCTCCGCTTCCCGCGGGGTGAGGACGAACACGCCGGACCGGCGAACAGCGGGACGGCAGCGGGGCACCTGGCACCGCGCTGGGACGGCACGCCCGGCCGCACCGAGGTCTGGTACACCACCCTGACCGACCCCGGGAGCGGAACCGGCGTCTGGCTGCACCACGAACTGACGGCATCCGCCGACGGATCCGCGCCGGTCGCCCACGGCTGGGTCGCGGCCTTCCCGCGGCAAGGACCCGTCGAGCACGCCCGCTTCGGGCCCGTCCCGTGGACCGCGCCCACGGACGGCTTCACGGGCGACGGCGTCACGGCCCGCCCCGGTCAACTCAACGGAAGGGCGGGGGCTTTCGAGTGGAACATCACCGAACATCCGGACGGGCCACCGCTGTTCACCTTCCCCCGCTGGTCCTGGCGTCGGCCGCTGCTGCCGGCCGCCCAGATGCTCCCGGCCGCGCGGGCCACGTACGAGGGGGAGTTCTCGTACCACGGGACGGCGCTGACGCTGCGCAGGGCGCCCGGCGCATCAGCACGCATCTACGGGCACGGCAACGCCCGGCGCTGGGCCTGGCTCCACGCGGACCTCGGGGACGGCGACGTCCTGGAGATCGTAGCGGCCGCGTCCACCCGGCCGGGCCTGCGCCGGCTGCCGCCGCTGGTCTTCCTGCGGCTGCGACACCGGGGCCGCACCTGGCCGCGCCGCGCCGAACGCACCGCGCTGGGCCTGTGCGGCCCCGGACGCTTCCGGGCCCGGATCGGCCTGCCCGAGTGGAGCGTGACCGGGCGCACCGCGCTGCGCCGCATCAGGGTCGACGTCGTCCAGCCGGACGTCCGCACCCTGGAACTGGAGTACCGCGACCCGGACGGCACCCGCGCGGTCTGCCGCAACAGCGAGTCCGCCGACGCCCGGGTGGTGCTGGAACGCTGGTGGGGCCGCTGGCGCACCGAGGCACAGTGGTCCCTGGACGGCACCGCGCACGCCGAGGTGGGCGGGCGATGACCGCCGCCGGACTCGTCGCCGCACTGCTCGCGGAGGCAGGTGAGGACGACTGGGCCGCGCGGGTGCCCCGCCGGCTCGACACGGTGCTCCGCGCCATGCCCCGGCCCGCCCGCGCCGGTGTTCACGCCGCCGTCGCGGCGGTGGAGACGTACGCGGTCCTGCGCACCGGCAGACCCCTGGCGGCACTCGACCGCGACGAGCGCGAGACCGTGCTCGTCTCGCTGGCCGCACGCCCTTCGCTCGTCCCGCTGCTCGACGTCCTCAAGGTGCCCGTGCTGCTCGCCGCCGGTACGGAGCGGCTGGCGGCGACGCGGCGGCCCGCCGCACGCGACGCCCCGCACGCTCCGGAGGATCCGCCCCTGGACTGCACCCCCGCCGAGGAGTGGCCCGCGCGGACCATCGCCGACGCGGTGGTCGTCGGATCCGGCGCGGGCGGCGCCGTCGCCGCCCGGACGCTCGCTCGCGCCGGGCTGCGGGTCGTCGTCCTGGAGGAGGGGGAGCACCACTCGACGGCGTCGTTCGGGCGCCGGGCGCCCCTCGACCGGTTCGCCGAGCTGTACCGGGACGGCGGCGCCACGGTGGCGCTCGGCAACCCGCCGCTGCTGCTGCCGGTCGGTCGCGCCGTCGGCGGCACCACGGTCGTCAACTCCGGCACCTGCTACCGGACTCCGGACCACGTCCTCGACCGCTGGCGCGGCCGGTACGGTTTCACACTCGCCGAACGCTTCGGTCCCCTGCTCGACGAGATGGAACGCACCCTTCACGTGGCCACCCAGCCGCTCGACGTCCTCGGCAACAACGGCCTGCTGGCCCTCGCCGGCGCCGAACGGCTCGGCTGGCGGGCCGGACCCCTGCGTCGCAACGCCCCCGGATGCAGGGGCTCGTGCCAGTGCGTGGTCGGCTGCCCCACCGGAGCCAAACAGAGCGTGCAGCTGTCCGTGCTGCCCGACGCGTGCGCCGCCGGCGCCCGGATCGTCACGCGGGCCCGCGCACACCGCGTCCTGCTGGACCGCGACGGGCCCGGCCTGCCCCGGGCCGCGGGAGTACAGGCCACCCGCCCGGACGGCAGCGAACTGGAGATCCTCGCCCCGCTCGTCGTGACGGCGGCCGGCACCCTGCACACCCCGGCTCTGCTGCGCCGGTCGGGCCTTGGCGGACATCCCCGGCTTGGGCGCAACCTCAGCGTCCACCCGGCCACCAGCGTGGCCGGACGCTTCGCCGAGCCCGTCACCGCCTGGCGGGGTGTGCTGCAGAGCGTGGGCGTGGAGGAGCTGCACGACCGGGGGATCCTCATCGAGGCGACCGCGAGCCCGCCCGGCATGAGTAGTTTCGTCCTGCCCGGCCTGGGACGCGAGCTGCGGCGCGAGCTGGAGGGCGCCGAGCAGCTCGCCACCCTCGGGGCGATGATCGCCGACCGTCCCTCCGGGCGGGTCCGGGGACGGCGGCACACCGTGGTCCGCTACGACCTGGACCGCCGCGACGGCGCGCGGCTGATGACGGCCGTACGCGCCATGGGGCGACTGCTCTTCGCGGCGGGCGCCGAGGAGGTCCTCACCGGGCTGCCTGCCGCACCGCGCGCCCGCTCGCTCGGTGAACTGGACGAGCTGCTCACCGGCGTGGGACCGCGCGACCTGCACCTCTCGGCCTTCCACCCGACCGGCACCGTGGCGGCGGGCGGCGATCCGCGGCGGTCGCCGGCCGACTTCGAGGGACGGCTGCGCGGTGTCCGCGGAGTCCTCGTCGCGGACGGTTCCGTGCTTCCCGGCTGCCCCGAGGTCAACCCCCAGCTGAGCATCATGGCGGCGGCTCTGGCGATCACCGGGGCCCATCTCGACCGGGAGAGCGGAGCGGGCCACGGACACCGCGGTACCTGAGCGGTGTGCCCACCCCAATGGCCCGGCGCGGTTCGCGGCGTCCGGAGTCCGCGCGGAGCATGGGGCGTACGCGTGCGTACGACGGGCGCCGAACCGGCGGGAAGAGGACGAACGGCCATGAGCACACGAATCGCAGAAGACGGGGACCGACCGCGCCGAGCGCGTCGGAGCGCCGCCGCCGACCGCCACCGGACCCGGCCCCGCAGGACCGGCCGCCGGGCGGCCGGTGCGGCGCGCGGTCGCCGGACCGTCGCTCTGGTGTCCGCGCTCCTCGGCGGTGCCGTGCTCGTCTCGTGTGCCACGGACAGCGGCGGCGACGAGGGCGGGGCCTCGGTGAGCTCACGGCCGAGCACACCCGACAAGTCCTCGTTCACCGGGACCCCGCCGTCCGCGCTGGCCTCGTCCGCGGCGTCCGCCATCAACTCCGCCCGGGCCTCCGCGTCGGCGGCCGCCTCCTCGGCGTCCGCCGCCGCGTCCTCGTTCGGGGCGTCCGTCGAGGCCGACACGGCCCGTGCCTCCGCCGCGGCGGAGGCGGAACTCAAGAAGGTGCGGGGCCGCGGCAACGCCCTGTCCGAGGTCGCGATGAGCGGGCTCCCGAAGTCGGAGACCGGCGGACTGCTCGCCGTACTCGTCGCCATCACCAACAAGAGCGGCGGGCAGGCCTCGTACGCGGTGCGGGTCGACTTCAGGAACGCCGACGACGAGGTCGTGGAGACCAGGTACGTGGGAGCGCAGGACCTCGCCCCGGGGAAGAAGGCCCAGCCGGTCGTCATCAGCCGGGAGCCCGCCGAGCCGAGGCTGACCCCGTACCTGGCGAAGGCCCAGCGCTACTGACCCGCGCCGCGGGGAGCGCTCACCGCCCGCGGCCCACCTCCGGTTCCCGCACCAGGTGCACCGCTGTGCTGGACCAGTCGCCCGGCGGCAGTTCGAGGTTCAGGCCGTACTCGCTCAGCACGGTGGCGTGGTGGACGGTGCCGCTGCGGGTGTCGCGGTAGCGGGCCGCCGGTGTGAGACCCCGCAGCCGCACCGGCAGCTCCGGGCTGCCGTGGCGGGCGGTGCGCCGCCAGGCCAGCAGCAATGCCTGTGCGCCGTCGACGGCCGTGTACTGCACCGCCGAGGGAAGATCCTGCGACGGAGGCCATCGCCTCCGACTCGGCGATCGTCGACAGGGTCAGGGAGGTGACCGGCGTGCACGTCGCCGACGCCGCCGAGGCCCTGCACCCGGCCCACGACGGTCACCCCGACGCCCGTGCGGTGTACGCGCGGGCGGGCGAGGCGATCGGCCGGGGCATCGCCACGGTCGCCAACCTGCTGGGCCCCGAACGCGTGATCATCTCCGGCGAGGGCCTGGCCGCCTACGCCCTCTTCGCCGAGCAGATCCGGGTCGCCTTCGCCGCCGCCGCCTTCGGCTCGGCCGCACGGTGCGACGTGCGGACGCGCCCCCTGCCCTTCGAGGAGTGGGCACGCGGAGCCGCGGCCACCGCGATCCGGTCCTTCATCACCTCGGCCCCGAACTGAGAAGACCGGCGGCCGGCCGCTCGGCCGCCCGCCGCCGGTGCGGACACGTGCCGACGACGGACATGTCCTGCCGCGCACGAAGGTGGCGATGACGCAGCAGCGCCGCCTGCCCCTGGCGGCGCGTGGCATGCCGACGCCCTGTGGTCGGCAGGCTGTTCGAGCGCGGTGCCGCCGCCCTCGCGGCCCTGTCCTGACCCGCTGCGGCGGGGGAGGGGCGGCCGCACGAGCCCCGGCCTGCGACCGCAGGACAGGCGGACCGTCCCGCGGCCGGTGTCCGTCCGCATGGACAACACCGGCGCGACCGCCTGCGCTCCGCCGCATGACCGTGCCCGGGGTCGACATCGGGAGCTCCAGCAGCAAGGGCGTACTGGTCGACGAGGCCGGGACCGTCTCGACGTCACCGGCCTGTGTCCGGCGACCCGCGACCTCGCCCGCACCCTCGCCCGGCGCCGGCGCGACACGGCCGGGCCGGGAGCACTCCACTGAGCGGACCGGTGGCCGGACCGCGGGTCGCCGGCCCGGCTCACCTGCCGGGGGGCCGCGGTGCGCTGTCCGGGCGGGGCTCGGGGAGCGCGGGACGGGCGGCGGTCGCCTGCTCCTTCGTCAGCGCGTTGATCACCTTCCGGGCCAGGAGGGGATCGGCCGGAAGCGTGTGGGAGGCGAACCAGCGGGCGGCCGACGGGTCGGGTGACGGTTCGACGAACTCCGCGCCCGCGTAGTCGTCGAGCGGGGGATCGTAGACGTATCCGCAGACCAGCCCGTGTCCGACCAGGCGGTGCAGCAGGGCGTCGCGGTCCTCGACCAGGAGGGGGACCCGGAAGAGGGGAAGAGGGACACCGTCCGCGGGCCGGACGCGGAGGGCCGGCGCGGCCCAGCTGGTCCCGGACAGCAGCGAGACACCGATCCGGCGCCGGTCCAGGTCGGCGTCCAGCCGGGCCATCCGCAGCGCCAACTGCCCTCTCACCAGTGCCCCGTGACGGGACCTGAAGCCGTGCAGATCGACGCGGACCCAGGGTTCGTAGGCCTCCAGACTCGGTGCCCGGCGGGCACAGTCGGCAAGGCGCGGTCCCTCCAACGCCATGCGGAACGCGTCGCGTTCGAGCATCCCGAGGCGCTCCATCGTGCGCCACACGGGACGCACCAGGTTGAGGCCGCGCACGGACGAACGCGCCAGGGGCCGCAGGGTCGTGGCCAGGTCCCCGCTGAGGCGGCCCGGCACCAGGAGTTCGTCGCGCAGCCGTTCCACCTCCCGGCGCGTGCGCGCGTCGTCGACGGCGAGGAAGCCACCGGCCATGCCCGCCACGTGCTTGGACAGGCTGAAGACCGCCGCCGTCCCGAACGTGCCGACCGGCCGTCCGTCCACGTGCGTGCCGATCGCGTGCGCCGCGTCCTCGAACAGCGGGATGCCCAACTCCGCGCAGCGGCGCCGCAGTTCCACCACCCGGTCCGGCACCCCGTACAGATTCGAGGTCAGGACGGCGTCCACGTTTCGCCAGGCCGACTCCGGGACGGCGGCCGGATCGATGTTGCCGTCCCACACGGACACCGGCGCCTGCACCGGGCGCAGTCCGGCCGCGAGGACCACGAAGAGGATCACGTCGTCGGTCACCGGCGACATCAGGACCCGGGCCCCCGGCCGGCACCAGTGCCGCAGTGCGAGGTAGAGGGCCAGCCGCGCCGACGGCGTGTAGACGCATTCGCGCCCGAGCCGCCTGGCCATCACCGCGGCGAGCCGCGATCCGTACGGCATCGTCACCTCTTTCGTCGAAGGGACTCGGAGCGCCCTCCCGGACGTCACAGGCCGGGAGGTGCGCGTGCTCGCAGACGTCGCCGGTCGGAGTCGAGCGGGCCTCCGCCTGCGCTGGCCACCGTCGTCGTCACCGCACGGCCGGCGGGGCAGGGGCCGGCGACACGTCACCGTCCCGGAACGGGAGCGGGGGAGCGCGTCAGCGGGCGCGGGTGCCCGCCCTGGCGGAGTCCGGCCGGCCCGACGCCCGCAGGGTGCCGACCGTCTTCAGCAGCCGGTCGGCGGGGTCCCGCAGCGTGGGATGGGCCAGGACCGTGTTCCGCAGGCCGCGCACCGGCCGGCGCCACAGCCGGTGCGCCGCCGCCACCGGATGCGGGCGGGTCGCGAACCCCTCGCCCACCCGCAGCTCGCGGGTCTTCAGCCAGTCCTTGTACTCCTTGTCGCCGCGCCCCATGTCCATGAGCCGCACGCCGTCACGCCCCGCGGCCTCGGCCATCCTCAGATGCATGATCAGCCCGGGCGAGTAGTAGCGCAGCTCCGGGTCGTACGCGGTGAACCAGGCCGCGAACACCGAGCGCGACGTCGGCCCGAAGTGCGCGGCCACCGGCCGGTCCCCGGCGTACACCACGGACAGCACGCCGGTGAAGTGCTCCTCGCGGACCCGGAAGAGATGGTTCACCAGGCCGACGATCCACGGCCGCGCGAAGCGGTCCATCCGTCCCGTCCTGCGGTACTGGGCGGACTTCCACTCCATGAGCGTGCGCAGCGCCCCCGGGTCGCGCTCGTCGTAGACGAACCTCAGCTCACCCAGGTCGCGCCCCAGCCGGCGTTCCTTCTTCAGCGTCGTCTTGGCCAGCTTGGGGTAGGCACCACGCAGCCACTCCGCGTAGCTGTCACCACCGTGGTCCAGGTCGATCACCGGGGAGGCGAACCTCCCCGTCACGTGCCTGCCGAACGGCTTCTGTTCCTCGACGAGATGGTCGAACTCGAAGACGGAGAGACCGCACGTCCGCAGCAGTTGCCCGGTGTCCCAGGTGACCCCGGGGCGGTGCACCAGGGCCTGGCAGTCGGACAGGCCCAGACCGATGGCCCGGCCGACGCCGAAGGAGTTGCGTTCGTACGGGAGGAAGCCGACCGGTTCCCCGTCCTCGTGCAGGACCGCCACCAGGGCCCCGCCCCGGTACCGGGCGACGCCCGTCGCGAACTCCGGTGACAGGAAGGGGTTGGCGTACTCGGGCGACTCGTCCATCGCCTGATGCCAGGCCCGGCCGAGCGAGGCGCTCAGCCCGTCGAGCCTGTGGACCGTGATGCCCACCTCAGATCAACCGCCCTTCCACGGGCTCCGCGACGGATGCCCCGCCCACCGCACGGGCCGGTACGGCAGGTGGGTCACTGCTCATGGACCGCACGGACGACTGCTCCCCCCACCACGCGCCGGCCGCGTCGTGACACCTTCTCCGGTCGGTCATGTCCTCGGTGTTCCCCGATCCACGCCGGTGCGCCCTCGTCCCGCGGTCGACGACCGAGATCCGAACCGTTCGGCGGGGCTCAAACGTCGCGAAACAGTACGCATGTGTCAAGGGTGCCTGCCGGACCGGTGTGCGTGGCCGCAGGCGGCAGGGCCCCTTTCGCGGCTGTGTTCCCTTCCGTCCGGTGCCGTCGTCGGTCCGCCGCCGGGGGAGTGCGGGCCCACCTGTCCCACGTCGAGCTGAGCCCGGCGCGGCCCATGCCGGCATCTGCGCGGCTTCGAAGGCGCGAGCGCCTGCCGCAGCGGGGTTCCGCTCGGCAGGGCGGTCCAGGGCCGCCAGGTCGTTGCCGATCTGCTGCCGGATGGCCGCCTCGTACAACGCGGTCTGTTCGTCCGTCCGGCCCGGAGTTCCCGCTCGCAGATCCGCTCGGCGCGGCGGTGGATGTCCAGAGCCTCCGCCGCCCGGCCGGTCTGGCGCAGCAGGGTGCCCAGGCTGTTGGGAATCGTCAGCTCGGCCGCCGTGCCTGCGGGGAGTCCTGCGAGGCGAGGCAACGGGCCGCCTCGCGCAGACGGTCGTGGGCCTCCTCCGTCCGGCCCGAGCGGTGGAGTGCGCCCGCGCCGCACCCGAGTGCCCACCCTTCCTGAAGCCCGTCCCCACAGACGCGGGCCGCCGCGAGCGCGGCGGCGGCGGGAAAGAGCCTCCTGGCTCAGTCCGGCACCGGCCCGCAGCGGCGCAACCGCTGCCCGAAGTCCTCTGTGGGAGGCGAGCCACCGCGCACCGTCGATGTCCCCGATCGTCCGGCGCGTGCGGACGCGAGCCCCCGGCAGAAGTAGGCGGACGGTACTTCCGCCGGGAGAACCGCCTGGGAGTGAGCGCCCGGAACTGATCGACTGAGGTCAGACGCGGGACGCCCTCCCAGGCACGCGCGGTCCGGACGACGTACCCCGGTGAACGAATCCGCCGGGGCCGAAGCCCGGGCGGGCCCGGGAGCGGCGCGGACCACCCGCCGTCCAACGTCCGTCGCACACATGCCATTGGGCATTGAACGGGGAGATCCCACAATGAACAGCAGCAAGGGCCGAACCGCCGGGGTGTCCCGGCGGAGCGTTCTGGCAGCCGGCGCGCTGAGCGCCGCTGCCGTGGCCTACCAGTCGGGCCGGGCACCCGCGGCGTCCGCCGCCGCCAAGCCCGCCATCTTCTACGCCCCCCACCAGGACGACGACGCGATCGGCCTGGCCGGGTCGATCCTTGAGCACAAGGCGGCGGGCCGGCCCGTCTACCTCGTACTCGTGAGCAATGGCAGGAACCCGGATCTGGCCCGGCTCATGAACGCCGACCCCTGCCCCCTGACCACGTGGTCCAGCCCGCACCCCTGCGCTGCGGGCGGCAGGCACGGCCTGTCCTGGCCGACCGACGGGACCGACAAGATCGTCGCCGCCCGGACCGCGGAGTTCCAGGCCTCCGCGAAGGCGCTGGGCGTCGACAAGGTCATCAACTTCAAGATCGTGGACGACGGGTTCGACAGCACGTCCGCGTACAACAGACTCGTCGGCCGCATCGAGGCGAAGGTCAGGGCGCTGGCCGCGCAGTACCCCGGCGCCTCGCACAAGTTCACCGCCGGCTGGCTGGAGGGCACCGAGACGCACAAGGCGTGCAGCGACGTCGCCTACCGCCTGATGGACGACGGCACCATCTCCGACGCGAGGTTCAACTACGTCTACGCCTACGGGCGCCCGCGCGAGCAGCGCGCGGACGGCGCGGCGTACGTGCTGAACATTCCCGGCGCCCACATGAAGACCAAGCGCAACGCGATGTACGCCTACAACACCTGGGACCCGAGCCGGAACCTGTACGCGCTCGGCTATCACAGCGTCCCCGACCTGCTGGAGGCCGCGCACGCGGATCCCCGCGAGTTCGTGTACACCCTGCCGTCCGACTACCGGCCCGGCAAGAGCAACTGAGACCGCGGAACACCAGCACGACGACAGCACGACGGCCCAGGCCGACGGCACCGAGCCGCGGCCCCGCACCACTCACGGGGGAACTCTCCATGAAAACTCATCGTCACCGCTCCCTGCTGCTCGTCGCCGTGGGCACCGCCCTCGCTCTGTCGCTCACCGGCTGCCAGAGCGACGCGGACACCGACTCGGCGCCCGCCGCAGCCTCTTCTTCCACCGGAGAGGCGGCGGACGGCAAGGGCACTGGCACGTCCGGCGCGACGGACTCGTCATCCTCCAAGGGCTCGGCGGGGCCGAAGGGTTCGGCGGGGACCGTCGGTTCCGACGCCCCCGGCGCCGCGGGTTCGACCGGTTCGACCGGCGAGCAGGTGACGGCCTCCGCCCCGGTCTGCACCGCGCGGGACGTGGCCGTCACCGCCGACACGCAGGGCGGCCCGCCCTACACCCACCTCGTCCTTACGGCGAAGAACACCTCCCGCCACTCGTGCCGGCTGACGGGCCATCCGCACGTGCAGTTCCTGGAGAGCCACAAGCAGGACGTCCCTGCGGTCGCCAAGAGCAAGCCGGCCACGCCGGTCGTGCTCGCGGCGGGGGCTCCGGCCTATGCCTTGGTGAAGCTGTCCGACGGCGGGGTCGACGAGGACAACGAGCCCGTGTCGGCGTTCTCCCTCACCCTGGAGGGCGACTCCACTGTCATCGCCGTCACCGCGCCCGGCAGCGGTGGCATCGCCGTCGACCCCGCCAAGGCCCTGACCGGCTACTGGACCCCCGAACTCCGCGACGGAGCGGACGACTTCTAGGGCCAGTCAGACAATTCCCGCCGTCAGCTCTGCTCACCCGCCCGCGACATGCGCAGCGCCAGTTCCTGCAGGAGATCGGCCGACGTGACGTCGGTCCGCCCGGAGTCGTGCACGTCGGCGAGCTCGGAGAAGAGGAACGCGAAGGCGCCCACGAGCGAGATGGTGGCGGGGAGGTAGGCGTCCGCGACGGCCTGTCCGGCCTCGGCGGGACCGGCGTCCGCGGGCACCTCGACACTCGGGAACACCTCCGTCACGAGTGCGCCGAGCTGGCTCTCGGTCGAGTCGACCTCGGCGTCCTCGTCCTGAGCGATCCTGCGGACCATCGCGTTGGTCTCGGTGAGGACGCCGATGGCTCGCAGGATGATCTCCGTCTGTTCCATGCGGTGAGCCTAGACGTGCGATCGGCTCCCTGGTCATGACCTCCGGTTTCCGTCCTCGGTCACGGCCTCCCGTTCCGTCGTCCGACAGCGGGCCGGCCGGCGTGGGTGAAGCGGACATGACCGAGTGCAGCGCTTCCGTCGGCCCCGGAAGACCCCCGTCCGCACCGGGTGACGCGCCAGGTCACCCGGGCGGCGGACGCCACTCGAACAGGATGATCACGGCGTCGTCCTGCAGACGCTCGCTCTGGGACTCCAGGAGGAAATGGATCAGACGCCGCAGTCTCCGGGGCCAGTTCACCGCCTTCTGTGGCACGGATGACGGAGTCGGTGAACCGCTCCGGACCGAACAGGCCGCCCTCCGGGGTCCGCGCCTCGGTGACCCCGTCGGTGTACATCAGCACCCGGTCACCCGGTTCGAGGGTGATCTCGTGCACGTGCCTGGCCATCGGGGAGAGGAGCGAGGGCAAACCCGTCGGCGGCTCCGCGTCGCGGTCCATCGCACCGTCGATGACCCGCTCGTCACGGATGAGCAGCGGGGGCGGATGACCACAGTTGATCCACCGCAGCAGTCCGCCGGCCGGATCGAGCCGGCACAGGACCGAGGTGCAGAACTGGTCCGGCAGCCACTCGCCGAGAGCGGAGTCGACGGACTCCACGAGTAATGAAACGGGTCCTGTGACGGGAGTGCCGGAAGCGCGTACTGCACGGCGCTCCAAACGCAGCATGCGGGCTGATCGGGCGTGTCGCGAGCACCCGATGGGGGCGGTGCGGACGTACGGCGGCCGCGCTTCACGAGCCCCGGGTGGCCGCTCGCCCATGCTGTCCGGGTCCCGGGCGTCCCCGCCCGGGCCGGCCTACCGAGCGGACATCGACGCATGCCGATCACCACCACTGACCACGCGGTACCCCACGTCTCCCAGCTCCCCCTCAACAGTGGCCAGACCGTTGACCTCTTCGTGCGTGAGCGCGACGGCACCCGTCCGGACGGCGACCGGACGGCCGTGCTCATGCTGCACGGCCGCAGCATCCCGGTGCTGCCCAGCGCCGACCTGGGCACGGGAAAGTACAACTGGATGCAGTCGCTGGCCAGAGCGGGCTTCGACGTGTTCGCCATGGACCTTCAGGGCAACGGCCGCTCGTCCCGGCCGGATGTGATGCGGCAGCCCTGCAACACCTCTCAGCCCCAGCAGCAGGTGCTGTTGGGTGGCAACCCGCTGACGTCAATCTGTGCCCCAGACCACGACAGTCAGCTCGGTGATTCCCGCAGCGACTGGTCCGAGGTGGACACCGTCGTCAAGTTCATCAAGAAGCGGCACGGCGTCTCGAAGGTCGCGCTCATGGGCTGGTCCGCAGCGGCCCTCGCACTCGGTCCGTACGCCATCGAGCACCCGGGGAACGTGAGCAGCCTGTTCCTACTGGCGCCGGTCTTCGGCGCCAACTACCAGGCCAGCGCCCCGGGCACCGACTGGGACCCGCCCTTCCCGCTACCTCTGTCGGCCAGCACGGACCCCAGGTGGGGCTTTCCCATGAATCTCACCAGCCGGGAAGGCTTCGAGAGGGCCTGGAACAGGGAGCTGGGCTGCCCGGAGCAACGGGAGGAGGGCATGGTCGACACCGTCTGGGAAGCGATCATGGACAGCGACATGTTCGGCAGCAACTGGGGAGTCAAGAAATACGGGGTGCCCCAGGGAGTGCTCCGCTTCCGGAACGCCTTCTGGTGGGGCTGGAACAAGACCGGAGTGAAGGTGAAAAATATCCTCGGAGACAAGGTGCCGGTGCTCATCATGTACGGGGAGCACGACAAGACGGTGAACAGCGCACCGGGAACTGTGCCGTTCCTTTCGGTCCCGGAGCTCTACAAGGCCGTTCCGGGCATGCGGAAGCTCATGTTCAAGGTGGCTTGCTCCGGCCACCAGCTCCAGTGGGAGGAGCCGGCGGCCGCGCATCTGCACCGCCTGTCCCGCAAGTGGCTCAAGCACACCGCTATCGACGGGCACACCACGGGCAGCTTTGAGATGGACGAGGACGGTGACTACACCCCCGTGCCCTGACCATCCATGGCTTCGGCGAGGGGTAATACGGGAGGAATTCCCACCCGAATTGGTGTGGTCGGCGTAGCGCAGGGTGAGGGTGAGCGCGCGGCCCACGACCTGGCCGCCGAGCAGCCTGCACCGAGCTGGTGGGTGAGGTGCGAGATCGGCGCGGTGGTGCTCACCTGAGTTGAGGCTGATCCAGAGCTAGGATTCAAACGCCGACACGCCTGCATGCGCGCGACGCCACGCTCTTGGGAGGCGGTTGCCGCGGATCACCTAGCGTCTGGATCGATGAGTGTCGTCCACAGAAATTCGACGTTGGCGGCGTCCGCCGGCGAGGGGAAGTTCGATGGTGGGACGAGGTCACTGTCGGGTTCGAAGGCACTGGCGTCTGAGACCATGGCCGTCGGAGGCGGTCGCTTCCAGAATTTGATGGCCTTTTCCCAATCTCGAAGCTGCGCGTGGGGAAGGCCGAGGTGCTTGTGCCACAGTCTTGTCCGTAGATCCGTGGCGAAGCTTTCGCCCAGGTGCACTGGAAGAGTGGTCTCTTCGGCGATCCCGGCGACGACCTCGGAGTCATACGTGTACCCACGGTTGTCAGAGTTGGCGGAACCGATTACGGCATATCCGTCGTCGAAGATCCACGTCTTGCTGTGGACGTACGCTCCACACCACTGTTGCCGCTCCGGGTCTGTCGGGTTCCGGAGCGCGTACATGCCCCACCGGGTCTTCTTGGGATCGACCGCCATCAGGTCCCGGCGGAACTCGTTGCGAGCGGTGCGAAGGAACCTGAAATCGCGTGCCGCAGTATTGGATTCGTTCATGAGAATCAGGAGAAATTCAAATCCTGGCTGCGCGAGCTTTGCGAGCAACGACTTTCTAGCCATCCTGCTGACCATGTACTGGTCCTCAAGATAGATCCATTTGGCGGCTTGGATGATCCCTTGTTCGATCAGCGCCCAGGCTGAGTAGTCACCAGAGGGAGCGAAGCCGTATCCGGCGGTACCACCCATTTTCTTGCTGCTTGCGAAGGTACGCCCCACCGCTACGCGCAGTCCGAGCTGTTTCGCACGTTTACTTCCGTTGACATACGTACTGCTGGGAATGCCGTGAGGGGGCAGTGTTACAGGAGTCGGGAAGGCCAGGGCGCGGCGCTGCTCAGTGGTCGCAGTCGCTGTGGCGCCGAGCTTCTGGTCCAAGACGGGAGTGCTGTGATTGTCGAGCCAGCGGTCCTCGAAAACCTTCCGGCACTCGAGAGCGGCAGGTCCGGTAATCCGTAATTGCGTGTCGTGATAGGGGAGGCCGGCGGCCGGGTTCACGTCGATACGTGAAAAGTCAAAGTCCATACCTCCGAGGAACGCGATGAGCCCGGACTGGCCCTGCACTACGAGGAGCTTCTGGTGATGGATCCCAAGCGGGGGGAGCTTGCCGTCGAGCACGGCCGCGCCGTGGGGTAGGGCATTGATGGCGTCGACGATCCATCTGTTCTCGACGCCGGTCGCCTGCTTGATTACGGGGGCAGGCTCATAGAAGAGTCCACGGACCTGTGCCTTTGTTTGCTTCAGGTACCCCTCCAAGGTCGTGCTGACACCCGTCTTGAGTACCACGTCCTTGTTGGTTGACCATCCCGCGATGTAGATACGGTGTTCGGGGTCGGAAGCTGTTTGAATCGCGTCAGCCATATCGCTGAAGGCGCAGGAGCCGTAGTGGTACCCGACCACCTTGTTCCCGACGCTTGGACGGCTGTTCCTGGGAAACCAATCGGTGGGCTTCCGAACACCCGGATATACACCCGAATACGGGGCGCTGCGAGCAGGCACTCGCACCATCGCTTCGTCGTCGCTGGTGCATGTGGCGAAAACTCGCGTGGGGAGGACTACAGGCGCGGGCGGCGCTGCGGGTGCAGGAGGTGCCGGGCGCGCAGGCGGTGCTGGGCGTGCAGGAGGTGCGATCGCTGGTCGTGCAGGGTCACCCACGGCAGGCTCCTGGACTTGCACCGGTCCGTCCTTCAAGGACGCGACCGTTGCCGTGGGGTGACCCGGACGCGGTGCCAGGGACCACGCGGGCAGTCTGGGAAGCTGCCAGGGACCCGGCTCCTACCGTCACAGCTGCTGGCCAGTCTTGGGGTCGTAACTGACCGGCACGGCTGCGATCTGGTCCGTGGGAAGTACTTCGATCCACTGGTCGAACACCTGATAGGGCTCGGCTGGGCGGAAGCCGCCGGCAAGCGGGTCGAATCCCGTCTCGAAGACTTTCTCCGCAGCAACAGCCTTCGAGATATCAGTGTTCGATGCTTGCAGCGCTTTTGCGACTTCGTTCAGGACCTGTCCGACCTTCATGGTCTTGTACTCGATCGGGTCGATGTTCGGGTCGTAAGGGTAGGGCCGACCCAGCGCCGCATGGCCTTCGACGGTCTTCTCCAACCATGCGACTGCCTCTACTTCGTGACCTGGCCGCACCGGAAGCACTGCCTTGACCCATGCCGCGTTGAGGAACTCGTTGCGCCGCTCGTCGCCGTCGATCTGAATGCGCCAGCCCAACGAGCTGCCCATGGGTGCGGGCTGGGTTTCTTCTGTGATGAGGTAGTTCGCCCACCACTCGTGTTCGACAGTGCACGGCTCGGGAGAGGGCTCCGCGCTCGCGCCGTGGGCGGGGTTCGGTACCGGAAGCCTCTCGGGATCGGGGACCTTTTCGGTGTGGGTGTACCAGCCCGCCACAGTCTGGCCGGGAAGCTGGTTCACCCAGCAGTCGTCGACCGCGGGCGCGGCCGGTGACCACGGGGGCCTGGGCACCGGATACCTTCCCACTGTGTTCCGGCTGACCGTCGTCCCAGTTTCACTCGGGCGCCAGTAGTTCGGGGCCACGAAGTAGAGCATCTCGTCCACTTCGAACGTCTGCCGAAGCATTTCCGCGTTGAAATACGGGTCCGGGAAGATCGGGCTGAGCAGGTTGATCAAGCCACCGTAGACGCTGTGGCGTTCCTCGCTCCTCAGGTCGTCCGACGGCCGTGGGCGCATGGCACTGACCAGCTTCAGCCGCTCGCGCACGGCTTTGGTATACGCACTGCGCTGGACGGCTGAGACTTGCTTCTCGTAGGCGGCCAGGTCGGCCAAGTACTGGGTTTGGGCAGGATTGTAATCCGGTGCATTCGGGTCGTTGGGGTCGGGTTTCGGCGGTTCCCAAGTGAGAGAGAAGGTCACCTGAATCGTATTGAAGTCACCGGCGTTCAAGTAAGCAGCGTCCACCCGGAAACGCCCGGTAGCGGCGTCTTCGATGCGAACTTCCTTTGCGATGAACTTACTAGGCTTCTCCCCCGATTTAGCGGACTTCACCGACGCGCTGACCAACTTGTATCCCGCCGCCGGCGGATCCGCAATGAACGGGGCGTCCGCGATGATGTGATGCGCTCCGTCGTACGACATGAGGCCCGGCCGTCCGGCGCCTGCCGGGTCTGGACCTGGCGGGGGCTCGAAGAAGACGAAGTCGGCATTTTTCTCGTCAGGAGGATCTACCGTGCCAGGGTATTTGAACACAGGGAACGGACCGGTGAACTCCGTCGTCTTGGGCTGCAGCTTTTCTGGCGGCACCGGTTTTTTGACCGAGGTGAGGTCAGGGGCTTCCACGGTGTGAACCAGGTCCCCCATGCCGAGGTGGAGATCTTCCCTGGGAAGATAGACCTGCCAACACAGCCGCGTGCCGATGTGCTGCATCTGGACACCAACCCTGCGCATCTTGCGCCGCAATTCGTAGTTGACGAGCTCCAGGGTGTTGTTCTGCACCACGTAGCGGCGGCTGGAGGTGTCAGTGGTTTCGGTCACTGTTTTGAACGTGGTCTTGAAGTTCCGCTTGATCTCGCTGGTGACCTTCGCGCTCTGCGTGCGGGAGCGCTTGTGTGTCGTCTCGGAGGACTTGTTGACCGTGTTCTGTGTACTGAAGTTGGCACTCGCCTCGGCATGATAGACCGGGGTATTCACGCCACCGGTTGCACTAACTCCCAGCTTGGTGTCGTTGGCGTTGGACTCCTTGACCGCATCGGCGACGTCTTCCTGCTCACTCAGGCTTTCCTCGACCTTGCGTGAAGTCTCCTCCGACTGCTCAGCAGTCTTCTCAACGAGGGTGCGGCGCGTGTTGGTCTCAACCAATTCCACTGTGCCGCCCGGGCTGAGCCAGAGATGCCCAGTAGGGGGCCCAAGGAAGCTGTCGAATTCAAAGAAGTACTGTCGGAAGAGATTCACCATTCCTACCGGCGTCACGGCTCCTGGTGTACCGTCGGCACGCTCGGCCACTTCCGCCAGGGTCTCGTCGTCGAGCTCGCGCGCGTCATCTTCCGAGAACGTCTTCAAACTCAGCCGCGTGGTCTCACCCGAATTCTCCAGGGCCCGCATGGTACTCAGCGCGCCCAGCCAACCCTTGAGCGGTTGATAGACGCCCACCACTTCGCTGGCATACGGCAGCGTGCCCCTGAAGTCGGACAGAGGACGGCCAACGTACGCGACTGAACCCTTCCGCGGTGCCGGCAGGGTCTGCACATGGCTTGGCGAGGCGCCGGCAGTAGTGAACGGCACAGACACCCAAGCCTGATTCGGACCCGCCTGAGCCTTCACCAGGAGTGCCTCGCAGGTGGCTCCCGCAGCCGGGGCAACGAACGAGATGACTGCGGAACCTGCAGTGGTGACGGTCCGCCCCACATACTTGCGCGTGGAACCGTCCTCTCGCTCGATGAACGTTCCCGCCAACTGGCTGGCGCCCGGGTATTCGCTAGGATCCCGCACGTCGATATCAGCGGGCAGCCCGAGGGCGATCCGCTGCCCTACCTGGAGTTCTCCCGCAGTGCCCGAGGTCTGATAGGACCAAACCTTGTATGCCGTCGTGCCAGCAATTGTTTCCGTGCTTTTGAACGTGACAGCAAGTGCCATCTCAATCCCTTGATCGCCTGTGTCAGCTCATAAGTTCCCTTTCCGAATTCATCGATTCCTCATCAGGCATGGGTTCATCCGAGTGGCTCCGCGTCCACTCCGATCCCCCACACCACCGGCGCCCCGGCCGCCGTCACTCACCGTGTTCATCACCTGTCCCTGGAGTGCCGGAACGTGTGGTCTGCCGCAGCCTGGATACGCGGGCTGCAAGACAACAATTCCGTCCGTCCGGAGGACACAGACACCATGAGCAGTCAGGACAACGAAGAAGTCATGGGCGACGAGGTCTACCAGCCCGACGGCGCCGAGGGCCGCGGGGACGACGGCATCCTCGATCCGGAGGACACCCTGAACGACCGCGAGTCCGACCCCTACGAGGAGGGCTGGTCGCCGCCCGAGCGCCCACTGGCGGTGGAGCACGAGGGGACGACCGCGCGGGAGCAGCGGGAGGGCGAGAGCCTCGACCAGCGGCTGTCCGAGGAGCGTCCGGACCCCGCCCTCGCGGAGCCCGACGCCGGTGACGGAGTGGGTGACCTCCCCGGCGGCGAGGGGGAACCCGTGGACGACGAGGTCGGGCAGGACAGCGCCGGACGCCTGGTCGCTCCCGACGAGGGCGCCCACGAGGCGGCCGAGAAGGACATGCTTGCCGAGGACATGGGCATCGACGGGGGCACCGCCTCCGCCGAGGAGGCGGCCGTCCACCTCATCCCGGACGACGAGACCGACTCCCTCTAGGACCTGTCCACCAATTCCCGTCCGCCCCGCGACGCCACGCACTGACATGTGCGAGGCCGCCTCCCGGGCGGCGACGGGAAGTGCCGGACAGGCCCCGGCGGCCCGCAGCCACCGACCCCGCGCCGGCCCACCCCCACCTGGAGGTCATCCGTGGATCCCGACTCCGCGCACGGCACCGCCGCACCCGACCGTCACCACTCCGAGGTGACCCTCGGGGTGAACGGCAAGCCGCACACCCTGACCGTCGACCACCGCTCCGTCCTGCTGGACGTGCTGCGCGAGGACCTCGGCCTCACGGGCGCCAAGAAGGGCTGTGACCACGGCCAGTGCGGTGCCTGCACCGTCCTGGTGGGCGGCCGGCGCGTCAACAGCTGTCTCCTGCCGGCGGTCGCCCTCGACGGCAGCGACATCACGACCGTCGAGGGCCTCGCCGGCGGCGACGGCGAGGCCCTCCATCCGATGCAGCAGGCGTTCCTGGACCGCGACGCGTTCCAGTGCGGCTACTGCACGCCGGGACAGATCTGCAGCGCCGTCGGCGCGGTGGCCGAGGCGGCGGCGGGCCACCCCTCGCACGTGACCGATCCGGCCACCCCCTCCGGCAGGCCCGTGCCGCTGGACGCGGACGAGATCCGCGAGCGGCTCAGCGGCAACCTCTGCCGCTGCGGCGCCTACCCGCACATCGTCGAGGCCGTCGAGGACGTGGTCCGGTGAAGCCCTTCGCGTACGTCCGGGCCGGCAGCGTCGAGGAGGCGGCCGCCGCGCACGCCGCGCGACCCGGCGCCCGCTACCTCGGCGGCGGCACCAACCTCATGGACCTGATGAAGCTCGGCGTGGAACGGCCCGCCGCCCTCGTCGACGTCAGCCGGCTGCCCCTGGACACCGTGGAGGAACTGCCCGACGGTTCCGTACGGGTCGGGGCGACCGTCCGCAACAGCGACCTCGCCGCCCACCCGACGGTCCGGGACCGCTACCCGGTGCTCTCCCAGGCGATCCTCGCGGGCGCCTCGGGGCAGCTGCGCAACGTCGCCACCACCGGCGGCAACCTCCTCCAGCGCACCCGCTGCTCCTACTTCCAGGACGTCACCAAGCCCTGCAACAAGCGCGAACCGGGCTCGGGTTGCGGCGCCCGGGACGGCGTCCACCGCGACCACGCGGTGCTCGGCCACTCCGAGCAGTGCATCGCCACGCACCCCTCCGACATGGCCGTCGCGCTCGCCGCGCTCGACGCACACGTCGAGTTGTACGGCGTTGACGGCGAACGCACCGTTCCGGTGGCCGAGTTCCACCGGCTGCCGGGGGACCGCCCGGACGTGGACACCGAGATCGCACCCGGGGAACTCATCACCGGAGTGGTGCTCCCCGCCGCCACGTCCGGCCTGCCCTGCGCCTACCGCAAGGCCCGCGACCGCGCGTCGTACGCCTTCGCCCTCGCCTCGGTGGCAGCCGTGCTCCAGGTGGGCGACGGCGTGGTCCGGTACGCCGGGATCGCCTTCGGCGGGCTGGCGCACCGGCCCTGGCGGGCCCGTCGCGCCGAAGCGGCACTGCTGGGGGCGGCCCCCACCACCGCCGCCTTCGAGCACGCCGTCGGCCTCGAACTCGAAGAGGCCCGGCCGTCGCGCGACAACGCCTACAAGGTGGGCCTGGCCCGCGATCTCGCCGTCGACGTCCTGAGCCGGCTCGCGCCGCCCGCCGTCACCTGAACCCAGCACCCGGACCGGCACCCGGCACGACCGGAACCCCGCACGCACCAGGAGGACCCCATGGCCGACACCGGTACCGCGCTGGGCGCGCCCGCCGAGCGCCGGGAGGGCCGGGACAAGGTCACCGGCGCCGCCCGCTACGCCGCCGAACGCCCCCTGCCGGGCCGGGCGCACGCGTGGCCCGTGCCCGCGTCGGTCGCCGCCGGATCCGTCCGCGCGATCGACACCGCGGCCGCGCTCGAGGTGCCCGGCGTGCTGTCGGTGCTCACGCACGAGAACGCGCCCCGGATCGCCGAACCCGACGACGCCACGCTCGCCGTCCTGCAGAACGACCGGGTCCCCCACCGGGGCTGGTTCGTGGCGCTGGTCGTCGCCGAGACGCTGGAGGCGGCCCGGGCCGGCGCCGCCGCCGTGCGTGTGGACTACGCCGTCCGGGACCACGACGTGACGCTCACCGAGGGCCATCCCGCGGCGTACGTCCCCGAAAAGGCCAACGGCGGCTACCCCGCCCACCGCGAACTCGGCGACCCCGAGGGCGCTTATGACTCGGCGGCGGTCCGTGTCGACACCGACTACCGGGTGCCACCGCTGCACAACCACCCCATGGAGCCGCACGCCGCGACCGCGCGCTGGGAGGGCGACCGGCTCGTGGTGCACGACTCCAGTCAGGGCGCCACCACGGTACGCACCGTGCTGGCCCAGATGTTCGAGATCCCGGAGGAGCGGGTCACCGTCGTGTCCGAACACGTCGGCGGCGGCTTCGGCTCCAAGGGCACACCCCGCCCGCACGTGGTGCTCGCGGCGATGGCGGCGCGGGTGACGGGCCGCCCCGTCACGGTCAACCTGCCCCGGCGCCACCTGCCCGCCGTAGTCGGGCACCGCGCGCCCACGCTCCAGCGCGTCCGGCTCGGCGCCGCCGCGGACGGCACCCTCACCTCGGTCATCCACGAGGTCACCACGTACACGTCGCGCATCAAGGAGTTCGTGGAGCAGGCCGCGGTGCCCACCCGGGTCATGTACGCCTCGCCGCACAGTCTCACCACCCACCGGGTGGTGCCGCTGGACGTCCCCAGCCCGTCCTGGATGCGGGCGCCGGGCGAGGCCCCGGGCATGTACGCGCTCGAGTCGGCCATGGACGAACTGGCCGTCGAACTCGGCATGGACCCCGTGGACCTGCGCATCGCCAACGAGCCGGACACCGAACCCGACAGCCGCAAGCCCTTCAGCAGCCGGCACCTGGTGGAGTGTCTGCGGGAGGGGGCACGGCGGTTCGACTGGGCCCGCCGCGATCCCCGTCCGCGGTCACGGTCCGAGGGCCCCCTGCTGGTGGGGTCGGGCGTTGCGGCCGCGACCTACCCGGTCATGGTGTCGCCCTCCACCGCGGCCGCCCGCGCCCTGCCCGACGGTGACTTCCTGGTGCGCATCAACGCCACGGACATCGGCACCGGGGCCCGCACGGTCCTCGCCCAGGTCGCCGCCGACGCCCTCGACGTGCCGCTCGGACGCGTCCGCACCGAGGTGGGAAGCAGTGACCTGCCCTCCGCTCCGCTGGCCGGCGGTTCGTCGGGCACCGCGTCCTGGGGCTGGGCCGTGCACGAGGCGTGCACCCGCCTCAAGGCCCGCCTGGCCGGACACGCGGGACCGCTGCCGGACGCCGGGATCGAGGCGCGTGCGGACACCACCGGCAGCGCGGACGCCGAGAGCGACTACGCCCGGCACGCCTTCGGCGCCCACTTCGCGGAGGTCACCGTCGACACCGTCACCGGCGAGGTGCGGGTGCGCCGCCTGCTGGGTGTGTACGCCGCCGGACGCATTCTCAACCCTCGTACGGCACGTTCCCAGTTCATCGGCGGCATGACGATGGGGCTCGGCATGGCACTGACCGAGGGAAGCACGATGGACGCCGCGTTCGGTGACTTCGCGGAGTCCGACCTGGCGTCGTACCACGTGCCCGCCCACGCGGACGTTCCCGCCGTCGAGGCCCACTGGATCGACGAGGACGACCCCCACCTCAACCCCATGGGCAGCAAGGGGATCGGCGAGATCGGCATCGTCGGGACGGCGGCCGCCATCGGCAACGCCGTCCACCACGCGACCGGCGTCCGCCTGCGCGAACTGCCCCTGACCCCGGACCGGGTACGGACCGCCCTGGCGGGACACGGAGCCGGGACGCGCCTTCGGTGACGGCGCGCCCGGTCGCCCCTCACGTCGAGGGCAGGTCGTCCACTCCGGGCTGAGGGCAGGGCCGGACAGACGTGCGCGGGCCTGCGGATCGCAGGCCCGCGCAGTCGACGCGGAAGGGGTGGCCGGCTCGCGGCGGCCACCGCTGTCACTCCGGTGTGCGCTGGGCCTCCGCCAGCGGCCGGAATCCGGGACGCCCGCCGAGCCTCTCGGACGCGAGGAGCGCCAGTAGGGCCGTGACGGCCGCGAGCGCGGCGATCACCGACACGAGACCGGCGGCCCACGGCGGCGCGACAGTGATCTCCAGGGCCTGGGACAGGCCCGGCGACCGGAGCCTGCCTTCGAACAGCTGCATGACGGCCAGTGCCGTCGGCACCACCACGGCGGTCGCGAGGACCGGCAGGGCGTTCTTCAGGACCAGCACCAGCGCCATCAGCAGACACAGCGCCGAGGCGCCCAGGGCGAAGCCGTGGGCGTTCGAGGACGCGTTGCCCCGGTGCAACGGGAAGTAGGCCAGCGCGCACAACAGGAGGGCCGCGGCAGCCAGCCGGCTCGGCCAGGCCGGGGAAGCGCCTTTTCTGCGCGGCGGACGGGGGCGCCGCTGAAGCGGCGCAGGGCCGTGACCCTCCGGCGCCCAGCGGTCGTCCGGCGGCAGGTCTGCCGCGGACGTCGACGAAGGGACGATGGAGAGTCCCGCCGGCAGACCCGTCCCGTGCGTGGGCAGGTCCCGCTCGCGCTCCCGCTCCTGGACCAGTCGGCCGATCAGCTGCACGAGTTCCTCGACGGGCCGGCCCGCGGCGGCCCGTACGGCCTCCTCGCCGCAGTGCTGCTCCAGTGGCGAGCGGTTCAGCAGTGCCATCAGCCGGGTGACGTCCTCCACGGGACGGGACTCCACTGCGGCGCGGATCGCCTCGTCGGCGCAGTCGGGACTCCGGGGCGGGCGAGTCAGCAGCGCGACGAGCCGCGTGACGTCCTCGACGGACCGGTCCACACCGACGGCCCGCAGCGCGTCGACGGTGGCCCGTGCGTACTCCGGTGACTGCTCCAGGAGCGTGATGAGCTGCACCACCTCTTCCAGCGGCCGGTCGGCGACGGCGGCGTGCACCAGTCCGCGCACAGGATCGGCGTACTGGTCCTGAGTCGCGGGCCCGGCCCGCACGGGCCCCTCCTGTGCCGGGCGCACGGTCGGCGCCTCAGCGGCCGGTTCCGCGCCGGCGGGCGGCATGGGGGGCAGGGTCGGTGCCGGCGGACGGGCCGCGCTGTCCGCAGGTATCTCCGGCTGGTCCGGGCTGGGAGAGAAGGAGAAAGAGCGGGTGGTCATGGTCGGCTCCATGAAGAGGGTGCGGCTGCCATCGCTCCCCGAAGCGATACGCAAGCTGATGCTGACCACTTCTATGGGGCCGCCAACCACCTCGCCACCTGGGTGCGGCACCCGTGTGAGTCCGGTCCTCCGCAGGGGTGGGACCCGCCGGTACGCGGCGGGCCGGTCCCCGGACGCCGGCCGGAGACGAGACACCGATGCGGGTGGTTGCCCGGGTCGACGACAGTGAATGCTGTCACCGAAATATGTATCGAGCATCCAGGACGGCCGTGGACACCACCAGCAACACCACCGACAACGACGCGGAGCCCCACGACGCGACGCCGGAGCCCGCGGAGGCGACCATGCCCCGCAGCGGCTGGCGCCGCTGGGGCATGGACACCCGGCCGCTGCGCCGGCCCGCCTACCGCCGGCTCTGGTCGTCGACCGTCGTCACCGCCGTGGGCAGTCAGCTCACCGCCGTCGCGGTGCCCAAGCAGATCTACGACATCACCGGCTCCTCGGCCTGGGTCGGCTACGCGAGCCTCGCCAACCTCCTGCCGCTCGTGGTCTTCGCCCTGTGGGGCGGCGCCGTCGCCGACAGCGTGGACCGCCGCAAACTGCTCCTCGTCACCAACACCGGGGTCGCCGTCACCTCGCTGCTGTTCTGGATACAGGCCGTCACCGGACTCGGTTCGGTGCTCGTACTGATGGTGCTGCTCGCCCTCCAGCAGGCGTTCTTCGGCCTCAACGCCCCGGCCCGCACCGCGTCCATCGCCCGGCTGGTCCCCACGGAGGAACTGGCAGCCGCGAACGCCCTCGGCTCGACCGTCATGCAGACGGGACTCATCGCCGGTCCGCTGCTCGCCGGCGCCCTGATCCCGGTGATCGGTCTGGCCGACTCGCCCTGTGCGTCACCGTGTGGGCCGTCCACCGGCTCCCCGCGCTGCCGCCCCTGACCGCCGCGGCGTCCCGGCGAGCGGGACTGCGCGAGGTCGTCGCGGGTTTCCGCTACATCTCGCTGCACAAGGTGCTGCTGCTCTCCTTCCTCGCCGACATCATCGCCATGGTCTTCGGCATGCCCAGGGCCCTGTTCCCGCAGCTCGCCTCCCAGACGTACGGACCCTACGGGGAAGGGCTGGCGCTCGGACTGCTGTTCGCGGCGATCCCCGTCGGCGCGATGGCCGGCGGCCTGCTGTCCGGCACGTTCTCCCGGGCCCGCCGGCACGGCCTCATGGTCCTCGTCGCCGTCATGGCCTGGGGAGCGGCGATCACGGGCTTCGGCCTGAGCACGGGCCTGTGGGTGGCCGTGGCGTTCCTCGCCGCCGCGGGCGTCGCCGACATGGTCTCCATGGTCTTCCGCGGCGCCATCCTGCTCTCGGCCGCCACGGACGAGATGCGCGGACGCATGCAGGGCGTCTTCACGGTGGTGGTCGCGGGCGGCCCCCGTCTGGCCGACGTCCTGCACGGGACGGCCGGCTCGCTGTTCGGTGCGCGTACGGCCGTCGTGGCCGGCGGGCTGCTGGTGGTGGCCGGCACGCTGGTCCTGGCCCTCGCGACACCGGCCTTGCGCCGCTACGAGGTCTGAGGCCATCAGGAGCCGAAGCCGGCACCGGCCTTGCGCCTTGGCGAGGTCCGAGGGGCGGCCGTACGGGGACAGCCCCGTCAGGGCAGATCGGCCGCGGAGTCCTCCGGCGCCAGATCCGGACGCAGCCGGTGCCACGAAGGCTGCCTCAGCATCCCGGCGCGCGTCCGGGTGCTGTAGCGCACCTCGCCGACCAGGATCGGCAGCACCCAGTGCGCTCCCGGCACGGGCGGCGCCGGGTCGAAGGGGCAGCCGGCGCTCCCGGCGGCGTCCAGGAGCCTGGCGAGCGCCAGTCGTTCGTCCTCGCTCCAGCCGGTGCCCACGCTGCCGACGTAGCGCAGCCGTCCCGCCTCGCGCTGTCCCACGAGCACGGCGCCGGGCAGCCCGGTGAGCCGTCCCCGGCCGGGCGACCAGCCGCCGATGACGACGTCCGCGATCCGCATGTTCCGGATCTTGATCCAGGCGCGGGAGCGCACTCCGGGCTCGTACAAGGAGTCCAGCCGCTTGCAGACCAGACCCTCCAGGCCGTTGTCGCGGGTGAGCTGGAGCGCCGCCTCGCCGTGCCCGACGATCGCCGACGGCGTGGACCAGGCGGGCCCGTCGAGACCGAGCGCCTCCAGCTCGGCGCGCCGGCGCGCGTAGGTGAGCTTCGTCAGGTCCTCCCGCAGATGCATCACGTCGAACAGCATCAGGTGGGCGGGCTCCTCGGCCGCCCGGCGAGCCGCCCTGGCCGGGGCGTGCGCGAGGCCCATCCGCGCCTGAAGCCGCTGGAAGTCGCCCCGCCCCAGCTCGTCGAGAACCAGGATCTCCCCGTCCAGGACCGCCGGTGTGCTCCCGAGCGCCTCAGCCAGGGGCAGCAGTTCGGGGTACGCGGCCGTGATGTCCTCCCCGGAGCGGGCGCGCAGCACCACGCTGCCGTCGCCGGGCAGATAGACCACCACGCGCTGGCCGTCCTGTTTGGTCTCGTAGGCCCACCGCGGGTCCTGTGCGGTGGGGGGCAGCACACCGGGCGTGGCGAGCATGGGGGCGATGCGCGGGAGTGTCACAACTCAGTTGTCGACCGGTCAGGGCCGACTCCACTCGCCCCGCACCGGTTTTCCCCTGAACGGGGCCGCCGGTCAGCGCTCCAGCGCCTGCGCCATCAGGGTCTGCAGGCGCAGACCGCGGCGGACGTCCAGCTCGCCCGGCACCCCGGTGCGTACGGCGGTGGCGAACTCCCGGCGCAGCACGGGCCAGCCCTGCTCGCCGTCGAGCCCGGTGCTGTCGAACACGAGCGGGGGCCGGGCGCTGAACAGTTCGACGCGGGTGAGGCCCTGCGGGACGTTGACGGAGCCGGAGAGGGAGGCCTGGCTGACGGCGCCGTTCGCGTGCTCGCAGGTCAGCTCGATCCAGCGGCGCGGGTCGCCGGTGCCCCGGATGTCCACGACGGGCCCGACGGCCGCGTCCAGCAGGTCCAGCAGGTGGGGCCCCAGGTCCAGCAGCGCGCCGTGTTCGAGTCGCCAGGAGGTCGCGAAGTCGCCGCCCAGGAAGGCGCCGTGCACCAGACAGGAGCGGGCCCCGAGGACGTCGAGCCGGCGAGCGGTGTCGAGGAACGTCCGCACCACCGGGTGATACCGGTTGCTCAGCACGATCTGGGAGACGACCCCGGCCTCCTCGACGGCGTCCGCGAGCCGCCGCGCCGACGGCAGATCGTCGCCGAGCGGCTTCTCCAGCAGCAGCGCGCGGCCCGCCCGCGCCGCCCGGGGTGCCAGGTCCGCCTGCACGGCCGGGGGCACGGCGAAGGCCACCGCCTCGCAGCGGTCGAGCAGTTCCTCGAAGCTCGCGGCGACGCCGGCTCCGTACGGCGCGGCGGTCTCCCGCGCCGCCTCGGCGCGCCGCGCCCATACGGCCGTCAGCCGCGTCTCGGGACCGGCGGCGAGCACGCGCGCGTGTACGGCCCGCGCCCAGGGACCCGCACCGACGAGCCCGACTTCGACCGGGGGAGAGGACCAGGCCGACGGAGTGCCGTTCACGGAAGTCCGTTCTGTCGTCTGTCGTCTGCCGGGCGCCGTGGACGCCCGGGATGCCGGAACTCCATCACGAACGGGTGGGTCCTGACCAGGTCCGAAGCGGTGTCCGTCCCCGGGACCGCGCACGCCGGGGATCCGCGCCTCGCGCCTCTGCCGTACAACCGGTGCGCAGCGCCATCATTCGGTCATGGATCCCACACACGACGATGACGGCATCGCGGACGGCCCTTCCCTGCCCGCACTGCCCGAGGACTGGCAGCGGTGTCTCGCGGTGGCGGCGCACCCCGACGACCTGGAGTACGGTCCCGCCTGCGCGGTCGCCCGCTGGACGGCCCAGGGCAAACAGGTCGCGTATCTCCTCGCGACGCGCGGCGAAGCCGGCATCGACGGTGTGCACCCGGACCGGGCGAAGCCGTTGCGCGAGGCCGAGGAGCGGGCCGGGGCCCTCGAAGTCGGCGTCGACACGGTCGAGTTCCTCGACCACCGCGACGGTGTCGTCGAGTACGGACCGGACCTGCGACGGGACATCGTGCGGGCGCTGCGGCGCCACCGCCCCGAGGTCGTGGTCACCGGCGCGTTCACCGTACGCATGATCGGCGGCATGACGAACCAGGCGGACCACCGCGCCGTCGGCCTGGCCGCCCTCGACGCGGCCCGGGACGCCGGCAACCGCTGGATCTTCCCGGAGCTGGAGAACGAGGGACTGCGGCCCTGGAACGGCGTCCGCATGGTGTGCGTCGCCGGCGCCGAACAGCCCACCCACGGCGTGGACGTGACGGGAGAGCCGCTGGAGCGGGGCATCGCCTCACTGGCGGCGCACGCCGAGTACACCAGGGGACTGGGCGACCAGGGTTTCGAGCCGGGCCCGTTCCTGACCTGGGTGGGCCGCATGGCGGGGCGGGCGCTCGGCGTCGAGGCCGCGGTCCTCTTCGACGTCCATCAGCTCATCCCCGAAGGTCCGCCGCCCTGGATGTGAGCGGCCGCAGGCCGGCGGGACACGACGGACCCGCGCCCCGCCGGAGGAACTTGACCTGATCGAGGGTTTCTCCGGCCGGTCCTGAGCCTAGGCTGTGCGGCGTTGATCACCGCCACCTCCCCTGGAGCGAACGTGACTCTGCCCCGTCAGCAGGCCTCCGGGCGCCCGGCCGTCCTTCGCCGGGAAGCCGTCGCCGCGGTCGTCCCCGTCGCCGTCGCCGCCCTGCTGGCGGCCGCCTCACCCGCGGCGGCCGGGGCGGGCGGAACCCCCGGCGTGGGGGACCCGTACTTCCCCCTCGCCGGCAACGGCGGCTACGACGTCCGCCACTACGCCCTGACCCTCGGCTACGACCCGGCCGGCCGCCACCTCGACGGCAAGGCGGTCGTCACCGCCCGGGCCACCCAGCGGCTCACCCGCTTCGACCTCGACCTCAAGGGCCTGAAGGTCACCGGCGTCACGGTCGGCCACGAGAAGGCGTCCTTCCGCAGGGACGGCCAGGAACTCGTGGTCACGCCCCGGCACCCCCTGCGCAAGCACCGGGAGTTCCGCGTCACCGTCACCTACGGGGGCACACCCGGACCGGTCACCGATCCGGACGGCTCCCCCGACGGCTGGATCCCCACGGACGACGGCGCGTTCGTGGCCGGTGAACCGCAGGGCGCCATGACCTGGTTCCCGGCCGACAACCACCCCACGGACAAGGCCACCTTCGACATCACCCTCACCGTCCCCGAGGGACGCACCGCGGTGTCCAACGGCGTCCTGCTCGGGCAGCGGACCGCACACGGCCGCACCACCTTCCGCTGGCGGCAGTCCGAGCCGATGGCCGCGTACCTCGCCACGGCGACGGTGGGCACGTTCGAGGTCGAGCGGTACACCACCCCGGACGGGCTCGAGGTGTACAACGCGGTGGATCCGCGCGAGGCGGCCGAGGCTGCCCCCGTCCTCAAGAAGCTGCCCTCGGTGCTCGCCTGGGAGAGCGGGCTGTTCGGCCCGTACCCCTTCCGGGCCGCCGGCTCGATCGTCGACCACGCCCCGCGGGTCGGCTACGCACTGGAGACCCAGACCCGCCCCGTCTACGACCGCGCGCCGGACCTGAGCACCCTCGTGCACGAGAGCGCCCACCAGTGGTTCGGCGACTCCGTCTCCCTGACCAGCTGGAAGGACATCTGGCTCAACGAGGGCTTCGCGACCTACGCCGAGTGGCTCTACGCCGAGCAGCACGGCGGCGACAGCGCGCAGAAGACCTTCGACGGCCTGTACGCGCGCCCGGCCGGCGACGACCTGTGGGAGTTCGCGCCCGCCGACCCCGGCGACGGCGCGCACATCTTCGCGACCCCCGTGTACGCCCGCGGGGCCATGGCCCTGCACAAGCTGCGCACCGCCGTCGGCGACCCGGTCTTCTTCCGCGTCCTGCGCGCCTGGGCCACCGGCCACCGCGGCGGCCACGGCACCACGGCGCAGTTCGTCCGTCTCGCGGAGCGGCTGTCCGGCAAGGACCTCGGCGCGCTGTTCCACACCTGGATCGGCACCGCGGGCAAACCGCCCGCGGCGTGACGCGCGCCGAGTGACCGGAGCCGTCCCGTCAGGCCGGCCGCAGCCAGAGCGTCGTCAGCGGCGGCAGGGTCAGGCGCAGCGAGGCGGGACGGCCGTGGCTCGGCTCCGGTTCGGGCTTCAGCGGACCGGGGTTCGCGATGTCGCTGCCGCCGTAGCGGGCGAGGTCGGTGTTGAGGACCTCGTGCCAGGCGGGCACGGCGTCCGGGACCCCGAGCCGGTAGTCGTGCCGGACGACCGGGGAGAAGTTGCTGACGGCGAGCAACGGCGTGCCGTCGGCGGCGTGGCGGAGGAATGCGAACACGTTGTCCTCGGCCGCGTCGCCCACCACCCAGGAGAAGCCCGCGGGGTCCGTGTCGCGCTGCCACAGGGCGGGCGCGTCCCGGTAGACGGCGTTGAGATCGCGGACCAGGTCCCGGACACCGCGATGGTCCGGCTCGGCGGCGTAGCCGGGGTCGAGCAGCCACCAGTCGGGCCCGTTCGCCTCGGACCATTCGCCGCCCTGCGCGAACTCCTGGCCCATGAACAGGAGTTGCTTGCCGGGGTGGGCCCACATGTAACCCAGATAGGCGCGTTCGTTGGCGCGCTGCTGCCACCAGTCGCCGGGCATCTTGGCCACCAGCGCCTGCTTGCCGTGGACGACTTCGTCGTGGGAGACGGGCAGCACGTAGTTCTCGCTGTACGCGTACACCATCGAGAAGGTCATCTCGTTGTGGTGGTACTTGCGGTGCACCGGGTCCTTGGAGATGTAGACCAGCGAGTCGTGCATCCAGCCCATGTTCCACTTCAGCCCGAAGCCCAGGCCGCCGTCGGAGGTCGGGCGGGTGACGCCGTTCCAGGCGGTCGACTCCTCGGCGATGGTGACGACGCCCGGGTTGCGCCGGTACACGGTGGCGTTCATCTCCTGGAGGAAGGAGACGGCGTGGAGATCCTCGTTGCCCCCGTACACGTTGGGTGTCCACTGGCCGGGCTCGCGGGAGTAGTCGAGGTAGAGCATGGAGGCGACGGCGTCCACGCGCAGGCCGTCGATGTGGAACTCCTCGCACCAGTACACGGCGTTGGCGACCAGGAAGTTGCGCACCTCGCGGCGCCCGTAGTCGAACTCCAGCGTTCCCCAGTCGGGGTGGGCGGCGCGGTGCGGGTCTCCGTGCTCGTACAGCGGGGTCCCGTCGAACTGGGCCAGCGCCCAGTCGTCGCGCGGGAAGTGCGCCGGCACCCAGTCCATGAGCACACCGATCCCGGCCCGGTGCAGGGCGTCGACCAGGTACCTGAAGTCGTCCGGGGCACCCAGCCGGGACGTCGGCGCGTAGAAGCCGGTGATCTGGTAGCCCCAGGAGCCGCCGAAGGGGTGCTCGGCCACCGGCATCAGCTCGACGTGGGTGAAGCCGAGCCCGGCGACGTAGGCGGGCAGCTGCTCGGCCAGCTCGCGGTACGTCAGGCCGGGCCGCCAGGACGCCAGGTGGACCTCGTACACCGAGAACGGAGCCTCGTGCAGCGGCACGTCCGCCCGGTGCGCCATCCAGTCCGCGTCGCCCCACTCGTAGGACGACTCCGTCACGATCGAGGCGGTCGCCGGCGGCACCTCGGCACGCCGGGCCATCGGGTCGGCGCGCAGGGTGTGCGTCCCGTCCGGACGGGTGATGTCGAACTTGTACGTCGCGCCCGCGCCGAGGCCGGGGAGGAACAGCTCCCACACACCTGTGGAGCCGAGCGAGCGCATCGGGTAGGCGGTGCCGTCCCAGTGGCAGAAGTCGCCGCAGACCCTGACGCCGCGGGCGTTGGGCGCCCACACCGTGAAACGGGTTCCGGTGACGCCGTCGTGGACCATCGGCCGGGCGCCGAGCGCCCGCCACAGCTCCTCGTGCCGCCCCTCGGCGATCAGATGCAGGTCGAGGTCGCCGAGGGCGGGCAGGAAGCGGTACGGATCCGCCACCTCGGACTCGTCGCCGTCGTACGCCACGAGCAGCGTGTAGGCGGGGACGGCGTCGAGCGGCAGGACGCCGGAGAACAGCCCGTCGCCCTCGTCGTGCAGCGGTGTTCGCTTCCCGTCGACCCGGACGCTCACGGTCCGCGCGTAGGGCCGCAGGACGCGGAACCGGACACCGCCCGGGACCGGGTGGGCGCCGAGCAGGGAATGCGGGTCGTGGTGGGCACCCGACAGCAGACGCGCGCGGTCCGTCGCGTCCATCGCGGCGGCCTGCCGTACGCCGCGGGCGTCCCGGACGGACTGCGGCGGTCCCGCCCGGGAGGTCATGGGGGCGGGTTCCGGCGTGCCGGACGGCGGGGCGGGGGCCGACGGATCGGGAACGACTGTGGTGTGGGGTGCCACGGCTCTGGAGCCTCCTTGGGCAGGGAAAGGGAGAAGGACGGGGTGGGCCGGCGGGCTACTGCCGGCGCGGATTCAACGCCGTCTCGGCGAGCCGGGTGATCGCCGCCATTGGCACGGGCAGCCAGTCGGGCCGGTGCCGGGCCTCGTACAGCACCTCGTAGACGGCTCGGTCCGTCTCGTACGCGCGCAGCACCTCCGGCTCCTCCCGGGGGTCCCACCGCGCTTCGGCGGCGTAGCCGGCGCAGTAGGCCTCGCGGCTGCGCTGCGCCCACTCCGGGCGCCACGGGTGACGGGAGCGGGCCGCGTAGTCGAAGGACCGCAGCATGCCGGCGACGTCGCGGGCGGGGGACTGGGCGCGTCGGCGCTCGGTCAGCGGGCGGGCCGGTTCACCCTCGAAGTCGATGACGAACCAGCGCCGGCCCGCGCGCAGCACCTGACCGAGGTGCAGGTCGCCGTGGATCCGCTGGGCGGGACGGACCTTGTCGAGCCGCGCGAGCGCGTCGTAGGCGCTCTGCAGCCCGGTCACGTACGGCAGCAGCGCGGGGACGGACCGGGCGGTGGTGTGGAGACGCTCGGTCATCGCCTCCGCCAGCCGCCTGTTGTGACGCCGGCTCGGGGTGTCGAGGGGGAAGGCCTCGGCGAGGGCCAGGTGCACCTCGGCGGTGGCCCCGCCCAGCGCGTACGCCTCCTCGGTGAAGTCCCGCTCCGAGGTGAGCGTGTCGAGCGCCAGCGCCCAGCCGTCGGTGGCGTCGCGCAGGTACGGCTGGAGCACGCCGAGGGTCGCCCGCTCGGGGTGCGAGGTGTGGAACCAGGCGGCCGGCGCGGGTACCCGCGTGCAGCCCTGCCGGGCCAGCGACGCGGGTACCTCGAGATCCGGATTGACGCCGGGCTGGATACGGCGGAAGACCTTCAGGATGAAGGAGTCGCCGTACACCAGCGAGGAGTTGGACTGTTCGGTGTCGAGCAGGCGCGGGGCGAGCCCGGCGGGCAGCGGAACCCGGGTGTCGCGCTCGAACCGCAGCGGCCCGGCGGTTCCCGGGTGGCGCAGCCGCTCCAGCAGCAGCCCCGCCGCCTCGGAGTCCTGAAGGGCGTCGTACACCATGAGGCCGGCCAGCGGGCCCTCGTCGGCACGGCCGATGACGGCGGGCGCCAGTCTGGGCGGCAGGAACTCCCGCACACCCAGCAGCAGCTGGTAGCAGTCGTCGGGCGGGGGAGTGGTGACGGGCCCGCGTCCGGCCGGCGGGGCCTCGTGCTCGGCCCGTACCAGAAGATGCAGACAGCCCGGGTGCAGCTCCGTCACCGACAACAGCGTCAGGTCCGTGATGGTCCGGCCCTTCCCCGCGAACCAGCGCTGCCGCGGCAGCCATGCGTGCAGCAGCTCGGCGAGCGAGCTGAGCAGCGGGGCGCGATCGAGGCTGCTCGGTCTTTGCAGTGCGATCTTCGGCATGGCGACGCGTCCTTTCAGATGTACACGGTCAAGAACGCCGGATGACGCGGGAGGAGAGGGCACGGAGCCGGAACCAGTAGAAGCCGTGACCGGCCAGCGTCAGCAGGTACGGCAGCTCGCCGATGGCCGGGAAGCGCACTCCGCCGATCAGCTCCACCGGGTGCCGTCCGTCGAATTCCCGCAGGTCCAGCTCGGTCGGCTGGGCGAAGCGGGAGAAGTTGTGGACGCACAGGACGAGGTCGTCCTTGTACTCCCGCAGGAACGCGATGACGGCGGGGTTGGTGGAGGGCAGTTCGGTGTAGGAGCCGAGGCCGAACGCCTTGTTCTGCTTGCGGATCTCGATCATGCGCCGGGTCCAGTGGAGCAGGCTGGAGGGGCTGCTCATGGAGGCCTCGACGTTGGCGACCTGGTAGCCGTAGACCGGGTCCATGATCGTCGGCAGGAACAGC